>JBJHCG010000024.1:0-66420 GCA_050485885.1 Gemmatimonadales bacterium | reverse complement strand
GTACTGCCGGGGAAGCCCGGTGGGAGAGTACGTCGCCGCCGACCTCACATCCAGACACCCCCCTGCAGGTGCGTCCCAACCCGGACCACCCGCAGGGGGGTGTCTTTGCGTTATCTTCCGGGGACCAGGCTGGGGCCCTCCGGGGGCTGGCCATCGGAGGTGCAACCCGTGGAAACCAATGGGGGATCATGCAGGGGGAAGGCGAGGCGAACGAGGGGAGGGACCGGGGGGCGGGCTTTGCGCCGCCGGACGGGACGCGGGCGGGCTTCGTGGCCATTCTGGGGCGTCCGAATGCCGGGAAGTCCACCCTGATGAACGCCCTGGTGGGTCAGACCCTGAGCATTGTCTCGCCCAAGGCGCAGACCACCTGGGTTCCGGTGCGCGGGATCCTCACCACCGATCGGGCACAGATGGTCTTCGTGGACACCCCGGGCCTCCTCTCCGATCCGGCCGACCGGCTTCACCGCGCCCTCCTTGAGGCGGTGGCCCGCGGGGTCCAGGAAGCCGATGTCCTCCTCCTTCTTCTCGATCCGACCCGCGCGGCCGATGAGGCGGCCCGGGAACTCGTCGCAGCGGCCGTCGCGCGAGCGCCTTCCCACGTCCCTCGGGTCGTGGCGGTGAGCAAGGTGGACGCGGCCTCCGAGGAGGCGGTGGAGCGGGAGGAACGATGGGCACGGGAGGCTCTTGGCACCGAGGCACTCCGCCTCTCCGCCCCCCGCGGGGAGGGGGTTCCGGCGCTGCTGGCGGCCCTCGAGCGGTCGCTTCCGGCCGGTCCGTTTCTCTACCCGGAGGAGGAGGTGGCCACGGCGCCAGTGCGGTTCTTCGTGGCCGAACTCGTTCGCGAGACGATTTTCGAGTCCTTCCGGGAGGAGATTCCCTGGTCCGTCCTCCCCCGGGTGGAGGAGTACCGCGAGGCGGGCTCCGGGGGCGAGGGTGGACGGCGCACCTACATCCAGGTGCACCTCCATGTGGAACGTGCCTCGCAGAAGGGGATCCTGGTGGGGGAGGGAGGCGCGACGATCCGGGAACTCGGAACCAGGGCCCGGGAGAAGATCGAGGCCTTTCTGGGGGAGCCCGTCTACCTCGAGCTCTGGGTGAAGGTGCTTCCGCGGTGGAGGAAGAAGAAGGGTGAGCTTCGCCGCATGGGCCTTCCGGTGCCGGAGGAAGGGTGAGGAAGGGGGAGAGGAGGTGTCGTCGGAGGCGGGCGGGTCGGAGGCGGGCGGGGATGGACCCGGGCGCTGGGCCTGGAAGGAGGCGGGGGTGGCTTGTTCCGGTCGTGCTCCTGGCCTGTGGGGGGCTCTTCGGTCCGGGCCCGCTCGCGGCACAGTCAGGGTCCGAGGGCACCCTCACCCAGGAAGGGGCGTCCTTTGTCCTCCTTCCCACCGGTGGGCGCGGCGTGGCCCTTGGGGGGGCCGTTTCCGCCCTCGTGTCGAGCGAGGCCGCCTGGTGGAACCCGGCAGGCCTTGCCCGGGTCGAGGAGCGGACCTTTCTCCTCACCCGGGGGGAGCACATCACGGGGGAGGCCCTCGCCCTGAACCTGCATCAGGGGGGAAGACGCGGGGGGATCGGGGTCGCCTATCAACTCCTGGACGAGGGAACCCTGGACCTGACGGATGCCGAAGGCAACGTGCTGGGTTCCTTCACGAACCGGAACCATACCGGCCTTCTCACCGCCGCCCTTCCCCTCGGCTCCCGTCTCGACCTGGGGATGAACGTGAAGTACCTCCGCTTCGAGATCGGATGCCGGGGGCAATGCCCCGAGGGCCAGGTGCTGGCCTCCACCTGGGCGCTGGACCTGGGCGGTCGGTTCCGCCCCCTCTCCGCCTTCCCCCTCGACCTGGGGGCCAGCCTTCGCCACCTGGGGCCGGGGCTCCGGAACCGGGCCAGCGGAACCCGCGAATCGCTCCCGGCCCGGTACCGGCTGGGCGCGGCCTGGGAGCCATGGACGGCCGACATCGAGGGGGAGCGCCTCTCCCTTGTCCTTCTCCTCGACATGGAGGACCGGATCCGGGATCCGGGGTCACCGGCCCTCCTCCTCGGAGCCGAGTTTTCGGCCGGAAGTGCCGACCAGATCTTCGTGCGCGGTGGCTATGCCCTCATCCGGCAATCGGGGCTCGAGGGAGGGGGCGCCGGCTTCGGAATCCGGTACGACCGGTTCGAACTGGCGCTGGCCCGCGCCCTCACCCGGGGGGCCATCCAGTCCCAGCAGGAGCCCGTGCACCTGACGCTCGCTGTCCGGTTCTGATCCTCTTCCGAACCTCCTTCCTCCAGCCCACCCCTTCCATGCCCTCAGCGCTCCCCCCCATTCCCCCCCTGAAGGCCGTGCATGAGGCGCTCCAGGCCTCTACCCGTGGACCCCTCAAGGCAAAGGAGCTGGCCCGGGAACTGGACGTCCCCACCGAACGCTACCGGGACTTCCGCGATCGACTTCGGGTCTGGGAGAAGGAGGGCGCCCTGTACCGGAACCGGGCCCAGCGCTACGCGGTGCCCTCCGAGATCCACCTCGTGGTAGGCACCCTCCAGGTGGTGCGCTCCGGGGATGCCTTCCTCCACCCGGAGGACCCCCGGAGCATGGATGTGTACGTCTCGGCGCGTCACCTCGAGAGCGCCATGGACGGGGATCGGGTGGCCGTCCGGATCGAGGCTCGACCGACCGGGCGAAATCCGGTGGGCCGGGTGGTCAAGATCCTGGAGCGCGGCCGCCCCACCGTGGTGGGCCGCTACCAGCGCACGAAGCGTTTCGGGTTCGCCCCTCCCCTCGACCGCCGCGTCGGGCGGGACATTCTGATTCCCCATGGAGGGGAGGGCGAGGCGAAGGCGGGTGACATCGTGGTCGTCCGCATCCAGCAATTCGGAGATTCCCGGCGAAACGCGGTGGGGGAGGTGGAACAGGTCCTGGGGCCCATGGAGGCGCCCGGGGTCGACGTGCTCGCCATCCTCCACGGGCACGGCCTGCCCCGTGCCTTTCCCGAGGAGGTGGAAGAGGCTGCGGAAGCTGCGGCCGCCCGGAGCCGGGAGCCCGGTGACCGGGAAGACCTGAGGCATCTCTTCGCCTTCACCATCGACCCGGCAACGGCCCGGGACCACGACGACGCCCTCTCGCTCGAGGAGCTGGAAGGAGGGGATGTGGAGGTGGGGATCCACATTGCCGACGTTTCCCACTTCGTGGAGGAAGGCTCCCCCCTGGACCTGGAGGCGCTGCGGCGGGGCACCAGTGTCTATCTCGTGGACCAGGTCGTCCCCATGCTCCCCCATCTCCTCTCCTCGGACCTCTGCTCCCTTCGGGAGGGGGAGGATCGCTTCGCCCTGTCCCTGCTCGTTCGCCTCTCCCCTCAGGGCGAGGTTCGGGCGCACCGCTACGCCCGCTCCCTCATCCGGTGCCGGCACGGACTCCACTACGAGCAGGTGCAGGGGATCCTCGAGGAGAAGGGGTCGGTCTCCGCGCAGGTGGACGGGGTCGTGCGCCGCCTCCACGAGATGGCCAAGGCGCTTCGCCGCCAGAGGGAGGCGCGGGGTTCCCTGGACTTCGACCTTCCGGAGGCCCGGGTGGTCCTCGATGCCGAGGGCGTTCCCATCGACATCCAGCGGGTGGTTCAGCTCGACAGCCACCGTCTCGTGGAGGACTTCATGGTGCTCGCCAACGAGCTCGTGGCGCGGGACGCGGTGAAGCGGAAGATCTCCCTCCCCTTTCGCATCCACGAGCCTCCCCCGGAAGACCGGCTGGAAGAGCTGCGCCAGTTTCTCGGGCCCATGGGGATGTCACCGGGCCGCCCCGGCGACGGGGTGAAGCCCAGTCAGCTTCAGGCCGTGCTGGAGCGGGTGCGGGGGAAGCCGGAGGAACAGCTCGTCTCCACCGTGATCCTCCGCTCCATGAGCCGGGCTCGCTACGCCCCTGGCAACGAGGGGCACTTCGGTCTCGCTTCCCGGGCCTACCTTCATTTCACCTCGCCCATCCGCCGCTATCCGGACCTGGTGGTCCACCGGATCGTGAAGGAGGTTCTGGTGGATGGGGGGGCGCCCTCCCGGACCCGATCCGAGTCCATCGGGGAGATCTGCGACCGGGCCAGCGAGCGGGAGCGGGTCGCGCAGCAGGCCGAGCGCGACTCCATCGAGATGAAGAAGATCGAGTACATGCACCGGCACCTTGGAGATGACTTCGAGGGAACGATCGCCGGGGTCACGGCCTTCGGTTTCTTTGTCCTCCTGGACCGAGTCTTCGTGGAGGGACTCGTGCATGTGAGCACGCTCGGCGATGACTACTACGCCTTCCTCCCGGAGGCCTATGCCCTCGTGGGGGAACGCAACGGCCGCCGGTTCCGGATCGGGGACCGGGTCCGGGTCCGGGTGGCCCGGGCTGACAAGGAGGAACGCCAGATCGACTTCCTCCTCCTGGAAGGCGGGTCTCCGGGGGAGCCCGGAAAGGGGAAGGGAGGACCCCGGCGCCCGGAGCCCCGGGGCCGGCAGAAAGGGGGGAGGAAGGGAGGGAGAAAAGGCCGTCGATCGGGGTAGGGGAGCCGCACGGGGAGGGGTCGGTCGTGGTTGAGCCGTTTGACTTGCCTGCCCCCCTCGCCTACCGTTTTGGGTTCGTTTCAATCTCCAACCTCTTTCGGTGCAGGAGTCGCGATTCTACATGGCCGCCGAATGGACGGTCCTCTTTCTCGACGGGTCCGGGGCCGAGCCCCCGGAGTTCCTCCGCAGGTTCGCTGCAGCGCGGGGGATTCTGCTTGTACCCGTTTCGGGGGCCGACGAGGTCCTGCACCGCATCAACCGGGGCCTCCCGTCGGCCCTGGTCGTGACCTCGGGGTCGCCCGATGGAAGAGACATGGCCCTCGACCTCTGCACCCGGGTCAAGTCCGATGCCTTCACCGCCATCCTTCCCGTGGCCGTCCTTCTCCCGGAAGGCCATGAGGGGATGATTCCCCGGGCCCTGGAGCGAGGCGCGGACGAGGTGATCGCGCTGAGCCGCGGGGAGGCCGAGGCGGAGCTCCGCCTGGACCTCCTTCTCCGGCGGGCGCTGCGGGACGTTTCGGTGCACCCCACGACCCGGCTTCCGGGGACCCCGCAGATCGAGCGGGATGTCATGGCCCGGATCCAGCGGGGAGATCCCTTCGCCTTCTGCTACGCAGACCTCGATCATTTCAAGGAGTTCAATGATCGGTACGGGTACAACCGGGGCGACCGGGTCATCTACCTCGTTTCCCTCGTGCTTCGGGACCTGGTCCGGGGACTTGCCCCCGGGGGGTTCGTGGGGCATATCGGGGGGGATGACTTCGTATTCACCGTTCCCCTGGACCGGATGGAGATGGTGTGCGAGGAGATCATCGAACTCTTCGACGAGATCATGCCGTACCAGTACTCCCAGTCCGATCGGGACGCAGGGTACTTTCTGGGCCGGGATCGTCGGGGAACGCTCCACCGGGTTCCCCTCATGACCCTTTCCATCGGGGTGGTGACGAATCTGGCGCATGCCTTCCGGCACCCCGCTCAGGTGAGTTCGAGGGCGGGAGAGATGAAGGCGTATGCCAAGACCCTCCCGGGGTCGGTCTACGTGGTGGATCGACGCCATGGCGGGGAGCCCGAGACCGAGGCCCCGGCCCCGGCGGCCAGGGGAACGAACCCGTCGGTCGAGCCTCTCCCCTGATGCGGGCCACGACCGAACCGCCTCGCACCCGAAGCGGAGCCCCCGCGGCCTGACCTGCGCCTGCGCTGACACCCACCCGCCCGGATCCGCGCCCGATCCGCGGCTGACCTGCCCCTACGAAAGGAAGGAACCCCGATGTCGGACCTTGCAACGGAGCCGGTGGTGAAGGCCCTGGAGGTCGCCTGCCCCTCCTGCGGTTCGGTGTTTCCCGTCGACCCGCTCCGGATCCCTCCCCAGGGGATTCTGGCCATCTGCTCCGCCTGCCTTCGAACCTTCCCGATCCTGCGGCCCGACGGGCTCCCCCTGGCCCCGGTTCTCCCGGTCTCTGCTCCCGGAAGCCAGGGTGCGGGCGAGGCGGTCACGGAGGAAAGGGCACCCGAGCGCCGGGTCGAGGGGATGACCGAAGTGGAAGTGACCGAGACCGTGATCGAGGAGGTCACCGAGACCATTTCCGAGGATGCGGTCGTGGTGGAAGCCCTCGCGGAAGGGGGGAAGGGGGCCTCCGGGGCGGAGGATGCGGCCGGGGCTGCCACGACGGATCGCGGAGAGGTCGAGGCCGAGGCGGAGGCGAAGGGCCGCGAAGCGTCCGACGCTCCGGACGCGCCGTCGGACCCCGCGATCACCTCCTGGGATGCCCCGGCAGACGCCTCCTCCCCTGCGCCGCCTGCCTCCTCGCCTCGGGCCTCCGACCCTCCCCCGCCGGCCCCTGCCCCCGATCCGGGACCCCCTCCCTCCACGGCGCGTCCCAGGGCGCTGGGGGTTCCCGGGGGAATTGGGGGAGGCGGACGGACGGGTGTTGCCGCGGGAGCCGCCCGCTTCGGCTCCCGCGATCCATCGGACCGGGCCCGTCGGCTGGCCCGGGTCCTTGCCTCCGACATGATCACCTACAACCCGGCACGCTACGCGGATGCCCGAAAGGGCGGGACGCTGGTGGAGGACTTCCGGGAGGAGATCGAGAAGTCCTGGGAGGAGTATGTGGACCAGGTGGGCGCCGAACTCGCCGGGTCGACGGATCATTTCGTGGATGCCCTGAACGAGGTGCTTGCCCGGGGGGAGGTCCTCTTTCATGGACCGGGGTATCCATACGAGGATCCGCCGGCCTGAACCGGGACGGGGGAGGCCCCCCCGGGGCCCTCGTTCCGGATGCACCCGGACGCGGGTCCCGGTCCCCGGGTGCCCAGGTCCCCGGAACCCCACCCTCTCCGCGGACACCTCCTCGCTGCACCTCGCCGACCCGGGTGCCCAGGTCCCCGAAACCCCATCCCCTCCGCGTCGGCCCCCTCGCTGTGCCTCGCCCGACCCCTCGGCAGGAAGCCCTGCCCGGGGCCGGAACGCGCTGCCCTCGGGTCCTCGATGCGTTGAGTCGTCCCCGCACTCCGAGTATCTTCAAAGGCTTGACGCCGGGGAGGAACGGCCCCGGGGCGGGGCCGGACCCGGTCGCGGGGGTGCGGGGTCTCCGTCCGGCGGATCCGGGCTCCACGTGGCCCGCATCGGGCCGGACGAGCGCCTTCCCCCGTCGCTCCACCCTCCCCGCACCTTCGCATCCTCCGCCCTGGCATCTCTCCCCTTCCCGTCGCCACCTCCTTCCTCTTTCCCTCCCGGAATTTCCATGAACGCGGACCAGCTTGCGGACGTGCGCCAACTCCTTCAAAGGGTCGATGACCTAAGGGGGTTCCTTTGACCTCGCTCTCAAGGAGCAGCGCGTCGAGGAACTCGAGGCACGGATGACCTCCCCCGACTTCTGGGATCGCCCGGAGGCGGCCCGGGAGGTCATGACGGAGTTGAGTCGCCTGAAGGGGTGGACCGAGCCCTGGGCGGCGGCCCGGGAGAAGGGTGCCGAGCTCGTCGAACTCGCCGAGCTCCTGAAGGAGGAGCCCGACCCCGAGCTGGAAGGGGAGTGGGGGGGAGAGCGGGATCGGCTGGAGCGGGCCGTGGAGGCCCTCGAACTCAAGACCATGCTTCAGGGCGAGAGCGACCACATGGAGGCCATCCTTACCATCCAGTCCGGGGCCGGGGGGACCGAATCCCAGGACTGGGCCGAGATGCTCATGCGGATGTACCAGCGGTGGGCGGAGCGGCAGGGGTACGGAGTCGAGCTTCTCGACATCCACCCCGGCGAGGAGGCGGGGATCAAGAGCGCATCGCTGGAGATCCGCGGAGCCTCGGCCTTCGGCTACCTGAAGGCGGAGAAGGGGGTGCACCGGCTCGTGCGCATCTCTCCCTTCGACTCCCAGGCCCGGCGCCATACCTCCTTCGCCTCGGTCTTCGTCTACCCCCTGGTGGAAGACGACGACGTGGAGGTGGAGATCGATCCCTCGGACCTCCGGATCGATACCTTCCGGGCCTCCGGCGCGGGGGGGCAGCATGTGAACAAGACGGACTCGGCCATCCGGATCACCCACCTTCCCTCGGGGATCGTCGTTTCCTGCCAGAAGGAGCGATCCCAGACGAAGAACAAGTCGACGGCCATGAAGATGCTCCGGGCCGCCCTCTACGAGCGTGAGATGGAGGCTCGGGAGAAGGAACGGCAGGCCATCGAGGCCACGAAGTCGGACATCGGGTGGGGGAGTCAGATCCGGAGCTACGTCTTCCAGCCCTACACGATGGTGAACGACCATCGCACCGAGTTCAAGCTCACCGATGTCCACAAGGTCATGGACGGTGACCTGGACGAGCTCATCGAAGCCTATCTCAAGAAGTTCGGAGCCCAGACCACGGCATGACGGATTCCAGCAACGAGGAGCTGAGCCAGCTCCTCCGCCACCGGAGGGAGAAGCTGGCGCGTCTCGAGGAACGGGGAATCGCGCCCTACGCCTATGCCTATGACCGGAGTCACTCCACCCTGGCGGCGGTGGAACACTTCCAGGCGGAGGAAGGCGCAGGCACCCTTCTCGAAGAAGGCGAAACCCCGCCCGTGCGGATCGCCGGCCGAATCGTGGGATGGCGCAGTCATGGAAAGAGCGCCTTTGCCCATGTGGAAGACGGTGCAGGCCGCCTCCAGCTCTACTTTCGTCTGAACACCCTGGGCGAGGCCTCCTTCCAGGATCTCGAGCTCCTGGACCAGGGCGACTGGATCGGAGTGGAGGGCCCCCTCTTTCGCACCCGGACCGGGGAGGTCACGGTCCAGGTGCGGGAGTGGACCCTCCTTTCCAAGTCCCTTCGGCCCCTCCCCTTCGGAAAGGAGGAGAAGGATCCGGAGACGGGGGAGCGAATCGTCCACTCGGGGTTCGCCGACCGGCAGACCCGGTACCGGCAGCGGTACGCGGATCTGGCCGTTCACCCGGAGGTACGGGAGATCTTCGTGAAGCGCGCCGCCATGATCCGGGCCATTCGGGGCTTTCTGGACGATCGCGGCTTTCTCGAGGTGGAAACGCCCGTCCTCCAGCCCCTCTACGGGGGGGCGGCGGCCCGGCCCTTCACCACGCACCACAACGCCCTCGACACGACGCTCTACCTGCGGATCGCCGACGAGCTCTACCTGAAGCGGCTCATCGTGGGGGGGTTCGAGCGGGTGTACGAGATCGGGAAGGACTTCCGGAACGAAGGGGTCGATCGGACCCACAACCCGGAGTTCACCATGCTCGAGTACTACCAGGCCTTTGCCGACTACGAAGAGATGATGCAGGGGGTGGAGGCCCTCCTCCGACACGTGGTGACCGCGGTCACGGGGGGGGAGGTTCTCGAGGTGGAGGGGAAGTCGGTGGACTTCGGACCCCCCTTCCGGCGCCTTCCCTTCGTGGGGGCGCTGAACGAGGCGCTGGGGGCCGATGTCATGGCCATGGACGACGCCGAACTCCTCCAGCGCGCCCGGGCGCTGGGAGAGACGGGGCTCGAGGGCGCAAGCCGGGGCCGTCTCCTCGACAAGCTCTTCGGGGCCCTGGTGGAGTCGAAGCTCGTCCAGCCCACCTTCGTGGTGGACTACCCGGTGGAGCTTTCTCCCCTGGCCAAGCACCACCGGGGGGACCCCCGCCTTACCGAGCGGTTCGAGCTCTTCGTGCTCGGGCGTGAACTCGCCAACGCCTTCTCCGAGCTGAACGACCCCCTGGACCAGCGGCGCCGCTTCGAAGCCCAGGGACGGGCCCGGGAGGCAGGAGATGACGAGGCCCATCCCATTGACGAGGACTACCTCCGGGCCATGGAATACGGGATGCCCCCCACCGGGGGGGTGGGGATCGGGATCGACCGTCTGGCCATGCTGGTGACCGACTCCCCTTCCATTCGGGACGTGGTTCTCTTCCCCACCCTCCGACCGGGGGAGGGGGGCGGGTGACCGGGGTCGGCATGCACGAAGCGGCCCGCAGAGGGAGGCGCCGGGCGGCGACCGGGAAGGAGCGGGTGGCGGCGCGGGGAGGGGTGGGGATTCCGGCGCAGGGCGGGATGCGCCTTTCGGCGAAAGGCGGGAAGCTCCCGGGGCAGGGCGGGGGAGGTGCGGGCTGATGCGCCTGGACTGGTTCCTGGCCCGCCGGTACCTGGCCTCCCGGAAGAAGGGGCGGTTCCTCTCCTTCATTACCTGGATCGCCCTGGGCGGGATCACCGTGGGGGTCACCGCCCTCAACGTGGTCCTCGGGGTGATGAACGGGATGCAGGACGAACTCCGGGAGAAGATCCTGGAGTCCACCCCGCACGTCATCGTACTCGAGACGGGCGGCTCCCTTCGCATGTCGGAGTGGCGAAACCTCATGGACACGGTGCTCACCGTGCCCGGGGTGGAGGCTGCGGCCCCCTTCATCCTCACCCAGGTGGCCGTCCTCCGGACCGCCGACTACGTGCAGACCGCCGACCTGTACGGCGTCTCCCTCGAGGGCACCCCCGAGGAGGCGGTGACGGAGATGGAGGAGGCCATTCGCCTGGGGGTTCTGGCGCTGGAGGGGACGGATTCGGGCCTTCCCCCCGTTGTGGTGGGGGGGCGGCTGGCCACCCGAATGGGGATTCTTACCGGCGACACCCTCACCATTGCCTCCCTCGAGAACGTGGGGACGAACCCCTTCGGATACGCCACCCCCTTTACCCGCTCCTTCGAGGTCACGGGGACCTTCGACACGGGGATGTACGAGTTCGACATCAAGAACATGTACGCCCCCCTCGAGGAGGTGCAGACGATCCTCGGTCTTCGGGCCACGGACCGGGTCTCGGGGCTCCGGGTGCGGGTGGCCGACCCCTGGGAGGCCACGGCCACCGCCGGCTCGATCCTGGAGCGGCTGGGGCCCCGCTACTTCGCCGATACCTGGATTTCGCAGAACGCCCCCCTCTTTGCCGCGCTCCAGCTCGAGAAGCTGGCCATGGGGATCATCCTCTTCCTCATCGTGATCGTGGCTGCCTTCAACATCGTGAGCACCCTCGTCATGGTGGTGGTGGACCGGACGGCGGAGATCGGGATCCTCAAGTCCATGGGGATGAGCGACTCCGGGGTGCTGCGGATCTTCCTTCTGCAGGGGCTCTCCATCGGCGTCCTCGGCACGATTCTCGGGACCTTCTTCGGCCTGGTCCTCTGCTGGTTCCTCGACACCTATCAGCCCATTTCCATTCCCCCGGACGTCTACTTCATCGAGCGCCTTCCGGTGACGGTGAACCCGGGGGACGTGGGGATGATCGTGGTGGGGAGCATTCTCATTGCCCTTCTCGCCACCCTCTACCCGGCCCGGCAGGCAGCGCGCCTGGAGCCGGTGGAGGCGATCCGCCATGAGTAGGGGCGGCGAAGGGGTGGGGGAGCCGGGGCGGGTCGAGAGGGGCGGGGGAGGAGGGCGTGAACCGGAGGGAAGCCGGGCGGAGCCCCTTTCAGCCGGATCCTCGCCGGGGCCCTTCCCGGGCGGATCCTCGCCGGAGCCCCTTCCAGCCGGATCCTCGGCGGGGCCCTTCCCGGGCGGATCTTCGGCGGAGCCCCTTTCAGCCGGATCCTCGGCGGAGCCTGTCCCGGCCGGAGCCTCCGCGGAGCCCTTTCCCCTGGAGGCCCGGGGGGTCCAGAAGGCGTACGAGGTGGCGGAGGGACGGAGCCTCGAGATCCTGCGCGGGGTGGATCTCCAGGTCCGGCGGGGGGAGGCGGTGGCCATCGTGGGGCAGAGCGGTTCGGGGAAGTCCACCCTTCTCCACATTCTGGGGGCGCTGGACCGACCGACCCGGGGGCATGTTCGCCTCTCGGGGGATCCGGTGGAGGGGCTGGGGCGCGATGCCCTCGCGCGACTCCGGAACCGCCGGGTCGGGTTCGTCTTCCAGTTCCACCACCTGCTCCGGGAGTTCACGGCGGTGGAGAATGCCGCCATGCCGGCCCTTGTCGGGGGGATGAATCCCCGGGAGGCCCGGGACCGGGCAGAAGTCCTCCTTCGGGCGGTCGGGCTCGAGGGCCGCCTGGGGCATCGCCCGTGGCAGCTCTCCGGGGGGGAGCAGCAGCGGGTGGCCGTGGCCCGGGCCCTGGTGAACGAGCCCCCCCTCCTCCTCGCCGACGAACCCACCGGAAACCTGGACCCGGAGACGAGCGAGGGGCTCCACGACCTCCTCTTCCGGATCCGGGAGGACCAGGGACTGGCCCTCGTCCTCGTGACCCACAACCGGGAGCTGGCCGGTCGAGCGGATCGGATCCTCGCCCTCCGGAGCGGGGTTCTGTCTCCCGATGGTCCTCGGTCCGGGGTGGTCCCGGAGACCCCTGCTTCCGCAGGAGCCGACGAAGGGGCCCAGGAGGAAGAGACCGGATGAAGTGCGAGTCGTGTGGAGAGCAGGAGGCCGTCGTCCACCTGACGCAGGTGGAGGACGACGAGACCCGAACCCTTCACCTCTGCTCCGAGTGCGCGGCGGCGCAGGGGGTCGAGAGCCCCGAAGTCCCCGAGAACTTCCTGCTTGCCGGGGTCCTGGCCAAGCTCGGGACGGGGGAGGGGAGTGAAACGGGCGCGGGAGGCGAGGGTCCCTCGCCGGCCCGAGCCCGGGGGGTTCCGGCCCCCTGTGCCTATTGCGGTCTCTCCCTCCGTGACTTCAAGGAGTCGGGGCGCCTGGGGTGCCCCCACTGCTGGACCACCTTCGAGGTCCAGCTCCGCCCCCTTCTGAACCGGGTCCAGGGCGCGGTTCAACACGTCGGAAAGGTCCACCTGCCCCCGGATCCCACCGCTTCCCAGCGGGGCAAGCGGCTGGAGGGGCTTCGGAGGAAGCTGGCCCGGGCCGTCGAACTGGAGGACTTCGAGCGCGCCGCCGAGCTTCGCGACACCATCCGTGTACTCCAGGAAGGGGGCGAGGGATGACTTCGGCGCCCACGCCCTCCGGGGATTGCGGAGAGGACCCCGGAGGGGAGGGCGAAGTCCAGGACGCCGGGCTGGACTGGCTCTCCGCGTCCGGGGAATACGCAGACATCGTCCTCTCCACCCGGATCCGGCTGGCCCGGAATCTCCAGGGGCTCGCCTTCGGGTCGCGGGCCCGAACCCAGGATCGGGGAGCCGTTCTGAATCGTGTGGCCGAGGTCGGGCCCCAGGTGAGCCTTCTGGCTGGCGCACGGATCCGGGAGATGGAGCGCCTCTCCCCCCGGGACCGGCGCCTTCTCCTCGAACGGCGCGTGGTCTCGAGGGAACTCCTCGGGGAGGAAGCGAAGGGGAGGGGGCCCTCCGGAGGGAGTGCCGTCCTCCTCCCTCCCGCATCGCCCCTCTCCATCATGGTCAACGAGGAGGATCATCTCCGGATCCAGGCCCTCACCTCGGGCCTCGATCTCCGGGAAGCCTGGAACCAGGTGGACCTCCTCGACGAGGAACTGGGCGAGCACCTGCCGTACGCCTGGCACCCCGAGTTCGGCTTTCTCACGAGCTGTCCGACGAATGTGGGGACGGGGCTCCGGGCTTCCGTCCTCCTCCACCTCCCCGGCCTCGTCCTGACGAAGGAGATCGGGAAGGTGCTTCACGGCCTGGGACAGATCGGACTCACCTTCCGGGGGCTTTACGGAGAAGGGTCGGAGGTGGTGGGCAACTTCTTCCAGCTCTCGAACCAGACCACCCTGGGGAAGACGGAGGAGGACCTGGTGGATCACCTGGACGGGGTGGTGCGGCAGGTCATCGGGTACGAGCTTCGGGCCCGCCACATCCTCCTCCGCGACGCCGGGGCAGTGACGGAAGACAAGGTCTGGCGAGCCTATGGTTTACTTCGCCATGCACGGAGTCTATCCTTCGAGGAGGTGATGAACCTCCTGAGCGGCGTCCGCCTCGGCGCGAGCCTGAAACTCCTCCCCGGGCTCCGTGTATATCCGCTCAACAAGATCATGATGTTCTCCCAGCCGGCGCATCTGGAAGAGGCGGCCGGCCGGGAACTCCCCGCCGCGGAGGAGGACGCCCACCGGGCGACCTTCGTGCGGCGGATCCTTCTGGACGAGGGACGGGTGGACGAGGAGGGAGAACCGCCCTCCTCCCCCCCGTCCGCCTCCCCGGGGTGACCGGGATTCCGGTCCACTCCCACGGGTGCCTCTGAGGAACCGATGCAATACAACTTCACCGACCGCGTCCGGAAGGTCCTGGCCATGGCCCGGGACGAAGCCATCCGACTCCAGCACGACTACGTGGGGACGGAGCATGTGCTCCTGGGGCTGATCCGGGAGGGAGAGGGCGTGGCCGCCGCCGTCCTCACGAATCTGAACGCCGATCTGGACCAGATCCACGAGCAGATCGAGGAGAGCGTCCGCCCCGGAAAGGCCACGATTGCCCTGGGGGAGCTTCCGTACACGACCCGGGCCAAGAAGGTGCTTGAGTTCGCCATGACGGAGGCCCGCGAGCTGGACCACTCCTACGTGGGCACGGAGCACCTTCTTCTCGGCCTCCTCCGCGAGGAGAAGGGGATCGCTGCCCAGGTCCTGAATGCGGTGGGAATCTCCCTGGAAGAGGCCCGGGCCGAGACGCTCAAGGTCCTCGGAACGGATGCCTCCGCCGGCCCGTCCGAGCCCGCAGGGATCGGTGGTTCGGGGACGGGGAGCGGGGGTTCCTCGTCCGGGAAGGGAGACAAGAAGTCCAAGACCCCGGCGCTGGACCACTTCTGCCGTGACCTCACGGACCTCGCCCGACAGCAGAAGCTCGACCCCACGATTGGTCGGGCCAAGGAGATCGAGCGGGTGGTGGAGATCCTCTGCCGCCGGAAGAAGAACAACCCCGTGCTCATCGGCGAGCCCGGGGTGGGGAAGACGGCCATCGTGGAAGGGCTGGCCCAGATGATCGCCCGGGGCGAGATCACGGAGGCCCTGAAGGACCACCGGGTCCTGGCTCTGGACATGGCCGCCGTCATCGCCGGCACGAAGTACCGGGGGCAGTTCGAGGAACGGCTCAAGGCGGTGATGAACGAGATCTCCCAGAACCAGACGGTGATCCTCTTCATCGATGAGTTGCACACCCTGGTGGGTGCCGGAGCGGCGGAAGGGGCCATCGATGCCTCCAACATGCTCAAGCCGGCCCTGGCCCGGGGTGAACTGCAGTGCATCGGGGCCTCCACCCTGAACGAGTACCGGAAGTACATCGAGAAGGACGGGGCGCTGGAGCGACGCTTCCAGCCCGTCATTGTGGACCCCCCCGCCATCGAGGAGACGGTGGAGATCCTCAAGGGGCTCCGGGGCCATTACGAGGATCACCACCGGGTCACGATTCCCGACGACACGCTGGAGGCCTCGGCTCGGCTCTCGGACCGCTACATCACGGACCGGTTCCTGCCCGACAAGGCCATCGATGTCATCGACGAGGCCGGGGCCCGAGCCCGGATTGCGGCCCAGGTGCCCCCACCGGACATGGAGGAACTCCGGGAAGAGCTCTCCGCCGTTTCCGAGCGGAAGGAAGCGGCCATTCGTGACCAGGACTTCGAGCGGGCTGCCGAACTCCGCGACGAGGAGCGCGAGATCCAGGGTCGGATCCGTGCCCGGCAGGAGGAGTGGGAAGGGGAGCGGAAGAAGCACCGCCCCGAGATCGAGCCCGAAGACGTGGCCTTCATCGTCTCGCGCTGGACCGGGATCCCCGTGACCCGGCTCCGGCAGGCCGAGACGGAGCGCCTCGTCCGGATGGAAGACGAGCTCCACAAGCGGGTGGTGGGGCAGCAGGATGCCATCGAGGCCATTTCCCGGGCCATTCGACGCAGCCGGGCCGGTCTCAAGGACCCGAAGCGCCCCATCGGTTCCTTCATCTTCTCCGGCCCCACCGGGGTCGGGAAGACGGAGCTGGCTCGGGCCCTGGCCGAATTCCTCTTTGCCGACAGGGAAGCCCTCATCCGGGTGGACATGAGCGAGTACATGGAGAAGTTCTCCGTGTCGAGGCTCATCGGGGCTCCTCCGGGCTACGTCGGGTACGAGGACTCGGGGACCCTCACGAAGGCGGTGCGGCGCCGGCCCTACTCGGTCGTTCTCCTCGACGAGATCGAGAAGGCCCACCCCGATGTATTCAATCTCCTCCTCCAGGTTCTGGACGAGGGACACCTCACCGACAACTATGGCCGGGTCATCGACTTCAAGAACACGGTCCTGATCATGACGTCGAACCTCGGGGCCCGCGACATCACGAAGGGTGGCGGCCTCGGCTTTCACACGAGCGAGCCCGGGTCCTCCTACGAAGTCATGAAGGGGAAGGTCCGGGAGGAGATCGAGCGGGCCTTCAACCCCGAGTTCCTGAACCGGGTCGATGACACGATTGTCTTCCACCCCCTCTCCAGGGAGGAGATCGGCCAGATCGTGCACCTCCTCCTCCGCGACGTGGAATCCCGCCTTTCCCAGGAAGAGCTCACCCTCCGCCTCACCGATGCGGCCGTGGCCTTTCTGGTGGAGAAGGGGTACGACCAGAAGTTCGGGGCCAGACCCCTCCGCCGCGCCATCCAGCGCTTCCTGGAGGATCCCCTCTCGGAGAAGATCCTGGTGGCCGAGTTCGGCGCCGGGGCGGAGATCGAGGTGGACGTCCTCCCCGAGGGCGACGGCCTCTCCATTCGCGAAGCCTCTGCCACCAAGACCTGACGCCTTCACGGACGTCTTCACGACCTTCCATGCTCCTTTCGTTTCTTTCCGACCCGCTCCGGCGAGGCGCCCTCTTCACGGGGGTTCTCACCGGAGCGCTCGTCGTGGGCCTCTCCTCCCACGCGGGGGCTCAGGTCCCGGACCTTCCGCCCCCCTCCGCCACCCTCCCTGCCGATACCACCGGCGCGGTCCTGGACTCCATTGTCGTGGTGGGGAACCGGGCACTGGAGGAGGGCGTGATTCTCGGGACCTTCCGGGTCCCCACCGGGGAGCGTGTGACCTACCGCGACCTTCGCGACGGTCAGCGCCGTCTCTGGGAAACCGGTCTTTTCCGCGACCTGGAGGTCCGGGTCCGGGGTGGGGTGGACGGGATCCCCGTGGTGCTCACCCTGGAGGTGGAGGAGCGGCCCCTGGTCCGGGACCTGCGCATCGAGGGGCTTACCCGGATCTCCGAGGGGAATGTGCGGGATTCCCTCGGGGTTCGTGCGGGGCAGCCCTTCTCGCAGGATCGGGCCGTGAAGACCCAGCGATACATTCGCGATGAACTCGCCTCTCGCGGTGTCCCCTTTGCCCGGGTGGAGTTTCGCGAGGTCCCGGTGGAGGACCAGGAAGGCTACGTGGACCTCTTCCTGGAGGTGGAGGAGGGGGCCCGGGTGGCCATTCGGGACGTGCGCTTCATGGGGAACTCGGCCTTTACCGAGGACGAGCTCCGAAGCGCGCTCCAGACGCGCAGGGAGGGCTTCCTCTGGTTCCGCACGGGGCAGTTTGACGAGCTGACCCTGGAGGAGGACCTGGCCATTCGCCTCCCCCGCTTCTACGCGTCCAGCGGGTTCCTCGACTTTGCGGTCGTCTCCGACTCCCTGGCCATCGACGATGCCACGGGGAAGGGGGTCCTCTACGTGACGGTGGAGGAGGGGCCCCAGTACCGGGTGAACTCCTTCCGGGTGGAGGGGAACCGTCATTTCCCCACCTCCCAGCTCGAGAGCATCTTCCGTGCGGAGGAGGGGGGACTCCTGCGCACCCTCGGCATCCTCGGGCGGGGACGCACCACCGACTTCTTCGACCAGCCGGGCTTTCTCGACGCCACCCAGCGGGTGGGCGAACTCTACGCGGACCAGGGCTTCCTCTTCGCGGACGTGAATCCCCTCATCCAGCGCCTCCCGCCGGGAGAGGGGGACGATGACCGTCCCTCGGTGGATCTCGTCTGGTCCATCGAGGAGCGCCAGCCCTCCTACATCCGGCGCATCAACATCGAGGGGAACTCCTTCACCTACGACCGGGTGATCCGCGAGCAGATCTCCCTCATTCCGGGGCAGGTGTACTCCCAGCGCGATGTCATCAACAGCTATCAGCGCATTGCCGGGATGGGGTTCTTCGAGACGCCCCTTCCCACCCCTGACATCGTGCCCGACCCCGAAACCGGCGATGTGGACATCACCTTCCACGTGGTGGAGCGCCAGACCGGCTCGGTGAACTTCGGCGCCTCCATGGGCGGGTTCGGGGGTGTGGCGGGCTTCCTGGGGTACGAGCAGCCGAACCTCTTCGGACAGGCCAAGTCGGGGAGTCTGCGGTGGGACTTCGGACGCTTCCAGAACAACTTCGTGCTGAGTTACACCGACCCCTCGCTCTGGCAGAGCCGGGTGAGCGGGACCATCTCCGTGTTCGACTCGAGGGACCGCCTCTTCTCCTTCTCCACCGGAGAGCGGAAGCGGCGCGGCTTCCTGACCCGGGTCGGGGTGCCCGTTCCCGGGGCCATGTACACCCGGGTCTTCAGCGGGTACTCCCTCTCCCGCACCGAGTACCGACTGGCGGGTGGGGTGGATGACACCTCTCTGTTCGGCCGACCGCCCGGCACCCAGAGCCAGCTCTCCTTCACCGTGCGACGGCAGACACTGGCCCCCCCGCTCTTCCCCACCTTCGGCTCCCAGCAGTCGTGGACGGTGGAGTTCAACGGGGGACTCCTGGGAGGGGACGGCGACTTCACACGGCACCTCCTGGAGGGAACCTGGTGGATGCCGGTGGGCGAGGTGGGCGGGGGCGATGGCGGGCGTCCCATCATCTTTGCCCTGGGACTCACCTCCCGGATGGGGGCCGTGGTGGGAAGTGCCGACAACTTCCCCTTCGACCGTTTCTGGATGGGCGGTGTACAGTTCGGGGAGCAGCTCCGCGGGTACGAGGAGACGACGATCACCCCCCTGGGGTACTTTGACCGGGGGTCCCGGGCGGTGGCCGACATCGACCGCCTGGGACAGGCCTTCATGGTGCTGGGCCTTGAGTACGCGGTGCGGCTCAACGACAATATCTCGGTCTCCTCCTTCTACGAGGCAGGGAATGTCTGGAGGAACGTTCGCGACGTGGATCCCACGCGGATGTTCCGCGGGGCCGGGCTGGGGGTCCTTCTCGTGACTCCCTTCGGCCCCATCGGGATCGATTACGCCTACGGGTTCGACAAGCCCGTTCCCGGGTGGCAGCTCCACTTCCGCATGGGCGGGGTGGGAGGCTGACCCGGAACCCCCATCCACAAGGGATCGCGGCCTCCCCGGGGAGTGCCGCTCCGACCATCGGAGAAGCTACACATGCGCGTACTGTCGTTTGCCCTCGGTGCCCTCCTGCTCTTCGGGACGGCCACGGCGGTAGAGGCTCAGACCCCGCGAATCGGTTACATCGACTCGCAGGTCATCCTGGCGGAGGCCCCCGGTTCGCAGGAGGCCCAGCGGGAGTTCGATCGGGAGATGGACCGGTACCGCGGAGAAATGCAGCGCCTGGGTGAGGAGCTCGAGCGGCTCATTACCGAATATCAGCGCCAGGAGCGGAACCTGACGGTGGAGGCCCGGGAGGCCCGCCAGCTCGAGATTCGCCGCAAGGAGATGGAATACCAGCAGCGGATGGAGGAGATCGACGAGGAGGCGGCCCAGAAGCGGCAGGAGCTCGTGGAGCCCATTCTCGAGCGGATGTCCCAGGTCATCGACCTGGTCCGGGAAGAGGGGAACTACGCCCTGATTTTCGACACCGCCTCCCGCTCGATCATCGCTGCCGATCCGGCCCTCGACCTCACGGAGGAGGTACTTCGCCGCCTCCAGCAGATGGCCGCCAGCGGCGAGGACGACGACGACCAGGACGCCTGAGGCCTTCGCGCCATCGTCGTGGGCTTCCGGGCCCTCCATCCCCAGGTCTTCGGATCGGGGGCGGGGGGCCCGGTTGCGTGGGGGGGGGGGCCGCCACTCCGACGCTCCTGTCGTACCGTGCTCCACTCGCTCCACGGGGAGGGGGCCACCGCCGTTCCGCCCCACCCGCCCTGCGCTGGCCGGACGCCGGCCACCGGGGAGCGGCTCGTCCGCGCCCGTTCGGCTTCCCCTCTTCCTCCCACCCCTGAACCCCTTCCGTGATGCGCTCCTTCCCCCTCCTCCGCCTCCCGGCCGACCCCGTCTCTCTTTCTGACCTGGCCCGTCTCCTGGGGGTCGGCCTCCCCGAGGGCCCGGGGGCAGAGGTGAAGCTTCGCCGGGTCGCCACACTGGAGGGTGCCGGGCCCGATGCCCTGGCCCCCCTGGGCGAGGCCCGCTACCTGGCGCGGGCTGCGGCCTCCGGAGCCGGGGCCTTCCTTCTGGCGGCCTCCCTCGCAAAGGAGGTGGAGGCGAGCGAAGATCCACGACTCCGGGACCGCCCCCGCCTCGTGGTTTCCGATCCGCCCCGTGCGGTGCGGAGGATCCTCCTTGCCCTGCACCCCGAGCTTCCGGCCGGCGACCCCGTCGTTCACCCCACGGCAGTGGTGGACCCGGAGGCCCGGGTGGGAGAGGGGGCCAGGGTGGGACCCTACGCTGTGGTGGAGGTCGGGGCGGAGGTGGGGGAGGGGAGCGAGATCGGGGCCCACGTCGTGGTGGGGGCTCGGGCCCGGATCGGCCCCCGGTGCCGCCTCCTTCCCCACGCGGTCGTCTACCCGGACACCGTCCTCGGCGCCGGGGTGATCCTGCACGCGGGCGCCCGGGTCGGCGTGGATGGGTTTGGCTACGTTTTCGAGGAGGGAGCCCACGCCCGGATCCCCCATGTCGGGGGGTGCGTGCTCGAGGACGAGGTCGAGGTCGGGGCCAACACCTGCATCGACCGGGGCTCCATCGGTGAGACCCGGATCGGCCGAGGCACGAAGATCGACAACCTTGTCCATGTGGGGCACAACACCCGGGTAGGCCCCCTCGGGCTCCTGGCCGCCCAGGCTGGAATCAGCGGGTCCGTGGTCATGGGCACCGGGGTGGCGATGGGTGGCCAGGCGGGGGTGGCGGGGCATCTCGAGGTGGGAGATGGAGCCCGTCTTGCGGCCCAGGCGGGGATCATCGGGGACGTACCACCCGGCGAGACCGTACTGGGGTTTCCGGCGCGACCCCAGCGCACCTTCCTCAAGGCCACGGCCGCCCTGTATCGCCTCCCCGAGGTGACACGGCGGCTGCGCCAGGTGGAGGCTGCCCTGGAGGCGCTCGCGCCCGGGGGAGGGGGGCCGGCCCCCGAAGGGTAGGGACGATGTTAGATTGGAGCGCTCACCCCCTCCCCCCCGGCTCGCCGGGCCGGTGGGAGAGGCACACACCTCGAAGAGGAGCCGGAACCCCCTGCCATGATCGGTGCCCATCATCGGACCGTTGCCCGCCCCGTCGAGGTTGAAGGGGTCGGTGTCCACTCCGGGCAGAAGGCCCGGGTCGTCATTCACCCGGAGCTGGATCCGTCGCGCGAGGGAGGGGCCCTTCGCTTCGTGCGCACCGACCTCCCCGATGCCCCCGCCATTCCGGCGAACCTGGAGCACGTGGTGGCCACGGATCTCGGCACCACCCTGGGGCTCGACGACACCCGCGTCGTTCTGACCGTGGAGCATCTCCTTGCGGCCCTGATGGCCACCGGTGTCACGGCAGCCCGGATCGAGGTGGAGGGGCCCGAGCCCCCCATTCTCGATGGGAGCTTCCTCCCCTGGGTCGAGGCGCTGGAGGAGGCCGGGTTCCGGGAGCTGGAAGCCCAGGTCCCGGTGCTGAGGATCCGGCGGGCGCTCCACCTCGACGCCGGGGAGGGGTCGCGCTACCTGGCAGCCCCTGCCGATGGACTGGAGGTGGCGGTGACACTGGAGTTCGACCATCCGGCCATCGGCCGCCAGGTGGGGAGCTGGGCGCTGGATACGGGTGCCTTCCGGAGGGAGCTGGCGCCCGCCCGGACCTTCGGCTTCGCCGCCCAGGCCGAGGCCCTTCGTGCCCGGGGGCGAGCCCAGGGGAGTGGCCTCGAGAACACGGTGGTCCTCTCCGACGAGGGGGTACTGAATCCGGAAGGGCTTCGCTTTCCCGACGAGTTCGCCCGCCACAAGGCCGGTGACGTGATCGGCGACCTGGCGCTCCTCGGACGCCGCGTCGAGGGGCGGATCGTGGCCGACCGCCCGAGCCACCGAGGGAATGTGGAATTCGCCCGCCTTCTCGCGGTGGAGGACCGGAGGGATCCGGAAGGGGAGCCCATTGTGGATGCGGCGCGGATCATGGAGTACCTGCCCCACCGCTTCCCCATGCTCCTGGTGGACCGGATCACCCACTTCGAGGCGGGGAAGCGGATCGTGGGGATCAAGAACGTCACGATCAACGAGCCCTTCTTTCAGGGCCACTACCCCGGGCATCCCATCATGCCCGGGGTCCTCATCGTGGAGGCCATGGCCCAGGTGGGCGGCCTCCTGCTCATGGATTCCATTGATCGGCCGGAGGAGAAGGTCGTCTACTTCATGTCGCTGGACAATGTGAAGTGGCGACGGCCGGTGACACCGGGCGACCAGCTCGTCTTCGAGCTCGAGCTCCTCCAGTTCCGCCGCGGGATCTGCCGGATGCGGGGGGAGGCCCGGGTGGCCGGGCGCCTCGTGGCCGAGGCCGAACTCATGGCCCGGGTGGTGGATCGGTGAGGGAGGGGGCGGAGGTGGAAACCACGGTCCACCCCACGGCCATCGTGGATCCCGGCGCCGAACTCGGGGTGGGGGTGGTGGTGGGGGCCCGGGCCATTCTCGGCCCCGGGGTCCGCGTTGGCGACGGGACCGAGGTGGGACCGGGCGTACTCGTGGAGCGGAACACCGAGATCGGGGCAGGATGCCGACTCTTCCATGGCGCCGTCCTCGGGACCGACCCCCAGGACCTCAAGTTCCAGGGGGAGGAGACCTGGCTCCGGGTCGGCGACCGGACCCAGATCCGGGAGTACGCCACCCTGAACCGCGGGACCTCGGCCTCGGGCCAGACCGTGGTGGGAGACGACTGTCTCCTCATGGCCTACGTGCATGTGGCCCACGACTGCGTCCTGGGCAACCATATCATCATCTCCAACGGGTCCCAGATGGCCGGCCACGTCACCATCGACGACTGGGCCATCATCAGCGGCCTCGTGGCCATGCACCAGTTCGTGCGCATCGGCCGGCACGCCTTCATCGGGGGACTCTCGCGGGTGGCTCAGGATGTGGCGCCCTTCTGCCGGGTCTCGGGGAACCCGCCCAAGATCTATGGTCTGAACACCGTGGGGCTGGAGCGACGGGGCTTCCCACCCGAGTCCCGCGCCGCGCTCAAGAAGGCGTACCGCATGCTCTTCCACTCCGAACTGAACCTCTCCCAGGCGCTGGTTCGGGTCCGGAACGAGATGCCCATGGAGGGAGAGGTGGGTGAATTCATCGAGTTCATCGAGTCGTCGGAGCGTGGGGTGACCTTCTGATGGGGGGCGAGGGAGCCTTCCGCCTGGGGGTCGTGGGGGTGGGGAGCCTTGGGTTCCACCATGCCCGGATCGCCCGGGATCTGCCGGATGTGGCCTTCGCCGGGGCCTTCGAAGCCGACGAAGGTCGGGCTCGAGCCGTGGGAGAGGAGCTGGGAATCCCCATGCATCCCACCCTCGAGGCCCTCCTCGGGGGGGTGGACGGGGTTGTGGTGGCCACGCCCACCACAACCCATCGGGACGTGGCGGTGGCCGCACTGGAGCGGGGGATTCACGTCTTCATCGAGAAGCCGATTGCCCCCTCCCTCGAAGACGCGGACGAGATCCTCGATGCCGCCCGGGCCGGAGGTGCCCTGGTCCAGGTGGGCCATGTGGAGCGCTTCAACAGCGCCGTGATCGGAGCGCGTCCCCATCTCGACAACCCGCTCTTCATCGAGTCCCATCGGCTGGCCCCGTTCACCGAGCGGGGAACCGACGTGGCCGTGGTTCTGGACCTCATGATCCACGACGTGGACCTGGTGGGGAGCCTGGTGGGGCGGCCGGTGCGGGAGTTCCAGGCCGCGGGAGCGCCGGTCCTCACCCCGTCGGTGGACATCGCCAATGCCCGCATCACGTACGAGGGTGGGGCGGTGGCGAACCTCACTTCGAGCCGGGTCTCGCTGGAGCGGCTCCGGAAGGTGCGGATCTTCCAGCGCTCCGGGTACCTGAGCCTGGACCTGGCCAGGGGGACGGGGGAGTTCCTCCGGCTCAAGCAGGACCTCCCGGCCCTTCAGCCCGGAGCCGACGCCGAGCAGGCCATGGCCGGGCTCCTGGCCCGGGACCTGTCGACCATCATCGAACGGGTTTCCCTCCACGCCGAAGCCGCCGAACCCCTCCGGCGGGAGCAGGAGGCCTTCCGCGATGCGGCCCTTGGTCGGATCCCCCCCATGGTCTCCGGGGTCGAAGGACGGACCGCCCTCGAAGTCGCCCTCGCCATTGAAGCCCGGATCCTCCGCCATGTCGCTGATCAACGTACGCCGTAGCCGGAAGAAGGCCGGGTACGACGCCAAGCCGCCTCGCTCCCCCCGCCTCCTCGTCTTCCTTCTCATCCTGGCGGTGATCGCCGCCTGGTACGTCCCCGGGGCCGTGGAGCGGCTCTTCCGTTGACGGAGTTCTGCCGGTGAGGGCTCCTCAACCACCGGCCCTTCCAGGATCAGGATCCGCCATGGGGGGGATCTCCGACCGGGAGCGCCGACCGGTGTTCCTCCTCCTTGCCGGAGAGGCGTCCGGAGACCAGCACGGCGCGCATCTGGCGCGTGCCCTCCGGGTGCGCTTTCCCTCGGCACGCCTCCTGGGGACAGGTGGGGAGCGAATGGAGGCGGAGGGGGTGGAGCGGGTGGCCGGGCTGGAGTCCATGGCGGTCATGGGCTTCGCCGAAGTGGCAACGCGCCTTCCCTACTTCCTGCGCCTCGAGGGACGGCTCAAGGCCCTCATGGAGGAGGCCTCGGTGGACCTGGTCCTTCCCATCGACTACCCCGGACTCAACCTCCGCCTCGCCCGGGCGGCGCATGCCCGGGGGATCCCCGTGGTCTGGTACATCGCGCCCCAGGTCTGGGCCTGGAAGGCGCACCGGACCCGGAAGCTCGCGACCTGGGCGGACCGGGTGGCCGTGATCCTCCCCTTCGAGGCCCCCCTCTTCGAGGCCGAGGGCGGTCGGGCCCGGTACGTGGGGCACCCGCTTCTCGATGAACGTCCCACCCTCCCCGACCGGGAGGCATGGGCGAGGGAGGTGGGGGTGGACCCGGCTCGGGAGGTCCTGGCCGTCTTTCCCGGTTCCCGGGCGCAGGAACTGCGTCGCCATCTCGGGCCCTTCCTGGAGGCGGCCCACCGCCTGGTCGAGGCCCGGCCGGGGCTCCAGGTGGTGGTGGCCCGGGCCCCGGGGCTTCCGGCACTCGGGGGAGTGGCGCTCCCCGAGGGGAAGGGGGGGGGTGCAGGGAGCGAGGCACGCATGGTCTCCGGGTCCCGGGCCCTCCTCGCCCACGCCCGGGGTGCCCTGGTGAAGTCGGGGACCACGACCCTCGAGGCGGCGCTGGCTGGGGTCCCCTTCGTGGTGGCCTACCGGACCCACCCCCTGACCTGGCAGGTCGCACGAAGGGTGGTGAAGGTGAAACATGTGGCCCTGGCAAACCTCGTTGCGGAGGAGCGGGTGGTGCCGGAGCTCCTGCAGGGGGAGGTGACGGGAGCGTCGCTTTCCCGGGCCCTCCTCCCCCTGCTGGAGGAGGGGGAGGCCCGGCGACGGGTGGAGGCCGGGCTGGCCCGGGTCCGGGAGAGGCTGGGCACTCCGGGCGCTGCCGACCGGGTCGCCGAACTCGTGGAGGAGGTCCTCCTGGAGCGAGGCCTCCCCCTCCGGCCGGAAGGAGGTGCCCGATGAAGGCACGCGTCCTCGAGTGGGTGGGGAACGGGGTCTTCTGGCTCCTGGGATGGAGCTGGCGCTACCGTGTGGAGGGGCGGGAGCACTGGCGGCCCTTCCGGGAAGCCGGGCGTCCGGTGGTCTTCCTCTTCTGGCACTCGCGCATTCTCCCCCTGGCCCACCTCCACCGGGGAGAAGGGGTGACGGTCCTGGTCAGCCAGCACCGCGACGGCGAGCTCATCGCTCGACTGGCGGAGCGCCGGGGCTTTCGCACCGCGCGGGGATCCTCCACCCGGGGGGGAGCCCAGGGGCTCCGGGAGCTTCTCCGGGCGGTTCGCGTCGGAGGGGATCTGGCGCTGACCCCCGACGGGCCGAAAGGTCCTCCCCGGCGCATCAAGCTGGGGGCGCTGGTGGCGGCCCAGCGAGGAGAGGCCCCCCTCATCCCGGTGGCAGCGGGCTCTCCCGGCGGGTGGCGGGTGAAGTCCTGGGACCGCTTCCTCGTGCCGCGTCCCTTCGCCCGGGTCGAGGTGCGATACGGGGCACCCATCCCGGTGCCACGGGGGCTGGACGAGTCCGGGCTCGAGGCACTGGCCCTCGAGGTGGATGCCCTCCTCAACGCCATGACCGACGCGGTGGACGGGGTGGATCCCGACCCGGTCCGCCCCCTCGAGCCCTGGACGCCGGAAACCCGCGCATGAGCTGCCTGCATCGCTCCCCCGCGACGGCGGCGCTCTCTCCGGAAGCCCTCCCATGAACCCCCTCCACCGGTGGGTCCTCGGGTACTGGATGGGAGAGGGGAACCCACTTCTCCGGAGTGCAGTGACCGCGGTCACTGCCCCGGCCTCCCTCCTCTTCGGGGTGGGGGTTCGCCTCCGCAACCAGGGGTGGGAAACGGGACTCCTTCGCGCCACCTCGCCCGCGATCCCGGTGATCTCGGTGGGAAACCTCTCGGTGGGGGGGACGGGGAAGACCCCGGTGGTTCGATGGGTCGTCTCGCGCCTCCTGGCCCGGGGCGAGCGTCCTGCCATCCTGAGCCGCGGGTATGGAGCGGACGAGGTGGCCCTGCATGCGCTCTGGCATCCGGGGGTCCCGGTCCACATCCACCCGGAACGCGTGCGAGCGGCACGGGCGGCGGCGGAGGGAGGGGCGACGGTGGCGGTTGTGGACGATGGCTTCCAGCACCGTGCCCTGGCCCGGGACGCCGACATCGTCCTCGTATCGGCCCACGACCCCTTCCCCCCCCGACTCCTTCCCCGGGGGCCCTGGCGGGAGCCCCTCTCGTCCCTGGGCCGGGCTTCCCTCGTCCTCACGACCGGAAAGGGGCCGGAGGGGGTGGAGCGCGCCGATGCCCTTCTCGCCGTGCTCCGGACCCTCCCCCGGCACCCTCCCATGGGCCGGTTCGGACTGGTGGCCGGCGGGTGGTACCCCCTCCCGGACGCCACGGCGGCCCCGACAACGCCCGACGGACTGCCCGAGGGCCCAGCCGGGGCTGCCTCCGGAGTCGCGCCGTCCCCCCCCCGAGACGCCCCGGAGAACGATTTCCCGGAAGGTCCTCTGCTGGTCGTGGCCTCGGTGGCGCGCCCGGAGACCGTGGTGGAGCTCGTGGCCTCCCGGGCGGAGGGGGTGGAACTCCTGGCCTTTCCCGATCATCATCGATACGACGCGGGCGATGTGGCCCGGATTCTGAGGCAGGGGAGGGGGCGGACCATCGTGACCACGGAAAAGGATGCAGTGAAGCTCGGGGCCTTCCCGGCGCTCCGGGAGCCTGGGTCCCCTCCGATCCGGGTCCTGGCCCTCGCACCCCTCCCCGGTCCGGAGACCGAACGCCTCCTGGACCGGGTTCTGGCGCGGGCTCTGGCCCGGGGCCGGGAGGGGCCGGTCCCGAAGGCAGGATCCGGGGAGCGAAGGGGGGAGGAGGTGGAAGACCCGGGGAGCAGGGCACGGCCCGACGTGGACGGCCTGGAAGGCCGGGCATGATCACCCTCCTTGCGGTGGGACGCGTGAAGGGGGCCCTGGCCCCCCCCGTGGACGACTATGAGGCCCGTCTTCGCCACTACTGGAAGTTCGAGGTCGTGGAAGTGGAGGCCGGGGCAGGGCGGGGGAGTCCCACCGAGGAAGCGGTCCGCGAAGCAGAGGGGGCCCGTATCCTGGGGCGGATTCCCGAAGGCCACGAACTCTGGGTCCTCACCCGGGAGGGGCGGGGGATGGATTCGCCCGCCCTGGCCCGCACGCTTGGGGAGCGTCAGCTCCACGCCGCCCCGCCCCTGGTTCTGGCCATCGGGGGGGCCTTCGGGTTCGACCCGAGCGTCGTGGCCCGCGCCTCCCGCGAACTCTCCCTCTCTCCCTTCACCCTTCCCCACGAACTGGCCCGGCTACTCCTGGTGGAGCAGCTCTACCGGGCCGGCACGATCCTCCGGGGGGAACCGTACCACAAGGGCCCGGTTTCGGGTGAGCGGCGAGCCCGTGGACGGGGCGGGAGGACGGCATGAGCGACCACGACGGGGTCACTCCCTGGTACCGGAGCTGGTTCGGAGAGGGATACCTGGCGCTCTATCCGCATCGGGACGAGGAGGAAGCGGCCCGGGCCGTATCCCTCCTTCTCTCCCTCGTGGGGAAGGTAGAAGGTCGGGTCCTGGACCTGGCCTGCGGCGCCGGGAGGCACCTCCGAGCCCTTCGGGCGGAGGGGATCGCTGCCCAGGGAATGGACCTTTCCCTCCCCCTCCTCCGGGAGGGCGGGCGCAGGGATCCCGCGTCTCCTCGGGTCCGGGGAGACATGCTCCACCTCCCCTTCCGGCCCCGTGCCTTCGCGGGGGTAACCTCCTTCTTCACCTCCTTCGGATACTTCGAACGCGAGGCCGACGACCTCCAGGTGCTTTGCGAGGTCCGGCGGGTCCTGGCTCCGGGCGGGTGGATCCTCCTGGACTTTCTCAACGCCGAACGGGTGCGGGCGACCCTGGAGCCGCGCGATTCCCGCGTGGTGGAGGGACGGCGAGTGGAACAGGCGCGCCGTCTGGTGGAGGGCGGACGGAAGGTGGAAAAGGAGATCCGGATCCTGGACGAGTCCACGGGGTCGGAGGAGCGCTTCCGGGAGCGGGTCCGCCTCTACGACGCCACCGAACTCAGGGCTCTCATGGACCGTGCAGGGCTCCGGGTGGTGGCGGAGCACGGGGACTACCACGGGGCGGCCCCGGGGCCCACGACCCCCCGTCGCATCCTCCTCGCGGAGGTGGCGGACAAGCCCTGAGGTCTTCCCGGCCTGCCTCCCCGGTGGGACCTCACCTGGCGGTTCCGGCCTCTCGCCACTCCGTCCTTCCTCCCTTCCGCTTCCCCAGGTACACCATGAAGCTTCTCCGATGTCCCCTCACCGGTTCCTCCCTTGTCCAGGCCTTTCTGGCGAATGACCCCTCGGTCCGGGCCTTCTACCCCGGCGGGCATCCGGGTGCGATTGCGGCGTACGAGGCCAAGGCGGAAGAGGTGGATGCCCGGTTCTCCGAGGCCCAGCGCCGACGGCTTGCGGGGGTGCTGGCTGGGGGGGGAGAGGATGCCCGGATGCGGCTGGAGCGGTTCGTTTCCGAGGGAGGGCTGGCGGTCACCACGGGGCAGCAGCCCGGCCTCTTCGGGGGCCCCCTCTTCTCCCTCTACAAGGCCCTGGGTGCCGCGGCCCTGGCGCGCCGCCTCGAGGCCCGCCTCGGGCGCCCGGTGCTCCCCATCTTCTGGGTGGCCTCGGAGGATCATGACTGGGCCGAGGTCCGGGGGATGGAGGTGGCCACCCTCGAGAATGAACCCCTCCGCATCGACCTTCCCGACCCGGCCGGCGCCGGCCTCCTCCCCCTCCACCGGATTCCCCTGGGCCCCGAGATCCGGGAGGCGAGGGAGGCCCTCCTCGCCGCGCTCCCCCCCTCCGACTTCCTCCCCGAGGTGCGCGAGGCGCTGGAGGCGAGCTACCCGGAGGGGACGACCCTTCCGGAGGGGTTCGCGGCCCTCCTTGCTCGGCAGCTCCACCGGGCCGGCGTCTTCCTCCTCTCGCCCGAGCATCCGGAGGTGCAGTCGGCGGCCCTCCCCCTCCTCCTGGCGGAGGCCCGGGGCGCCCGGGACCGGAGCCAGGCCCTGGAGGACCGGGCCCGGGCACTGGAGGAGGCCGGGTACGCGGTGCAGGTCCCCATCCTTCCCGAGGGGGTGAACCTCTTCCTGGAGGGGGCCGCGGGTCGGGATCGCCTCTTCCTTGAGCCCGGGGCCGTCGGGGGACCGGGCGGGGGCGACGAACCGCGCTTCCGCCTGCGTCGGGAGGGCCGGACCCTCTCCCTCGCCGAACTCGAGGCCGAAGCGGAGGCCGATCCCTCCCGCCTCACCCCGAACGTACTTCTACGGCCCGTGGTGGAGAGCGCCCTGATCCCCACCCTCGCCTACGTGGGAGGACCCGGGGAACTGGCCTACCACGGGCAGACCTCCCCCGTTTTCGAGGCCCACGGCATCCGCCCCCCCGTGCTCCACCCGCGCCCCTCTCTCGTGGTCCTCGAACGGAGAGTGACGAAGGTCATGGAGAAGTTCGGACTCGATCTCGAGGCCTTTCGGCGGCCGGAGCACGAGATCGTGGCGGCCGTGGTCCGGGACGAGCTCCCGGCGGGCGTGCGCCAGGCCCTGAGTACGCTCCGGGGGGAACTGGCCCGGGGTGCCCGGGCCCTGGGAGTGGCGGTCCGGGAGGTGGACCCCACCCTTCAGGCACCGGCGGAGCAGATCCGGAACCAGGGCTTCTCCCTTCTCGACGACCTGGAGAAGCGGGTGCTCCAGGCCCTCAAGCGGGAACAGGGCGTGGTTCTGGCCCAGATCGGGAAGGCACGGGGCCAGCTCTTCCCGGGGGGGAAGCCCCAGGAGCGGGTCTTTCCGGCCGTCTACTTCCTGGCCCGCTATGGACCGGATCTCCTGGAGGCCTGGGCTTCCGAGGCCGAGGCGGCGCTCCTCCTCCCCGCACCCGACGGGTGACGGCAGGGTGAAGCCCAACGCGGGCCGATGCGTAGAGTAGAGGGGAAGGGGGGACGGTGCACGCCCGGTTTGCGCGTTCCCGCGGCGCCCCTGTGGCCCCCGGCGTGGTTCGCGGCGCCCGCCGCCTTCGCCGCCTCCGCCGCGCCCACGGCGCGCCACCCCCGCCCGCGTTGCTCCCCGGACCTCCACCCCGGTACCTTTCGCCATGCTCTGGATCGCCCTCATCATCCTCGCCTTCATGCTCCCGGAGATCCTCTCCACCGTGCTCGACTCACGGCTGGGGCGGGCCCTGGCGGCCCGCATCGAGGATCGCCGCCTGGGATCGGGGGAGGACGTGACGGTGGACCGGATCCGCTACCTGGAGGGTGAGATGGATCGCCTCTCGCGCGAGGTGCAGCGACTCCACGAGGAGGGGGAATTCCTCCAGCGGCTCCTCACCGAACGCTCCGAGGGCCAGCTCCCGCGTGGCACCCCCGACTGAGCCCCCCGGGCCACCCGGCCCCCGGGGTGCCCGGAGCTCGGCTCTGGTCTCGGCCGGGATCCTCCTGAGCCGGATTGCAGGGCTCCTCCGCGAGCGGGCCATCGGGCACTTCTTCGGGGTGGGGCTCGCCGCCGATGCCTGGCGCGCCGCCCTCCGCCTTCCCAACGTCCTCCAGAACCTCCTGGGGGAGGGGACCCTCTCCGCCTCCTTCATTCCGATCTATGCCCGCCTGGAGGAGGAGGGGCGCCGGGAGGAGGCGCGGCGCTTCGCCGGGGCCGTGCTCGGAATCCTCCTTCTCCTTGCCGGCCTCCTCGTGCTGGCCGGGCTCGTGCTGGCGCCCTTCCTCGTGGGCGTCTTCTTCGCCGGGTTCGATGGCGCCCAGCAGGCGCGCACGGTGGAGCTCGTCCGGATCCTCTTTCCCATGACCGGGGTCCTCGTCCTGTCGGCCTGGACGCTGGGGATCCTGAACACCCATCGGCGCTTCTTCCTCCCCTACGTGGCGCCGGTGGCCTGGAATGCGGCCATCCTCTCCGCCCTCGTGGGAGGGGGGTGGCTTCTGGGATGGGAGGGAGACACCCTGCTTCGGGCCACGGCGCTGGGCGCCCTGGCTGGCGGCATCCTCCAGCTCGGAGTCCAGCTTCCGGGAGCGGTGCGGGCCGCCGGAGGGGTGCGTCCTTCCGTTCGCCTGGGGGTCATTCGGCGGGTGGAAGGGGTACGGGAGGCCGTCCGGACCTTCCTCCCCGTGGTCCTGGGCCGGGGGGTGGTGAACCTGAGCGGGCTCCTGGACTTCACCCTCGCCTCCCTCCTTGCCGCCGGGGCGCTGGCGGTGATGGGATACGCCCAGACCCTCTACATGCTCCCCATTTCCCTTTTCGGGATGGCGGTGGCTGCCAGCGAACTCCCGGAGCTGGCGCGGCGACGTGCCGGCTCGGGCGGTGGACGCCCCCCGCCCCTCGCCCCCGGGGAGGGGGAGGCCCTCCTGGAGGCGGTCCGGAAGGGGATGGCCCGGGTGGCCTGGTTCCTTGTCCCCTCGGTGGCGGCCTACCTCGTGCTGGGGGATGTGGTGGTGGCGGCCCTCTACCAGACCGGGGCCTTCGGGCCCGACGAGGTCCGGCTCACCTGGGCCGTGCTCGGTGCCTACGCCCTGGGGATGGGTGCCTCGGCCACCTCCCGCCTCCTCTCCTCCGCCTTCTACGCCCTGGGAGACACGGCCTCCCCGGCCCGGATCGCCGTGCTCCGGGTGGGGGTGGCCCTCGTCATCGGCGCCTCCCTCATGATCCCCTTCGACCGGATCGAGGGGGGGGGTGGGCTTCGGTACGGTGCGGTGGGGCTGGCCCTGGGAACGGCGGTGGCGGCCTGGCTCGAGCTCGGGCTCCTCCGGCGGCGACTCCGGATCCTGACCGGTGCCGTGCCGGGCGCGGTCCCCGAGCCCCCGGCCGCGACGGAGGAGGATCCAGCCCCCCCCTCGATGCCCGACGACCGGGAGGGACCCCGGAGCCCCACCCACCCCGGAACTCCCGGGCCTCGAAGGGCCGTCCCACTCCAGCTGGGCCGACTGATCACGGCCGCCGGGGTGGCCATGGGGGTGGGGGCCGCGATGCGCCACGCCCTCCTCCTCACCCTCCCCCCCCTGCACCCCATCCTCGCCGCACTCCTGATCCTGGGGGCGGCCGGCGGGGTATACCTGGGCCTCACCCACCTCTTCGGCATCTCCAGCCCCCTGGCGGAGGCGCTCCGGCGCCGCTCCCCCGCCCGGGGGTGACCCGCCCCCTCCATGATCGACGACGCCCGCCTCGACACGCTCCCCGCCACCCCCGGGGTCTACCTTCTCCGTGGCGAGGGGGGAGAGATCCTGTACATCGGGAAGGCCAAGTCGCTCCGGTCGCGGGTCCGGAGCTACTTCCGTCCGGACCGGAACCGGGGGATCCGACTCCGGGAGCTGGGGCGCCGGGCGGAGGCGGTGGAGACCATTGTTCTCGATTCGGAAGCCGAAGCCCTCCTTCTCGAGTCCAACCTCATCAAGGAGCACCGCCCCCGCTTCAACATCCAGCTCCGAGACGACAAGCGGTACCCGTACATCAAGGTCACCGTGAACGAGCCCTTTCCCCGGGTCTGGGTCACCCGGCGGGTCCGGGAAGACGGGGCCCGGTACTTCGGACCCTTCACCCGGGTGGGCGCCCTCCGGCAGGCCCTGGACCACCTGAAGCGGACCCATGGCGTCCGGTCGTGCCGGTACCGTCTCCCCACGGAGGCTCCCCCGCGCCCCTGCCTGGACTACCACATCGGCCGGTGCCAGGCCCCCTGCGTGGGGTTTCAGTCGAGGGAGGACTACCGAAGCGAGATCGAAGCCCTGGTGGAGGTGCTCGAAGGCGATACCCGGGAGACACGAAAGGCCATGGAAGGGGCCATGCGGGAGGCGGCGGCGGCGCAGCGCTTCGAAGAGGCGGCCCGGTACCGCGACATCGTGGCGGGGCTCGATTCCCTGGCCGGCGAGCAGCGGGTGGAGCAGGTCGACGGCGGGGATCAGGACGTGGTGGGGGTGGCCCGCGATGGGGAGAACGCAGCCGCCGTGGTCCTCCACATCCGGAAGGGCACCCTCCTGGGGCGGGAGGCCCATCGTTTCGAGGGGTTTGCCGGCGAGGACGAGGCCGAGCTTCTCGCGGCCTTCGCCTCCCGCTACTACCTGGGGCGGGGGGCGGTGGGGATCGCCGAACTCCCTTCGGAGATCCTCCTCCCCACCTCCTTCGAGGACCAGGAGATCCTGGCCGGACTTCTCTCGGAGCGGGCCGGCCGGAAGGTGGTTCTGCACGTGCCCCGGCGTGGAGGCAAGCGGCGCCTGGTGGAGCTTGCGCGGACGAATGCCCGGCACGCAGTGGAAGACCAGGTGACCCTGGCAGGGGAAGGGGAGGGAGGCGGGCCCGACCGGGCCGAGGCCGTGCTCTACGAACTCCAGAACCGGCTCGGACTCAAGGTGGTGCCCCGACTCATCTACGGGTTCGACATTTCCCATACCGGGGGGACGGAGGTGGTGGCCTCGGCCGTGGCGCTGGAGAATGGCGAGCCGAAGAAGGCCCTCTACCGCCACATGCGAATCCGGGGCGGGTGGGGAAACGACGACTTCCGCTCCATGGCGGAGGCGGTGGAACGCCTCCTCACCCGGCGGCTCGAGGAAGCGGCCCCCCTCCCCGACCTTCTCGTGATCGACGGGGGGAAGGGTCAGCTCTCCGCGGTCCTCCCCGTGCTCCAGCGGCTGGGAACGCCGGAGGTGGCCGTCTGCGCCCTGGCGAAACGGGAGGAGGAGATCTTCCTCCCCGGCGCCCGGGAGGGGATCCGGATCTCCCGGCGCGACCCCGTGCTCCGCCTCCTCCAGCGCCTCCGGAACGAGGCCCATCGCTTCGCGGTGGAGTACAACCGGAAGCTCCGGAGCCGGCGCACGATCCGGAGTGCCCTGGGGGAGATCCCCGGGGTCGGACCCTCCCGACAGCAGGCCCTTCTCACCCGGTTCGGGTCGGTGGAGGGGGTCCGGGAAGCGGGGCCGGAGGCGGTGGCCGAGGTTCCCGGGTTCTCCCGGCTTCTTGCCGAGCGGATTGCCACCTACCTTTCGGAGACCGGAGGGGGCAGCGCGGGGGCCGGGGAAGACTGATCGGGGCCGGAGGTGGTCGGTGCCTCCGGAAGACCCGACGCCAGGGCCCCGGAAGCCCGACGGGGAGGACTCCCCGAGCCCTCGCCTTCCCGATCCCATCCCCTTCGCCTTCCCGCCTTCATGGTTCCCGGGAACGGGGGTTCCCTCCCTCTCCCGAGCGCGTTCCCCCGGGTCTCTCCCACCCCTTCCTCCCCACCCCTGCCCACGTGCGCCCGCCCCTCATGGTCCGAACCCGCTTTGCCCCCAGTCCCACCGGAGATCTCCACCTGGGAAATCTCCGGGTGGCCATCTTCAACTACCTCTTCGCCCGGGGGCGGGGAGGGGTCTTCCTCCTGCGGGTGGAGGACACGGATGCGGAACGGAATGTCCCCGGGGCGCTGGAAGGGATTCTCCGGGACCTGGCCTGGGCCGGGCTGGAGTGGGACGAAGGGCCGGATGTGGGGGGACCCCATGGTCCCTACCGGCAGAGCGAGCGTGGGGAGCGGCATCGGGCGCTGGCGCAGGCCCTCCTGGAGGCGGGCCGTGTCTACCGCTGCTTCTGCTCGGACGAGGCGCTGGCCCTCCTTCGGGAGGAGGGGGAGGGAGGGGCGCCTGGGCTGGGGTGTCCCGGGGGATGCCGGGCGCTGGATCCCGAACGCGCCCGGGAGCGGGCCGCCGGGGGGGAACCCCATACGCTGCGCTTTCCCGTTCCCGATGCCCGGATCGACTTCGATGACGCTGTCCGGGGGCCCGTCTCCTTCCATGGCCGGGATGTGGGGGATTTCGTGATCCTTCGGGCCGATGGCCGCGCCACCTACAACTTCGCGGTGGTGGCCGACGATGTGGACATGGAGATCACCCACGTGATCCGGGGGGCGGGGCACCTCTCGAACACGCCCAAGCATGTCCTCCTCTTTCAGGCGCTGGGCGCAACGCCCCCGGTGTTCGCCCATCTCCCCATGGTGCTGGGCGCCGACCGGCGGAAGCTCTCCAAGCGCGAGGGGGCGGCCGGGGTGGAGGGCCTCCGGGCGGCGGGGATCCCCCCCGAGGCCCTCCTGAACTACCTCTCCCTCCTGGGCTGGTCGCCCGGGGACGATCGGGAGGTGCTGGATCGGGAGGCGCTGATCCGGGAAATGTCCCTCGACCGGGTGGGGGCTGCCGACACCGTGTTCGACGAGGAGAAGCTCCGCTGGATCTCGCAGCAGCACCTGGCGCGGATGTCGCTCCCGGCGCTGGCGGCCCTCGTCGCCCCCCACGTGGACGGGGAGCGTTTCCCCCATCCCTCCGACCCGGATCCCGGGCCCTTCCTGCGCGCCCTCGCCGCCATCCGCACCCGGCTTCATCAGGCGGGAGAGATCAACGAGGCGCTGGCCTTCCTCTTTCCCGACGATGCGGCGCTCCTGGAAGGGGTGGAGGAGGCCCGGGCCGAGCCTCGCGGGGTGGAGGTGGTGGAGGCCGTGCGCAACGCCCTCATGGGGCTGGAGGAGTGGGAGGGAGGCGCGCTCTCCGGGACCGTTCGCGAGGTGGGGGCCCGACTGGGCGCCCGGGGCCCGGCCCTCTTCCACCCGGTCCGGCTGGCGCTGGGGGGAGGCCGGTCCGGGCCGGACCTGGGGCTCGTGATGGAGGGGATCGGGCGGGAAGCGACCCTCGGACGCCTGGGAAGGGTCGTGGGACCGGCGTCCGGGGAGGGGCACGCTTCCGGATCGGCTGACCGGTCTTCCCGTCCACCGGATGGCGCAACGCCGGGGAAGTCGGAGGGGGACGTTTGACGCTCGGCGAGGACCCTCGATACGTTTGGGGGTTACCATTGTCGAGCGGTTTCACGCACGGCCCCACGGTCCCCTTCCGGACCGGGGTGCGTCGGGCATCCGCGGAACAAGGTCTTCTGGAACGCCACAGGGAGGATAGCTGGATGAATTTCCGATTCGGGACCGTTCTGGTCCTGGGAACTGCGCTTTTCGTTGGTGGATGCGCCTCTTCGGGCGAGACCCGTTCCCCTGAGGGGGCGGGGAGCTCGATCATGACGTCGGCGACCGAAGGGGACGAGCTCCCTCAGTGGGTTGAGGAACTCCCCGAAGGGATCGAGCCGCGGGACAACGACCATACGGCGCAGGCCACCCTCTTCCTCCTGCAGGCGCAGGGTGCCTCGTCGGAGGAGCAGGCTCGTTCGCGGTTCGAGGAGGCCCTGGGTCATGCCCGCTCCGGGATCGAGGCCGACCCCGACAATCCCCAGTCGCACTTCCAGCTCGGCGAGGCCCTCCTCGGGCTGGGACGGGTGGAGGACGCGGCGGCGGCCTTCGATCGGGCCGAGGAGCTCTACCCTCGCTACATCATCGAGACCATCGGGCTTCGCGAAATGGCCTGGATCGAGGCCTACAACGAGGGCGTGGACCTCGTGGATGAGGGGAACCTGGAGGGGGCGGTCGAGCAGTTCAAGCGGGCGGACCTGATCTACGCCTATCGTCCCGAGGCCGTGCTGAACCTGGGTAGCGCCTTTGCCCAGCTCGGGCGCTTCGAGGAGTCGGCCGCGGCCTTCGGTCGCGTCATCGAAGTGGTGGAGGGGGAGTGGGCGGACCGGGTGGACGACGAGGTCCGGGAGAACTGGATGGCGGTTCGCGTGCCTGCGAAGGAGAACCGGGCCCAGCTCCTCCTTCGGCTCGAGCGCTACAGCGAGGCGGCGGAGCTCTTCGCCGACCTGGTGGAGTCCGATCCGGACAACCTGGACTACCTGACGGCCTACGCCTCCGCCCTCGTGGTCAGCGGCCAGGGCGCCGACGCGCAGGGGCTCTTCGACGACCTCCTGTCCCGCGACGGGCTGGATGCCTCCGACTTCTTCACGATCGGAGTGGGGCTCTACCAGGTCGAGGAATTCGTCGGTGCAGCGTCCGCCTTCCAGCGGGCCTTCGAGATCGTTCCGAACCATCGGGACGGGGTCTTCAACTACGCCCAGACCCTCTACATTCTCGGGCGCGAGCAGGGGGACACCGAGCGGTGGCCCGAGCTGGCCCAGGTTTCCGAGAAGCTCCTCGAGATCGACGCCTTGAATCCCCTTGCCTACCAGTTCCGGGCCAACGCGCTTCTGGAGCTTGGGGATGGCGAGGAGGCCATGGAGATCTATACCACGGGGCAGGAGCTTCCCATCATCATGGATGACCTCACGCTCCAGCCGTCGGGAAGTGATGTGGTCCTGGCGGGTCAGCTCTCCAACCACGCCGGGGGGGCAGGCGTCGAGCTTCGCCTTCGCTTCACCTTCTTCGATGTGAATGGCGCGGAGGTGGGCACGCGCGACACCACCGTGCGGTTCCAGAACGAAGGTGAGGCCCAGGCCTTCCAGGTCGACCTTCCCTCCGACGCCGTCTACGGGTACAGCTACCGGGTCCTCGACTGATCGGGTGATCCGGGGGGCGATCTTCCCGGCGGTCCCGGGAAGGGTTTGCACCACGCTTGCCGGGGATTCCCGGTCGGTCGCAGGGACCGGACAGGGCGTGGAAGTGCCGGCGGGTCCCGCTTGACGAGGGGGCCCGCCGCGCTACCTTTAGGGACCTGATGCGGGCGTAGCTCAGTTGGTAGAGCATCAGCTTCCCAAGCTGAGGGTCGCCGGTTCGAGCCCGGTCGCCCGCTCTGGGTCCAAAACGAAGCCCCCCAGTGGTTTACGCCACTGGGGGGTGGTTCGTTTCAGGGTCCTCCGCTTTCCCTGACCCCCCGAGCGCCTGGCGGGCGACGTGTCGGGGGCCGCCTCCCCCCGGGAGCCGGGATCCGGGCCGCAGGGTGCGGCCGCACCCAGCGGCTCGGCCCGGTGCGCCTGCGTCCACCCTCCCTCGTTCAGGCACGTCGCGCCGGTGGCCGGAGGAGCCGGTCCACCTGGCGTCGGTGATGCCGGGCGTGGTCGAGGAGGAAGCGTGCGGTGCCCACGGGATCCAGGGGACCGGAGACCGGATGGACCATGGTGGGGGCCCCGGGATCCCGTGCTTCGGCTTGCGCCAGGGCCGTGTCGAGGAGAGCGGAGGTGGCTGCCCAGGCCTTTCCGGCCTCGCCGGACGGACCCGGTGGACCCGGGGCGATGCGGGGGGTGGGCATGCGCACCCGGATCCGGAAGAGGAAAATCAGGCGAACGGAGAGGCGCCCGAGCCAGTGCCTGGGCCCGGTTCGGCTTCCCTGGGCAGCCGCGGGGATCCGCGCGAGGACCAGGGCCTCTACCCGCTCCAGATGCTGGAGTACCTGGTCGGGGGTCCATGGACCCACACCTTCGCCTCCCGGTGTCGCCTCTCCAGGCACTCCGGCAGGGAACGCCTGGGTGGGGGCCTCGCTGCAAACCCTCTGGATGAGTTCCTCCCGAAGGCGCGCGCGGGCCTCGAGGAGTCGCCGGAGGCGGAGGGATGGGGGGCCCGGGAGGGAAGGGGAGGACGGCTCCGTGGCGGACATGGGCGCAGGGGTTCGGAGGGGAGGGATTCTCCGGCACCCACCGGGAGAAGGGGAGAGAGACCCGCGGGGAGGCAGGGGGCCGCCTTCGGGCTCGGGGTCCAGGGCCCGGTGACCCGCGTGTCCAGGGCCGGTCGGAAGAGAATCGAGGGCCCGCATCCGATTTCGGCAAGGCCTGGAGCCTTCCGACCTCCCCCCCCGCGTTGAGAGGGTCATTCCCTCCCGCTATCATTCAGGGCTGTCGTCATCGTCCGCGTTCGAATCCGGAATCATCGACCCATGATCACCATCGCCGACATCGAGGGCGGATCCGTCGCCGAGGAGCTGGAGCTCCGCATCGGCACACGGATCGTGCGCATCAATGGCGAGAAGGTCCGCGACGGGATCGATCTCACCTTTCTCCTGGCCGACCCCGAGCTCGAGCTCGAGACGGTGGACCCGGAGGGGAACCGGGTCATCTACGAGGTGGAGCGGGATCCGGGCGAGCCCATGGGGATCGTTCCCGCGCCGGACACGGTCCGGGAGTGCGCGAACCAGTGCGTGTTCTGCTTCATTGACGGGAACCCGCAGGGGGTGCGGGACACGCTCTGGATCCGGGATGACGACTTCCGGCTCTCCTTTACCTACGGGTCGTACGTGACCCTCACGAACCTCGGACCCCGAGGGCTCCGAAGGCTCGTGGAGCAGCGCCTCTCCCCCCTCTACGTAAGTGTGCACGCCACCGAACCCGAGGTCCGTGCCCGGCTCCTCAAGAACGAGCGGGCAGGGCTCATCCTGGAGCAACTGCGGGAACTCCTGGAGGGCGGTCTCGAGGTCCACACCCAGATCGTGCTCTGTCCCGAGTGGAACGACGGTGCCCATCTGGATCGAACCCTCGACGACCTCTGGGCCCTGGGAGAGGGGATCCGCTCCCTCTCGGTGGTCCCGGTAGGGCTCACGAAGTACAACATGAACCGGCCGGTGCGCCCCCTCCTTCCGGAGGAGGCCGCCCGTGCGGTGGCCCAGGTGGAGGCGGCACGGGAGCGTTCGCTGGCGGCGCGGGGGTTCGGGTGGGCGTATGCTGCCGACGAGCTCTTTCTTCACGCCCGCCTCCCCCTTCCGGAGGCCGCGTACTACGACGACGGATCCCTCATGGAGAACGGGGTGGGCTCGGTGCGTCGCTTCCTCGACGACCTGGATGCGGCCCTTCCCACCCTCCCGTCTCTGGGGACCGATCGGCGCCTTCACATCCTCACCGGCCACTCCATGGCCCCCTTCCTCGAGGAGAGGGCTCCCCTCCTCTCGCAGGCGCTGGGCGGGGCGGCGGTGCGGGTGACCGCGGTCACGAATCACTTCTACGGGGCCTCGGTGACGGTGGCTGGTCTCCTTTCGGGTGCCGACCTCCTGGAGGCGGCCAGGATGGCCGATCCGGCCCCCGGCGATCTCATCCTCCTTCCGGCCGAGACCTTGAACCAGGACGACCTCTTCATCGACTCCCTCCCCCTGGCGGAATTCCGCGCCTCCGTCGCTCCGGCCCAGGTCGTCCCCGCCTGGGAGATCCCCGATGCCCTGAGGTCGCTGTGAGTGGCGGGGTGAGGCTCCCGGTGGTGGCGGTGGTGGGGCGCCCGAACGTGGGAAAATCTACCTTCTTCAACCGGGTCCTGGGGCGGCGGGAGGCCATCGTGCACGATGCCCCCGGGGTGACCCGGGATCGGAACTTCGCCCGCGCCGACTGGGCCGGACGGGAGTTCTACCTGGTGGACACCGGGGGCGTCATCGAGGGAAGCGACGAACCTCTCGATCGCCTGGTGCGGGAGCAGGCCCTCCACGCCATGGACGAGGCGGACGTGATCCTCCTCCTGGCCGATGGGAAGGAAGGGGTGCATCCCATGGATGAGAAGGTGGCGGACCTTCTCCGGGCCCGGGGGAAGCCGGTGGTCCTCGTGGTGAACAAGATGGACAACCTCCCCGACGACCCGGCCCACCACGAATTCTGGCGCCTGGGGCTGGGTGAGCCCCTTCCGGTGAGCGCGATCTCGGGGAAGGGGTCCGGCGACCTCCTGGACCGGATCGTGTCCCTCCTTCCCGATGCCTCCGTGGGCGACGGCGAGGACGACACCCTCCGGATCGCCGTGATCGGAAAGCCCAACGTCGGAAAATCCTCCTTCGTGAACCGGATCTTCGGGGAGGAGCGCATGGTGGTGAGCGATGTCCCGGGAACGACCCGGGATGCCGTGGACTCGACCCTTCTCTACCATGGCCGCCGCCTCGTCTTCATCGATACGGCGGGGCTCCGGCGGCAGTCGAAGGTGGACGAGTCGGTGGAGTACTATTCTGCGCTCCGCACGGCGCGGGTCATCGAGTCGGCCCAGGTGTGCCTGGTCATGATCGATGCCCGGGAGGGCCTCACCCGGCAGGACATCCAGATTCTGGAGCAGGCCTGGGAGGCCGGGTGCGGGGTGGTCCTGGGGGTGAACAAGTGGGACCTGGTGGAGAAGGACACGGCGACGGCGCCGACCTTCGAGCGGGAGCTCCGGGCGAAGGTCCCCTTCCTCGAGTGGGTACCCACCCTCTTCATGTCGGCCCTCACCGGGCAGCGGGCCCGGAAGGCGCTGGAGCTCCTTCTCGAAGTGGAGGCGGCCCGGACCCGTCGCATCCCCACCCACGAGGTGAACGAGGTGGTGGAGTCCCTGGTGGGCCGCCAGCCCCCTCCTCACTCCCAGGGGCGGGCCATCCGCTTCAAGTACGCCACCCAGGCCGACACGGCGCCCCCCACCTTCGTCCTTTTCTCGAACCTCCCCTCGGAGGTGCCGGATCACTACGTCCGCTACCTCCACAACGGGTTCCGCCGGGCCTGGGGCTTTGCCGGGGCACCGGTGCGCGTTCGCCTTCGCTCCACCGCCCGGGACGAGCTCCGCTACGGACGCGGCGGGGGCCGGAGCCGGAGCGCCTGAGGTGGGGGACTGGGGCCTTCCCCTCCTCCTCGTGGGAGCCGCCTACCTGGTGGGGGCCACCCCCACCTCGTACTGGGTGGGAAAGGGATTCCACGGGGTGGACCTGCGGACCCAGGGGAGCGGGAACCTGGGCGCCACGAATGTTTTCCGGGTCCTGGGTTGGCGCTGGGCGGCTCCCGTCATGCTCGTGGACGTGCTCAAGGGGTGGGCCCCGGCGGCCCTCTTTCCCCTCGTTCTGAGTGCGTACGGCGCGGCGGCGGGAGGGGGACCCGGAGGCGATCCCTGGCTCTGGGCCCCTGCCTTCGGGGCGGCGGCCATCGTGGGCCACGTCTTCTCCTTCTGGGTCGGGTTCCGGGGAGGGAAGGGGGTGGCCACAAGCGCCGGGGTCTTCCTGGCCCTTGCCCCCTGGGCCCTCCTCGTGGCCTTTCTTGCGTGGGTCCTGGCGGTGGGGGTGACCCGGATCGTCTCGGTGGGATCGGTCCTCGCGGCCCTCGTGCTCCCTCCGGCGGTGTTCCTCCTTCCCCATCGCGGAGGGGCGGTGGTTCCCCTCTTCACGGTGGCGCTGGCTCTCTTCGTGATCTGGGCTCACCGGGCGAACCTCGGCCGGCTCCGTCGCGGGGAGGAGCGCCGCCTGGGGAGATCGACATGACGACCCCGGAGGCCCCCCGGGCAGCCGTGGTGGGAGCCGGGAGCTGGGGGACGGCACTGGCTCTTCTCCTCCATGGGAAGGGAATTTCCACCACGCTCTGGAGCCACGACGAGGCCGTGCCGGAGGCGGTCCGGACCACGGGGGAGAACCCGTACCTTCCGGGGGTGCCGATCCCCGACGGACTCGGGGTGACGCGCGACCTTTCCGAGGCGGTGGGGGGGGCAGGGCTCGTCGTTTCGGTGAGCCCCTCCCAGTTCGTGGGCGAGGTCATGGCGAGGGCTGCCCCCCATCTCTCCCCGGAGGCCCTCGTGGTGAGCGCCTCGAAGGGGATCGAACACGGGACCCTTCGCCGGATGGACGAGGTCCTGGCCGCGGCGCTCCCCTCCGGAGTCATGGAGCGCTTCGCCGTCCTCTCCGGGCCCTCCTTCGCCGCAGAGGTGGCCCGGGGGATGCCCACCGCGGTGGTGGTCGCCTCGGCCCGGAAGGAGGTGCGCCTCCAGGTGCAGCGTCTCTTCGCAACGGACCGGTTCCGGGTCTACACCTCCCCCGATGTGGTGGGGGTGGAGCTCGGGGGGGCGGTGAAGAACGTCATTGCCCTGGCGGCCGGGGTCGTGGCCGGGCTCGGATTCGGACACAACACCCTCACGGCCCTCATGACCCGGGGACTCGCCGAGATCACCCGGCTTGGGGTGGCCATGGGGGCGGACCCGGCCACCTTCTCGGGGCTCGCGGGGATGGGAGACCTGGTCCTCACCTGCACCGGAGACCTTTCGCGGAACCGGACGGTGGGGCGGAGGCTGGGGGAGGGGGCCACCCTGGAGGAGGTCCTCTCCGAAATGCGCGCCGTGGCCGAAGGGGTGAGGACCACGGCGGGGGTCCACGCGCTCGCCCACCGCCATGGGGTGGAGATGCCCATCGTGCACCAGGTCAACGAGATCCTCGAGGGCCGGACCACCCCGCAGGCGGCCGTGCAGGCCCTCATGATTCGCGAACCCAAGCCCGAGCAGTGGTCATGAGCGAGTTCCCCGAGGAGCCGGTCCTCCGGAAGGCCTACTATGCCATGGGGGAGGTCTGTGACCTGACCGGGCTCAAGCCCCATGTACTCCGCTACTGGGAGACCCAGTTCGAGGCCCTCCGACCCACAAAGAACCGGGCCGGGAACCGGGTCTATCGACCCCGCGAGGTGGAACTCATCCTCCTGGTCAAGCACCTCCTCTACGAGCGGAAGTTCACCATCGAGGGCGCGCGTCAGAAGCTCAGGGAACTCCGGCAGGAGGGTGGTCTCGCCGAGGAACGGCACGAGGTGGCCATTCCCGAGCTCGTGCAGGCGGTGAAGGAGGAGCTTCATCGCCTCCGGACCCTCCTCACCCTTCCGGAGGATCCGCTGGATGGGGGGCCGGCATCGGGGGGAGGTGGAGGGGGAGGGGGAGGAAGCATGGGAGAAAGGGGCCCGCGCGGCGCTCCGGAGTCGGGGCGGGGGCGGGACCCGGGGCAGGGTGGATCACCGGCATCCCCCTCTTCCGGAGGAACGTCCCTTTCGTCGGGGGGTCCCCCTTCGTCCTCCCCCTTAAGCGAGGGGCACACCGGGTCGGCGGGTGGTCCATCCGAGCCCTGGCCTCAGCTTGACCTGGACGTCGAAGAACGTTGAGGTGAAGCGACTCAAGTTTATGATGTGCAATGTCTTGTATGCGATAACCTGAACCGGAATCCAGACCTCTCCTCCATGGAAATCCTCTGCACGAACGACGATGGCGTGCATGCCTCGGGCCTCCGTGTCCTGGCCTCTGCAGCGAGCCGGATGGGGTCCGTGACCGTGGTCGCGCCGGACCGGGAACAGAGCGCCACGAGCCACTCTCTCACCCTTCACCATCCCCTCCGGGCCCGGCGCTCCACCGACGGATCTCTCATGGTGGACGGCACCCCGACGGACTGCGTGATCCTGGCCGTGAACGCGCTCCTGGAGCGGCGCCCTGCGTTCTGCTTCTCCGGGGTGAACCATGGCCCGAACCTGGGGGAGGACGTGCTCTACTCGGGCACGGTGGCCGCGGCGATGGAGGCCACCGTGCTCGGGATCCCTTCGGTGGCCCTTTCCTACGCCGGGCCGGATTTCGAATCCATCGAGGCATGGGAGGGCCCCCTGGCCCAGCTCCTCGGGCAGGTTCTGGCCCAGGGCGCCTTTCCGGAAACCACCCTTCTCAATGTGAACCTTCCCCCCATCGACCCGAAGGAGGTGCGAGGCGTCCGCGTGACCTCGCTGGGGAAGCGCCGCTACTCCGATTCCCTGACCCGGGCCCAGGACCCCTCCGGGCGGGAGTACTTCTGGATCGGGGGGGGCTCGCTCAGCTGGAAGGGCGGGGTGGACTCGGACTTCCGCGCCATCGACGAGGGATACGTGTCCGTCACCCCCCTTCATCTGGATCTGACGAATTATCGCCTCCTGGAAGAGGTGCGGGGGTGGGAGCTGGCCCTGTGAGCGACTTTCGGTTCGCAGCGCGTCGCCACGCCCTCATCGAGACGATCCGGGGCCGCGGGGTGACGGACCTGGAGCTTCTCCGCCTCTTCGACCTGGTGCCCCGCCACCATTTCCTTCCCGAGGGGGTCTGGAATCGGGCCTACGAGGATGCGCCCATCCCCATCGGCTTCGCGCAGACCGCGTCCCAGCCCTCGCTCCAGGCTCGCTCCCTGGCCCTGCTCGAGGTCCAGCCCACCGACCAGGTCCTGGAGATCGGCACGGGGAGCGGGTATTTCACGGCGCTTCTGGCCTCCCTGGCCGAGCGGGTCTGTTCCGTGGAGCGGGTGCGTGAACTCTCTCAGCGCGCCCGCAAGGCGTTGGACGACCTGGGGATCCGGAATGTGGCCCTCCTTGTGGGCGACGGGTCCATCGGGTGGCGGAAGTTCGCCCCCTTCGATGTGATCACGGTGGCCGCCGCTGCTCCCTCGATTCCCGATGCCCTGGTGGACCAGCTCGCCCCGGGAGGCCGGCTCCTCCTTCCGGTGGGGACCCGGGAAATGCAGGACATGGTTCTGGTCCGGAAGGATGCCCAGGGGAAGCTCTCGGACGAGGTCGCCATCCCGGACTGCACCTTCGTCCCCCTCCTCGGGCGCTACGGATGGGTCGACGAGGTGGGCCGATGACGCCGCCGGGTGGGGAAGGGAAGGACGCGCCGCGACGGGGAGGCCTTGCCTGGTTCGGGGTATGGTTCCGGGGGTTCGGGATGGGGACGGCCGAGCTCGTCCCTGGCGTTTCGGGCGGGACCATCGCCTTCATCACCGGGATCTATCTCGAGCTGGTCCGGTCCATTCGCGGGATCGGGCTTCCCCTCGTGCGGCAGCTCCTTTCGGGGGATGTCCGGGGCGCATGGCGGAGGGGAAACCTGGGGTTCCTCCTCGTGCTCGGAGCGGGAATGGGCACGGCCATCCTGGCCCTGGCGCGCCTCGTCGGATGGCTCCTGGAGCACCGCCCCCTGGAGCTCGGCGGCTTCTTCTTCGGTCTCATTGCCGCCTCGGCCCTCTTCGTCGGCCGCTTCGCCCGCCCCTGGAACGGGGCCCGGGTCTTCCTTCTCGGGGGAGGGGCGGCGGCCGGGGCAGGGGTGGCCTTTCTCACCTCCCTCGCCCTTCCCGTGACCCTCCTCACCGTCTTTCTCGGGGGCGCGGTGGCCATCTGCGCCTGGATCCTGCCCGGGGTCTCGGGGAGCTTCGTCATGCTCCTTCTCGGACTCTACCCGTCGGTGGTGGCCGCCATTTCCGATCTGGACCTGGTGTTTCTCGTGGTGCTCGCCGCTGGATGTGCCACGGGGCTCCTCCTCTTCTCCCGCTTCCTCGCCTGGATTCTGGAACGGCGGTACGAGGCCACCCTGGCCCTTCTCGCCGGGTTCATGGCGGGCTCGCTCCTCTCCCTCTGGCCCTGGCATCTCCCGTCCGCCGTGGTGGAAGGGAAGCCCATGGGGCTTCGGCTCCTCACCCCCGGGTCATGGTCTGCAGCCACGGGCGACGCCTCTCAGGCCGGTGCGGTGGCGGGTGCCATGGTCCTTGGCGTGGCCATCGTCGGCGCCCTGGAACTCCTCTCCCGGCACACCTCCCGAGGGACACCGGTGGGGCCGGTGCCGGAGGCGCCGCCCGAACGTGTTGTATAGTATTCAGGGGGCTGACGCCCTTCACACCCGACATTAGCTTTTGCTGTGCGTCCCCGTAGCTCAGATGGATAGAGCGTCCGCCTCCTAAGTCTTTTTTTCAGCTTTCAAGGTTGTTCGGGGGCGTCCCGAACCATTCGGGGCCAGAGCCCGGAAACCCTTGTGCCTCGTGGGTTCTCCCGGTATTCTCCGTCCGGGTCCATCCAGACCCGTTCAGACCCCAAGCGCCGTACTCTGCTCCCTAATAGGGCACACGGCAGGCGGTCTGCTCCCTAGACGGACGCTCTATCAGAGGGGTCTCGTGCCGCGCATTCGGATGACCGCCAGGGGGGTCGAAGGTCTCTCCGTCCCCCCCCTCGAGGACGGGTCGGTGAGGCAGGTGGACTTCTGGGACGATCTCACCGTGGGGCTCTGCCTCAGGGTCTCGAGCGCCGGGCGCCGGACTTGGACCCTTCGCTACCGGACGGGGGAAGGAAAGCAGCGGCGGATGAAGCTGGGGGAGTTCCCGCACCTCTCCCTCTCCGACGCCAGAGACGCGGCCCGCGCGGCCCTGCACCGGACGATGGCGGGGGAGGATCCAGCGGCAGAGCTTTCGGAGGTTCGGGAGGGCGCGCGCACCTTCCGCGCCCTGGCCGAGGAGATCCTCAAGGCACGTGCGGCCCGGACCCGGGAGAAGACCCAGGTCGGCCGGCGCTCGATGCTGAACCGCCACGTGTTGCCGGCGTGGGGCGCGAGGGAGGCGAGCTCGATCACCCGGAGGGACGTCGTGCTCCTGGTGGAGAAGGTCGCCCGGGACGGTGCCCCGGTCGTGGCGAACCGCGTCCTGAGCCTGGTGCATCTCATCTTCAACGATGGGATTCGCCGGGGTTTTCCCGGCATCGAGTCGAACCCGGCCCACCTGGTGGAGAAGCCGACTCAGGAGGGGTCGAGGGATCGGTACCTGCTGCGTTCGGAGGTCCGTGCGGTGTGGGCGGCCATCGAAGCTGATGCCAACCCCTCGGTCCGCGGGGCGTTTCAAATCGCACTCCTGACTGGCCAGCGGATCGGCTCGGTCCTGGCCATGCGTTGGGACCTGATCGAACCGGAACTCTGGAGGATCCCTGAGCCGGACTTCAAGGGCAGACGCGCGCACCTGGTCCCGCTTTCCCCGGAGGCCCTTGAGGTCCTCTCCGAGCTCGAGGACTTCCGAGAGGTAGGGGGGCAACAGGTCTTCCCCTCGAGGGCCGGCTCCCGCCGCCCGCACATGACGAACATGGGAACCCCCCTTCGAAGGGTGCGCGAGCGGGCGGGGATCCCCCATTGGGTGGTGCATGACTTCCGCACGACCTTCCGAACGCATGCGACGCGGGCGCTGGACGACGGGGGCCTCGGTGCTCCGGGGCATGTCGCTGACGCGGTGCTCGGCCACGTGGAGGGAACCCTCGGGTTCTCGAGGTACACGGGCGACCAGGAGCGATACCTCCTCTCGGAGAAGCGGGCAGTCCTCCGGGAGTGGGGGGCGTGGGTCCGGAGCGTGATCGCAGCGGGACCCAGCTGATGAACGATTCGGAAAGGCCGCCCCCCGGACGGGGGCGTTCGGCTCGGGAGCTCGACCGCTCGGAGCTCGCCCGCTTGAAGGCGGCAGAGGTGATCGCCCGGACGGGCCGATTGCTCGGACCGGGCAAGGCTGGTTTCGAGCGGCGGTTTCGAGTCTTCCTCCCGGACCGCTCGGTGATTCGTTCGGTGCTCATGCCAACTGAGGACGGCCCTATTGCGCTTCCCACGATCATGGCGCTCGGGCTCCACCCTCACAAAGCCCGCATCGCAGAGATCGGGCGGGTGGAGTTCCGCTTGGAAGAACTCCTGGTTCAAACCGGAGAGGTGAAGGAGGCGGAGTCCAAAGCCGCTCTCCAGGCCCGGGTGAAAGAGCTCGAAGAGCTCCGGGCCCGAGGCGCAGAGATCATGGAGGAGTGTGAAGCGCTCGCTGCGAAGCTCGGTGTAGAGATCAAGCGAGGGGAAAAGGGCATACAGGAAGGCCCACTGGTTCGCACCACGGGAGCCGTCGGCTCGGAAGGGAGGAAGGATTCCGCAGCTTTGGTGAAGAAGCTCGCCCTGATCCGCCAGCAGCTCCTCCGGGAGCACGACGAGCTGGCCAACGAGATCGCCGAGGGGCGAACCGTCCCTCGCGCAGCGGAGGCGACCGTCGAGTGGGTCAGGGAGTGGTACCCCCGCCTTTCGGCGGTCAGGACCCTGGCGTGGACCAGGAATCCGGGGGGCCTGCGGGCGGAGTTGGAGCGACTGGAAGAGCTCGTGGCTCTGCAGCGCAGGCGGGGCCTCTCAACGGATGAGGCAGAGAGGAACGTCGAAGTGCTGAAGGCGGACCTCGCGGATGCAGACGCGGCGGCACGTCTCCTCGAAGGTGCCGGGTACCGGCTGAGCGACCGCTCCGGTGAGTGGACGGTCCCGGGGGAAGGTAAGGGGAGGCCGACGCTCCTTCGTTCGGTGATCGTGGACGGTCTCGGCAGCGCCCTGGCGCCGCTCGCACCCGCTCGGGTGAAAGGAAAGCAGGCCGACCACGAACCCCTCACCCTCGCGGTCTCCCGAACACTCGACCCGTACCTGAACTCCAAGGCCGTGGATCCCGGCGCCCGAGGGCCATTGCGAACTCAGATCTCAGGACTCTAGCCCAGCTCGTCGACGACGAAATACCTCGTCGTGAAAAATGCCCCTGCAGCCCATCGATCGGCTGCGGGGGCGTCGTGCAAATTCGGCCGTGCTTTCCGTGGCGCCACGGGGGGTGCGGGCGGGGATGGACCGGACGGGGCGGGTGCGCATGGTTCCGATCATCGGATGATCACTCCACCCACGACGGAGGCACACCATGCCCTCGACCACCACCTCCCCCAGGTCGCAGACCACCAGCTCCCCCAGGAACCGGTTCCTCCGCATGCCGGAGGTCTGCGAGCTCGTGGGGCTGGGTCGCACGGCGATCTACACGGCAATGCGCAAGGGGAAGTTCCCCCTGCCCGTGAAACTCGGGTCGCAGCTGAATGCCTGGCGGCTCTCGGAGATCGAGACGTGGATGGAGGCCCGCCCGCGGAACATCGAGCTGGGTCCCGATCCAGCTGCCTGAGCCCCCACCACGAAACGAGGCCGGCGACCCCCCGCCAGGATGGTCGCCGGCCTCTCCCCCAGGACGAGGGTCCTTCCATGTCACCACGCGGAATATACATGCATCCCGCGACCTCGCGCAATTTCGAGGTCGCGGGAGGGTCGGGCTAGTCGTGGCCCACTGGGACCGTCTATCCGCGACTGCCACTCCGATCGAGGTCTGGGTCTGGGCGGTACGGCACCATGGACCGCGCATGTCCGACGTCCATGCCGGACGGGCCCTGGGCGCTCGGGCATCGAGTGTCCGACACCTCCTACGGGAGCTGGCGGTGTGGGCAGACTGGACCGATCTCGTCGCGAGCGTGCCAGCCTCGCACCTGGCCGATCGGCTGGCGTGGGCTCGCCAGACCGTCTATCGGACGATGGATCTCGCCCGGGAGCTGGGGTGGGTCTCGAGCCGCCCGGTGCGGCGACGAGGTGCGCAGTGGGACGGCCGAGAGTACCGCCTCCTCGTACCCGCCGGCCTGGTCGATCGTCCCGCGATCATGGCGCGGATCCATGCGGCTCGCTCCCGGGACCCGGATGCGACCATCGTTCACGATGTGGTACCTGGTGTCGCGCGGGGAGACACCAGCGGATCTGCGCAACGCTATGCAGCAGAGCGAGATACGTCCCCCCATGTCGCGAGCGGAGACACTGGCTCCCGGACACCCACGTCCCCCGGGGGATCCATGTCGCGAGCGGAGACACTCGTGGTGCGAGCGGAGACAGGAGTGTCGCGAGCGGAGACAGGAGTGTCACCCCTCGCGTCACTATCCCATATCCCATCTCTCTCCCATGGAGATCCCACCACCACCTCCCGCACGCGCGTGCGCGAGGCGGGCCGGTCAGAGGATCCCGACCCCACGCGTCTCGACGATGCTGCGTACCTGGCGCGGGTCCGGAGGGACCTCGGCGACGGCCCGTACCACACCGGCGCAGGCATCCTCCGAGAGCACGGCCGCGAGGCGTACGCCCAGTGGCGCGCGGCGACCGACCGTGACCTCCGGACTCGATCCCGCCACCACTCGGCTCCATCCCCCTCACCCCGACGTAGACGAGGATGACCATGACGATCACGGACGCTCTTCCGCTGGCCACCGAGACCACCTCCGAGGACTCCTTCCGCCACATCGCCCGCCTGGCGATGACGGCCGCACGAAGCCGTGGTGCTCGCGGCCTCGACCTCGATGCACTCCGCGCGATCCAGGAGCTGTCGGAGGAGCTTTCCCACCCAGAGCCGGACCCGGAGGTGGTTCTCCCCCGGGCGGAGCTCCTGGGCATTCGCCTCGAGGAGCTCCACGGGCTACCTGGCGTGATCCCTCGCTGACGTCCACGCGCCTCTACCCATCCCCCGCCTGGTGGCCCCCTCCCCCCGCACCCGCCGATGGGACCGCGTGCTCGCCGCAGCGCCAGCGTGGTTCGTCGAGGTTCTCCCGCGCATCGAGGAGGACCTATCGCTCTCGCCCGGAGGGTGGGTAGAGCACCCGAGCCTCCGCAGGCTGGTGCTCGAGCTGGCCGGCCCGCGAGCGATCGAGGCCGAGATGCGGTCAGAGGGAAGCAGCTATTCCCGGGCCGTCGCAGACGTGGAGGCCTCCTGGGGCTTGGGGGGGACGACCCTCCGAAAAGCAGTTGGGAACAAAGTTCCGTGACTCTCTCGTGGATCCTCGATACCGTCTCCCATGAGCATCACTCTCCTGACCGACCAGTTCGCCGCCCGGCTCCGAGCCGCCACGTCGCTCGAGGAGCTCCAGGAGCTGCGCAGAGACCTCCTGGGCCGTCTGCATGGTGCCTCCTCCGCCCACCTGGGCAGCCTACTCGCCCTCCTGACCATGGCCGATGCCCGCACGGCCGACGCCGAGGCCGATGCCCGGGCAGATGAGGTGCAAGATGCCCTCATGGCCCTCGCGACGGCTGCCGAAGAGTGGCAGAGGTCGCGCGCCGCCACAGCTCGGGCCCTCGACTCGCTCCGCGGTGCACTCGTGCGGTGGAACGAGATCCCCGCCGCCCTCCGATCCTCGCCCGCCTGGTCCGATCGCTTACAGCACCTCCCGGATCCCGGGGAGCCCCTCTCCATGATCGTTGCCATGGCCACGGGCGAGCTGCCCTGGCGGCCTGAACCGCACCAGTCCGACGGCGGCGATGGTGCCGCAAACCCGGCCTCCCACTCCGCCTTCGTCGCGTCCACCGGTCCCGGCCTGGGCCTGGCCCTCCCACCTGGCGCAAGGGGTGGTCTCCCGCCGGTGGGCGCGACGCCTCCCTCGCACTCCTCGATTTCCCTATGAACGCACACGACGCATGGGGCATCGCCCCCGCCGCGGCCCCGGTCTGGATGGGCATCTCGCCCGAGGAAGAGGGAATCCTCCGACCCCTGGTGGGGATGGGGCGTCGCGCTGCGGGCGCCGCAGAAGAGAGGCCAACCGTCCGCCGGCGCATGCGCGGACCCATCGCGATCCTGGGGCTGACGGGCCCCCTCTTCCGCCGGCCGAACCTCCTTACGGAACTTCGGCTCGGAACCTCGACCGAGGAATTCACTCTCGAGCTCGGGGCCGCGCTGCGCAATCCGACCGTCACGGGAATCGTCGTGGACGTTGACTCCCCCGGAGGCCAGATCGCCGGCGCCCTCGACGTGGCGGAGATCATCCGGCGAGGCCTGCGCACCAAGCCCATCGTCGCTCACCTTTCGGGCGAGGCATCCTCCATCGCGTACTCCATCGCCGCCGCCGCCAGCCGCGTCCAGGTCGCCCCCACAGCCATGGTCAGCGCGATCGGGATCGCCACCGCCGTCACCTATCGCAGAGGACCCGACCCGAGCGGACGCGAGACGGTCCACTTCGTCTCGAGCGTTTCTCCTCGGAAGCTGATCGACCCGACCACCGACCAGGGCGCTGCGGACGTACAGGCCGTCGTAGACGCCCTCGCCCAGGTCCTACTCTCCGCAACTGCCAAGTATCGGGGCATCCCGGAGTCCCGCCTCCTCGCAACCGAAGGCCGGACCCTGGTGGGAGCCGAGGTGGTGCACGCAGGCCTCGCCGATGGGGTGGGGACGACCCGCTCAGCCGCGCGTTGGGCTCACCACCCGAACCCAGCGGAAGGAACTCCCACACGATCGTCCGGCCCACCTCCCACAGTGGCCACGCCTGCCGCGGTAGCCCGGGCGGCAGAGGCCCGGGCCCGGGTCGCTCTGGAGGAGGAGAAGGCCCGACGGCGCCGGTCCGTCCGATCGATCCTGGACGCAGGTGCCAGCCGGGACCCAGCGGCCGAACCGGAGATCCAGGCGAAGGTCCGGCACCTCCTCAGCGCCGGTCGCTCCCCGAACGCTCACCCCGAAGCCGCCGCCGCGGCCGACGAACTGGTCGCATCCATCCTCAGCGCTGGCCGCCGGCGCTGAACCTCCCCCCACCCGAGAGTTTCCCACCATGCCTTCCATTTCCCGTACCACGATCCTCGGACGTCTCGCCGCGCTGGTCCTCGCCCAGCGCCCCGACTCCCCCCCCACCTCCGCGGAGCTTTCCGCATCCCTCGACGAGGCCCGGGCTCTCCTGCCCGCCATCCGAGAGGAGAGGTCCGCCGCCCAGGCCAAGAGGGCTGATCACCTGCTGGCCGGCGATGCCGGGGCCCTCCAAGAGGCCGAGGCCCGCATTGCCGAGCTCACTTCGGAGATCGAACGAGTGGAGCTCCTTCTTGAACGCCTGCCGACCCGCATCCGGGAGGCCTCCGAAGCGGAGGAGCAGTTGGCCCGCGCCGCCCGGGTGCAGGACCTGAGGAAGCTCCGCGCCCGGGGAGAGCAGCTCCTCGCGCGCTACGAGGAGATCTCCGCCGAGCTCGTGCCCTTGGTCGCCGAGCTCGCGAAGATCGACATGGAACTCGCCGCCGCCCGGCGGAGGGAGCCGGACCTGCCGGAGCATCCCACTCCCCCCCTGGCCGATCGCAACCTGGCGGTCGAATCGCTCGCCACCGCCATCGTCCTTCCGCCCGTCCGGAAGGGCGGACCCAGCTGGTCGGGCTCATCCCCCACCGTCGAGTTTCGGGATCGGAGCGAGATGGTCAACCGGGTTCGTGCTCTGGATGAGGAGCGCCGCTCCCAGAGGGGCCGGCGAGCCGAGAGCTTCGGGGTCCCCACGATAACGGTCACGAAGGAGGACGGATCCACCGAGACCCGTCCCGCACCACCCGTTTCGCGCCTGAGCTGACGTCGCCGCCTCCCTCCGCCCTGGGAATACCAATATGAGCCAGACCCGCATCCAGCTTCAAACCGTGCTCGACGCCGCCGGAGTGAAGGAAGGTGCGCGCGAGATGGAAAGCGCCTTCGAGACGATAGGGAGGAGGGCGAAGGAAAACGAGGCCATCTTCGGGGACCTCAAGAGGACTGCGCGGGGCGCCGTGGCCGCTCTCGGGGTAGGGTTCAGCGCCCGGGAGATCGTTCAGTGGGGAGCCGACGCCGAGGCTGCGATCGCCGAGCTCGTGCGTGCGACCGGAGCAGCTGGGGCGGATCTGCGCGCGATCGAAGCCGACATGCGCGCCGTATTCCGGGAAACCCCCGCCGCCATCGGCGAGGTCGCGGCCGTGATGGGGGAGCTCGCCACGCGCACGGGCGCCGCCGGCCAGCCGCTCCGGGACCTCACTCGGGACGTCCTGCAGTTCTCGCGCATCGCGAAGGAGGACGCGGTTTCGGGGGCCCGGGACCTGGGCCAGCTCATCAACGCCCTGGGCCTGAGTGCCGCGGATGCTCGCCCCCTTCTCGACCGGCTCACGTTCGCCTCGCAGGCGACGGGGATCGGGGTTTCGACAATGACTCGGAGCGTCATCGAAGCGGGGCCGGCGTTCCAGGCCCTGGGCTTCGATCTCGACCGCTCCCTCGCGCTTTTCGCGCAGTTTGAGCGCGTGGGAGCGCGCCCGGCCGAGGTCCTGGCGACCTTGAACCGAGTCCTGGTCAACATGGCCCGGGAGGGAGCGACGGATGCCCAGGCGGCGTTCGGTCAGCTGATCGACCGGATCCGGACCGCGCCCACCCTCCTCGAGGCCGTAACAATCTCAGCCGATGCCTTCGGGGCCCGCGTAGGCGGAAAGGTCGCGGAGGACATTCGTGCGGGCCTTTTCGATGTTGAGGAGTTCGCCAAAGCCCTCTCCGAGGCTGATGGCACATTCGAGCGGACGTCCGAAGGAATGGAGACCGCGGCTGAGCGGATCGCACGCGCGATGAACGGGATCCGCGACACCTTCTCCCCGGTCGGTGCCCAGGGAATGGGGCTGGCAGCCTCCGGGATCGAGCTGCTCACCAACCGTGTCCAGGACGTCGCCAAGGTCACGGAGCTCTTCGGAGCCAGCCTGCCGGTCGCCCATGCCCGCTTCCAGCTCTTCATCGCAGAAGCCGACAGGTCGTTTCAAGATTCGGTGGTAGGCCGCCTCCTGGTCCCGGTGTCTTCCCGTCGCACCGAGCCCACCGTGCTCGATGCGCGAATCGATGCGGCCCGGGAAAACCTGGAACGCCTCCGCGCGGCTGCCCTCCAGGGCTGGGACGATATCCTCTTCGGGGCTCCCACCCAGGATCGAGCCGGGATTGCCGGCGGGACCGCTCCAGGAGGAGGAGCTCGCCCGGGCCCCGCAACGGACCCTCCTGTCTCTCCCCGTGCCGCATCGTCTCTCGCGGACCTCGCCGCCCGCATCGAGGCGGAGGAGCGCCTGGCGCGCGCCCAGAGCATGGGAGCGCACGCCTACGCAGAGGCTCAGGCCGCTGAGGAGCGTGCCATGGCCGTGCGCAGAGCGAGCGCTGGCCTGACGGGCGCCGAAGCGAAGCAGGTCGAGGAGCTGGCCGGGCGGCTGCATGATCTCGCCCTCCAGCGGAAGGAGGCCGACCAGGATGCTGTGCGCACCAACCAAGTGGAGGCTCTCGACCAGGAGCGCGCACGCCTCGAGGAGGTCCTCGATCTCACCCGCAACTACCGCGGGTCCGTCGAGGACCTGGAGCGGGCCATTGAGGGCCTGAGCCAGTCCCACCAGGACGCCGATGCGGTGGCCAGGCTCGTGGCCGCTGGCCTCTTCGATACCGAAGCCGCCACCGCGCACGTCGACGCGGTCAGAAAGGCGCGGACCGAGTTCGAAGCCCTGATGCAGAGCCGGCGTTCCGACGCCTCCACCGATCAGTTCCGACGGGGCCTCGAGCGCGAGATCACCTCAATGGAGCGGAGCGCCGAGCTCCAGCGCATCCACCTCGAGAACTCAGGCGATCTGCGACGGGGAATGGCCGAAGAGGAGGACCTGAGGATCAGGTCTGAGGTGATCGCGGCCGGGGTCCGGGCGGGCATGAAGGAGGAGTCCCAGCTCCTGCAAGACCTGGCCGAGCGTTACGTCGAAGCTGGCCGGAGGATGCGCGAGGCCGCTGACGACGCGAGGGACTACGCTGAAGCGCAGCGCGATGCTGCCCGGGCCTCCGGGGAGCGCCGCGCAATGGGCTCCGCCGCGGTGGGTGCCGCCGGTAGCGCCATCGGTGGGATCGGCCAGGAGCTTGCCGGCGTGGTGCAGGGGGGAATCATGGGCGGGCCGGCGGGCATGGTCATCGCCGCGCTCGGGACGCTGGGGCGGATGCTCGGCCGCGGAGACGGAGGCGAGCTTGCCCGGGAGCAGGCGCGGCTTGCCGAAGAGGCCCGGCGAGCGGCGGAGGCGCTTTCGGACCTCTCCAACAACCTTCGGGCCGACATGGACGTGCGACGGCTGCGGCTCTCCGGCCAGGACGATGCGGCCGACCTCCGCGCCCTGGGAGTCAGCCAAGAAAGAGAGCGTCAGGACCTCGAGCAGCGATTCCGGGAGGCGTCGGGTGGGATGATGCCCCAGCACCTAATTGACCAGATCCGGAGGGACTTCGGGGTGGGCGATCCCGGCGGCTGGACCACCGACCAGCTCCGGGAGTTCCTCGGCTCCACCGAGGGCTCGACGATTTCCGAGGTGCTGCGGCGTGCCCTGGAAGACTGGATCGAGCTCCAGGAGTTTCATGCCGCCGAGCTCCAGGATCTGCTCGATCGCCAGGCGCAGCGGGAGGAGGAGGAGGCCCGCCGCCGCGCTGCCGCCGCCGCGTCCTTCGAGATGGACATGGAGCGGGTGACGATTGCCCTCTTCGGCACCGACCGGGAGGCCCGGGCCCACGACCTCGAGCGTGCGATGGAACGGCAGCTCGAGGCGAACCGGAAACTGCTCGATGAGGGCGTGATCACGGCCGAGCAGTTCGAGAAGATGGCGGACCTCCTTCGGCAGCAGGTGAACGTCGCCCTCGAAGAGTTCGACGCGGCGGCCCGCCGGGCCGCCGATGCAGCGAAGGCAGCAGCTGAGAGCGAGCGGATGCGGGCGGAGGAGGCGGCCCGGGCGGAGCGCCTGCGGCAGGCCACCGACGAGGAGCGCCTCCGGATCCAGCTCCTCCGGGCCCGGGGAGAGATCGAAGCGGCCCAGGCGGCCGAGGGAGCCCTGGCCGTCGAGATCGCCCTTCGGGACGGGAGGTCCTCGAATTACCTGATCATGCTGGAGCAGCTCAACGCGATCCAGCTCCTGAACGCTGCGCAGCAGCAGGCAGCCCAGAGCGCCGACACGGCGGCCCGGGCCCTCGGTGGCATGGGCTCGGCCCTGAACGCCGTGCCGACGTTCAACGCAGCCGCGGCCATGACTCGGGCCACGTCCGGAGTAGAGATCGCCACCAGGTCGATGGCCTCCGCGCCTCCCGTCGTGCAGAATTTCCAGGTCACCATCCAGGGCGCCAACAAGTCTCCGGATCAGCTCCTGACCGAGATCGAGCTCGCGGCCGAGCGCAGGTATCGCCGCGGCGGTAGACCCTTCGAGACGGTGGAGGCCTGATGGCACGCGATGCGTCCAATCCCGCACCCAACTCCCTCTCCTTCGAGGGCCGGCGCCGGTTCATCGAGTCGGTGTGGGGCGACCTCGCGCGAGACCTTGAGCAGGCCTGCGGGGCGGACGAAGACGTCCTGCATTTCTGCTGGGGGTGGGTCAACTTCCGCCCTCATTTCGACGCGGTGGAGACCGCGCTCCTGGATTTCGAGGAGGCCCCGGATACCGAGGGCCAGCAGGCATCAATCCAAGAGCTCGCCCTCGCCCTGACCGACTTTACGGCCATGGTCAAACAGAGGGCGCCCCTCTTCCACGCCCTCGAGGACCGCCACCGGATGGAGCTCGTCTACCTCGGCCGCGCTCGCGACTTCCTCCGGCAGGCCGCCCGAGACTCCGCGGGCCGGGAGGGGGCGGCTGCCTGCTTCAGCCCCCCACCATCCTCCGACCACGCGCCGGTTTGGGGCGAGATCAAAGAGGAGAGCGCCCACCTGGGTCACCATCTCCTGAAGGAGGGGTACGCGCCCGCCGGGGTCGCGTGGGTCGAGACGAAGGAAGACGGGAGCCGCCAGGGCCAGTTCCGCCCCTGGGGCCGGCGCCCCTGGGGTGACCTCGAATCCACCAACGTGCAGGCGGAGATCGAGCACCTGGTCAGCCCATGGGCGCTCAGCGTCGACGTCCAGCACCTGGTGATCCTCGCGCCCGGGGGCAGGACATGATCACCTGGCACGCGCGTAACGCGATCGAGTTCAACGAGGCGCTGGCGAGGTGGGCCAGGCAGATCCCCTACGCCACCTCGGTGGCCATCAACGAGACCGCGAAGCAGATCCAGGAGAACCAGCGCCAGCACCAGGGGAAGGTCTTCGAGATCCGGCGACCGCATTTCTTCAACCGCGCCGTGAAGATCGCTCAGTTCGCGCGCCGGGACTCCCTCACCGCACGTATTGCCATCGACCCTCCTGGTGGTCTCAGGAATGCTCCGATCCTCACCAGGCACGAGAAGGGGGGCGTCCGCCGACCGATGGCGGGGGGAAGGGCCCTGGCTGTGCCCATCGAAGCCCGACGCACCCGAGCCGGCGTTGTGCGCCGGAACGAGCGGCCCCGCTCCTTCCAATTCCAGAGAGCCTACTCCTCGATCGGCACCCGCACCGAGATCTACCTGGGGAACCGCCGCACCTTCATGATCCGGCGGTCGGACGGCTCGGGCATCATCGCACGACGGTTCGCCAGGGGCCGAGCCGGGACCATGGACGGGATCGTCACCCTCTACCGGCTCGCCCCTCAGGCCAACATCGCTGCCCAGCTCCGATTCCACCTCAACTCCCAGGAACTATTTCGAGACCGCTTCACCTCGAACTTCCAGGTCGCCTTCCGCCGGGCCGTGGAGACAGCCCGATGAGGGTGCCGATGAGGGTGCATGCGGGCGCCGAACCCCCCGCGGGTCCTCCCCGGGGGGGTCCCCCTCGGGTGACGGACGATTCCGGCTCTTCCGTAGCGACAGGATGCAAAGACCCCCACTTCCGTTTCCGGTATCTGCGAGGATGCCAAGTGGCTCAAGGATTTCACGTTATCGCACCGGAACTCACCCTCTCTCTCAACTTCCGCCGGGCGGGATCATGACCAGGGCCGTCAGCCAGGAGGAGTTGGCGGGGCTTCTCGGGGTCACTCCCCGCTGGATCCGAGACCTAGACCGCCGCGGGCTTCCGAGCTCCGGATCCGGGAAAGCGAAACGCTATCCGTTGCCCGAGGCCATCCGCTGGTACACCGAGCATCGGGTCGAGGCGGCCACAGATCGGCAGGGCGCCGGCCTGCAGGCGGCGATGACGCGCAGGCAGATCGCTGCGGCCCGCACGGCCGAGATGCAGCTCGCTCAGCTCGAAGCGACCCTCATTCCCCGTGGGGTCCACGCGAAGGTCCTCGACCAGGTGTGTTCGGAGCTCCAGGACCGCCTCACCGCGGTCCCCCGTCGGTACGCACCCGAACTCGTCGGTATCGATGACCCCCGCATCATGATGGGCGAGCTGAGGCGGGTGAGCTCCGCCATCCTCGACGAGCTCAGGCGAGACCCGTGGCGTTCCGTGGGTGGGGGGGAGCTGGAGGCGGGTGGGGAAGGGGAGGCGGCCTGACCTCCGCCGGGATCCGGGGGGTTCCCTCGCACCCGTCATGGTTCCAACGTTCGTCCGTCCGGAGCCGAGTGCCCTTCCGCTATGTCATCGGTCACCAGAAGAACGGCGGCCAAGGCGGCGTTGAGAAAGACCTCGCTCACCGCGATGCGCTTGCGTTCGACCGATAGCTCCCCGGGCCGGAGCTCTACCTGGCGCTCGAGGCGACGGCGCTGGGCTTCCTCGAGGAGATCAGGACGCCCGTTCGCGTGGAGGAGGCAGTGCCGAACCTCGAACGCTGCGTTGAGAGTGCCCCACTCCTGGGACCCCCGAACCTCTCGCGAGGTCAGTTTCTTCGCTCGCTTCACCGTCCCATGGGTGCGGTCGCTTCGGGCGAAGCGGGCATTCCAGTGCAGGGTGATCCACTCCTCCGCGTGTGCCAGGATGAGGAGGAGCGTGGTGGAGTTCAGGAGGGTCAGGGACCGGTCGAGCGGCCAATCCTCTCGGGGGTTCCCCGTTCTCTCCTGCCGTCGATTCAGCAAGGTGAGCTGCTCATGGTGGAAAACGAGCAGCTTGAGGTTCCACTCGCGGCTCCAGCGATCGAACTCCACGATCCAGTTGGTGACGTCGACCTCCGGCGACCCCGCGCCCCCCTGAACCCCCTCTCCCCCGCTCACGCGGAAGGGGAGGGCGTCAGGTTGGCAGAAGGGCGGTGCCAGCGGGAGGGAAGCTCCCGGGGCGGCCAGGGGATGCTACAGGAGCGGAGCCTATCGAACTCTCCCACCGCATCGTCCGCGTGCTCCGCCACGATCCATAACAGGGCTTCTTCCCGGGTCTCTGCCTCGGCCGGCGCCAGGTGATCGATCCCGAGCGCCAGGAGATAGCCCACCCGGAGCCGATCCACCGTGGGGGCTGCCTCCTTCTCCGGATCCAGTGCACCTCCCGGGAGGGACTCTGCCGACTGGAGGGCGCCGCTGAACGCGGCCACGACCTCGGCCGAGGATCCCGCCTGGTAGGCCTCCGCGTCCGAGGTGAACGGCCGCACCAGGTCGGTCGCCATGGAGAGTCTCCTTCTTCGAGGGGGTGGGAGGAGGGGCCGGCGGCCGGCGGGAAAGGGCGTGGACGCCTGGAGGGGTCGCCTCCTACTGCACGAGCCTCAACCGGGGCCGGGTGTCGGTACCCAGGCCAGATCGCAGGGGACAGGCCGAGGCGAAGGAGCATGACGCACAGGCCTGATCCCGGCACCGCAGAAACGAGAGGTGACCCTCGAGCCACGAGAGCAGCTCCGGGCCGTGATACCGGATCTCAGAGATCGGGAGGCGAGGATCCGAGGGATCCACGACGAAGACGTCTCCCGGCCCGACGCGACCGCCGGGGAATGCCTTCACGACGTCGAGGACCACGATGGGGGACGGTGGTGAGGTGTCCAGGGTCATCGATGCCTCCTCGAGGTGGTGTGGGCGGTGGCCATCGTTCGCTCACGCCCCCGGGAATCCGGCCGGCGAAGCGACGCGTGGGGGAGGAGGGCCAGCGAGGTGGCGAGGGGGCGGGGGCTGCGTGAGCCCGCTTCGATCGATGGGGCCCCGGAGCGCCTCACCGGGGCTCGGGGGGAACCCGTGCCCGCCACCTCAGGCGGCCGCGCCACGGGGCGCCTCCGCTTCAGGGCCACCTTCAGGGGGGTCGGCCTGCGCGGTCCGGAGGCAGTCCTTCGCCAGGGTGAGAACCTCCGGAACGTCGACCCCGGCATCCTGATCCTGAAGCGTCGCGAACAACGCCAGAACCGCCAGCCGGAGTTGACGACGCACGTGCGCGACCCTCGGGCGCTCCTCGTCATCCATCGCCGGGAGGAGCAGCTCCAGCCGCTCCAGGGTATCGACCAAGATGCGGTGCACCCCCTCCACAACCTGAGCCCCCGAAACGGTGAGCTCGCCGGTCATCCCGGTCTCGGTCAGGAGGAGATCTCCATGCCGAAGGGCGTTTTCGACAAACCGCACTGCTCGCCCGGTGTCCTGCACGGTTTGCATGAGGGCGGACTCCGGAGCGGAAGCTGACGGGTGGCCCTGGTCGAGGGTGCTGCTCATGAGACACCTCCGGCTTGAGTGGTCGCTTGGTGGGCCTGGCTGGCGGGGCTCATCGATGCGACGTCGCCGGTCCACCCGGTCACTGGCCAGCGGGTTCGGGCGAGAGCGGCCATGAAGTAGAGATCTGGCGTTGCGTCCACCCTCGGGGGAAGGCAGCGATCCTCGAGCTCCGCGGAGAAGGGGACCCCAACAGCGTTGAAGACCTTGAGGGCCCCTGCCGCGGCGAACGCCAGGTCCGAAAGCGCCGAGAGGACCGCTTCCGCCTGAGTGCACTCCTGATCGTGGGGGAGTACTTCGTTTTCGAGATGGCACAGCTCGCGACGGGCGGCCATGGCCACCGCAGAGAGGGAGAGAGCCTGTTCCTGGGAGATGGGCTCCCCCTCGGCGCCGAACTTGAGCGCCAGGTCCACCGCCTGGGCGATGGTCACTCCGATCCGGTGCCGGGTCTCCTCCAGGGAAACCGGCGGTGCTGAAGCCGTAGCGTTCACGGTCAACCTCCTGTTCGGGTTGCAAGGTCCTGCGTTCGTCAACATATTAGCCCACACTCTTGATGTCTGTCAACAGCCGTGCTAACGGAGCAGCCATGACGTTTACCGAAGCCACCGACGCCCTGATGGAACGAGGGATCACTCTTCCGGAGGTGGCTTCGGTCCTGGGTGTCGCCCACGCGACGGTCCGGGCCTATCGGCTGGATCCACACTCTCCGAACCGCCGCACTCCCGCGCCAGGCTGGGAGGCTCGCCTTGCCGACATGGCTGAGGCCCGAGGGAAGGCGCTTCACGAGGTGGCGAAGTGGATCCGAGGCACCCCGTCTCTTGGCGGGCAGCAAGGGTAAGTGGGCCGCTGATGGCCCCGGAGTCCCTTCGAGCGGTACCCCTCCCTCTACCCGGTCGGAAACCTTGGAAGGCGCGGCACTGTTGCGCTGGAACCCTGTCGTGGCGTAACGTGTAGACAGCCAGAGAAACATGCCGTGTGGGTCGAGAAGATTGAGGTCTTGATCCCTTGCACGGAACGGAGAAAAGGTTCCTCCCCGCCGAAACGACCCCAAGGGGGTCCGCCTCGCAAGAGGCTAGGCGGGGAGGTCGCATTTCTGGGATCGATGCCAACTCTCTACGTTCACGCTGACGAATCCGGGACCCTGGACTTTGGACCCAAGGGTACCCGGTTCTATACCTTCGCGGCCGCGTGGACGTTGAATCCGCAGCCGTTGGCTCAGCGACTGACCGACCTTCGTTTTGACTTTCTGAAGCGGGGTGTTGATGTATCGCGTTTCCATGCTCAACCCGACAGTAAGCAGACGAGGAGACGTGTTCTTCAGGCAATGACCGAGGCTGAGGATTGGTCGTTTTGCGCTACCGTGGTTGATAAGTCGAAGGTGTATAAGTCTCTGAGGGATCAGATACGGTTCTATCCGAAGTTTCTAGGGTATTGCCTGAACTTCGTGCTTCGAGGGAACGTACCCGCCGAGGTAGACCACGTGATGGTCTTCACGGATCGCCTGCCATCATCCAGGCGCACTCAGGCGATCGAAAAGGCCATCAAGTCATCCTGTCGTACCGAGATCCGGTCCGACGTCACGTTCCAGGTCTACCACCACCCGGCTGACTCCAACTGCTGGCTTCAGGTCGCTGACTACTGTTGCTGGGCTGTGCACCGGAGGCACGAGCACGGGGATTCTTCATACTACGATCAGGTTCGGAGTCACCTTGCCGCCGAGGAACTCTTCCTTTGGCCGGATCCATGATGCCTCCAGCCCCGACCGTCGGTGCAGCCGAAGGGGGTACGCGAGCATCCTACTGCGAACGGCAGAAATCCATGCCGGGACAAGTGATACCGTGCCTCAAAGACCTTCCGTGCGTGGGAATGGGACCGAGTGACGCGTGATGACCCGCTCAGACGAGGTCTGGCCATTTCGATTCGGGGCCATGCCACCAGGGGATCCGCTGACCTTCTCGGGGGGTGCGATTCGTCCCGTGTCGTCGGCAATGGAAGCCTGGCGGTTGGAGGCGGCCAGGACAAACGCCCGGACCCGAAAGATCTATCCGCCCATCGTGCACACCGAGAGGGGGACCGGGCCCTTCCACGCCCCCCATTCGTGTGATCTCGGTTCGAGGCGGACGGCGACCATCTACCCGTTGCCGATCACCCACGAGCTCACCCTAGACGATCCGGCGCACGCAGCTGAGCCGGAGGAGTATCCTGGCAGGCAGTTCCCAGGTTTCCTGGTGTATGTATTGGGATTCACCGCCGGACTTCGGCTTCAGCTCAGCCCTTGGCGCGTGACCGGTGACCGACCGGGGAAGTCCGTACGCTCGTTCGAGGCTAGCCCCAGGGAGGTCGAACGGATCCTTGAGGCAGCAGCATCGCGATGGTGGAAAACGGGCCAGGCCGACCGGGAGGCGTTGTTCAACGTGCTTTTCCAGGCAGGACGACTCGGGGCCATCGAGCATCCCTGGGAGGACTTCGCGCTCGCCTGCTCCCTCATGGATGCATGTTTCCGCCTCGAGGGGGGTCCCCAGGGCTTGGGCCACGGAAGACGGATGGTGTGGCTATCCGAGCGGTTCGAGATGCCTCTTCCAAAGGGAGCGCTCGACGCCGTGGCGATGCTGAACAAACGTCGGAATGTACTCGTCCACGAGCTCTCATGGGGCGGAGCGCCTCTCGGCTTCGGGCACCCTCCTTCGGAGGAGTTCACCCTCCTCACGATCCACTCTCTGCTGGACCGGATCATCCTCGCGATGCTGGGGATCGACTGCCCTTACATCGCCACACCGTGGTGGTCCGGTAGCGCCCGGCAACTGCATCACCTCGACCTCCGGCGGTGACGGCCAGGGAATCCACGGGACCCCAGCCGGCGATGAGGAAAGGTTCACCGAGAGCTGGGCCACGTGTAGATTGAGGCCGTGTTCCGGCTCCACGAATGAGTGTGGATGGGTGCGCACGGGTATGGCAGCTGATCCCTAGCTGTGCCCTACGGGTCTCACGAGCCTGAGTGTCGTACATGAGAAGGGCCTCGTAAGTGGTTGCAGGAAAATCGTTTTCAGTTCAGGTCCCCGTAGCTCAGATGGATAGAGCGTCCGCCTCCTAAGCGGAAGGTCGCGCGTTCGAATCGCGCCGGGGACATGGAGGCCTGGCTCCGAAAGCCACAGGGGGGAACAGGCGGGCGCCGGGGGCCGCCTCGCGAGCGCCTTCGCGGGAGAGGTCTCACGTTGACCCCTTGGATGCGCGGAAATATCTTTCCTTGCTGTGCATCCAACCACCTTCCGCTGCCGCGAGGCCTCCCATGACGGGGGGCGAGGCGGGTGCGGAGGCAACGTCACGTGAGACATGGCCAAGGGACCGAATCCCAATCCCCGCAAGGAGGATCCCAAGGACGTCCGCGCTCCCCAGGGGACCGTCGATGACGCCTTCACCTCGCGCATCCTCCTCTCCGTCGCGTGGGCGCAGCGGAATACCCAGACCCTGGTCCTGAGCCTTGTTGCGGTGGTGGTGCTCGTGGTGGGCTCCATCTGGTTCTTCGGGCAGCGTGCCGGGACCTACGCGGAGGCCGCGATCCAGCTCGAACAGGTCCAGAGCGTGGCGGCCACGGCCGACGCCGGAGAGGCGGTGGCGGAACTGGAGCGGTACCTGGCCCGGTTCGGGAACACGCCCTACGGGATCGAGGCTCGCCTGGTCCTGGGTGAAATCCATCTTGGGGAGGGGAATGTGGAGGCGGCCATCGAGGCGCTCCGCCCGGTGGCCCCTTCCTTCCGGGACCCGCTCCGCCTCCAGGCCACCTTCCTCCTCGCCGTGGCGTATGAGTCGGGGGAGCGGTGGTCCGATGCCATCGGCGTCTACCGGGACCTGGCCGATCGGGCCGAGATGACCTTCCAGCGCCGCGAGGCGAAGGAGGGCCTTGCCCGGGCCCACCTGGCGAACGGCGACACGGCATCGGCGGCCGACGCCTACCGGGCCCTCGTGGCCGAGTTTTCCGCCGAGGAAGATGCCACGGCCCGGGGCTACTTCGAGATGCGACTCCACGAGCTCGGCCGACGCTGAGGCAGCGCTCTCGCGCGCCGGGCACGCCCCGGCTGCGGGAGGCCGACATGTGGGAAGGTGAAGCGCCCTCTGACCCGAAGCGGTCAGGGGGCGCTCTTGCGTATGCACGTACCGCGCGGAGGAAGGGGGGACGGACCGCAGGTGGGGGCTCGGGGTTGAGCCCCCGGTTCAGGGCTCCAGGGATGTGAGTTCCCGAAACTCTGACCGGGATTTTCCCTAAACTCTGTCCGACCTGGGGATCGTAAACGTAGGATTTCGGCTTCGCGAAGGGGTCCGTGGAGGACACTTGGACCGGAGGCGGAGGAGGATGCTCAGGATGGTGGATCGACACGCAGTGCAGGAGATGTTGACGGCGGGGATGGGTGCTGGG
>JBJHCG010000023.1:0-68747 GCA_050485885.1 Gemmatimonadales bacterium | reverse complement strand
GTCCAAGTGTCCTCCACGGACCCCTTCGCGAAGCCGAAATCCTACGTTTACGATCCCCAGGTCGGACAGAGTTTAGGGAAAATCCCGGTCAGAGTTTCGGGAACTCACACCCGCAGCCCCTGCCCGCGGGGGTCCCTGAGGGGGGACGCCCGATGCGCACATGGAGGTAGGTGTCGAGGCGAGGGGTCCACACAGCGCGAGCCTTTCCTTAGTTCGACTCGGCGTCCCCCCGAGTGACGAGTGACTGACGGTCCTCGGGGTAAGTCCCGGGCCCGGTGACCTCTGACGGTCCGGGACGCCCGTACGTCACCAGGGAATCGTCGCGCTTATCCCCCTGAGTCCATCGAGAGATCGGAACCCGCGCACCGTCCGCAAGCGCGGCGTTCAAAGCCCCTCCCGCCCGTGCGATCCAATCCTTGGGATCCGGGGTCGAGTGCGGGGGCGGGTCGGGAACGAAGAGTCCGACGATCATCCGTGCCTCCGCACCGTCGGGAAGTACGAGTTCGTTCATTCCGTCGAGGAGCCTTCGGGCCATACGGTCCGCTCCGTCCTCATGCGCGGGGTTGGCGAGCACGATGAAGCGAACCGGATCAAGCCGGCCGATCACGTCGGACCTTCGCCCAAGTTTCCTGAATGTCTCGCCGAGCTGCCCGCCAAGAGCCTGCGTGCCGGCATCGCTGCGGGTGTCGCGCAGCAGATCCATGGTACGACGATCCGGAGCGAAAACCGCACAGGCCAATGGGCGCTTCGCTCTCCAAGCTTCGGACGCTTCTTCCTCCGCTCGGCGCAGGAGGCCTCGCAAGTTGTAGAACCCCGTAGGCGAGTCGACGAGCCTGTCGTGCCGGGCTTCGTCCGATGCGATCTTGGCGCTGACGTAGCGCCGAATTCGGAGCAGGAGCTCCTCTGCGCTAGCGGGCAGGCGGATTGTGTCCCAAACGCCCGCCCGGAGATTCTCGACGCGTTCTGACTCCGAGGCCAGAGCGGGGGTGACAAGCAGGAGCGGGGTCGCCGGGGAAAGCGATGACATGCCCCGAAGGACCCTGCAGGCATCGGCCCCCGACAACTCGCCGAGACGACTTCCAACCACGACGAGATCGGGGAAACGCCCGCGAACCTCCTCGACAAGCTGACCGGCCGTGATGGTCCGGGTCACCTCGAAGCCGTTCTGGGTCAGGAGTGAAGCCACAGCCCGAACGGTCCAGTCGTTGGCATCGCCTACAACCGCCGTCAGGGTACGCTCTGCAAGCGGGTGTGTGGAAAAATCCACAAGTACTCCGAGGGGGAAGGGTGGGGTGCTTGGAAAAGGGTTGGAAACGGATTCCTGTGACGCGACATGCGTTGCCGGCACGCATCAGGCTGTGGCGCGCGTTCGGGGGGCGAAAACCGCCTGGCGCGTGGTCCAGATCAATCACCGTTCCACGGTCGTTCAATGCGCGCGGGCGTCCTGACCAGACAGGTGGAGAGCCTCGGAGTTGATCTTCGAGTACGCTCAGACGCCCCCCCGCGTCAACATGCAACAAGAACGGGGCCAGACTTGATGGAATCACTCCGCTCACGCAGTGCCAGGGCCTACCTCCGACAGAATCGAGGCCATTCGATCGAGATCCTCGCGGGTCACCCACCCGTGCGTTGGGAGGGTGAGAAGGCGGCGTGCCGTTGACTCCGCAACGGGTGTCGGGGCGTTCGGATCTGCCAGGATTCTGCGAGCTGCGGGGAGTTCCCCGATCGCCTGTGGGTAGTATTGGGTGGCCCCCATCCCTGCGCTCTTCAGTTCCCGAAGCGCCCGATCCCGTTGCATCCCGTCATCAAGCAGGATCGGCATCCGATTCCAAGCCACCATCTCCCCCGGCGGCGGCTGCGGACAGGACACGGATGCGTCATCACCCCCGGCTTCGTTCGCGTGCTGAGTGACACCCCAGCGCGTCGGGAAGGGAAGGGTGATCCCAGGGAGTGCGTGGAGGCGACGCACCAGGTGTTGCGCCACCCACGACCTTTCCGACTGTGCGTGTTCAAGGATGCCCAGTCCGGTTGCGCCGAGCCCCCCGAGGCTGCTCGGGAATGCTTCCACCGAAAACCCGGGATCATAGATTGTTCGACCGAGGTCCAGGAAACGGGAGGGCAGGCTGAACACCCGAGGGTGCAAGGCGATGGAGTATGCGGCCGCTCGGAAGAAGCCTCGAACGCCGGCCGAGCGACCAGTGTTCGGGAGTTCCTGCACCCGCTGCCTCAGTCGGCTCGCGAGGATCGGGTTCGCAACAACCAGGGCGCCTCCCCCCAACGCGGTCAACGGCTTCCCTCTCCCGAAGCTCAGCACCCCGACTGCTCCGTGGACACCGACCTTCGCGCCGAACACCCCCGACCCGACCGCCTGGGCTGCATCGTCGATAAATGTAGCCCCGGCCCTCTCCGTGATCGCCCGAAGTTCCGGCAGGCGGTCCGGGATCCCGAAAAGGTTCCCCGAAACCACCGCAAGCACCCGCGAGAGCTGCGTTCCCGCAAGGGCCTCGGGCGCCATCCCGAGGGTTCCTGGCTCCAGGTCCACGAGCCGGACACGCAGTCCGGCCCTCTCCACCGTCGCGGCGACCGAGTAGCATGTGTAGGCCGGAATGACGACCTCCGGGCGGTCCGGTCGGCCGCGGGAAAGCTCCTGAAGTGCGAGAAGGAGCCCTGTGCGACCCGAACCCGTCAGGATGATCTCGCGCCCCCCGAAGTAACGGCTGAGAGCGTCCGCGAACGAGCGTGCCCGCTCCTTCGACTTCCACGCTGGACCCACTGCGGCCGCGACCGCTTCCCCGATGTGGGAGGGCCCGAATCGGACCCCGGCTGGAGGGAGAACTCGCGGGAACATCCGTTCCATTCGCTCCGGTGTAGTGAACCCTGCACGACTCTTGCTCGTCTGACCCTTGCCGTCGCGCACGCCCTCGGCGTGCAACCTCCGCGCCAGACCCCTTTCGGTGGCCCATGTTTCGAATCAGCCTCGTGCTCCGGACGATTCCGTTCTCGCTCCTTGTCGGATCCCTGCTCTACTCGGTGGCACCGGTCGGTCTGACCGGGCAGTCGGCCCTTGAGTGGGACGGCGGGAGAGAACAGATGAGCCGTGCAGAGCTGGAGTCACTCCTTGAGCGCCTCGAGCAGGCCTCGGAATCGTCTGCCTACTCGTCGGAGTTGAGGGCGGAGGCAAGGCGCAGTGCGGACCTGATTCGGGCCCGCCTCGAGGTCGGAGACTTCCAGGTGGGCGATCGGATCTTCCTCAGGGTTCAGGGCGAAGAGACGATGAACGACACACTCACCGTACGCGCTGGGCCCAGTCTGCCGATCCCGGTGGTGGGTGAGATCGGGTTGCAGGGCGTCCTACGGTCGGAACTCGCTGCGCATCTCGAGACCGAATTGGGTCGGTTCGTGCGAAATCCGGTCGTGCATGCGGAGCCGCTCATTCGGGTGTCGGTGATCGGAGAGGTCCTGAACCGTGGGTTCTATCTCGTTCCTGCCGACCTTTTGGTCACCGATGTCCTTATGCTTGCCGGAGGCCCGACACCGGCAGCCGATCTGGACCGGCTTCGGATCGAGCGAGGTGGTCAGCGGATCTGGGAGGGGGAATCGCTGGCTCAGGCGCTGGTCCAGGGAAGAACACTGGACCAGCTCAACCTCCAGGCGGGGGATCAGATCCATCTGCCAGAGCGAACGCGGCGGAGTGGAACCGAGTGGTTGACGCTCGTGGCGACGGTGGTGACCCCGATCGTCTCTCTCGGAGTTCTGCTTGCCACCCTCTTCTAGCCCGGCAACCGATGTCAACGTGGGTGGAACCACTCCTTCTCCTCGTCCTTCTCACAGGGGCGATCGGCTCCGTGTACAGCTACTTCCTGTACCCGTTGCTCTTGCGGATCGCGGCCGGGCCGCGTGCACCCGCGCCTGCGAATCGTGCGGGGGGGGCGAAGCCGGAAGCGCTCACTTCGCCCCCTCCGATGTCGCTCATCATCGCAGCCTTCAACGAAGCGGAACGGATCGACAGGAAGATTCGGAACTCGTTGGCTATCGAGTACCCATCGCTGGAGATCATTGTCGCATCAGACGCGAGCGACGACGGTACAGACGACGTGGTTCGACGATGGGTCAAGGAGGATCCCGGACGGATGCGGCTCGTTCGTTCGCCTCAGCGCCAGGGCAAGGAGGAGGCGCAGAGACTGGCAATCGAATCCGCCCAGGGGGACGTGCTGGTATTCACGGATGTTGGAACAGAGCTTTCTCCAGACTCGCTTCGCACCCTGGCGGGGTATTTTGCCGATCCTACGGTGGGAGCGGTGTCCAGCGAGGACCGCTTTCTGTCGTCTAACGGGGCTGTGACCGGCGAGGGTGCCTACGTTCGATACGAAATGTCCGTGCGGCGACTCGAATCTCGGCTCGCAGGTCTTGTGGGTCTTTCGGGGTCGTTCTTTGCCGCCCGACGGGAGGTCTGTACCCCTTGGGACACAGCCTCTCCCAGCGACTTCGTGACCGCCTTGAACTGTTCCAGATCGGGCCTGAGGGCCGTCAATGCCCCCGACGTGCACGGGTTCTACCGAGATCTCTCCAACCCCGGCCTCGAGTACACGCGAAAGGTGCGCACCGTGCTCCGTGGAATGACAGGGCTTGCCCGGCATCGAACCGCCCTCTCTCCCCGCATGGGAGGGTTCGCCTGGCAATTGTGGAGTCACAAGGTCATGCGCTGGGCGGCTCCGGGTTTCATGCTCCTGGTCCTCGCGGCGTCGGCCGGCCTGGTGGCCTTCGACGCACGATGGCTTTTTGTCCTGATACCTCAGGTCCTGTTCTGGGGACTTGCCGGGGTGGCGCATCTCTTTGCTCCCCTCCGGTCCTGGGGCCCCCTGAGAACGATCCATTTCTTCGCTGTCGCCAACCTTGCGATCCTGCATGCTGCCGTTGCGTTTGCGCTGGGACGCAGGATGACGCGATGGCAGCCGTCCCGGCGTCAGCCCGCATGAACCATCCCCTATCGGCGGTGGGGGCGTGCGGCTCCGAGGCCTCGGCGCCGAGACTGGAACGAACCTGGCACCGCGTTCGGTCACGGTTCACCCTTGATCCTGGCTGCGGAAAGAGGCGCCACCAAGCATGAAGAAACACGCGAAGCTCGCTGTCGTTGCCCTCGCGCCGGCCATCCTCCTGCTCCTGATCCTTGAATTCGTGGCTGCCGGCCTAACCTATCGGCATCTCCAGGTGAATCACGATCCGGTCACCGGTGAACCCTACGAATACCTCATGCAGATCGGTCGCTTCCCCGGAACGGTCGCGACCACCTCCCTGAACCGTCAGGGCTTCCCTGATCGGGACTTTCTGAGCGTGCGCAAGCCCGAAGGGTGTTTCCATGTACTCCTCCTCGGCGATTCGTTCACCTTCGGCGACACGGTGGATGGTCACCGTTCATGGGTCTCGCTCCTCCGCCGGGGGATCTCTCAGGCCCTCCCTGGCCGTTGCATCGAGTTGTTCAACGCCGGTGAACGTGCCTCCACCATCGACCGACAACTCCGTCACTTCATGGCTCTCCGAGCCTTCCTTGAGCCCGACATCGTGATCGTGGGACAGTATCAGAACGACCTCACGGACCTCACCCAGACCGACCTCCAGTCGCTCCTTGGGGGGGATCGGGGACCGGAGGAGGCGCGCCGCGACCCGAAAGACGCTTCCGAGAACGAGGGTGCTTGGCGCGACGTCATCCGACGACGCGTTCCTGGTTCGGCAAGCGTTCGGTTCGTTGCGTACCATCTCTTCGCGCGCAACATCCAGGCCGGCCGGTCTCACGATGTTCTGGACCGGTGGTCTGTTCTCGTGGGAGAGGCGGACCGCGAACTCGCCGACTCGCTCAAGTCCACCTACGAGGCGCTGTTCCTGATGCTGCTTGATGAGCTGGAAGAGATACCGATGGCCGCGATCGTGTTCCCGGGCAAGATGGAGGTCATGGCAGGCCGCTACCCCGAAGGTGAGTTCTTCATCGACCTCGCCAAACGGCACGACGTCCCCTATCTCGATCTCATGCCGGTATTTCTGGAGAATCGGCGTCCGTATGCCTTCCAGATGTACGATGGTCATCTGAATGAGCATGGCAACGCGTTGGTTGCGCAGGAGGTCCTGCGATGGATGATGGGGAGGAATTCGCCCGTTCACGGGTTCGGTGGTTTCGAACCCGGTCCCCATGGACAGTTGGACCTTTCAGGGCTCGAGGGGATCGCCCGGAGAAATCTTCAGTGACCTCCGGATCGGACCACATTCAACCACGTGACCTGTCCCTCGCAAATGCGCGGGAACCGAACGTCGACGTCCGGGGAGCCCCATCCCCGGATTGGGACCCCTTCGTCGGGAGGTCTCCAACCGCAAGCTTCTGTCACCTTGCCGGGTGGTCCCAGGTGTTTGGTGACCTGATGGGGCACGATTGTCATTTTCTCGAGGCGCGCACGAAGGACGGCGATCTCGAGGGGGTGCTCCCCCTGGTTCGGGTGCGGAGCCGACTCTTCGGCGACTACCTGATCTCCGTCCCGTTTCTCAACTATGGAGGGCCGATCGGTACCGAAGTCGCGTGTCGAGCCCTGGCCCGGACCGCGCTGCGCCTTGCGGAAGAGATCGGGTCCGATCTTCTGGAGTTGCGGACCCGCCACGAGTTGGCCCTCCCGCTTGCCCTGAACCCTCGGAAGGTCCTCGTTCTGCTGCCGCTTCCCGAAGAGCCGGAGACGTTGTGGAACGAAGGCTTCAAGTCGAAGTTTCGAACCAAGCTGCGTCGTGCGGAGAAGGAGGGGATCGAGGTCCGCTTCGGTACCCACCTCGTCCGTGACTTCTACGAGGTCTTCTCGAGGAACATGCGGGATCTGGGAACGCCTGTCCTTCCGGAGGCGTTCTTCCACAAACTGCCCGAGGTGTTCGGGGACAGGGTCCTCTTCTCATGCGCCTATCTAGAGGATCGTCCGATTGCAGCTGGGTGCGGCTTTGTTCATCACGATGAGTTCGAAATAACGTGGTCCTCTTCCCTACGGGAGCACAATCGATTGAACCCGAACATGCTCATGTACTGGAGGATCATGGAAAGGGTCATCGGCATCGGAGTACGCACGTTCAATTTCGGCCGGTCCACTCCCGGTGCCGGCACCCATGAGTTCAAGCTCTCCTGGGGAGGAGAGAGCCATCCCCTTCCGTGGATGGTCCATTCTCCGGGTGATGTAGCGAAGCCGCCTTCACCTCAGGATCGTGGTTTCTCCCTGGCTACCAAGGTCTGGCAACGGCTCCCGGTATCCCTGACCCGCGTCATCGGACCTCGGATATCTCCCTACATCCCTTGAAGGATTGCTTCGAGACCGTTCCATGGGGAGCCCGATCAGCGCCCCCGGGACCCCGGTGCTGCTTCGCCGGCGACGGACGGTCATCGGATCTGGCCGCGCTTATCGTGCGAGTGACGCACAAGCCTGCCAGGGCCCTGGAAACCTCGAGAGCCGCGAGGGGGTTCGAGTTCCCCGCTCGTGACAAGGACTTTCTCTTCGGGTTCCCCCACGACTGGAAGGGGGTTCTCGCTCCATCCGGGCCTCGACCGGAGCATCCCTTCGCCGGAGCATGGGGCAGGGACCCGAACCCTCACCTTTCGACACGTCCCGGACATGGACGCACCTTCCGATTTCCCCCTCGGCCCCGCCAAGGCCCTCCTGACCCTCGTGGTTCTTGTGGTGGTCCTGGGGTACCTCATCTGGGATGCGCGGAAAAACCGTCCAGAGTGAGGGTGTTGGGCGCTTCCTTGCGCTCAGGCTCGCGGTGTCGTAAGTAAGAAGGGAGCTTTCGGCGAGAGATCTGCGGATCGCCGCCGAGATCGTCATCCCTCGACCCGCCACGCCGCCGTCATGGTCGATCGCGCCGGACAGGTCTCCCTCCTCCTCCTCGCCGCCGCCGGACTCCTGGGGCTGGTGCTGGGGCTCGGTGGGCTGACCTTCCACTACGGCGAGGGCACGGCGTACCTCTCCGACGATCCGGCGGCCTGCACGAACTGCCACATCATGAACGAGCAGTTCGACTCCTGGGTGAAGAGCACGCACCACGCAGTCACCACCTGCAACTCGTGCCATCTGCCCAAGGGGCCCATTCACAGGTGGGTCTCCAAGGCCGACAACGGCTTCTTCCACTCCTGGGCCTTCACCTTCCAGAACCATCCGGAACCGATCCGGATCAAGCCCAGGAATCGCGACATCGTCCACGCAAACTGTGTGGCGTGCCATGCCGACATGGTCCACGAAGTGCTCCCGGACCAGCTCGACGGGCGAGGCGCCACCTGTCTGCATTGCCACAGGGAGGTCGGGCATGCCGCCTGGCGCTGAGCGTTCGGTTTCGGTGGGGGTCCTTGCCGCCTTCTTCGTGGGCGGGCTCGTGGTGGCAGGGCTGGTGGGAGCCCTCCTGGTCAACATCGGAGAGCGGAAGGGAGAGGCACGGCAGCCCTACGACCTTCTGGTGGCGGTGGATGATCAGACCACCGATCCCTCCGTGTGGGGAGTGAACTGGCCCAGTCAATACGAGAGCTACCTCCGCACCACCGACTGGGAGCGGACGCGCTACGGAGGCTCCGACGCCATTCCCGTTCAGAAGCTCGAGAGCTATCCCTGGCTGCGGGCCATGTGGTCGGGGCATGCCTTCTCCATCGACTACCGGGAGTCGCGGGGACACGCCTACACCCTCCACGACCAGGACTGGACCCAGCGGGTGGCCCAGCGCCCGCAGCCGGGTGCCTGCCTCCACTGCCATGCCGCCGTCATGCCCCTGTACGAGTACGTGGGGAATGGTGATGTGATGGCGGGGTTCATCGAAACAAGCGGGATGCCGTGGGAGGAGGCGCGCTTCCTCCAGGATGCCTCCGGAAACCCCCTGGTGGAGCACCCGGTGTCGTGCATGGATTGCCACACACCCGAAACGATGGAACTTCGCATTACCCGCCCGGCCTTCAAGGTGGGGATCGCTGCGCTCAAGGCCCACGAAGGCATCCCCAACTACGACGTGAATCGCGACGCGTCGCGGCAGGAAATGCGCTCCTTCGTCTGTGCCCAGTGCCATGTGGAGTACTACTTCGACCCCGAAAACAACCAGGCGGTCACCTACCCATGGTCCCGGGGGCTTCTGGCCGGTGACATGGAGGAATACTACGACGAGATCGGCTTCAGCGACTGGACCCACGGAACCACCGGAGGCGGCATGCTGAAGGCCCAGCATCCGGAGTTCGAGCTCTGGAGCCAGGGGACCCACGCCGCCGCCGGGGTGGCCTGCACCGACTGCCACATGCCCTACCAGCGGGAAGGGGCGAGAAAGGTCTCGGACCACCATGTCCGGAGCCCCCTTCTCAATGTGAACCGGTCCTGTCAGACCTGCCACTCCATTGCCGAAGGCGACCTGATGGCCCGGGTTCACCGCATTCAGGATCGGACCGACGCCCTCATTTCGAGGGCTGCCGACGCCCTCACCGACCTGATCACCGTGCTTGCCGCCGCCCGCGCCCTCGGCGCCTCCGATGCCGAACTCGCCGAGGCCCTCCAGATGCAGCGGAGCGCCCAGTGGCGCCTCGACTTCATCTTCTCGGAAGGGTCGCGCGGCTTCCATGCACCGCAGGAGGCCGCCCGCCTCCTGGCCGAGTCCATGGACATGAGCCGCCAGGGCGAGCGGATGGTGGTGGAGCGCTACGCAGGGCGTCTGGACCGGGACGCCGTGGAAGTGATTCCGCCCCGAGGGGTCACCCCCGACTCCCTGGCCCCCCAGCGCACCGGGCCCACCGTGCCGGGAACGCGGTAGGGGGCGGCCTGGAACCGCCCTCCACCGGAGTCAGAAGATCGTGTAAATGAAGGGTGCAAGCGCAGAGCCCTGTGCGAAGACGAGGAGGCTTCCCACAAGGAAGAGCACCACGATAATGGGAAGAAGCCACCACTTCTTGCGAACCTTCATGTAGGCCCAGAGTTCACGTGCAACACTCATGATCAGGACTCCCGGGATGGGGACGGGGTGACAAAACTCAGAACTGGCGGCGCAGGTCGCTCTTGCGCCCTTCCTGTTCCGAGCGCTCGAACCAGAAGCTCTTCGGGTCATCAGGCCTTCTCAAGGGATCGTATCGAACGACCCGCATGATCAACGAGACGGGCGTGAGGACCAGAAAGTAGACGATGCCCATGAAGATGGGCGTCGTCACCTTCGAGATCGCCAGGGCCAGCCCCATCCACGCCCTGTACACGGGGCCCAGGTAGGCTGGAATGAGTAGCCCAGCCACGAGAAGGAGTGCGGAGAGGGTCCAGGTGGCCCAGACCCCCGGCATGAAGCCTCGCCAGTAGAGGATGCCGCCCAGGACCCCGAAGGCGAGACCCACAGGAAAAGCGAACTTGCGGCCCTCGTTCGGTGTCAGTCGAGAGGGAATTCTTCGGTCCACGTTCTCTCCTCGTGCCACTCAGGTTGGTCTTCCTTTCGAAGGAAGAAGGAGTCGATCACCAGTACGTCCATGTCCGTGCGCATGAAGCAGCGGTAGGCGTCTTCCGGGGTGCATACGATGGGTTCTCCGCGGACGTTGAACGAGGTGTTCACCACCACCGGACATCCCGTCCTCTGTTCGAACGCGGCGATGAGACGGTAGTAGGCTCCGTTCCGTTCCTCATCCACCGATTGAACCCGCGCCGAGTAGTCGACATGGGTGACCGCCGGGATATCCGAACGGGGCACATTGAGCTTCTCGATTCCGAAGAGCGACTGCTCGTCGTCTGTGAACGGGATTCGGCGATCTTCCCGAACCGGGGCCACGAGAAGCATGTACGGGGAGTCAGAATCCAGATCGAAGTAGTCGGAAACGCGCTCGCGGAGCACAGAAGGAGCGAAGGGTCGGAAGCTCTCCCTGAATTTGATCTTGAGGTTCATCTGGGACTGCATCTTCGGGCTTCGAGGGTCCCCAAGAATGCTGCGCGCACCGAGGGCCCTCGGCCCGAACTCCATGCGGCCGTGGAACCACCCGACGACCTTCCCCGCAGCCAGCGCGTCGGCGGCCTGATCGATCACGTCCCTTTCGTCCAGCTCCTCGAAAACCGCGTTGCTTTCCCCCAGCGCCTGGCGCGTCTCGACCGCCGTGAACGCCGGTCCAAGGTATCCTCCCTTCATTCCGTCGTGGCCGTTCACGAGTCGCCGGCCCCCTGCGAACTCCCGATGCCAGATCAGCGAGGCCACCCCCAGGGACCCGCCGGCATCTCCGGAAGCGGGCTGGATCCACAGGTTCTCGAAGGGGCCCTCGCGGAGGATCCTCCCGTTTCCGACACAGTTGAGTGCAACGCCCCCCGCCAGACACAGGTTGCGAGAACCGGTGAGGGCATGGGCGGTGCGGGCCATCCGGAGCATGACCTCCTCCGTGACCACCTGGACGGAGCGGGCGAGATCCATCTCGCGCTGGGAAATGCGGGTTTCGGGCTTTCTGGGAGGGCCACCGAACAGGTCGTGGAAAGCCGGGCTCGTCATGGTGAGACCGGCGAGGTAGTTGAAGTACCGCTGGTTGAGGGTGAACGACCCATCCTCCCTCAAGTCCATGACCTCGTTCAGGATCCGCTCCACGAACACCGGTTCCCCATAGGGCGCGAGGCCCATGACCTTGTATTCGCCCGAGTTGACCTTGAATCCGGTGTAGTACGTGAACGCCGAGTAGAGGAGACCAAGGGAGTCCGGCCAGCGCAGCTCGCGCAGGATCTCGAGATCGCCATCCCGGCCCATGGCGATCGTGGACGATGCCCACTCTCCGACCCCGTCCATCGTGAGGACTGCGGCTTCGGCAAAGGGGGACGGTAGGAAGGCGCTCGCAGCATGAGACTCGTGGTGCTCGGCGTAGCGGATCTCCCCCTCATAGCCCGGGAGGTTGTCTCGAAGCTCGCGGTCGGTGTAGAGCTTCTCCTTGATCCAGAGTGGGCCGGCCTTCAGGAACTGGCGAAAGCCTCGCGGTGCCACCGCAAGGTAGGACTCGAGGATGCGCTCGAACTTGAGAAGCGGTTTGTCGTAGAACCCGACGGCCGAGAGGTCCGATGGCGCGATCCCTCCGTGGTTCAGGCAGAAGCGAACAGCCTCAGCAGGGAAACCACTGTCGCCTTTCTTCCGGGTGAATCGCTCCTCCGAGGCGGCAGCCACGATCTCACCGTCACGAACCAGGCACGCAGCGCTGTCATGGTAGTAGGCGGAGATACCGAGGATCCAGATGGATGGGTCAGCCATCGTTCTCGCTTTCCATGGGGGCTGAAGGGTCCTGAAGTGCGTGGAAAACCGTATTTCGGATGGCTTCCCACGTAACGCGATGCCCCACTTCGTTGAAATGGGTGTCGATCTGACCATAGGGCCGCTCACCACGAGCTGCCACCTCCCTCAGCGCGGGAAGGACATCGACGACGCGATGCCCACGCTCCCGGAGCAGCGTTCCCAGCAGTCGATTGGGCTGGTCGATCCGGACCTCAAGAGAGTCGAGGCCAAAGGATCGGACGTGACGGTCCAGCTCCTCCGGAATCACTTGAAAATGCGTCGGAACGAAGAGGAACAGCACCGGCACGCCATGCCGCTCCGCCTCCTCCGCGACCTCATGAAGCATGCCGGCCGTGAGTTCCCACCGATGCGAGTCCGCCTCAGTTGCCAGGAACTCCTCGGGAAAATAGACACTGGTCAGTCCCATCCGCATCCGGATCCCAACGAATTGCCCCCGCAGCAACAGGTAGAAATGTGATGAGCGCCGCAGCCGAAAGTCGATGGGCCGACCCAGGGCATCGACCCATTCACCAGCAGCCAGTGAGCGCGGCAGGCGAAAGGTCGGCACGGGCGTTGGCTGACGGGGATCGAAGTAGGGGATGTCCCAGTCGACCACATCATTCCCTAGGTAGACCGACACCAGAACCAGATTCGCGGGCTCCCGTGCCAGTGCCTCGCGCACCATTAGCCGGTAGTGTGGTGGATCCCAAGCGCCCACCCCGGAGTTCCGGACCCCCACCGGACGACCCAGGGTCGCCTGAAGATCAGCCTCCATCAGCCCAGCCAGGCTGTCCTCGTACTCCACCTGGAGGGCAGCCATGAAGGAGTCCCCGAGAATGAGCACGGACTGCTCGCCGTTCACGGGTCCATCGGGTCCGACCCTGAACCCACGATCATCGGTGTAGACGTGGACCCGGCCTTCCCCTGTGTTGATCGTCGTCGATACGTTGGGCTGATGCGCCCAGCCCAGCCCCTCCACGGGACGATACAGGTCTGGGCGGATCTCGAGGGTCTGTTGCGGCGCCACGACCCGGATAAGGCCCTCGCTCAAGGCAAGGACGAACAGGGTGGCCGCCAGAGCCAGGAGAAGCGGGGCCGATTTCTTCAGCATCTCAGGGGCTTGGAGGGAGACAGCAGGCCCTACATGCCTGCCTTCGGCGCATGCACCGCCGTGGGGACGCCCCTTTCCTCAAGCAGACTTCGTGCCTGAACTCCGCCCACGGTCTCGTGTGGTGTCGCCGAAGTTCGGTAGCGACCGAGAGGACCGAGGCGCGCAATCCTGCTAAGGCGGGACGAGGAGGCGTAGCGGGGCTACGGCGAGGAGGAGCAACGCCGCAGGGCGGGATACATCGGACCTCGAATAGCAGCGACACCTCGGCGACGCCACACTAGCTTCCCAGGCGAGAGAAGGAGTCGCGGCGGTGCGCCGGCTTCCCCTTCTTCGGGGATGGGTCCTGAGCCCTACTCCCCCACCCTGTGCAGGTGCACATCCCGCTGCGGGAAGGGGATGTTGCACCCGGCCGCCTCCAGCTCCTCCTTGAGGGCACGCATGAGGTCCCAGCGCAGCGCCCAGTAGTCGCCCGAGTTGCACCAGGGCCGGACAATGAAGTCCACCGAGGAGTCGCCCAGCTCGTGCACCTGCACGTTGGGGGCCGGGTCTTCCAGGACCCGTGCATCCGAGGTCAGGACCCGGAGCATGGTTTCCTTCGCCACCTGAAGGTCGTCGTCGTAGCCCACCCCGATCACGAGGTCGATGCGCCGGGTCGGGTTGGCGGAGTAGTTCCGGATCGTCTGGCCATAGACCTGGGAATTGGGCACCGTCACCCGGATGTTGTCGCCGGTGTGAAGGATCGTCGAGAAGACGCTGATCTCCTTCACCGTTCCCGCCGTCCCCGCCACCTCTACCCAGTGCCCCACGCTGAAGGGGCGGAAGATGAGGAGCATGACACCGGCGGCGAAGTTCGACAGCGTGCCCTGGAGCGCCAGCCCCACAGCGAGCCCGGCCGCACCGATCACGGCCACGAACTGGGCGGTGGGTACCCCCAGAATGCCGATCACGGCAATTACGATGAAGGTCATGAGCCCCCAGTAGACCATGGCCGCCACGAAGGGGACCAGGGTCGCATCAAGTCCCCCCCGGACGAGTCCCCCCTGGAGGCCGTTGCGGACCCGTCGCGCGATCCAGGCTCCCACCACCAGGAGGACTACCGCCCCGATGATCTTGAGACCGAACTCGGTGGCGAAGGTGGTGACGGTTTCGACCGCGGCCTCGAGGCTCAGGTCGGCCGGGGCGTAGGTAGACGTCTCGGGGGTGTCCTGCATGCCAGGCTCCTCGTGGCAGGGGAGGTTCGTGGTGACGTCCGGGGTCGCTCGCGGAGGGGCACGGAGAGGGGGAGGCGTCCCCCCCCGCCGGGCGATGGACCCTCCCGCCCACCCCGCACCTCGTCACGGGTTCCGCTCACGGGTGGCGGAGCGGGGCGAAAAGGGTGACTTTCCCGAAGCCTTGGCATCCCCGGGAACATGGAGAACGATGACGTGACGAAGGACGCTGTGGAGATTGGCGTGTACGGATGGGGGATCGTGGCCCCCCGCTCTCCCGACATCGAGAGCTTCGCGCGGAACCTGGAGGGGGCCGGGAGTTGGCTCGCACCGTTCAATGGGTTCGGGCCGGACCCTTTCCTGGTTGGGAAGCCTTCCTTCGACTTCGAACGCTACCGCCCCTGGATCGAGGCCCGTTTTCCTGCCAACCGGTTCTCCCAGCTTTCCGGAAAGATGGATCCCACCACGCTCTATGCCGTGGGCGCCTTTCTCCAGTCGCTGGAGCAGAACGAGGAGATGGAGGAGACCCTCCGCTCTCTCGGGAACCAGGCCCATGTCTATGTGGGTACGGGGCTTGGAGCCCTCCCGACCCTCCACGATGCTTCTCTTTCCCTGGCCCGTACCCAGCGGGACTGGGACCGCTTCTGGGCGGACCCCTCCAGGAACGAGGCCCTGACCGGGTACCTGGCAGACCCGGAGGGCTCGGCGTCCGAGCATCCGGAGCTTCCGGTGAACCCGGCCACCCTGGACGACCCTGACGCCGCGGCCGATGCCCGATTGATCTGGTACCGCTACTGGGCCGGGCGGTCCGGCGCCTTGCACGCCTTCCTGGAAGCGCTCTCGGCCATCGAATCCATTCCGGTGGGAGGCGAGGTGGAGGGTGGCAAAGTGCGGGTCATCCGGGAAAAGGAGAGAAAGAAGGCGAAGCTCCTGGAGGCGTGGGGAGCCCCGACTCCCCCCTGGAGCGGCGTCTCGGCGAACGTGCTCTGGAACATCCAGAACACCCCCGCCGCGCAGATCAGCATGCTCGGGCGCATCACGGGACTGGCCTACGCCCCGGTGGCGGCGTGCTCCACCTTCGGGGTCTGTCTCAAGCTGGGCATGGATGCCATTCGCCGGGGAGAAGCCCGGGCCGTGGTCATCGGGGCCACGGACCCGCCCCCACACCCCCTCAGTGTGGGCGCCTTCTACGGGGCCCGTGTCCTTGCCGCCGGAGGGAAGACCTCCCGTCCGCTCACCGGACTCCGGGGGACCCATGTGGCGGGGGGGGCCGTGGTGTGGGTCCTGGGCGAGCGGAGCTTCATGGAGGGGAAGGGGATGCGACCCCTGGGGATGGAGCCGCTGGCGGTGGGGGTTTCCTCCGATGCGGATCACATCATCACCCCCTCGAGAGAAGGGCCCACCGACGCCATCCGGATGGCGCTGGCCGAGGCCGGCGTCGAGCCCGGCGAGCTGGGGAGCTGGGACCTGCACGCCACCGCCACGCCGGGGGACTTCCTCGAGGTCGATACCCTTCGGGGGGTTGTGCCCGAACAGGTCCTCGTCACGGCCCGAAAGGGGACCTTTGGCCATGGCATGAGCGCCGGGGGAGGGTGGGAGCTCACGGCCCAGTACCTGGGGGTGGAACGGGGTGTGCTCTACCCCACCCCCCTGACCAGGGAAGACCTGAACCAGGAAATCGGGACGGTCCACGGAAAGTGGGTGTTTGACGCCGCCTGTCCGGCGCCTCCAGCCCCCATGGGGAAGCTCTCCATGGGAGTGGGGGGGGTGAACGCGTGCGTGGTGTCACGCCCCTTGCGTAGGTTCAGAGGAGGACCGGGTGAGCCGGACGGGGAGACGGAGGCACCCTGACCCCGGTCCGACGCTTCCCTCCACATCGATCCACGCCGACCCGGACCCTGCGGTCCGATTTCTCAAGCCCTCGGCTCCCGGAACCGGAACCTCGAACCGTGCTCGCATGAACCGCCCCGCCCACCTTCCGCCCCTTCCCGACGAGGCGCGCCTTGTGTTTCGGTCGGCAGGGCCGTCCGAGGGGGAGCGTGGGGCAGGGGAGGCGGGAGCCCGAGGCGAGGGGGGTGGGGCATCGGGCTTCTTCGCGGGGGAAGAACCGGCCCCGCTGGAAGAGATCCTCGCCCGCCCCCTCAACTGGCAGCTCGTGGTCCTCCTCGCAGAGCGGGAGAAGGCGGTGGCCCGGCTTCATCACCTCCTCGCGAAGGACCATTCGGGGGTGGTCCCCGAGGCGGTGCTGGCCCACCTGGGTCGGGTGGCGCAGGTGGAGGCCTTCCGGGCCATGGTTCTGGAGCAGCGCCTGGAACAGCTGCTCGACGCCCTTGAAGGAGCGGAGATTCCGGTCCTTCTCCTCAAGGGGGCGGCCATGGCCCGGACCATCTACCCCTCCTTTTCCGATCGCCCCATGGGCGACCTGGACCTCCTTGTACCCCCAGCCCACGCGCACCGGGCCCGGAAGGTGGCGGAAGGGCTTGGATGGCGCCTGCCAGAGGGGTTCGCGGAGGAAGCGTTTCCGGAGGCGGATCACCACCATCTTCCTCCCCTCACCGATGGCACCGCCCTGAACCTGGGGCTCGACCTTCACACGCGGATCTCGGGAACGTGGGAGCCCCGGGGGTTGGGACCTTCCGACCTCTGGAGGCGCTCCCCCCTTCTCCCGGGGCGATCCGTGGTTCGGGTGCCGGATGCGGCGGACCTCCTGCTCCACGTGTGCACCCACTACGCATGGTCCCACATGCTGGCCTTCGGGACATGGAAGGCGTTCCGCGATCTTGCGGTCCTCCTCGCGGAGCCGCGATGGAGTCGACCGGAAGCACTCGCGCGCATGGAGCACGCCCGGGCGCACGGCATGGTGTGGTGGACGGTGGAGATGGCCCGGGGCTTCGCCGGGGTCCCCGTTCCCCCCTGGCATGCTGGGCTCCCGGCCCCTCCCGTTCCTCGCTGGGTCCGGCGCCGGCTGGTTCGCCACTTCGCAGCCCGGGCCGTGGATCTGCAGGCCCGGATCCCCCTGAGGGTGAGCCGTTGGGCGTGGGAGCTCGCGCTCCGTCCCGAGCGCGCGGGTGTGATGGGGCGGCGGCCGTGGAGCAATGACGATTCCTTCGCCCAGCTTCAGGTCGGCCCACGTTTCTCCGGGGAGGAGGGCGGTCCTTCTCGAAGCACCGATTCCCCGTGGGCACGGATCGGATCGGGGGCCCGCCACGTGAGCTGGGTTCTGACGCGATGAGGCTTCGCGGCCTCGTCGCCCATTTCGGACCGGGCGCGGGGACGCCGGGCTCAACGGAGGTTCTTGGCGGCCACCTTGCCATGATGCTTGGCGGTTCGGGAGGCTCTGGCTCGCGGGAGATCTGCACCCGAGCTCTCCCCCTTTCGGGTCCATTCCGGCACATGGCCGCGGCGGTGGCCGGGGAGGAGGATGGTTGGGTGGTGGGTACCCATCCCCCTTCCGGTGTGGTGGTTGTGGCAGATGCTGTTCTCTACTACCAGGAGGACCTTCTTCGGCGCTTGCGCGCTCGCCGGGTCCAGCCCCGGTCCGCCGCCCCAGCGGACCTCATCGCCGCGACGATCTGCGCCTTCGGTGCCCGCGCCCCTCAGCTTCTGGAGGGGGACTTCGCCTTCGTGGCCTGGGATCCCGCGGAGGAGAGGCTCCTTCTTGCCCGGGACCCCTTCGGCCTGAGGCCCCTGTTCTACCGACAGGAGGGCGGCGGGGTCGCGGTGGCTACCCTTCCCCCAGGTGCAGCGGGGCTGACCGGTTGGGGGTCGGGGCTCCCCTACGATAGGGAGGGGGCTCTCCGCTCCACCCTCTTTCGCCCCGGATCCGGAGAGCACTCTGCCATCACGGGGGTTCGGGAACTCCCGGCTGGGTGCCGGATCCTCCTCCCCGACCCCTCGGCCTCCCCGACAGCTCGCCGATACTGGGACGCGGCCCCCGATCAGGCACTTGCACGGGCGAGCCATGCGGAGGCTGCCGAATACCTGGGCCACCTGATTCGGGACGCCTCGGCCGAGCGGGTCGTCCCGGGGCGGACCGCCCTCGCACTGAGCGGGGGGCAGGACTCTACCGCCGTCCTGGGGGCTCTTCGGGCCCCTGGCTCTCCCCATGTCGACGAACCGGTGCGCCTCCTCTCGCTCGGGTATCCTGCCGGAGACCGGGGCGATGAGCGCCTCTACATTGAGGCCGTGTCCCACCACGTGTCGCTACCGATCCAATGGATCGACACGGGTGACATCCCGCTTTTCGAAGGGGTGGCCGCACGGGCGAGGGGCTGGAGTCACCCTTTCGGCCACTCCTTCGAGGGACAGAACCTGGCACTCGCCGCGGCGGCCCGGGAAGGGGGGTCGACCGTCCTCCTGACCGGCCACGGCGGAGACAATGTCTTCTTCGTGTCGGACGACGTGATGATGGCGGACCTCCTCCTCGGAGGGCGACTGCCCGAGCTCCGGCGTGCCTTCCGGTCGCGAGGGTATGCCGGTGCCCACCACTTCTGGAGGTATTGCCTCCGCCCGGCCCTGGCACCGGAGTTCGTGGCCGTCGTGGGGGGGGCCGTTGGTCGGGCCCCCCTTGCCTGGCCGGGGGAGCGCTCGGTACCCCCCTGGGTCTCGGTCGACCCCGCCGCCGTGCACGCACTTCTCCGTGAGAGCCGTGCGCGCTACCGGGAGATCTTTCACGCTCGGCATCGTACGCGCACCGGGGCATCGCGGGCCTGGATGATTCTGGACCCCCTTTTCACCCAGGTCACAGCCAACCTCCATGCCATGGTGCGCCGGGTGGGTGTAGACCTTCGGGCGCCCCTCCTCGACCGGAGGCTCGTGGAGTTCGCACTGTCGAGACCGACGGAAGAGTTCAATCGGCCGGGCGAGGGGAAGGTCCTGCTGCGCGAGGCCATGCGAGGCCGGCTCCCCGATCTCCTGGTGGATCCCCGGCCCTCACGGTACAAGACCGGGGTCCCGACGGAGTACTTCGGGCGACGCTTTCCTGCCGAGGTCCGGCGCTGGGTGGACGAACTGGGCGTGTCCACCTGGCTCCTGGACGAGGCGGGGATCATTGACAGCCGCAGCCTCGCCCGGCTCGCCCGAGGGTCCGACGGGCTCCTTTCGGCCTGGCACTTCGATCTCGTCTGCACGCTCTCGACGGAAACGTGGCTTCGGTCGATTATGGCCCCGAACTTGCGATTCAAAGGCCCCGATGGTCGCATCGGCCTCGTCCGAGGGTTCGGTCCTTCCGGGTCGGATCCTCATCACCCTCACCCTCATTGAAGGGGGCTCCATGTACAAGAAGCCTTCGCTCGAGCGTTTCGGATCGTTCCGGGAGCTCACGCGCGGCGGGTCTTTCCCCGCCTCCGGCGACACGACCGGCAACTGGTTTGCCGATCTGATCACCGGTCCGACGTCCTCCTGACGTCAGGGCGCCCGGCAGGGTTCGCGCAAGCGAGCCCTGCCGGGCGTTTCCCGTTTGCGTAACTGACCGCTGGTCGATGGGGCCTTGGTGTTGCGGCCCCAAGCCAACATTGTAGGGGTCATCCCTCACTTGCGGTACTCCAATTCCTCGCTGACCCCGACCCTGACGAGATCCGTGCATCCAACTCCGGACGAACGCCTTCCTCGACGCAGCGACTCCGTCATCTTCAAGGAAATGGACGAGGGCGCCGTCCTCTTCTGTACTCGGACCGAGGTATACTTCGGTCTGAACCCCGTCGGGGTGCAGATCTGGGCACTGCTCGAGACCGAGTCCGGGACGCTTCTGGAGGTGGTCGATGCACTGGCCGCCACATACCCGGATCACCCCCGCCAGGAGCTCGAGACGGATGCCCGCGAGTTTCTCGATGCTCTCCTCGAGAACGAACTCGTGGTACCTTCCTCCAGCGCCTCGCCCTGAGGCCGGCGGACCTCGGTGCCCGAAGGGTCCGTCCTCCGATCGCCTCCCGGACCCGCTGTCTCCGTGCTGAACCCCCTCCGAAAACTTCTCCTTGCCGGACCGCGAGGCTGGGTGCTCCTGGTTCGCGCCCAGGCGGCGGTTTTCCGGGCTCGTCGACGGGTGCGGCGCACCCCCACCGGCCAGCTCTTTCGCGAAGTGCAGGCCGCGGGCCTTCGTTCCGGACAGCCGACCTCCTCTCCTCCGGATCCGGAGCGAGCGCGCCCGGTTCGGTCGTGGATTGAAAGGCCGGAGCGCGACCCCATGGATCCGGACCGACCCATGCGCGAGGTCGCCCTTCAGGCCCCCCCTGCACCGGCTGTCGTCGCCAGGGCCCTCGCAGTCGAACGCGTGGCCCGCCTTGGAGTCGGGCGAGGTCTCTGCCTCGTACGCTCCCTGGCCCTCATGGATCTTCTCGACCGGGACGGTCTCTCCGGAGGGCGGATCCGGATCGGCGTCCGCAGGGCCCGTGGGGTTTTCGAAGCCCATGCGTGGGTGGAGTGGAAGGGGTCGGTCATAGGGGATGACCCCCTCTACGTGGGGACCTTCCTTCCTCTATCCGGATCCGAGGGGATGCCGGGAGACCTCTCCTGGGCTTCGGCTCCCCCTTCTCGCAGCGGGATCCAGGGGGGGCGAGGCTCGTGACCGGCGCTGGGGCTCGGGACGGGGCCGGGACGAGTGCCTTCTCAGAGGAAGGCACCGGGCACTACCTCGCGTACGGGGCAACTCTTTCCTCGACCCTTCTCCTTCCCGAGCTCCACCGGGTGCCACCGGCCCCGCCTCGCTGGACCTTCGACGTGGTCGCCGACCTGCCGCAGGTGGGGGAAACGGAAGTGCTTGGGGAGGAGCCCCTCTATGCGGACGTCTCCGCCCGGCTGGAGCGCCATGCGGAAGGGTACCTGATCCGGGTTCACGACACCGGGGTATTCTCGCTCTCCCTCGATGGAAGCACCATCCGGTGGAAGCCGAACCCCGAGCCCTGGTGGGACTTCGGACGAGCGCACCTGTTGGGGCGGGTCCTCGCTACCTCCCTTCACCTTTCGGGACGGGTGGTGCTTCATGGGAGTGCCGTGGAGATGGGCTCGGGGGTCGTCGCCTTCCTCGCTCCAAAGCACTTCGGGAAGTCCACCCTTTCGAGGGTCCTCATGGAGCGTGGCGCGCGGTTCGTCACGGACGATTCCCTTCCGGTCGCTCCCCCCGGCTCCCGGGAAGCCCGGGCCATGGCCTGGCCGGGAATCCAGTCTCTCCGCGTTCGGAAGGAGGACCTCTCGAAGAGGCCGGAGGGCCCCCTGTCGCACCAGGGTCTGCAGGTGGGGCGTGATGGGAAGATCAACCTTCCGCCGCTTCCGCTGGAGCAGGTGCTTTCGAAGGCGGCTCCCCTGGCAGCCATCTACCTCCTGAACCCATGGGAACCCGGAACGGAGCACGGCGCGCCGGCCTGCGAGAGGGAGGCGCTTCCTCCGGTGCCCGCCACCCTCTTCCTTATGGGACAGATGAAGATTGGCGCCATGCTCGGACCCCGATTCGCAGGCGTGCACATGGACGCCTGCTCTGCCATCGTGGCCGCTGCTCCTGTCTACCGGCTCAAGGTCGTCCGCGACCTCTCCAGAGTTCACCAGGTGGCCGAACAGCTCGAGGGATGGCACGGGTGACGGAGACAGGTTCCGCGGACCCGGTCGTCTCCATGCGGGGGGTTCACAAGGCGTTCCGCGTCCAGCGGTCGCTGCGGGACGCGGTCCTGAAGCCCTCGGCGCGCGACGTCCGGCCTGCCCTGGAAGCGATCGATCTGGACGTGGCGCCTGGAGAGTTCTTCGGCCTCCTCGGCCACAACGGTGCGGGGAAGTCCACGCTCTTCAAGATCCTCGCGACCCTCGTGATTCCCGATTCAGGGGAGGTACGCGTCGGCGGTCACGATGTGGTGGCTCGGCCCGCCGAAGTCCGGAAGGCGCTGGTGCCGGTGATCCCGAACGAGCGGAGTCTGTACTGGCGGGTCTCGGCCGCAGAGAACCTTCGCCTCTATGCCGATCTGTATGGAATTCCCGCCGCTCGTCGTGCATCGCGCGTGTCCGAAGTTCTGGAGGTCGTGGGACTCACGGACACGGGGAGGAAGCAGGTCGGGCTCTTTTCCTCGGGCATGAAGCAGCGACTTCTGATCGCTCGCGCCCTCCTCGGGAAGCCCCAGGTGCTCCTCCTCGATGAGCCTACCCGGTCGCTGGATCCGGTCTCCGCCCGGGATTTCCGGAGGTTCCTCTCGGATCGGGTCGGTCGGGAGACCGGGACCACCGTCCTCCTGGCCACGCATGACCATGAGGAGGTTACGGAGCTATGTGACCGGGTGGGGGTGCTGCACGGAGGGAGGCTTCTCGCCGTGGGTCCGACAGAGGAGGTTCTCTCCGATGCGAAGGAGCGACGGTACGAGGTTGTCACGCGCGTCTCCGCACGGCCTCTCCTCGAAAGGGTTGCCGAGGCCCTGGGGGGGCGTGTCGAAGGGGTTCGCAGGCTCCGGCTCGAGCAGGAATCTGAAGGGCAGGGGCCATCGGAAGGCGCCCCGGCGGTTGGGGGCGGGGGCTGGTGCGCGATCCGTTCCGTTCTTCCTGTCGACGAGCAGGGGGCCGCGGAGTACCTGGCCCAGGTCGTGGAGGCCGGGGCCCCGGTGGCCAGCTTCCGTCGGGTGGACCTCTCCCTGGCAGATCTCCTTGAACGCGTTTCGGGCTCGGCACGGGAGGTCCTGAACCCGTGAGAGCCGTCCTTTCCCTCATCCGCATCCAATGGCTCACCCATGTGAGCTACCGGATGAACATCGTCCTGTCGCTCCTGGGACTGGTGGCCCTCTTCGTGCCGATCTGGCTCGTGTCGGATGCGCTCCAGCCGGTGGTCGCGGAGTCCATTGCCGACGAGGGAGAGGCCTACTTCGGCTTTCTCCTGGTGGGGATCGTCGTCCATCAGATGGTCACGATCACGATGAGTGCCCTCCCGAATGCGGTGTCCCGGGGGATCATGTCGGGAACGCTCGAGTCCCTCCTTTCGACCCCCGAGCGTCTCCATCGCCTCCTGACAGGACTGCTCGGATACGAAACGCTGTGGGGCGCATTCCGCGGGTGCCTTCTCCTTGTGGCCTACGCGGTCGTCGGAGGCGCAGTCGTTTCGGCGGGGATCCCGTTGGCGCTTCTCTCCCTTGTCTTGATGATGCTGGCCCATCTTCCCGTGGGTCTGGCAGCGGCGGCCATGATCATGGTGTTCCGAACGGCTGGTCCCCTGGTCCAGGGGGCGGTGGCAGCCGTGGGGCTCCTCGGGGGAGTGTTCTACTCCACCTCCGTGATCCCCGAGGTCGTGCAGCCTCTGGCGGCGTTGATCCCCATGACCTACGGGCTGCGGGTCTTTCGGCGCTCCCTTCTGTCGGGTGAGCCCCTCCCCGCCGTTCTCCCGGACCTCCTGATCCTTGCCGGGTTCACGGTCGTCCTCCTCGCGCTGGGTGTCCTTCTTTTCCGGGCCTCCCTCAACCACGCCCGCCGGGCTGGGACGCTGGCCCAGTACTGACGCCTCGAGCAAGCACCATTGACGGTAGCCTAGACAGCGACCAGCCTGACGCCGCTCCAGGTCCGGGCCAAGGGCCGCGTCACCGTTCTCCAACCCCAAGGGTCCCACTCCCGTGCAAATCCAGTTCGTGAACCACGCTGGCTTCATCGTCTCCACCGGAAACGTGACCCTCCTATGCGATCCATGGCTCGTCGGGCGCAGCTTCAATGATGGATGGGAGCTCCTTGCCCCCACTGCCATGGAGGCGCTCGATTTCGGCTCCATCACGCACCTCTGGTTCTCCCACGAGCACCCGGACCACTTCAGCCCCGTCTCCCTCAAGGCAATCCCGGAGGAGGACCGAGCCCGGATCACTGTCCTCTTTCAGAAGACCGTAGACCGAAAGGTGGTTCGGTTCTGCGAGAAGCTGGGGTTCGGCAAGGTGGTTGAGCTGGAGCCCCGTACCTGGACAGTGCTCGACGGGACGGTGGAACTTCTCTGCACACCCCTGGCCACCGAATGGGATGCGGATTCGTGGATGTGCCTTCGCGACGGCCAGCACACCCTCCTGAACATCAACGACTGCGGGGTCGAGGAGAAGGAGATTGCTGAAGACATTCGGGGACTGGTGGGGGAGGTGGACCTTCTCATGACCCAGTTCTCCTTCGCCGCGTGGGCAGGAAACCCTGAAGAAGTACAGATCCGTCGCGGGATGGGCGCCCAGATCTTGGACAACATCCGCTTGCAGATCGAGGTGCTCGAGCCGAAGCAGGTGGTTCCCTTCGCCAGCTTCATCTGGTTCTGTCATCCGGAGAACTTCGCCATGAACGCGGACGCCAACCGGATCGAGGCCGTGGAGGACGCCATCCGCTCCGATACCGAGGCGGAGCCGGTCGTTCTCTATCCCGGCGACGTCTGGGCGGTGGGCGAGCCCCATGACCCCTCCTCGGCCCTTGCGCGCTACATCGCCGACCGGGAGCGGATCCTCGGGAGCGGGCCCTCCACCACCTCCGAAGGGGTGACGGAGGCTGACCTCATGACGGCCAGCGCAGGCTACGTGGCAAAGCTCCGGGAGGTGGCCAGCCCACTCCTGATGCAGCTGGAGCGGCTGGGTGATGCTGGCAAGCGACACGGGTTCCCGCGTTTCCTTCGAAGCCTCTTCCACGACCCGGATCCCGGGCTCGCGTGGGTCCATGACCTGGAGCGGGCGTACGCCTTCGACGTGGTTCGAGGCCTTCGGGCCGTGGATTTGCCCCGGGAGGCGTGTCACGTGGAGATCTCGTCCGACTCCCTCCACTACGCGCTCCGTTTCCTGTGGGGAGCCGAGGCCATGCAGGTGAATGGACGCTTTGTCGAGCTCGGAGACCGTGCGGAGTGGGAGCCTGGCGAAGGCGCGGATCGATTCTTCCGGCACTTCCGGCTGGCCCGCGGGATCGACCTCGGGCGCGAGCTCACCTGGGACGCAGCCCTTCAGGCGGCCCGGCGGCGAATCGTGACCCTCTTCCCTTCCTTCGAAGTACGCGAGACACCCACGCAGGAGGCTCCCTGACAGGGAAACAGGGGGTGCGACCCCGTACGCACGCCACACCTCACGTTCACGTCCGCCGGACCTGAACGCCGGGCCCGTTCGGACTGCCTCGGCGCCCAGGAACGACATGAACGAAAGGGCGGGCCCGCCACCCGTGCGGACCCGCCCCTCGTCTTTTTCCAGAGCGTCACCTCGCTCCTTCGTCCCTGCGCCCTCGCACCGCCGCATCTTTCGCGGAAGACGCGCGGCGCCTTCCCGGCCTCACTTCACGAACAGCATCTCCCGGTAGCTGGGGAAGGGGCGCAGGTCTTCGGGGATCAGCCGCTCCAGGCGGTCCGCGGCCTCCCGCACCCGGGCCATGGCCGGGATGATCTTCTCCCGCATGTGCACCGCCTTCGAGGCGTAGTCTTCGCCTCCCAGCTCGGCATTCTGCTTTCGGAGTTCCAGCAGGGCCTCATCCAGCGCATCGGCCAGCTCGGCCACCTCCTTCGCGGTCCGGGTGGGGGCGTTCACCTTCACTGCGGCCTCCTTCGCGGCCATGGCCGTGGAAAGGAGTTCGTTCAGGTACCGGAGGGTGGCGGGGAGGATCATCGTGCCCGCCATGTCGGCCGAGGTTTCCCCCTCGATGTTGATGGCGTGGAAGTACTGCCCCAGGGCGATCTCGTACCGGCTCTCCAGCTCCCGCTGCGAGAGGACCTGGTAGCGCTCGAAGAGCCGTGCGTTCTTCTCCTTCACCAGGTTCGGGAGGGCGTCGAGGGTGGAGGGGAGGTTCAGGAGCCCCCGCTCCTCCGCCTCGCGGTGCCAGTTTTCGGAGTAGCCATCGCCATTGAAGATGATGCGACGGATTCCGGGCACGACCTCGGCGAGCACGGTCCGAAGGGCGTCGGAGAGCTTCGTGTCGCCCTCCATGGCCTTTTCCAGGCGGGTGGTAAGCTCATCCACCGCCTCGGCCACGATGGTGTTCACGATGGTGGCCGCAAAGGAAATGGACTGGGAGGCACCCAGGGCCCGGAACTCGAACTTGTTCCCGGTAAAGGCGAAGGGGCTCGTCCGGTTCCGGTCGCCGGCGTGCTTCGGAAGGCGGGGAAGAACCTGCACCCCCAGCCCGAGGAAGCCGCCTTCCTTCGATCGCTTCGCACTTCCGGCCTCGGCGATCTGCTCGAAGATGTCGGTGAGCTGATCCCCGAGGAAGACGGAAAGAATGGCCGGCGGCGCCTCGTTCGCGCCCAACCGGTGATCATTCCCGGCGTAGGCCACCGCCGCCCGCAGAAGGTCCTGGTGCCGCTCCACCGCCACGAGAACGGCGGTGCAGAAGAAGAGGAACTTCATGTTGTCGTGGGGCGTGTCGCCGGGCTCCAGCAGGTTCCCGCCATCGGTCCCCATGGACCAGTTGAGGTGCTTTCCGCTCCCGTTCACCCCGGCAAAGGGCTTCTCGTGGAGGAGGCAGACCAGGCCGTACTTCCGTGCCACCCGGCGAAGCGTCGACATGATGATCTGCTGATGGTCCGCGGCCACATTGGCTTCCTCGTAGACCGGCGCCATCTCGAACTGCCCCGGGGCCACCTCGTTGTGGCGCGTCTTGATGGGCACGCCCAGCCGGTAGAGCTCCTCCTCCACCTCCTGCATGTACTCGAGGACCCGGTCCGGAATGGCTCCGAAGTAGTGATCCTCCAGCTCCTGCCCCTTGGGCGGCTTGGCCCCGAAGAGGGTTCGCCCGGTGGTGAGGAGGTCAGGGCGGCGGTAGTAGAACTCCTGGTCCACCAGGAAGAACTCCTGCTCGGGCCCGAGGGTGGCCTTCACCCGCACCGCCGCCTCGCCGAAGAGCCGGAGCGCCCGCTTCACCTGCTGATCCAGGGCATGGATCGAGCGGAGAAGGGGGATTTTCTGGTCCAGGGCATCGCCTGCCCACGAGGAGTAGGCCGTGGGGATGCAAAGGGTGGCACCGCCAGGGCCATCGATGATGAAGGCCGGGGAGGTCGGATCCCACGCCGTGTAGCCCCGGGCCTCGAAGGTCGTGCGCAGCCCGCCCGAGGGAAGGGAAGAGGCGTCGGGCTCTCCCTGGATCAGCTCCCGCCCGGTGAACTCGGTAATGGCCTTCCCGCCCTCCGAAGGGGAGAGGAAGGAGTCGTGCTTTTCAGCCGTGAGGCCGGTAAGGGGCTGGAACCAGTGGGTATAGTGCAGCGCGCCCCGCTCGAGCGCCCACTCCTTCATGGCCACGGCCACCGCATCGGCAACCCCGGGGTCGAGCTCGTTGCTCGCCTCGATGGTCGCCACGAGGCGGCGGAACGTCTCCTTGGGGAGACGCGCCTGCATTTCGGCCAGGCCGAAGGTGTTCTCACCGAAGAAGTTCGCGGCCCGGGCCCGCTGCTTCCGGCGACCATTTCCATCGGTGGGGGTCCAGGCGGTGGCGGCGGTCACGGGATCGAAGCGCTGGGTGGGTACGGACATCGGGGGTTCTCCGTGGTGGGGGCGGATGCGATCGTGGAGAGGGCCTCCGGGGAGGCCTGGAACCACGTCGGAAGGTAGGGGGAAGGGGTGGAGGGCTCAAGGGCCTATATTTGCCGAAACAGAATTAACGTAACTAGATTACGGTTATGGAATCGCTTCCTCGCCTCCTTCCCTCCCCCCACGCGGACCGGCTCAGGGCCCGGCTTCAGGCTCCCTTCGCCGGGCTCCACCTCGTGACCGGTCCCTCGGGGTCCGGAAAGACCATGCTGCTTCGGGAGGCGATGGGGAGAGGATGGGGGTCCCGAGAAGGCGATGCCCGCCGCCGCCTCCTCTGGGAGGTCCCTTCGCTGGACGAAGGCGGCGTCCTGGAAGACCTGGATCGTCTGGTGGAAGCGACGCTCGGTACCCTTCCTCCCGTGCCCCGTCGCCCCGAAGTCCTTCCCCTCCCGGGTTCGGCGCATCCCTGGCTCGGGCGGATCGAGGGGGTGATCCGGGCCCTCGCACCGCGCCGGCCGGTGCCCGGCCCCACGGCCGAGGTTCCGCCCCACCCCGGGGTCCTCGTGATCGATGGAATGGAGGCCCTGGCCAGTGCCCGCCGCCGCCTCCCCGACGAACTCCTCGAGATCTGGAGCCGGCTGCGTGACGCCGGCCTGGTCGTCCACCTCGTGGGAAGCTGGCGCGGACGACCCTCCAGGGCCTGGCGCGAGGAGGGAACGGAGTTCGCCCTGGATCTTCACCCCTATCGGAAGGCGGCCTGGGCCGGGATGCCGGCACTTCAGGCGGAAGGTGACGCCCCCGAGGTGGCCTTCCACCGCTGGCTCCTTCTGGGACAGCATCCCCGCGGGCTCCCCGGGGCCCTGGCATGGGGAGCGCGGAAGGGTGGGGCAGGGGAGGAGACCGGGCGAACCGGAGGGGATCCGGACGCCGTCGCCAGCCCGGATCCTTCCTTTGGCGCGGCCCCGCCCGCCCGACCCGTGCCCGGGGTCGTCGTGGAGGAGATCCTGGCCCGTGTCCTCCACCCTGCAGGGGACCTTTTCGACGCTCCCCTCCGGCGGCTCGAGGCCATGGTGCAGGCCCCGGCACGCTATGCCCGGATCCTCCAGGCCATGGCGATGGAGGGGGGGGAGGTCGGGTGGGGAGCAGTGGCCGAGCGCGTGGGCGCCGAGGCGGGGAACCGTCTTGCCCCTTATCTGCGGCGCCTCGAGGCCGATGGATGGATCCGGGTCCACCGCCCCCTCGATGGGCGGGAAGGCGGGCGCCGGCGGCGCTATGTCCTGGCCGACCCCTTTACCGCCTTCTGGTTCGGGGTGGTCTTCCCCGTACGAAGCCTTCTCCACCGTGTCGACCCCCTCACCCTCTGGGCCTCGCACCTGGAGCCCGGGGTCTCCACCCTCCGGGCCCGCTGGCTCCCGGTCCTGGCCCGGCGCTGGCTTCGGGCCCATGCTGCCGAGCGGCTGGGGGCCGAGGCCCGGGAGGTGGGGGGACTCTGGGCCGAAGAGGTAGAGGTGGAGGTGGCTGCCCGCCTCACGAATGGACAGGTCTGCTACGGGCTCACCCACCCCGGCCCCGGACCGGCCACCGTGGAACACCTGGAGCTCCTTCGGGGGAAGATGGCCGAGGTGCGCTGGGGGATCGGACGAGAAGTCCGGGCCCCCCTCCTCTTCGTGGCGGGCCCCGTGAGCCCGGAGCTCCGGAGGCGGGTCGCCGGCGATCCCCTGGCCCATCTCCTCACCCTGGCCGACCTCATGGGTCCCTCGCCCACACCGGGTCCGTCCTCCGGAACGTCCTTCCGGACCACCGGCCCTCCTGAACCCTTCTCTGGCGGAGCCTGACCATGCCCACCCCTTCCACCTCCTGGGCCCTCGTCACCGGGGCCTCGGCCGGCATCGGAACCGAGATCGCCCGGGAGCTGGCCCGCCGCGGTTGGAGGCTCGTGATCACGGCCCGCTCGGAGGGGCGTCTCGAAGCCCTGGCCACCGAACTTCGCGAAGCCCACGGGGTGGAGGTCCGAGTCGTGGCGCTCGATCTGGCAGCGCCCGAGGCGCCGGCCACCCTCGAGGCTGCCACGGAGGGGGCGGGCCTCCCGGTGGGGCTCCTCGTGAACAATGCCGGGTTCGGCCACCTGGGGCCCCTCGCCGAGCAGGACGATGCCCAGCTCCGCGCCATGATCGACCTCAACGCGGGCGCCCTGGCCGAGCTCACCCGGCGCTTCGGGGCCCGCATGGCGACCCGGGGGGAGGGCCGGGTCCTGAATGTGGCCTCCACCGCCGCCTTCCAGCCCGGTCCCCTCATGGCGGCCTACTACGCCACCAAGGCCTTCGTCGTATCTTTTTCCGAGGCGGTACGCAACGAGCTCGCGCCCCACGGGGTCACGGTGACCACCCTCTGCCCCGGCGTGACCCGCTCCGAGTTCCATGCCCGGGCCGGCATGAAGGGGACCACTGCCCTCGAACGCCTCCCCTTCGCCTCGGCCGAGTCGGTGGCCCGCTTCGGGGTGGAGGCCGCCCTCCGCGGGAAGGGGGTGGCCATTCCCGGACTCCTCAACCGGATCATGGCCACCTCGGTGGGCTTCGTACCCCGGGGCCTCCGGCCGGCCATTGTGCGGAGAATTCAGGAGAAGCGGCGGTAGGCGCGACAAAAAGCTGCGGGGGCCGGAGCTTCTCGCCCCAACCCCCGCAGGTCCTTCGTTCAAGGACGGGCCGACTGCCGAAGGCCGGCCGCCTCAGCTCCTACCGCCCCCCATTCCGATCCTCCACCGCCGACCCCCCGGGCACCGGCTCATACCCCAGCGTCTCCCCCCGGCGCACCGCCGGGATCCCGTCCACCATCCAGGCCGGGGCGGGGGCATCCTTCAGGAAGTGATCGAAGAACTGCTGCATCCGGACGTTCCAGTCCACCCGGTTGGGGAAGGTGGTGGGCCAGTGGGGCTCCCCCCGGTAGTTCACCATCCAGGCGGGCTTCCCCAGTCGCCGGAGTGCCACGAAAAGCTCGATCCCCTGCTCCCAGGGCACATGCCCGTCGGCATCGTTGTGCATGATGAGGAGCGGGGTCTCGACCTTGTCGAGCCAGAAGATCGGGGAGTTCTCGATGTAGCGCATGGGCATGTCCCAGAGGCTCCCGCCCAGGCGCGACTGGGTCCGCTCGTACTGGAACTGCCGCACGAGCCCGGTCTGCCGCCGGATCCCCCCGTAGGCCGAGATCATGTTCGCCACCGGCGCCCCGGCGGCCGCCGCCCGATAGAGGTTCTCCGACCGGGTCACCATGAAGGCGATCTGGTACCCCCCCCAGGAGTGCCCCTGGAGCGCGATCCGCTCCCGGTCCACGAACCCCTCCTCGATGAGCTTGAAGATCCCCGGGTTCACGGCATTCACCGCACCCTCCCCCGGGTACCCGTTCCGGTACACGATGTCGGGAATGAAGACGATGTAGTCGTTCGAGGTGTACATGGGGAAGGCGATCCGCGAGCGATGCGGCACCAGGGCATAGTGCTCGTGGAGCCCGTCGGACCAACGCTCGTAGAAGTACACCACCATGGGGTACTGGCGGCTCGGATCGAAGTCCTCGGGCTTCATGAGCACCCCCTGCAGGGGGATTCCGTCGGCCGAGATCCACTCCACGAGCTCCGCCGTGCCCCACCGGTACTCGGCCTGCTGGGGGTTCGCCTCGCTCAGGCGCCGCCGGTCCGTGAAGTCGGGCCGGGCCACCCAGAGGTCGGGAAACTCCTCGAAGGTCTCCTGGGTGAAGAGGAAGACGTCGGCCTCCGCCGCCTTCGTCGGGTTCGAAAACCTCCGATCCTCCAGGAGCACGATCTCCGGCCCCCCCGAGGCATCCATCCGGGTCCGGGCAAAGCCCGCCTCCTTCGTCCGCGGGTTGAAGGCCGAGAGGAAGAGCTCGGCATCCGTCGACCACCCCTCCCCGGGGCTCTGATCGAGGCGCACGGCCCGGAAGCGCAGGTTCGCCTCCCGCCCTGCACCCCCCGTCACACTCCGGGCCTCCGTCCGGCCCGAGGGGTCTACCACCCAGAGGTCATGGCTGTCGTAGAGGAGGATTCCCCGGTCTCCCTCCATCCATCCGGCGCTCCCGTACGAGCCCGGGGGCGAGGGAGAGTCGTTCTGCTCGTTCCAGAGAGGGTGGGGGACCATCTCCGAGAGGTTCCGCGTCTCGCCGGTGGCCACCTCCCGGGCATACCAGGTGGAATCCCCGGGCTGCCACCAGGTCAGGTAGCGCCCCTCGGGCGAGAGCGAAGGGTTCCCCTGTGTCCGCTCCAGGAGCAGGCTCCGCTCCCCCGTGGCCACATCCACCGTCCAGATGTCCGCGAAGTTCGGCGACTCCCACGACGACTCGATCCCGTACCGCTCCGTGTCGCGCCCGATCCCGAAGGGGGCCGTCCCCCCGTGGGGCACGTTCACCATGGGGAGGGTCTCGTCGGCAAGCTGGACGATCCGGTCCTCCGCCGCCGCACCGCGCGACCCCTGCGCCAGGTGCACCACCGCCTGGTAGCTCCGCCGCCGCTCGGCACCGGCCCGCACATTCTGAACGGTCATGAGCTCGGCGTCGAGCCAGTGCCAGATCTCCACATCGACCTGGGACTCGAGCTCGGAGAGGTCGGCCCGGGGAAGGGGAGGGGGCGTGGTCCCGAAGAAGATCCTGCGCCCGTCTTCCGAAAAGTTCGGGGAGGCATTCTCCGAAAGGGTCCATTCCTGGGGAAGGCCCGGGCTTCCGGTGGTGGCCACGACCCGGGTTTCGGCGCCCCCCTGCCAGTGGTGGAGGGACCAGGTACGCTCTTCACCGTTCCCCTCGCCCTCCGCCGCGGCCGTGTCGGCAGGGGGGGCGTGCAGGAAGGCCACCTGGCTCCCGTCGGGGCGAATCGTCGCGCCCCGGAGGTCACCGGGCGCGGAGATGACCGTGGTCACATCATCGCGCCCGGGAACCACCACCTGGAGCCGGGTGGGGCGCTCCGCGGCAGGGGTCCCCTCCTCCGCGGGCGGGGCTTCGGTCAGGAGAAGGTGACCGCCCTCCGCCGCCCAGCTGTAGGCGGCTGCATGGGGAAGCCTGTGCTCCTCCCCACTCTCCAGCGCCCGGAGCACGAGGGTGCCATTCCGGGGGGCTTCCTCTCCCTCACCGGCCGAGCCCTGCGTCGTGAAATGGTAGGCCACCCACCGGGCCCCCTCCGAGCCGGGGTCCGTGGGGAGGCGCCACGACTGGACCTCGGGGATCCTTGTCACCTCGCCCGAGGCGAGGGTGACGATCGCCAGGGTGTCGCGGGGCTGGCCCCCCGAGGCCCGGTTGTTCCGGGCTTCGGCCAGCGCCTCCCTCGAGGGGCGGATCGTGAAGAGGGCGTGGCTTCCCGAGGCACTGAAGGTGGGCTGCACTCCCCGGGGAAAGCGGTGTTCCCGGGTCCCGTCGGCCGAGGCCAGGACGAGCTCCCCGTCGGCGTTCTCCAGGTTCAGGACGTAGTGGATCCATTCTCCGTCGGCCGAAATCCCCCGGTTCCCGATGGTGCGCCAGATCTCGTAGACCTCGTGCCCGATGGCGCGGCGCTCCTCCGGGGGAACGATGCCCCGTTCGGTGCTCGCGTCCACGCCCCTCGCCTTCTGTTCGCGCAGATTGTGGGTCGGCTGCGCCGAGGCCCGGTCGGGGGTGGAGACGGTTGCCGCCGGCCGAGCCCCGACGCCCTCCGTCGGGATCTGTCCGGTGGCCGTGCCGGGGATGAGGAGTCCCCCGGCCAGAAGGGCGAGACCTGAAAGCAAGCCGGCAGGGAGGCTGCCGGAGAAGCCGGTCCGGGGAACACGGGATGCGGAAGGACGGGTCCGGGGGCCCTCGTAGGGGACGCACTCGGAACGGGAGAAGGTGGGGGTCATCGCGATTCGGGCGAGGGGGGAATCCCGGGGACACCCCGGGGGCTGGCGTTCCTGGGGCGGACGCCCCCGGGGGTCGGACCCTCCGACCTGCAGCACCCGGCGAAGGTACCCTCCCAGCCCTCCGGGGGCCACCCATCCCGGGGGGCATGGCTGTCTCCCGGCGAGGGGTCAGCCCGCGGGGGGCTCGGCTCTCACCGTTGTCGCGGATCCCGCCCCGTCGTCGCTTCATCGCCCCCGGGGGGGGGCTCGGCCGCACCCATCGTACCGGATCGCTCCGGCGGTACGGCCGCACCCACCCCGGGGACCCGTTGCCCCCTTGCCCGCAGAACCGATGCCGCGCGGGTCAGCCCATTCCGCCGGGGCGGCGAGGCTGGAGCATCTGGCGAAGCTCCCGCATCTGCTCGACGGTGAGGACCGAGCCCATGGCCTCCATCTGGGACTGGCGTGCGGCCTGGAGCCCTTCCATCGAGGCCCGCATGGCCTGCATGTCACCGCCCGTGGCACCACCGCCCCCACCCTGGCGCATTCCCTGGCCACCCCCCTGCTGCATGGCCGCCTGGAGGGCCTCGATCCGCGCCCGCATGGGGGTGAGGATCTCCTCGTGCTCCTCCTCCCACGCCTTGTTCATGGCCTCGAGGCGGGTGGCCTGCTCCTCGGTGAGCCCCAGCTCGGCACGGTGCTCCAGCGCATGGCCGGCCGGCGAGGTGGTGAGGGATTCGAGCATCTGCCCTCCCCCCATCCCCATTCCGCCCATCCCACCCCCGCCGCCGCGCTGCTGCGCATGGAGAAGGCCGGGAAGGAGGAGGAGGAGGGTGAGAAGGGGGAGAACGTTGCGGATGCGTGCGGACATGATGCCTCCATGGTGCATGAGGTTGTGTCGCCCAAAGTGTTGAGCAACATGGTCTTGTTCGTGCTTGCCGGAGGTTCCTTGCGAGCCTTCCGCAGCCCGCCGAAGTCGTTGTGGCAACCGGTGGCCAAAAGGGGAACCTCCGTTCGGGGACAGGCGCTTCGGTTCGATGGCCTCGCGCGCATCCGTCCTTCGGCGCCTTGCCCCCGGGCGGTCCGCCAGCCCGGGCAGGCACGCCCGAAGCCGACGTCCAGCACGCGTGAAGGAGAGAGGCCCGGAGCCGCCCGTTCGTTAAAGCCGGACACCCCGGGCGAAGGGGATCCGCCCTCCCCTTCCTCCTGCCACGGCCGGGGGTCGCCGCGCTCGGGGCGATCCGTCGTCTCGACCGGGCGCCTGCGCGCGCCTACCTTGCGGAGGTCGATCCGGGCCCCTGCCTCCTCCAGACGAGCACCACGAGCACGCCATGCCACGACGAGAGCGGAACGACTCCCTGCGGCGTTTCGGCATCCCACCCGTCCTTCAGGGTGACGGTGCGGGCACGACGCAAACCGGGGTGCTGCGAGCCGGTGCGCGGTGGGTGGCGCTGATTCCGGGCTCCGTACAGGGGGGTGGGTTTGCAGGGAGGGGCGTGGTCGTCCGACTCCTCCTTCCCCTTCTCCTCCTGCCCGGCTGCCGCCTGGAAGACCGGACGGCCGATGCGGAAGCGGGAGACCTTCCTGCGGTGGAGGTGGGGATGCCCGACGAACGAGGAGCCCGCTCCGCCGGCGAGGTGGATGCGCCCCTTCCGGTGGTGGAGCTCGGGGCTCCCTTCTGGCGCGAGGGGAACACCCGGGCGGTGGAGATCACCGCGCGTTTCGTCTCGCCCGAGGCCCGGGCCGCGCACCTCGATCCCGAGGCGTTCGTGGTGGAGGTGGAGGGGGTGCGGTGGCGGCTCGAGGAACTCCTCGTGATGACAGACCTCTCGCGGGGCGCCACCCAGGCCCGATGGCAGGTGGCCGGGCCCCCGCCGGTCATCGACCGATACCTGGCAAGCCTCCAGGATCACCCCCCCGACCGATCCCCCCTCCAGGAGGTGGGGGTCCTGCACCTGGAGCCGCGACCGGCGCCGCCCGGGGGTTAGGGCGCCCCCAACGGGCGCAGGAGCGCCCCCTCGACCCGAGCGGGTGCTCCGGGTGGGTCCGTTCCCCCCGACCGGATTGCCTACCCCGGGTTCGCGGCGAGGAAGCGCTCGAGGCTGGCCAGAAGGAGGTCCACATCCGCCTCGGTGTGATCCGCATTGATCTGGGTGCGGATCTCCTCGTCGCCCCGGGGAACCACCGGGTAGGTGAGCCCGGTGACCAGGATCCCATCCTCGAAGAGGTGGCGGACGAGGGCCCGGGTACGATCGGTGTCGCGGATCATGAGGGGAACCACCGGGTGCGCCCCGGGAATGGTCTCCACCCCGATCCGCCCCAGCCCCTCCTCGAAGCGCCGGGTGAGGGCCCGGAGGCGGGCCAGCCGGGCCACCCCCTCGGGCGAGTCCACGAGCTCCAGCGCCGCCGTGGCCGCCATGGCCTCTCCGGGGGTGATGGGGTTCGAGTAGATGTAGGTGGGGGCGCTCTCGCGGAGGAAGCGCACGAGCTCCGCACTCCCCACCACGTATCCGCCATTCACCCCGAAGGCCTTCCCCAGGGTGCCGATGAGGATGTCGGAGGGGCCCGACCCGGTAAACTCCTCCGTGCCCCGCCCCGTCTCGCCAAAGGCCCCCACCCCGTGGGAGTCGTCCACCACCACCACCACATTCTCCGGGTAGCGGGCGTCGTGGGCCCGGGCCAGCTGGAGGATCTCGTCGAGGGGCGCATGGTCCCCCCGCATGGAGAAGATCCCGTCGGTCACCACCAGGGCGCGGCGGGCCTTCCCCTCGTGCTCCTCCAGGGCCTCGGCCAGGGCGTGCAGGTCGAGGTGGGGGTAGACCACCTTGTGCCCGGGCCGGGCCAGGCGCATGGCGTTGATGATGCAGTTGTGGTTCAGCTCGTCCGAGATCACCACCGTGTCGGCGGTGATGAGGGGGACGAGGGTCCCGAGCACCGTGGCGTAGGCCGACGAGAAGATCATGGCCGCCTCCCGCCCGTGGAAGGCGGCAAGGCGGGCCTCCAGGTCGCGGTGCGCCGTGTACGTCCCGCTGATGAAGCGCACCGCCCCCGGGCCGGCCCCGAAGGCCCGGGCACCGGCCTCCTCCGCCTCCAGGAGGGCCTCCTCGAAGGAGAGGCCCAGGTAGGAGTTGGAATTGAAGCGGAGGAAGGCCCGGTCGCCGTGCCCCTCCAGGTGGAAGCGGGGGCCCGCCTCGCCGGAGGCCGGGATCGCTTTCGTCACCACGTACTCGGCCCCCTTCGCCGTTCCCCGGTTCTCCAGGTCGGCCACATGGGCATTCAGGGCGATGTCGAGGCGGTCATGGGGCATGGGAGATCCGTGGATGCGGGGAAGTGGAACGGAAAGGGAACCGGAAGGAACGGGCTCCCCGGGCGTCAGACCGGGGCCCGGAGGGCGTGGAGCATGACCTCGGTCATGGCTTCCACATCGAAGCGGGGGGCCCACCCCCACTCCTCCCGGGCCGCCGAATCGTCGAGGCGTCGGGGCCAGGAGTCGGCAATGGCCTGTCGCACCGGATCCACGGCGTACCGCGTCTCGAACCCGGGGACGTGGCGGGCAATGACCTCGGTCAGACCCGCGGGGGTGAGCTGGAAGGCCGTGACATTGAAGGCGTTCCGATGCCGGAGCCGCGCTCCGTCGGCCTCCATGAGCTCGAGGGAGGCCCGCACCGCGTCCTCCATGTACATCATGTCGAGCTGGGTGTCGGGGGCGAGGAAGCAGGTGAAGTCCTCGCCCCGGGCGGCGGCGTGAAAGATCTCCACCGCCCAGTCCGTGGTCCCCCCTCCCGGGGGCGCCGAGTGGGAGATGAGACCGGGGTAGCGTACCCCCCGGGTGTCGACCCCGAAGCGCTGGTGGTAGTAGTCGCAGAGGAGCTCTCCGGCCACCTTGGTCACCCCGTACATGGAGGTGGGGCGCTGGATCGTGTCCTGCGGGGTGGGATCGCGGGGGGAGTCGGGTCCGAAGGCGGCGATGGAGGAGGGGGTGAAGAGGGCGAAGCCGTGGGTCCGTGCTGCCTCGAGCACCTCCATGAGACCGCCGAGGTTCACCCGGTACGCGGTGAGGGGCTCCCGCTCGCCCACCGCCGAGAGAAGGGCCGCCAGGTGGAAGACCGTGTCGGGGCGGTGGGCCTCCACGGCCTGTCCGAACTCGTCGCCCCGGGTGCAGTCGAGGGCGCGGAAGGGGCCGCCAGCCAGCACGGGGTGGTCGGCTTCCGGGGTGCGCAGGTCGGTGGCGAGGACGGCCTCGCTCCCCAGGTGCTCCCGGAGGTGGACCACGAGTTCGGTGCCGATCTGCCCGGCGGCGCCGGTGACGAGGATTCGCTTCATGGTCTGGAGACGGGGGAAGGGGGACCGGATCGCGAGGGGGGGAATCTACTACGGGAGAACGGAGGGCGGGTAGCCGAAGGCAGGGTGCCGAAGCTCATGCGGTGGCGCGGGTCTGCGTCTGACGGACCTTCTGGTGCCGGACCTCCCAGGCCACCCGGGCCAGGGCCAGGTTCAGGGGGAGCGCCACGAAAAGGACGTCCAGGTTGCCCTGCCGGAGGACGCCCACCCCCTGCAGGAGGGCCACCCCCAGGGAGAAGCCGGCCAGGGCGAGGGGAAGGACCACCGCAGCCTCCGTCGCCCGGCCTGTTCGGCGCGCCCCGCCCCGAAGGAGGACCCACCCCAGGAGGAGGGCGGCGAGGAGGGTGAGGGGGTTCAGGTGGAAGAGGTTCAGGTTCGCCTGGATGAAGTGGTGATCCGTGAACCAGGCCGCCACGAGGAGACCCCCCAGCGCCGTGGCCACCACCCCCCAGAGGAGGGCCACCGCCGCGGCCACCCCCCGGCGGACTCCCGAGGGCGCCCCGGCCTCCCGCCGGCGCCACCCCGTGACCCCGGCCCACCCCAGGAGGATCCCACCGGCCAGCCCCAGGGCCAGAAGGAGAAGCGACGGGGTGGGCGGCGTCGGGGGGAGAGGGTCCCGGGTGGTGGGCACCCAGAGCTCCCGCTCCCCCAGGAGGGGGCGGGTCCCCCCGACCGGATCCTCCACCTCGAAGGCTTCCAGGTACTCCATCATCTCCACCGGGAGGAACATGACCTCCCACGCGGTGAGGGGTCGGTCGCCTCGCATCCCCAGAAGAAAGGAGAGCCCCTGGTCCACCCACCCCGTGACCTGCACCTGGCGACGGGAATGCCACCGGTAGGAGTGGGGGGTCTCCAGGGCCTGGAAACGGGCGGAGAGGCGACCCTCCAGGACCAGGTCCAGCGCATCGCGGATCCGGGTGGAGCAGTTGTCCCGGTAGTAGTCGTAGATGTAGGGGCGGTTCTCGGGGAGGTAGTTCCACCGGATGAAGGCGTCGAGGGCCTCGGCCTGGGGCGCGGTGAGGTGGACCCGGTTCGCATACACGGCCCGATCCACCTCGGCGTAGCTCCTGAGGAAGGGGTCGAGTTCGGCGGGACCCATGGTGTAGCGCATCGTCCCCCGGAGAAAGCGGGGAATGAAGTCCACGTCGCCGAAGTTGAAGAGCCCCCAGTTCCAGACCAGCTCCTGCCCGGTGCGGTGGTCGCGCACGAGAAGCGCGTTGTGCCCGAACATCTCCCAGACCTCGTCTCCCCGGTCGGCGGTGAGGAGCCAGACCTCGAGGGGGCTGTCGTGCACCTCCCCCTGTGCCCCCCCGGGTGCCGGTGCCACCACCAGGGTGGCCAGGGCGAGGAGGGGGAGGAGAACCGCGGCGCGAAGGCGGGGGAGGGAGGGCACGAGGCAGGGCAGGGGGCAGGACACGAGGCGGGGCACGAAGCCTGAGGTGAAGGTGGGCACGAGAGGTCGAGCGAAGCGGGGCACGAGAGGTGGAGCGAAGCGAGGCACGAAGGCTGGAACGAAGCGGGGCACCCCGACCGGGTCCGGGGTAGGTCGAGGGAGAACCTCCGGCCCCGGAAGATCGCATCCCCCCCCCGTGGGTGCGAGGGGCGCGAACCTCTTCGCACGGGGGCCTCCCTCGGGTAGCTTACTTCCCATGAAGCGCATCCTCCTTCTCCTCCTCGCCTCGGTGGGGGGACTCGTCCTCTTTGGGTTCCTCTTCCTCCTCGCCCTGACCTGGGCCCTGGTGCCCCGGGCCGACAGCCGGGTCCCCTCGGGCGTGGTCCTCGAGCTGGACCTGACCCGTGGGGTCGTGGAGGCCCCGGGCGACGACCCCTTCACCCTGGCCTTCGAGCGGAGCCGACCGTCGCTCCGGACCGTCGTCTCCGCCCTGCACCGGGCGGCCGACGACGACCGGGTGGCGGGCCTCCACGTGGTGGGGGGGAGCGGGATTGGCGGGTGGGCCCTGACCCAGGAGGTGCGGGACGCCGTCCTCCACTTCCGGGCCTCGGGAAAGTCCACCCTCCTCTTTGCCGAAACCTTCGGTGAACTGGCCCCCGCCCAGGGGGCCTACTACCTGGCCTCCGCCTTCGACGAAGTGGTCCTCCAGCCCTCGGGCGACCTGGGGCTCGCCGGGCTCTCTCTCGAGGCCCCCTTCTTTCGCGGGGTCCTGGACCGGTGGGAGATCGTTCCCCGCTTCGAGGCCCGGGGCGAGTTCAAGGATGCGGTGGAAGTCCTGGAGGGGCGCGGCTTCTCCCCGCCGGTTCGGGCGGCGCTGGAGGCACTCCTCCGCTCGCTGGAAGACGACCTGGTGGAAGGGATCGCCGAAGGGCGGGGGCTCGCCCCCGACTCGGTCCGGGCCCTTCTGGCCGCCGGTCCCTTCTCCCCCCGGGAGGCCCTCCAGGCCGGACTCGTGGATGCCCTTGGGTACCGCGACGAGGCCAGGGAACGCATGGACGACGCCCCCCGCCTCTCCCTTCTGGCCTACGCCGACCGGGCCGGGGGCGCCTGGGATCGGGGGGAGCGGATCGCCCTGGTCCAGGGTTCGGGCGCCATTCAGCGCGGGGGGAGCCCGGGCTTCGACCCCCTGGGAGGGGGCGCCGCCATGGCCGCGAACGCCGTGGCCCGGGCCATCCGCGAGGCGGCCGACGATCGGCGCACCCGGGCCATCCTCCTCCGGGTGGACTCGCCCGGCGGCTCCTACGTGGCTTCGGACCTCATCCGCCGCGAGGTGATCCGGGCCCGGGAGAAGGAGATCCCCGTGGTGGTGAGCATGGCGAATGCCGCGGCTTCCGGGGGGTACCTCATCTCGGCCGATGCCGACCGGATCGTGGCCCACCCCGGCACCCTCACCGGCTCCATCGGGGTGGTGGCGGGGCGTCTCGAGGTGCAGGCCTTCCTCGAGGGGCTGGGGGTGACCTTCGACGAGATCACCCTGGGCAATGACCACGGCTTCTACGCCCTGGGGCGCGCCCTCACCCCCGCCGACTCCCTCTGGCTCGCCCGGCAGGTGGACCGGATCTACGACGACTTCGTCGGGATCGTGGCCGAGGGGCGGAGCATGGCTCCCGAGGCGGTGGATGCGGTGGCCCGGGGCCGGGTCTGGAGCGGGCGCGATGCCCTGGAGGCCGGGCTCGTCGACGCCCTGGGCGGCTACCCCGAGGCCCTGGCCCTGGCCCGGGAGCTTGCCGGGATCGAGGCCGACGCCCCGGTGGAGCTCCGCCGCTTCCCCCAGGAACGGACCCTCTTCCAGCTCGTGATGGAGGGCTTCTCCGGAGGACCCGACCTCCAGGGGGGGACCCCGCCGGCCGGGGTGGGAGGGGCGCTCGCCGAGACGCTGCGGGGAGCGGTGGTCCTTCTCCGTTCCCTCGGCCGGGACGGGGGCGCCGCGCCGGTGCGCACGGAAATGCCGCCCCTTCGCATTCCCGGAAGCTGAGCCGGGGACCATGGCTCCTTCGGCGGTGCTCGATCTGCGAGGCCTGGTCAAGTCGTACGGGGCCCGGACCCTCTTCGACGGGGTGGACTTCTCCGTGCACGAGGGGGAGAAGGTAGGGGTCATCGGGCGGAATGGCTCGGGCAAGTCGACCCTCTTCCGCGTCCTGGCTGGAGAGGAGGGGATGGAGGCCGGAACGCTGGCGCTTCGCCGGGGAACGCGGGTGGGGTACCTCCCCCAGGATCCGGTCTTCGACCCCGATCGCTCCATTCTCGACACGGTGGGGGAGGGGCGGGGCGAACTCCTCGATGCCCTGGCCGAGTACGACCGGGTGACGGCGGCGCTCTCGCACGGGTCGGGAGAGGGCGGGGGGCCTGAGGCGCTCGAACGCCTGCTCGCCCGGCAGGCCCTCCTCTCCACCCGGATCGACGATCTGGGGGGGTGGGATGCGAAGCACCAGGTGGAACGCGTACTCACCCGCCTCGGAATCGGGGGGTGGGAGCGGAGCATGGGCGGGCTTTCGGGAGGGGAGCGGCGGCGGGTGGCGCTGGCCCAGACCCTTCTGGCCGAGCCCGACCTCCTCCTCCTGGACGAGCCCACGAACCACCTGGATGCCTCCACCGTGCTCTGGCTCGAGGAAACCCTCTTCGACTTCCGGGGGAGCGTGGTCCTCGTGACCCACGACCGCTACTTCCTGGACCGGGTCGTGGACCGGATGGTGGAGGTCACCCCCGAGGGACTCCAGTCCTACGAGGGCGGGTACACCGACTACCTGGAGGCCCGGGTGGAGCGGGAGGCCCGTCTCGAGGTGGAGGAGGAGAAGCGCCGGAAGCTCATCGAGAAGGAGCTGGCCTGGGCCCGCCGCGCCCCCCCGGCCCGGACCGGGAAGCAGAAGGCCCGGCGCGCCCGCGCCCGGGAGCTGGCCGGGGAGCAGCGGGAGCGGGACCGGAACCGGACCCGGACGGTGGAGATGGAGGTGGCCGACGCCCCCCGCCTGGGCCGGACGATCCTGGAGCTGGACGGGGTCACGAAGCGATTTGGGGACGCTCCGGTTCTGACCGGGGTCACCGATCGCCTCCTGGCGGGGGACCGGATCGGGATCGTCGGGCCCAACGGTGCGGGCAAGTCCACCCTTCTCAAGGTCGTGGCCGGGGTGGAGACCCCGGACGAGGGGACGGTGCGGCTGGGCGAGAACACCCGCCTGGCCTGGTTCGACCAGGACCGGACCCTGGACCCCGACCTCACCGTGGGACGCGCCGTGTCGGACACGGACTGGGTCGAGGTGAATGGCCGGAGCATGCACCTGCGGGGGTACCTGGACCGCTTCCTCTTTCCCTCGCACATTCACGACCAGCGGGTGAGCGCGCTCTCGGGCGGAGAGCGGAACCGCCTTCTCCTGGCCCGCCTCTTCCTGAAGGAATTCAACCTCCTCCTCCTGGACGAGCCCACGAACGACCTGGACCTGGACACCCTCCAGGTGCTGGAGGGGCTCCTGGAGGAGTTCACCGGGTGCCTCCTCGTGGTGAGTCATGACCGGTATCTTCTGGACAAGATCGCCACCTCTCTTCTCGTGTTCGAGGGCGATGGGAAGGTGCGGCGCCATCATGGGCGCTGGGACGACTGGGTGGCGAAGCACGCCCAGGCCCGGGAGGCGGACGACGCCCGGAGGCGCGAGGCGGAGCGGAAGGAGCGGGAGGCGCGGGCCGAGGCGGCCCGGGCCGAGAGCCGGGCGGCCCGGGGAGGGGGATCGGCGGGAAACGGACGCCTCACCTACCGGGAGCAGAAGGAACTCCGGGCCCTCACCGAGCGGATCGAGGCGCTGGAGCTGGAACAGGCCGAGCTCGAGACGGTCCTCGCCGATCCCGACCTCTACGCCGGAGGTGGGGCCATGGAACCGCAGGAGGCCACGGCCCGGTACGCCCAGGTGCGGGAATCGCTGGAGGAGGCCCTCCTCCGGTGGATGGAACTGGAGGAGCGGGCCGGGGGATGAACCGGGCGGGCCGTCGGCCCGACCCTTGAACGCTCCAAGACGCCGGAAGCAGCCACGACCCCGGAAGCACCCACCACCCCGGAAGCACCCACCACCACGGATGCACCCATGAGCGAACGCGACCCAGGCGAGGAGAAGGGCCCCGGGAACCCCTCCGTGAACGCCGCCCCGGAGGACCCCGCCGAGGCGCACGGGGAGCCGTCCGAGGCGTCGACCCCGGAAGCGGTGCCGGCGTCACCCCCTGCGTCCGCCCCGAAGCCCCCCGAGCCCCCCCGGGGTCCCCTGGCCCGGCAGGCGGCCCGGGAGGCCGCCCGGGCCGAGGGGAATTCCCTTTCCTGGGTTCACACCTTCCGGGTCTCGCCCCTGGCGCTTCTCCTCTTTCTCGCGGTCATGGCCGGGCTCTGGATCCTCTTCGACCGCACCGACCTCTGGTACCGGCTCTTCCCCTGACCCTCCTCCCATGACCCCGTCCGACTCCTTTCCGCCCCCCGTCGCCCCCGTGAAGGCGCTGGGGGAGCGAGCCCTGGCCGCCTGGGTCTGGGCGCTCACAGCGGTGGTGGTCCTCCTCGTGATCCTCCTCATGAGCACGGGGCAGCTCTTCTCCCTGGGGGTCGACGTGTCACGCCTCCCGGGCTTCCACGCCTTCCTCAACGGGAGCTGCGCCCTCCTCCTCGTGCTGGGGGTGGCCTGGGTCCGACAGGGGAAGATCCGGGCCCACCGGGCGGCCATGGTGGGGGCCTTTGCCCTCTCCACGATCTTCCTCCTCTCGTACGTCGTCTACCACTCCCAGGCCCCCTCCACCCCCTTCGGAGGCGAGGGGTGGATCCGGCCCGTCTACTTCTTTGTGCTCCTCACCCATGTGGTGCTGGCCCCGGTCATTCTCCCCCTGGCCCTCTACACCGTGCTCCGCGCCTTCCGCGCCGAATACGGACGCCACCGGCGGGTGGCACGCTGGACCTTTCCCCTCTGGCTCTACGTGGCCGTGACCGGGGTCATGGTCTACTGGTTCATGGCGCCGTACTACGGGAGCTGAGGCGGGTGCGACGCTTCGCGGGGGGGTGCGGCTGCCGCACCCCCCCGCGGGGTCCCCTCAGGGATGCGTGGGCTGGGTGTCTTCGTACCCCCACGCCGGGGGCGGCGGCGGGACTTCCTCGGAGAGATCGAAGACGAAGGTGGCCCGGGGGGCGTCATGCCGGGTCAGGTGGTAGGTCAGCCGCTGGGCCTCGGGATCGAGGATGAGGTTCCAGACGTTCGTGACCGCCTCCGGAATGAGCTCGGCGGTGAAGGCGTCGGCGGGGAAGGCCTGGTGGAGCGCACTCCCCTCTTCGGCGGTGTCGCCCCCGTACTGGGTCTGATTCTCCTCGGTCCCGTCGGGGTACCGGTGGTCATGCTTGAGGCGCAGCCCTTCGGCCGTCCGGGTGATGATCCAGGTCCGGGACCGGTCCTCCCCCACATGAAGGGGGATCTGGATCTCGTCGTCGGTGCAGACCCGGACGTGCATGATCATCTCGCCTGCGAAGGCGTCGGAGGTGGCGAGTTCGGCCGCCCCCCGGAAGGCCTGCCCGCAGTAGGCCCGGAGGTTGTCCATGAAGGCGTCGTGGGCGGTCCGCTCGGCCACGGCCGCCCGGTCGCCGGCCTCCGATCCCGGTGCTTCCGCCTCGTCCCCTCCGCATCCTCCGAGAAGGAGGGCGAAGGCCCCGGCTCCCGAGAGGAGGGCCCGTCGGGAAAAGCGGGAAGGTGCGCGGGAAGCCCCGCCGAGGGAGGAGCGAGCGGGGTAGGGGTGGGCGGTGCCTGGCATGGCCTGCCTCCGAAGGGAAGGGTGAGTGGGGGAGGATGGGAGGGCGAGAATCCGGGGAGGCCAGCTCAGGTCCCTGAGGGCGGATCCTCGGCCGGGGTCGCGCGCCTGGGATTTTCACCGGGCCCGGCGTCGAGGCGGGCTTCGGACGGTCCCCCGGGCATCCCCCCATCGTGCCCCTCTGGAGCGTCGGGGGCAAGTCCGACGAGTTCCAGGAGGACGAGGGCATTCCGTGACGTGGCCGGGCCGGGGCGGAGGCGGTGGTCGAAGGAGAGCCGCTTCTCGCCCCCCTCTCCCGAGACCGTTTCCCGGAGATGCACCTGGGTGAGGGCGGCGGCGAGTTCGGGGGCGTCAGCCAGCGTCAGGTCGTGCGTGCTCACCGCCCCCACCGCGCGAGCGGTGAGGAGGTGCCCCAGGATCGTGCGGGCCGCCGTTCGCCGTTCGGCCGTGTTCGTTCCCTGGAGGATCTCGTCGAGGAGGACGAGGACCCGGTCCGCCCGCGCCGCATCCACCACCCGCCGAAGCCGCTGCAGCTCGGCCATGAAGAGGGAGACCCCCGACTCGAGAGAGTCCCGGATCCGCATGGAACTCCAGGGCACGAGGGGAGGGGCCGCGTAGCTCGATGCCGCCACCGGACCCCCGGCCAGGAGGAGGACCTGGTTCACCCCGATGGCCCGGAGGAGGGTGCTTTTCCCGGACATGTTCGAGCCGGTCACGAGGAGGAGGTTTCCCGGAGAGGGGAGGGCCACGTCGTTCCCCACCGCCACCTCCGGGGGGAGAAGGGGATGGCGGAGATCGGAGGCGGTGAGGGTGCCGCGCGGGGGGAAGGGGGTCTCCGAGGCCTTTGGCTCCACCTCCACCCCAGGCGCCTGCTCCCGGCCTGGCGCCTGCTCCGGGCCTGGCGCCTCCGCACCGAGCTCCTCCGGGAAGACCCAGTCGGGATGGTCGAAGGCCAGGGTGCCCAGCGCCACCAGGAGCTCCAGCTCGCCCACCGCCTCGAGCCACCGCTCCACCGCATCGCCATGGGTCTCCCTCCACCGCTCCATGGGAACGAGGGGGTGAACGTCCCACGCGGTGAGGAGCGCCACCGGGAAGTAGACGAGGGAAGATCTCCGGATCTGGGCCCAGTCCGAGAGGCGTCGGAGGTGGGCCAGCGCCTCGGCCCCGGCCACCGGCGAGGCGGAACCCTCCCGGATCCGGTCCAGGAGGGGAGAGCCCTGCGGGAGGCGGGCCGCCACCTCCAGAAGACCCACCCAACGCCCCAGGGAGTCCTCGGCGCCCTCCACCGCGTCGAAGCGGGGGTGTGCCTCGCCCCGCACCCGGAACCAGAGGAGGGCGGTGGCCCCCACCGTGAGGATCCAGGCCGGCGGCCACCCGGTGAACCACCCCACGAGAAGGACAAGGTTGACCGCGGTCAGAACCAGGGCCGCCAGGCGGAGGCGCCGGCGCACGGGAGGGGACTCCCAGGCCGGGCCCCGGGCCCAGATCCGGAAGGCGGACAGGGCCTCGGGGTCGCCCTTCCGCTCCACCGTGCGGGCCGCCACCTGCACCGACTCGAGAAGCTCGGGGTGGGCCGCCAGGGTGGCAGCGGCGTGTCTCCGCTCCGCCCGGAGGGCCGGGGTCGTGGTTCCCCCCGGGTCCAGGATGGCGCTCCGAAGGGCAGCCCGCCCGGGGAGGGTCCGGGGCGTGCCCAGGAGGTGGGCCAGGGAGGCCCGCCCGAGCAGGTCCAGGTCGGTAGCAGACGGGTGGTCGGCCGGAGGGTCCGGGGCCAGGTCGGGAAGGGGGAGGGCCTCCCACCGCCGCCCGCGGCGGGCGGGTCCCTCCTGCGCCACCGTCTCCCGGACCTTCGCCCGCTCCCGGGCCCGGCGGACCCGGCGGAAGCGCGCCACCAGGTACGCGAAAAGCGCCCCGGCGGCGATGCCTGCGCCGAGGAGGACCGGCCACCAGCTCCGGGGGCTCGTCTCCAGGGCGAGGAAGGGAGCCACCGCCGCCACGAAGGCCAGGAACCGCCAGGTGGCCAGGGTCCGCAGGGTGCGGTCGAGTGCCGCCCCCTCCGTGTGGGCGTCCGCTTCCCGGCTGTGGTACCAGGCGTCGGGGTCCAGGGAGGGGCGTTCCCCCGCGACAGGAGCCGAGGCGGAGCGGGATGGGGGAGGAGGTGCGTCGGGAGGATGGATGGGCATGGCCCGGAAGATCCCCTCTCCCGCGCCCCCTCACAACCTCCGCCCCGGAGGGCCGGGCTTTCCCGGCGCTTCCCGAGGCATGAGACTTGTGCGGGGGTGCGGGGTTCCACCGGGTCGCGGACTCGCCTTGCCGAGGGCGGCGCTTTACCGCGGCCCGGGCCCTGATCAGCCTGCCGGTGCGGCCGAAGGGTTGCGTCGAGGTTCTCCCGGTCGGCCTTCCCCTCCTCCCCCGCCTCCCGCACGCCGGCTTTTTCCCTTCCTCCACCCTTCCTCTCCTTCGCTCCATGTCCGCTCCCTCGTCCCCCCACCCCGGTGCTTCCTCCCCTCCGTCGCCCGCTCCCCCACTGACGGGGCGCATCCCGGTGGCCGTCCTGGGGGGCACGGGGGCGGTGGGGCAGCGGATGATCCGTCTCCTCGCCGACCATCCCTGGTTCCAGGTGACCGCGGTCACGGGGTCGGAGCGGTCGGCGGGGCGGGCCTATGGGGAGGCGGCGGCCTGGTTCCAGGAGGTTCCCATTCCCGAGGGGGTGGCCGATCTCCGGGTCACCCCCACCACCGAGGTGGGCGACGTGCCCCTGGCCTTCTCGGCCCTCGACTCGGGGGTGGCGGGCGAGGCCGAGCGCAGCGTGGCGGAGGGGGGCGTCCTCGTGGTGTCCAATGCCCGGAACCACCGGATGGATCCCACCGTTCCCCTCCTCGTGCCCGAGGTGAACCCGGACCACCTGGCCCTCCTCGACCGGCAGGGCTTTCCGCCGGGGGGGGGCATCATCACGAACCCGAACTGCTCCACCATCGGGATGGTTCTGGCCCTGGCCCCCCTCCATCGCGCCTTCGGGGTGGCCACGGTCCAGGTGAGCACCCTCCAGGCCCTTTCCGGGGCCGGGATGCCCGGCGTGCCGGCCCTGGCCATTCAGGACAATGTGATCCCCTTCATCGAGGGGGAGGAGGAGAAGCTCGAGACCGAGCCCGCGAAGATCCTGGGGGGGATGGATGCCCCCGACCCGGGACTTCGCGTCTCGGCCCAGTGCACCCGGGTCCCGGTCACCGATGGGCACACGGCCCTTCTCTCCATCGCCTTCCGGGAGGGGGCGGTGGACCCGGATGAGGCCCGGGCCCTCCTCGCCGGATTCCGGGGGCGTCCCCAGGCGCTGGGGCTCCCCTCGGCCCCGCGGTACCCGGTGCAGGTCCTTCCCGAGGGAGAAGTCCCGCAGCCCCGTCTCCACGCCGGACGGGGCTCGGGGATGGCGGCGGTGGTGGGGCGGATCCGGCCCTGTCCCCTGGCCCACCTGCGAATGGTGGTCCTCTCCCACAACACGATCCGGGGTGCCGCCGGTGGGGCCCTCCTCTGCGCCGAACTCGCCCTGGCCCAGGGGCGGGTTCCCGGGCTCACCCCACCCGTTCGAGCCGACGACCGATGAGTTCCCTGCGGCTGGTCCAGCTTCTCGTGGCCGAGGAGCATCGGGATCGAGCCATGGAAATCCTCCGCGCTGACGAGCGCTCGCCCCAGTGGAACACCGATCTGGGAGACGGCCGGGTCATGATCCAGGCCCTTCTCCCTGCCGCCGGGAATGAGCCCGTTCTCGACGAACTGGAGTCGGCCTTTCGCGACACGGAGGGGTACCGGATTCTCTTCCTCCCGGTGGAGGCCACCGTGCCCCGCCTCGAGGACGACCCGGCGGAAGAGGACGACGGGGGAGACGGGGCCCCGGAGATTCGCGGGGCGGAGGAGGAGGTGGGCTCGGAAAAGGTCCCGGCCCGGATCAACCGCGAGGAACTCTACTCCGACGTGGTGGAGAACGCCCGGGCCACGCCCTTCTACCTGGCCATGGTGGCGCTCTCGGCGGTGGTGGCCTGTGCCGGACTCATGCTCGACGACGTGGCCGTGATCATCGGGGCCATGGTCATCGCCCCCCTCATCGGTCCCAGCATGGGGATCGCGCTGGCCACCACCCTGGGCGACCTCAGGCTCGGCCGATCCGCCCTCTGGGCCTCCGCCACCGGGGTGGTGGTGGCCTTTGGGGTGGCCGCGCTGGCCGGGGCCCTCCTCCCCGTGAACCCGGAGGGGACGGAGATCGCCGGGCGCACCGAACTCACCTGGGGTCACCTGACCCTGGCCCTTGCGGCCGGGGCTGCGGGGGCGGCTTCCATGGCCCAGGGGGTGGGAGCGGTCCTCGTGGGGGTCATGGTGGCAGTGGCCCTCCTCCCCCCTCTGGCCGCAGCCGGCCTCCTCCTGGGGAGCGGCGAGACGGAAGCCGGACTCGGCGCCCTCCTCCTGACCGCCGGAAACGTGGTCTCGGTGAACCTGGCCGCCACGGCCGCCTTCCTGATTCAGGGGGTCCGGCCCCTGGACTGGTGGGAGGGGGAACGGCGCACCCGGGCCCTCTGGATCGCCGCCTGCCTCTGGGGGGGGCTCCTGGCAGCGCTGGCCGCCCTTATCGCGCTGGCCTGACGTAGACCCCGACCAGGGACTCGTGCCCGTCGGGGCCCACCGCCGCCACCCCGTAGACGAAGTCGTCGATGGACATGTCCCGGAGGGTGAACTCGGTGGCATCCCCGACCCAGAGCTCGTGCTCCCAGTCCGGGCTCCAGGTGTCGCGCCAGAAGACCCGGTAGCCCACGGCCCCCTCCATCGCCCGCCAGACGAGCTGGGCATCGTACCCCTCCCCCCGCCGGAGGAGGTTGAAGGCCACCCCCGGGGTGTCGGGGGCCAGGGCCAGCGTTCCCACGCTCGCCGCATTCACCCGGGCGTTGCGGGCCAGGTAGTCGAAATCCATGCCGTCGGGCGTATCGAACACGTTGTGCTGCCGGCCGTAGTTCTCCCGGGACTCGGTGAAGCGGACTGCGGCGTACCCCTGGCGGTTGAAGGGGGTGTGGTCGCCCCCCCGGCCGAAGCGGTCTTCCCGGGCGATGAGCCGGATCTGGTGCCCGGGAAGGTAGGGCTGGCTCGTGCGGCGGATGTAGCGGGCGAGCTGGCGCGAAAGGGAGTCCTCCGGCCCCTCGGAGAAGACCCGGACGGTGCGGGAGTCGAGAATCCCGTTCCCGCCCATGCTGTTTCCGATGATGTCGTTGTTGAAGACGGCGGTAATGGCCACCCCCTCCTCCCGCATCCGGGCGGCGTGGCGTGCCGCCCCCACGAGCCCCTGTTCCTCCCCGGCCAGGGCGATGAAGACGAGGGTCGCCTCGAACTCGATCCCGCTCTGGGCGAAGACCCGGGCCAGCTCCATGGTGAGGACGGTGCCGCTTCCGTCGTCGTTCGCCCCGGGGGCATAGCGGTCGAAGGGGTCGTCGGTGGGCGGGGCGACATCGCCCTCTTCGTCGCCCAGGGCGAGGGAGTCGAAGTGCCCGCTCACATAGATCCGCCGCTCGGTCCGCCCCGGGAGCACCGCCTTCACATTGCGGAGGTCGGTGGTGCGGCGGATCCGCGCCGCATCCTCCGGCCCCACCTCGTACGCATCGAAGCTCACCTGGAGGCGGTCCGAGTAGGAGGCCATCTCGTCGAAGATCCACTGGCGGGCTGCCCCGATTCCCCAGGTGGGGTGATCCACCGAGGAGAGGGTGTTCCGCGACCCGAAGGAGACCAGGGCATCGATGCTGGCCCGCATCCGTTCCGGGTCGATGTCCTCCAGAATCGCCTCGATCCGGGGATCAAGGCCCAGGACCGGGCCCGTGGCCTGGCGTCCTTCTGCCTCGGCAGGGAGGAGGAGGGGCGCGAGGAGGAGGGCCGGGAGGATGCGGAGGAGGGAGGGGCGACGACGGATCATGGGCCTCGATGGCTGACGGGTGAACGAATCCCGGCCAAGCTACGACGCCCCTGCCTCCCCCGCCATCCTCTCGGGGTCCCGCCATTCCACCACGGCGGCGTACCCCCGGCTCGACCGGTCCGTCCGGAGGTACCCCGGGGCCACGCCCAGCACCTGGAAGCCCCTGGAGAGCTGGAAGGAAAGGGTCGGGTCGCGCCGGAGCCCCATCACCACCTCCTCCACGTAGGCCTCGGGGGAGATCCGGTCCGCCACCGCCCCGTACCCGGGAATCCGGGCCCCGGCCCGGATCCGGTCCAGGGAGAGGGACCGGGCCAGCGCCTCCCGGGCCCGGTAGATGGCAGACCCGATTCCCCGTCCCCGGGCCTTCGGGTCCACCGCCACACCGGCCGCGTAGAGGGTGTCGCCCTCCGGGTCGTGGGTCGAGAGGCGCCCATGGTCCGTAATGGTCCGCCAGGGAACCTCCAGGGGCCAGCGCCCGACCGGGACCACGAGAGACACGGCCATCCCGAGGATGCGTCCCGTCCTGCCATCGACTGCCACGAGCTGGCCTGCGGGAAAGACCCGCTGGTGGAGGTGGAGCTCCTCGGGCTTCCACGACCCCCGATCGCCGTAGATGGCGCGCGAGAGGCACACGAGGTGGGGAACATCGCCGGGACGGGTGTTCCGAATCTCGACGGATCCTTGGGAGGGCCCCCCGACGGGGGCAGGCGGACGCATGGGGGCCTGGGTTTGCACGGGTTCGACAGGTGGGGGAGGACGCGTGGATCGAGGACGCGTGGCGGGAGGGCAGGGGGGCGGAATCCTGGGCCGAAGAAGGCTACCCACGACCCGCGCCGCCGGATCCGGCCCGCCGGGGCTGGTCCCTCCAGTCCTTCCGGTTTGACGCCCCCGGACCCGGGCCCCTATCGTCACCAGGCTGGTCGTCTCCGGGCTGGCCCTCCCACCGCGCCCCCTCGACCTCCTTCCGTCGTCGCCCCTCACCCCGGAATTCCTCCCGTGACCCTCCTCCTCCGCCTCCGACGTCACCTCCCCGCCGCCCTCCTCCTGGCGCTGGCCCTCCCCCTGGGGGTGCAGGGGCAGACGCCGGCCATGGATCCGGACCGCAGGAGCGCGGTGGACCGGGGCGCCACCCCGGCGCTGGCACCGGCGCCAGAGGAAGTTCCCGGTGGCATCCCCCACCCGGCGCACCGCTTCGGCTTCCACCCCGGCGACGATTACCAGCTCGCCGACCTGGAGCAGCTCGAGGCCTACTACGCCGAGCTGGCGGAGGCGAGCCCCCGGGTGCAGCGCATCGAGATCGGGCGGACCTTCCGGGGGAACGCCATGCATCTCCTCTTCATTTCGTCGGAGGAGAACCTGGCCCAGCTCGACCGGTGGCGGGAGATCTCGGAGCGCCTGGCCCGGGGGCACGGGGTGGACGAGGACGAGGCCCGGCGCATGGCCGATGAAGGGCGGGCCCTGGTCTGGATCGACAATGGCCTTCATTCCACCGAGGTGGCCCACGCGCAGCACGGACCCCTCCTGGCCTGGCACATGGCCACCGACGAATCGGAGGAAACCCGGCGCATCCGCGACGACGTGATCCTCCTCCTCGTGCCGCAGATGAACCCCGACGGGCACGAGGTGGTGGTGAACTGGTACCGGCAGAACCTGGGAACCGACTGGGAGACCACCGGCCCCCCCGAGGTCTACCACGAGTACGTGGGGCACGACATCAACCGGGACTGGTTCATGTTCCGCCAGGCCGAGAGCCAGGCGGTGGCGCGGCAGCTCTACGAGACCTGGTATCCCCAGATCGTCCTCAATCACCATCAGACCGCCCCCTTCCCGGCGCGGATCTTCATCCCCCCCTTTGCCGACCCCCTGAACCCTCACATCCCCCCCCTCGTGGTCCGGGGTGTGAACATGGTGGGGGAGCACATGGCGAAGCGCCTGGAAGAGCGGAACATGCCCGGGGCCGTCTCGCGCATGTCCTTCACCATGTGGTGGAATGGCGGGATGCGGACCACCCCCTACTTCCACAACATGGTGGGGATCCTCACGGAAGTGGGGCACGCCTCGGCCACACCGCAGTGGCACGATCCGGAGCGCCTCCCCCAGGCCTTCGGCTCTGGGAGCCACCGGATCTCGGCCCGGGAGCCCTCCGTCTTCTACGCAAACCCCTGGGAGGGGGGCTGGGCCACCCTGGCCGATGCGGTGGCCTACCACTTCGAGACCTCCATGGCGGCGCTGGACCTGGGCTCCCGCCTCCGGGAGGACTGGCTCTTCAACAAGTGGCGCCTGGCCACGGCCCAGATCGAGGCCGGGGAGGCCGGGGGACCCTTCGCCTACCTGGTGGACCTCTCGACCCAGCGCGATGCCGGCGAGGCGGTGGAGCTCCTGAACGTGCTCCGCCGTGGGGGCGTGGAGATCCACCGGGCCACGGCCCCCTTCCGGGCCCGAAGCGCCGATGGGAGCGAGCGAAGCTACCCGGAAGGGACGTACGTGGCGCTGGCGGCGCAGGCCTACCGGGCGCACCTCATGGACCTCCTCGAGCCCCATGAGCACCCGAACCGCGAGCAGTACCCGGGGGGGCCGCCCGAGCCGCCCTACGGGGGTCTTGCCGGGTGGACGATCTCCATGGCCATGGGGGTCGACGTGCACCGGATCGACACCCCGTTCCAGGCCTCCCTCACGGAGGTGGCGGGGCGGGTCTCCGTGCCCGCACCCCGCTTCCACGCCCCCGACGGGGCCGAGGTGGCGCGTCTCCCTGCCGATGCCTGGGGATGGGTCCTCCCGGCCTCCCGCAACGACACCCGCCTGGCGGTGAACCGCCTCCTGGCCCTGGGGGCCGAACTCTACCGGACGGACGCAGCCCACCCCTTCCACGGGGTGGAGGCGGGGCCCGGGGCCTTCGTGGTGCGTCGGGCCGCCCCGGTGGGGGCGGGCGAGATGGAGGCCCTCGCCGCCGAGCTCGGGCTCCAGGTGGGGTCGCTGGCCCAGGCCCCGAACCCGGCCTCCGGGCGGTGGGAGCGTCTCGCCCCCCCCCGCCTCGGCCTCTACATGCCCTGGACGGCCAACATGGACGAGGGGTGGACCCGCTACATTCTCCGCGAGTTCGAGTTCCCCGTGGATACCCTTCGAAACGCAGGCGTCCAGGGGGACCTTTCGGGGTACCACGCCCTCCTCTTCGCCGACCAGGGGGCGGGCTCCATCCTGAATGGCCCGCCCGCCGGGAGCCGCCCGCCGGAGGTGAGTGGTGGGGTGGGGGAGGAAGGGGTGGCGAACCTCCGGCGCTGGGTCGAGGGGGGAGGCACCGTGATCGGGTTTGACGGCGCCTCGGACTTCCTCATCCGGGCCCTGGACCTCCCGGTGGAGAACGCGGTGCAGGGAATCCCCAATGCCGAGTTCTTCATTCCCGGCTCCCTCCTTCGGACCCGTTTCGAACCGACCCATCCCGTGGCGCTGGGAATGGCCGGGGAGCAGGCCGCCTTCTTCCAGTCGTCCCGGGGCTTCAACGTCTCCGACCCCGAGCGGGCCCAGGTGGTGGCCCGGTATGCCGAGGAGGACCTCCTCATGAGCGGGTGGGAACTCGGAGGCCATGCCCACCTGGCCGGGCGCGCCGCCGTGGTCCGGGTGGCGGTGGGGGAGGGGGAGGCCATTCTCATTGGCTTCCGCCCCCAGTTCCGGGCCCAGCCCACCGGCACGTACAAGCTCTTCTTCAACGCGATTCACGGGGCCGCCGCCGAACCCGTGCCCGACGGGGCCTTCCCATGATCTCCGGAGAACCCCGGGACCCGGAGCGGGAGGAGTCGGGCCGGGAGGAAGAGGGCCGGGGACCTCCGGGTCACGACGGCCCCCTCGGCGGTCCCCACGACGAGCTCGACCCCCACGCCGCCGCCCCCTTCCGCCGGGCCTTCACGGTGGAGGAGGCGAACGCCCTCCTCCCCCTTCTCGAGTCTGTTCTCGACGATCTGGAGGAGCACCGTCTGGAGCTCGAGGCCCACATGGACCGGATCCAGGTCCTGGACGTGATCTGGGGGGCAAGCCTCACCGAAGACTCGAATCCCGACCGGGAGGAATTCCTGGCCGAGCGGGCGGCGGTGCGCGACGCGATCCAGCGGATCGAGGCCGTGGTCTCGGCCCGGATCGCCCCCCTGGGCGTCCGCTTCCCCCCCGGCGGCCTCGAGCACGGGCTCGTGGACTTCCCCTCGACCCTGGACGGTCGCTGGGTCTTCCTCTGCTGGAGGCGCGGGGAGCCCCGGGTGGAGAGCTGGCACGAGCTCGACGGCGGCTACCGCGGCCGCCGCACCCTCACCGACGAGATCGCCGCCCGCCTCGGTGAGGAGCCCTGACGGCCGCCCCTCCCCGCGTCTCCTTCCGGGTCGCCCTCCGCCCCGGCCGCTCCGACCTGGCGGCCGTGGTGCGGCTGGCCGTTCCGGTGGCCCTCGTCCAGGTGGGGATGATGGCCATGGGCGTCGTGGACACGATCATGGTGGGGCGGGTCTCGCCTGAGGACCTGGCCGCCGTGGGGCTCGGGAACCTCTACTTCTTCGTGGTGGGGGTCTTCGGGATGGGGCTCCTCATGGCCCTGGACCCCCTGGTCTCGCAGGCCGTGGGTGCCGGCGACCAGGAGGCGGCGGCCCGGGCCCTCCAGCGAGGGATCGTCCTCGCCGGGGCGCTGGGCCTCATCGCCGCCCTCCTCCTCCTCCCGGCGGCCCCCCTCCTGGCGCTGGCCCGGCAGCCTCCCGAGGTCATCCCCATCGCGGCGGCCTATGCCTTCTGGTCCATTCCGGGCACGCTTCCCTTCTACGGCTTCGTGGTCCTCCGCCAGACCCTCCAGGGGATGGCCCGGGTGGCGCCCATTCTCTGGACCATGGTGGCCGCCAACCTCCTGAACGTCTTCCTGAACTGGATCCTCATCTGGGGGAACCTGGGGGCACCGCGACTGGGTGCGGTGGGGTCGGCCATGGCCTCGTCCATGGCCCGCTGGTTCATGGCAGCGGTCCTCCTGGCGGTGGCCTGGCGCCTTCTGCGCCCCTATCTCCTCCCCGTGCGCTCCCGCATCCTGAGCCCGGCCCCCCTCCTCCGGATGGTCCGCCTGGGCGCCCCCATCGGGGCCCAGTTCCAGCTCGAGTTCGGGGCCTTCGCCGCCATCGGGATCTTCATGGGGTGGATCGGGACCGTTCCCATGGCCGCCCACCAGGTGGCCCTCAACCTCGCCTCCTTTGCCTTCATGGTCCCCGTGGGGATCGCCGCCGCCGCCGCCGTCCGGGTGGGGCAGGAGGTGGGGAGAGGTTCCCCCGACGGCGCCCGCCGCTCCGCCGGCGCCTCCCTCTTCCTGGGCGGGGGCTTCATGCTCATCACCGCCGCCCTCTTCCTCACGATTCCGGCCTTCTTCGGGGGCATCTACACCGAGGATCCGGCGGTCCTCGCCACCGTCGTCCTCCTCCTTCCCATTGCCGGGCTCTTCCAGGTCTTCGACGGGGTGCAGGCCGTGGCCGCCGGCGTTCTCCGCGGGGTGGGCGACACCCGGGGGCCCATGTGGATCAACATCCTGGGCTTCTGGGTTCTGGGGATCCCCCTGGCCCTCCTCTTCGGCTTCGGCCTGGGGGGCGGCGCCGCCGGTCTCTGGTGGGGTCTTGCCGCCGGGCTCGCCGTGGTGGGGGTCCTCCTGGTGCTTCGCGTCCGGCAGCGGCTGGGGCGCGACCTCCATCGCCTCGTGCTGGAAGAATAGGGGAATGCAACCGTCGCATCTGCGCACCGCCCTCCACCTCGCGCTCCTCTTCCTGGGGGGAGGGGGGGTGGCTGGCTGCGGGGAGGGGAACCCCCGGGCGGGGCTCCCCGGGGAACGGGCCCGAGGCGCCGGTTTCGAGCTCCGCTGCGACCCCGGATGCGGCCCGGAGTCAGGGGCCCTTCTCGGGGCCCTGAGCGGGGTCCGGGACTCGGTGGAGCTCTGGCTCGGGGGGGAGGGCCCCGTGGTGCATCGGGGCCGCGCCCTCCGGATTCGCCTCCATGCCTCCCCCACCTCCTTCGAACGGGCAAACCGACGCCTCGCCTCGGGGCGCTTCACCGAACAGCGGGCCTTCTCCCACGCCCGGAGCCGGAGCGCTCACATCCTGGCCGAGGGCGCACCGGATCCCCTCCGGTGGCGGGAGGTGGGGCCGGGCTTCCAGGGAGAGCGCCTCGTGGTTCACGAGGCCGTGCACCTTGCCGTATATGCCCGGGTTCAGGACCCCCGGTGGCCCGACTGGGTTTCGGAGGGGATCGCGGTGCACGCCGAGGAGGGGTGGGCGGCCTCGCGGAACCATGGCCCCGTCCCCGAGCCCTGGCTCCAGACCCAGCGGCGCCTCCGGGCCCAGCTCCTGGAGGAGGAGAGGCTCCCCACCCTGGCAGCACTCCTCCGCGGGGAGGGAGGGGATCTTCCCCTGGGGGCGCGCTATGCCCTCTGGGGGCGCCTCATGGGGGTCCTCCTGGAGGAGCCCTTCCGCGCCCGGACCCGGGCCTTTCTGGCCGAGCTGGCAGGGGCGCCCCCCGCCGGAGGGTGGAGCCGGGGTGCGGTGGCGGCTCGCTTCCACGCCCACTTCGATGCCGAGGCCGCAGACCAGGTCGAGACGGCGCTCCGGGCCCGCATCGCCTCGGAAGACGGAGGCGCTCCCCGCTGGATCGAGCTGCGCCGGAGTTCGGGATGGACCCGGGAGGGCGCCCTTCTCCAGATTCCCGTGGGATCGGACCCCATGGTCTGGGTGGAGACGGGTGCGACGGGGCCGACGGTGGGGGGAGGGGCGATGGCGCAGGAGCCGCACGCGCAGGGGCCGGTCTCGCGGGGGGGCGACGCGCCGATGCCGGTGGTGCGGGTGGAGGGACGGCCCCTGACCCGGCGGGGCGGGGAGGTGGTCCTCGCCCTGGCCGATGCCGGCGCAACCCCCGCAGCGGGACTCGGGGTGCAGGTGGGTGCCGACCCCCGGGCCCCGGGGGCTCGCGTGCCCCGCCTCGTCCGGGTGCCCCTGGCCGCTCCGGGGCTCCCCTGGGCCGACCCGGACCTTCCGCAGCCTGCGCCGTTCCCAGCCGCGTCGTCTGCGCCCCCGTCCGCGTCCGCGTCTGCGCCCCCGTCCCCGCCCGCGGCGGCGCACCCGCCGCCGCCCGGGGCGTCCTCCATCCCCGTCGTGCCCGGATCCTCCCCGTCCACACCCCCCGGCCTCTCCCCCCGCCTCGCCCTCGAGGCCGGGCCGGGGTGGCTCCGCCTCCTGGCCGAAGGCGAGGTCGTGGCATCGTGGGAGGTGCCGGGGTTCACCCCCGGGACGGGATGGGGCGTGGGTGCCGTGGGGGGGGAGGCCGTGACCTGGGAGGGGCTCCGGGGGGGGCCTGCGGCTCCCTCGTCGCGGGAGTGAGGGGGCCTCTCCCGGGGGGTGTTCGGGGGCTGAACGGCGCGAGGCCGAGCGCTTCACCCGGGCACGGCGCTGCCCGGGAGGGTGCCGGGCCAGGGCGGGGCGGGGCGGGCCGGGGCGGGCCGAGGCCGGCGGAACCTTGCCCGGGGACCCGGGTTCCGCGCCCCATGCGTCGCCTCCCCCTCTTCCCGCTCCCCGTGGTCCTCTTCCCCGGAGCGGTGACCCCGCTGCACATCTTCGAGCCCAGGTACCGCCAGATGGTGGCCCGCTGTCTCGAATTCGACCGACGTTTCGGCCTCCTCTACCACGATCCGGACCGCATGGGCCCCTTCGACCCCTCGGCGGAGTGGGTGGGGACGGTGGCACGAATCGGGGAGTTCCGCATCCTTCCCGACGGACGTTCCCTCCTCCTGGCCCATGGGGAGGAACGGTTCCGGATCATGGACGGAATCGAGTCCGAGACCCCCTACCACGAGGCGCTGGTGGCGGCCTTCCCGGAGGAGCCCGGGTCGACGGAACCCGCGTCCGAGGCCCTCGTGCAGCGGCGGCAACAGACGCTGGACCTTCTGGAAGGGGTTCTCGAGCGGCTTGTGGCCCGGGGAGACGCGGTGGAGGGGACCTCGCCCTCCCTCCCTACACTCGACCCCGCCGAAGAGGTATCCTTCTCCGTGGCGGCGATGATCCGCACCGACCCCTACTGGCAGCATCTTCTCCTCGGTCTGGACCGGGAGGAGGATCGGCTGGAGCGGATCGACGCCCTCCTTCGCGATGCCCTGACCTGAAGCTCCACCCTGCTTCGAGCCTCGCGGACGCGTCCCTCCCGCGCTTCGTGGGGAGCCTTCCTTCCCCCTGTGTCGCGGCCCCTATCATCGCGCGAACCCCAGCGCCGACGCCTCGCGGCCCCTTCCTGCAGTCCTCCGGACCATGACCGACACTCCCGACTCCCAGGCTTCCGGCCGGTCGCCCGCGCTCCCCGGTGCGCCCGCTGCTGCGGCCGCCCGTACCTCGTCCGCCATTCCGCCGGGGACGCCCCGGCACACCCCGGCCGGGAGTGGAGGCATGCCCTGGGTCGAGACCCGGGAGGGGGGGCTCTTCTTCGTGAATGCCCTCTTCCTCTTCCCCTACCTCATGGTCCTCGTTCCGCTCCTGACGCGGATCGTCGTGCGCGGGGTCGTGGGGGGGCTCCCCGAGCCCTCGGTGATCGTGGATACCTTCCCGGAGCTCTTCGAGTACCTGGCGCCCCGCATGGGGTGGCTCGCGGTGCTCCCGGCCTGGCTCACCTGGAAGAACCTGAAGCTCGAGTCCCGGGGGCTTCCCCGGGCCGCCCTCGTCTTCCTCCTCGTGACCCACCTTCTCCTCGTCGGGTGGACCGTCACGGCGTGGCTCGGCGTGCACTCCGGCGTCCTTCCGGGAGGGCCGCCGGCGCCGGTGCACTGACCGGCGCCGGTGCCTCGCGGGGCACGGGCGATCCGCGCCGAGCGCCCGACATCGCTCGGCCGGCCCACCCACCGGGGCCCCCGGAGTCTCCCGGCTCTGCCCCGCCGGGATGCGAGCGTACCTTGGCTCGGGGCCGCTCCTCTAGAGCACCTCGTCGAAGTCTCCGATGAACCCGATTTCCGGGACGAGCTCGAGCCCCGTTTCCCGGGCCACCGTGTCGCGGGCCAGGCGGATCAGGGTGAGAACCTCGGTTGCGGTGGCCCCCCCCAGGTTCACGATGATGTTCGCGTGTCGGTGGAAGATCCCGGCGCCGCCCAGCACCTTTCCCTTCAGGCCGCACCCGTCGATGAGACGACCCGCGCCCACCCCGTCGATCTTCTGGAAGATCGAGCCCGCCGAGGGGTAGAGCCAGAGATCGGGGTGCCGGTCGTCCCGCCACTGCAGGTTCTCCCGCATGACCTGCCGGAGCTCGGCCTCCGGAACGGGATCGAGCCGGAAGGTGGCGGTGAGAACGAGGTCGGGGCGGTGGTGGAGGATCGAGTCGTCGTACCCGAAGGCGAAGTATTCCACTCCCACCGTGCGCCGGGCCCCCTCCACGGTGAAGAGTTCGGCTGACTCCAGGACCTCCTCGATGAAGACGGTCCGGCTCCGCTCCGGCGCCGGGGAGAGGAAGTGGAGGTTCTGCCAGAGTGCCCCCCCCACGGAGGAGGGGATCCCCACGAAGTGGTGAAGCCCTCCCAGCCCCCGACGGACGGTGGCCACGATGAGGTCGGGAAAGACGTCGACCCCAGCTCCGGCGCGGACCCGGTTCCCCTCGAGGAAGTGGATGCCCCCCACCCGGTTGTGGATCACGAGTCCCCGGATTCCCCGGTCACTCACGAGGATGTTGGCCCCTCGCCCCAGGACGAAGTAGGGCACCCCGAGTTCCCGTGCCGCAGCCACGGCCCGGACGAGCTCGTCGGGAGTCTGGGCCTCCACGTAGAGATCGGCCGGTCCCCCGATCCGGAAGGTCGTGAGGGGAGCCATGGGGAGGTTCCGCCGGATCCGGAGTCCCCCCAGCCGGGGGCCGAGGGCGGCATGGGCCCGGTCCGGATCGAAGGGGGGGAGGTCGGAGGGTGCGGGGTGGGCCAAGGCGGACGGTCCGGGGTCGCGGGAGGAGGGGCGGGACGGACGAGGGAAGCCCCGACGGGCGAGGCGACGGGCGGGGCAGGGAGGGTCACCCTGCAGGACGCCGAAGCGGGCGCCGACCCGCGCGTCGAAGCCGGCGCCGGAACGTATTCGATTTCCCCCCCGGCGGATACCCCGTACTTTTCTCCCCGCGCCCCCGGCTTTTCCCTCCCTCACGGCGCACAGGTCCGGGCGGTCCGGCTCCCCCCCTTCCCGGCCCCCTCTCACCCCCTCCACCCCTCGAGGCGACCATGTCGGACCCCTCACCGGATCGCCCTTCCGCGTCTCCTCCCGCCACCCCTTCGACCCCTCCTGCCCCCGACCGGGAGCCGGCCACCCCCCTGGATGCAGGGGCGGTCTCCCTCCCCGCCACCCTCCTCCTCCTGGGCTCGGGGGAGCTGGGGAAGGAGGTGGCCATCGAGGCCCAGCGACTGGGGCTCCGGGTGGTGGCGGCCGATCGCTACGCCGGGGCGCCGGCCATGCAGGTGGCCGATGCCAGCGAGGTCTTTCCCATGCTCGACGGGGAGGCGCTGGAGGCGGTGGTCCGCCGCCACGCCCCCGACTTCATCGTCCCTGAGGTGGAGGCCATCCGGACCGAGAAGCTCCGGGAGCTCGAGGCGGAGGGGTTCCGGGTCGTCCCCACTGCCGAGGCCGCCTGGATGACGATGGACCGGGAGGCCATTCGCCGGGTGGCCGCCGACGAACTGGGCCTTCGAACCGCGCGCTTCGCCTTCGCCGAGTCCGCCGACGAGGTCCTGACGGCGTGCGACACCCTGGGATATCCGGCCGTGGTCAAGCCGGTCATGAGTTCGTCGGGGAAGGGACAGTCCGTGGTTCCGGGGCCCTCCCGCGTGGAGGAAGCCTGGACCCGGGCCCTCGAGGGGCGCCGGGGGGACCAGAACCGGGTCATCGTCGAGGAGTTCATCCCCTTCCACACCGAGATCACCCTTCTCACGATCCGGGAGCGGGGGGGAACGACGCGCTTCGTGGAGCCCATCGCCCACCGGCAGGTGGAGGGCGACTACCGGGAGTCCTGGATGCCCGCCGGTCTTGCGCCGGAGGCCGTGGCCCGGGCCGAGACCATGGCCCGGACCATGACCGACCGGCTGGGTGGGGCGGGGATCTACGGGGTGGAGTTCTTCGTCACCGACGAGGAGATCATCTTCTCCGAGCTTTCCCCCCGTCCGCACGACACGGGAATGGTCACGATGATCTCCCAGGATCTCTCCCAGTTCGAACTCCACCTGCGGGCCATTCTGGGCCTTCCCATCCCCATTCTCTCCTACGCCGGACCCTCGGCCTCGGCGGTGATCCTCGCCGACCGGGAGGGGCCGGTCATGGGGTACGAGGGGGTGGATCGGGCCCTCGAGGTGGAGACGGCCCAGGTACGACTCTTCGGAAAGCCCCGCGCCTGGCCCTTCCGCCGGATGGGGGTGGCCCTCGCTCGGGGGGAAACGGTGGCGGAGGCCCGGGCCCGGGCCCTCGAGGCCGCCTCCCGGGTCGAGGTCAATGTGGGAACGGACCCCTGACCCCGTCGCCCCTGAAAGGCGGGACCCCGGTCCCCGAACCGACCCCCGCCGGGGTCCGGTGAAGCGAGAGCTACGAGTCAATCCGTTTGACGCGGGCGGCCCGGGATGCGAGATTCGCAGGACATGGAAGGAACGGGTTTTTCCCTTCGGAAGGCCCGCTCCTCCCCCGGAGCGTCGATCTCCGGGACTCACACGCCAAAAGGGGGCGCACGTGATCCAGAACGAGGCCATCTTCACCGAGCGGGAGCTCGACATCATGAACGTTCTCTGGGACCGGGGCTCGGGCACCGTGGCCGAGGTCAAGGACGCCATCGAGGACGAGCTGGCCTACACCACGGTCCTGACCATTCTCCGGACCCTGGAGGAGAAGGGATTCGTGGACCACGAGGAAGAGGGGCGGGCCTACCGGTACATCCCCCTGGTGGACCGGGTCCAGGCAAGGGAGAGCCACCTGAACCGGCTCCTCCGGAAGCTCTTCTCCGACTCGCCCGAGGCCCTCGTCACCCAGCTGGTGGCGGACCGGGACCTCTCGAAGACCGACCTCAAGAAGCTCCGGAAGCTCCTGGACGAGCGGCTGGGCTGACACCCGACATCACGCTCCACCGGAGCGCCTCCCGCCCCCCCGAGCCTGCGTCGCAAACAAGCGTCGGGGGATGGGCCGGGAGAGGGCGCGCCGGTGGGGCGTGGGCGTTTCAGCGGGAACGCCCACCGCAGCGCAAAGGCCGCGCGCAGTGCGCTCAGGCGCCGACGCTTCCGCGGAAACGCCCACCGCAGCGTGAAGGCCGCGCGCAGCGCACTCAGGCGCCGACGCTTCCGCGGAAACGCCCGCCGCAGCGCGCAGGCCGCGCGCAGTGCGCTCGGGCGCCGACGCTTCCGCGGAAACGTGCGGCCGGCCGCGGCGAAGGCTCCATGGCTCCGACGAGCGCGCCTCTCGGCGCGGAACCGGGCCTACCGCGCCGGGGTGCCTTCCGGAACCGTCTCTCCCCCCGCTCCCTCGCCGTCTGCATCTCCGCCCCCGCCACGGGCGAGCCACCCTCCCACCACGAGGAGGGGGAACAGCGCCAGGAGAACCAGCACGAGGGGGTTCCCGAAGAGACCCAGCTCCCGGGCGGTGACCTCGAAGCTGGCTTCTCCCGATCCCTGCGGGCCCTCCACCACCACGGTGAGCTCCCACCGGCCCTCGGCACCCAGCCCGAACTTGGTGGCGTAGTAGCGCGGGTCATCCGCCTCTTCCCGGGTGGCCCGCCGCTCCTCTCCGGCTCCGGGGCGGGGGGCTGCGCCGGGGTCGGCGGCCCCGTGGCCGTTCGCGCCATGGCCCTCAGCGGCGTTCTCCCCTGCGGCGTGCCCTCCATGACGCGGCTCCAGGAGGCGGGTCCGGACGCGCACATCGAGCCCGTCCACCACCTCGCCCGTTCTCGCGTGGACGATGAGGAGGCTCACGTCGAGGGAGTCGGGGCGCACCGGGGTGGGGTCGGTGAAGGCCGAGACGCGGTACTCCCCCATGGGAACGTTGGCCAGCCGGAGCGTTCCCCCGTTGGCCAGGAGAATCCCGGGGAGGAGAAGGGCGGAAGCCAGAAGGAGGAGGGGCGCCGCCGCGAGGCCCGGGGGCAGGAGGCGGGCCCGGGACTGGCCGCGGGCGCGGGGCGCCGCCACGAGGCTCGGGGGCAGGAGCCGGGGTCTGCGGCTGGGCGATGCGCCGGGGTCGCAGCTGGCGCCAACGCGGGCTTCGGCGCGCGCGCTGGCGCCGGCGTCGGTGCGGGGCTGGGGGCGAGTCGAGGATGGGGTGGTCACGGAAGCCGCAGGGGTGGAAAGGGTCGAAGCATTCAGGGAGAGGGGAGGGAGGCCATGAAGGTCCCCCGCATTTCCATGGGCTGGAGAAGGAGCCAGATCCCGGCTCCCGCGAGGGCGGTGGCCAGGAGGGCCCAGGGGAGGAAGGCACGCACGGCGCGCTTCCTTCCGCCTTCGCTCCCCTGGGCGATCTTCCAGGTGGCGAGAAGGGTGCCCAGGAGCCCCCCCTGGAGAACGAGGACCTCGATGGGGAAGAGCCACGCCTCGGGCACGATGGGTCCGAGCCCCCAGGCCGGGTCCCCGGCCGGGGCGCCCAGGTCCCGGAGGTACTCCTGCACCACCGGAACCACGGTGAGGGCCCCCACGAGAAAATGGAAGAGGTAGTGGGCCGTCCACATGCCGCGGCCCAGGGGACCGAGCCCCCAGGTGTAGCGCCCAACACGGTCCCGGAGGGGGTCGGTCCCCCCGGAGAGGAGCCGGCTCGCCCACGCCGTGAGGGCGGTGAAGGCCACCGGGACCCCCACGAGCCCCACTCCGAAGAAGAGGGCGAGGAGGAGGGGGCGGGGCGGTGCCCCCACCATCCCGGCCAGCGCCTCCTGGAGGCGGAAGACGGGCTCCACCATCCCGAAGGCATTGAAGAAGGCCGCCCACACAAGGAGAAGGGCCAGTGCCACCAGGTCGGGGCGCTCCTGGATCCGGCCCACCCCGGAGCGGACCGGGTTCCGGGCCAGCTCGGCCAGGGGTGAGCGGGCCACGATGCCCACATTGTCGTGGGGGCAGGCCTGGATGCACTCCATGCAGAAGGTGCAGTCCAGGTTTCCCTCCTTCCGGGGGAGGTAGAGGGCCATTTCGCACCCCCGCTGGAGGAGGCCCCGTCGCCCCCGGGCCTGCCCCGAGGCCGGGGTCCCCCGGGCGGGCCCGGCAGCCAGCGCCAGGCTCCCGCTGATGGGGTCGAGCTGGAGGGGGCGCCCGGCCCAGGGGTTCGGGGGGGCACCACCCGGCCCGCCTCCCGGTGCATCCACGCCCGGGGCCGCCAGGGCGACGGCGGGGGCGCTTTGCCCGCCCCCCCCACCGGCCGGCTCGGGGGCATAGCGACCCCGGATGCAGTCCTTCGTCTCGCACCGGGCGCAGGCCTCCTCATCCCTCACCTTCACCTCGAAGGGAGAGACCATGGAATTCACGAAGTGAAACTGCCCGATGGGACAGACCCACCGGCAGAAGGCGGCGCCCCGGAAGACGGCGTCAATCGCGAAGGCGAGGACGAAGTAGGTGGCGGCGATCCAGGCCGTGAGCCAGGGGCTCGCCCAGAGGGACCAGGCTTCGTAGGCCCAGAAGAAGAGGAGGAGGAGGAGGACGGCGAACCACTTGGAGCGGAGGGGGGCGGGCCAGGGGATGCGCGCCGGGAAGATCCGCTTGGCCAGGCGGCGGGGGAGCATGAAGGGGCAGGCCATGCAGAAGAGGTTCCCCACCACGAGGAGGGCCAGGACCACGAACCCCCGCCAGTGCACCCAGGGGACCACCCCGGCCAGGTTCCGGGGGGCGAGCTGGGGGCCGAACCACCCGTCGAGGACGATGAGGGCGGCCAGGCCCAGGACCCCCGCCTGGAGGGTCGTCCGGGCATGGCGCCACCGGAGGAAGGCTCCAAGGACCGGGGTGCGAAGAAGATCGAGGGGAGGTGCCGTGCGGGCGCTCCCGCCCCCTCCCACCACGGGGAGTCTCACCGGGGGTCGGCGTCCGGCTCCCGGTCGGCCGGGGCGGGGGAGGAGATCACCCGAACCTGGCGTTCCAGCGTTCCCGCGCGTCCATCGGCCAGGGTGACATGGGCCAGGAGGATCCAGTCGCCCCCCATCGTGAACTCGAAGTCGTCGACCCGGTAGCGCCCGCCCCCCTCCGAGGCCGCTTCGCGGATCACCGGGACCATGCCGGCGTGGGTCATGGTCCCCTCGAGGCGAAGGGACGCGCCCTCCACCGGCTCTGCATTGGCCGCGGTGAGGGTCACCACCACCCGGTTCGGACCCACCACCGGGGGGGTGGGGGCCATGGCCACCTCCAGCCTCACCCCGGAGAGCTCCCCTGCGCCATCGCCCCGGCACCCGGTGGAGGCCAGGAGGAGGAGGAGAAGGGCGAAGGCCGTCCGGGGAAGGACCGGGACGGGGCGATGCGGGCGGGGTGTGGTGCGAACCGGATGATGCATGGGTGCGGCCTCAGCGCATGATCTGGCGAAGGTCGGCCAGCATGGCATCGGCTCCCTGGAAGGGGGCAAGGAAGAGAACGATCCGCCCCTGACGGTCGAGGACGAAGGAGCGGGTGGAGTGGTCCACCGCGTAGGCCCCGGGGGCTCCGGGGAGGACCACCGCCTCCAACCCCTCGGGGAGCCCCTGGGGTCCGGGGTCGTGGTGATGGTGGGCGTGGGGGTCGGCCGGCTCACCCGGTGCCGCCGGGTCCGCGGCCTCGGGGGCGGCGGCCAGGGGCGACCGGGCGACATGGACGCCCCAGGCCGCGGCCTGTTCCCGGATCGTGGCCTCGTCGTCGGCCCGGAGCGCCACGATCTCGGGGTGGAAGTTGGCGAGCCAGCTCCGCAGCCGCTCCGGGGTGTCGCGCTCCGGGTCCACGGTGACGAAAACCACCCGGATCCGGTCCCGTTCCCGCGCACTCATCCGGTCCAGCGCCCCGCTCAGGTTGAGGAGGGTGGCCGGACAGACGTCGGGGCAGTGGGAGTAGCCGAAGAAGACCACCGTGGTCCGCCCCCGGAACCCGGCCAGTCGCACCGGTTCCCCGTCCAGGTCTTCCAGGGCGAGCTCGGGCGCCGGGTAGGGGGCCGGCGGGGGAGATGCGCCCTCCCAGCTCACCTCTCCGGGAGGGGGCGGGGTGAGGAGAATGACCAGGGCCAGGAGTGCAAATCCCAGGAGGATTCCGGTCCCGATCTGGAGGAGGCGGCGGGGGAGGGAGGAGGCCATGGGGGAAGGCGTCGGACGGCAGGGGCCCGGTGGGGGCGAAGGGGTGCCTGGGGCGGAGGCGTCGGTGGCCCCCGCCTTGACGCCGGAAGGTAGCAGGATGAGAATTAGGCCAGACTAAAAAGCCGCCATTCGCCGGCCAGCTCGGACGGCCCGCACGACGCGGCGGCGTCTCGTTCTCCTGCCTCCCCCTCCGCCTCCCCTTCTCCGGCCGCCCTTCGCCATGCCCACCATCTCCCCACGGGCCCTGCGCTCCTCCCTTCGCACCTCCGGCTGCATCGTCCTGGCCCTCCTCCTTCCCCTCGCGGGATGCGGGGGCGAGGGAGGGGAGGCCCCCGACGGAGCCGACGGCCGGCTCCAGGTGGTAGCCACCATCGGGATGATCACCGATGTGGCCCAGCGGATCGGGGGGGAGCGGGTCCGGGTCACGGGGCTCATGGGGCCGGGGGTGGATCCCCACCTCTACCGGGCCGGGGCCGGGACGCTCCGCACCCTCTCCCGGGCCGACCTCATTCTCTACAACGGACTCTTCCTCGAGGCCGCCCTGGCCGAGGTCCTCGACGAACTGGGCGCCCGCCGCCCCACCGTGGCGGTGACCCGGGACCTCCCCCGCGACACCCTCCTCACCCCGCCCGAGTTCGAGGGGGCCTTCGACCCCCACGTGTGGTCCGACGCGGGGCTCTGGCGCATGGTGGCCGGGACGATCCGCGACGCCCTCATCGAGGCCGATCCCGAGGGGCGGGCCACCTTCGAGGAGAACCATGCCCGGGTGGACGCCTCCCTCGACGCCCTCGACGCCTGGGTCCGGAGCGAGGTGGCCCGGGTGCCCGAGCATCTCCGGGTTCTCGTGACGGCCCACGACGCCTTCCACTACTTCGGCCGTGCCTACGGCTTCGAGGTCCGGGGGCTCCAGGGGCTCTCCACGGTGACCGAGGCCGGGGCCGCCGATGTCCAGTCCCTGGCCTCCTTCCTCCTCGAGCGGGAGATCCCGGCGCTCTTCCTCGAGACCTCCATTCCCCCGCGGACGGTGGAGGCGGTGCGGCGCGCGGTTCTGGCCCGGGGGGGCTCGGTGGAGATCGGGGGGGAGCTTTTCTCTGATGCCATGGGGTCGGCGGGGACCCCCGAGGGCACCTACGAGGGGATGATCCGGCACAATGTCCGCACCCTCGTGGAGGCGCTGGGGGGGGGGGGAGGGGAGG
>JBJHCG010000022.1:0-71029 GCA_050485885.1 Gemmatimonadales bacterium | reverse complement strand
CTCCCAACCTCCCGTGGCTTCTGCCACCGCGCCTCCGCCGGCGCCCCCACCCCCCCGCAGGAAGGCCACCGCGAAGGAAGCGCCCCCTCCCCCGCCCGGGAAGGGGCCCCCGGGCGGGCGGGGAGCGAGCTCCGGCGGAGGGAGCGGAAGGTGGGTCGTGGCCCTTCTGGCCCTCGTCCTCCTCGTGGGTGGGGTCTGGATCTCCCGGGGAGATGCCGCGCGTCCGGCCCCGGTCCCCGCCAACGCCCCCGACACCGCCTTTTCCTCCGCCCGGGCCATGACCCACCTCGTGGAGCTCGCGCGGGCCCCGCGCCCCGTGGGGGCCCCGGAGCACGACCGGGCCCGGGAGCTCATCACGGGGTGGCTCGCCGACCTGGGCCTCGAACCCCGGCTCCACGAGTCCCTCTCCCTCCGGCGGGGGGGCAATGGGGAGTTCGTGAGCGCCGCCTCCCTCCGGAGCATCGTGGCCCGCATTCCCGCCGATCTCCCCCCTGGTTCCCCGCGCCACGCCGTGGTCCTCACCGCGCATTACGATGCCGTGCCCCTCTCCCACGGCGCCGGCGATGCCGGGGTGGGGGTCGTGGCCATCGTGGAGGCCGTTCGGGCCCTTCGCGCCTCCCTCGCGGCCGGGGCGTCGCCCCTCCGGAACGACCTCATCCTCCTCTTCACCGATGGCGAGGAAATCGGGCTCCTGGGGGCTCGGGCCTTCGTGGACTCCCACCCCTACATGGACGATGTCCGGCTCGTGATTTCGGCCGAGATGCGGGGGACCTCGGGCCCCGTCCACATGTTCGAGACCGGCCCGGAGAACGGGTGGATCGTCCGGGCCATGCAGGAAGCCGATCCCAACCCGTGGGCCACCTCCCTCTCGGTGGAGATCTACCGGCGCCTCCCCAACGACACCGACTTCACCCCCTTCCGGGAGGCCGGGATCCAGGGACTCAACTTCGCCGCCATCGGGGGAGCGCGGCACTACCACCAGGCCACCGATCGCGCGGGTCAGGTGGAGGAGGCCACCCTGCAGCACATGGGGGTTCGCCTCCTGGCCCTTTCGGGAGCGCTGGGGAGGGCGGAACTCACCGAGGTCCATGCCCCGGACCGGGTCTTCCTCACCCTCCCGGGGGTCGGGATCGTGGGGTACCCCCGGGGCCTGGCCCTCCCCCTCTCCGTTGCGGCCGTCCTCCTCTGGATCCTCGCGGCCTGGCTCGCGGTGCGGCGGGCCCACCCCGTGCCCCGGGCGGGTGGAAAGGCGCCCTCCCCCCCCCGCGGCGGGGTCGCGCTGGGGGTCGGCGCCCTCCTGGCCCTCGTCACCCTGGGGGGAGGGGCGCTGGCCGGGTGGGGTCTCCTCCAGCTCCTTCGCCGCTTCCACCCCGAGTTCGGTTGGTTCACCTCGGCGGTGGACGGGGAGCACCGGTACCTCCTGGCCCTGGGGGTCGCGACGGTGACCTTCCTCCTCCTTCTCGTGGCCCTGGCGCGGCGGGCCCTCCCCCTCCTCCCCCTCGTGGCCGGTGCGCTCTGGCCCCTGGCCGCCGGGGCGCTCGTGGCCGGGGTGGCCATTCCCCTCGTTTCCCTCGAGTTCCAGATCGTCCTGGGTGGGGCCTCCCTCGCCCTCCTCCTCCTCACCCTGACCGGAGGAGACCCGCGGTGGGGCGGGACCCCGACCCTGGTGGGTCTCGGAGTGGCCGTCCTCCTCGTCCTGCCCGGGGCCGCCGTCCTCGTTCCCCTTCTGGAGGGGCTCACCGACGCCCTCTCCCTCCGGTCCGCCACGCTGGTGGGAGCGGGCACCGGCCTGCTGGCGCTGGCGCTCCTTCCCGGACTCCTGGCCCTTCTCGCCCCCGGGGGCTGGGGTGCTCCCCTCCTGGGGACGCTGACGGTGGCGGGGCTCCTGGCCTCGAGCATCCATGGAGCCGGTGCCTCGTCGGAGCGTCCCCTCCCCTCGACCCTCCTCTGGGCCCAGGAGGCCCCGCCCCAGGCCGAGGGGGTCGACGCCGAGCTCCTCCCCTCCGACGGGGCCGGGGGCGGCGCGCCTTCGCCCGCAGGGGATCCGGAGGAGGGGTTCGCACCCGACCCGCCGGGAGATCCCGCACCGGAAGCCGGGGAATCCGCGGAAGCACAGCCCCCCCTCGCCGACCCCGGGGGCGCGGCAACCCCTCCCCCTCCTGGCCCACGCGCCCTCTGGGTGACCCGCGACGATCCGGGGTTCGCCTGGGCGGAAGAGCGGAAAGGCACCTTCGGAGAGCCCGGGGCTCTCCCGGAGTTCCTCCTCCCGGGGAGCCTCTGGAGGACCACCCCCGCGCCCACCGTCCAGCTCCCCGCTCCCCGGGTCCGGGTAGAGGAGGTGGAACCCATCGGCGCGGCACCGGCCCTCCCCGGCGCGCCGGCGGAGAGCACGCCGGGCCCTTCGCTCCGCGTTCGGGTTCGGGTGGCCTCGGGGGTGGGGGCCGAACGCCTCTCGGTGATCCTCCCGGAGGGCGCCGCCCTTCGCTCCATCGATGGGGAGCGGCCCCCCGACGGACCCAGCGGGGCCCCCGGCGCCCGCCGCGATGTGACCCGCCTCACCCACCAGGGCCGACCCTTTCACCCGGAGGGGCTCCTTCTCGAACTCGAACTTCCGGCCGGAACCGACGCCCTCTCCCTCACCGTGGTGGAGGAGCACCTCCGGGCCCGGGAACTCCTGGGAGGTCGCCTCCCCGGAACGGGAACCTTCGTTCGGCCTCCTGACCTCATCCCCTCTTCGGGCGGGCGAAGCGACCGGGCCCTCCTCCGGACCCCTGTCCACCTCCCCCTGGAGGTGCCGTCTCCGCCGGAGGCGCCCCCTGCCCAGGAGTCCCCGGAAAGCTGACCCCGGGGCCGGCCGCGGCACGACGCCTGGGGGGGCGCGCCGGAGCCGGCCCCGCTACCCGCCTTCCCCTCGAAGCGCCGCCGCCCGACGCACCGGGTCGGCGGCCTGGAGGACCTTCTCCCGCAGGCGCGGGTCCAGGGCAGGGAGGTCTTCGAGGGTGCGGTCGATGACCGCCACGGCCTCGGGGGTGGCATGCCCGGTCATGGCGGCACCGAGCCACTGGGTGGGGAAGAAGATGTCGCCCGTGTCGCGGATCTCCGGAAGGAGGCGGATCGCGCGCTCGAGCCACCGGAGGTGGCGCGCCTCCCCCCCGGCCTCCCCATGCCGGACCGGGTGGTGGAGAAGGGCGAGCCCCGCCACCACCCAGGGCTCCCGGTCCCGGTTCTCCACCTGGGTCAGGCGCTCGAAGAAGGCCTCCCGCACGGTCGGATCGTGGCTCACCGCCGGCCGGAGCCACCGGAAGCGGGCCAGCCGGTCCGGGTCGGTGATCCTCGCCTCCTCCCGATCGAGAATCGCGTCGGCGTCGACCCGCTGAAGGGCCAGGGCGAACGCCAGGGCGGTGCGGTCCGCCTCCCCCAGGGAGAAGCCCGGAATGGACTCCTCTCCCCGATGCAGCGCCTCGAGCCAGGTCAGGGTTTCGGGGGAGCGGGCCACCTCCCGGAGGGCCCCGAAGAGGGCGGCGCTCCGCCGGGGGGGCGCCCCCCGTGCCAGCTCCTCCCGGAGGGCAGACTCCGCCAGGGCCCGAAGCCGCGCCTCCTCCTCTCCGCCCAGGAAGCGCCCCAGGAGGGTCCCCACCATGCCGAGGGTGTGGGAGAGGAGCTGCTCGTCGGTTTCGTGGGGGATGCGGGCCAGGAGCGCCTCCGCCAGGTCTCCGGGGGGTAGGTCCCCCTCGAGCACGGCATCGTACGCCAGGAGGAGGGCCGAAGCCCGGGGTGCGCCGACAGGGGGCCCCCCCGAGGCCCCCAGCGCCCGGACGAGCAGGGGGAGGGCCTCTTCCGGGAGGCGGAAGAGGGCGTACCCGTAGCCGGAGGCATCGGGGAGGAGGAACCCCTCGCTCCCCGCCTCCCGGGCCCCGCCGGGGATCCTGACCTCCGCTCTCTCGCCCACCCCCACCTCCACCGCCTCCAGGGGGTGGAGCCCGCCTTCCCCCACCCAGGCCGGATCCAGGAACTGGGGCCACTGCACCTCGGCGTCGGGCCCCGGCACCGCGCGAAGGCGGAAGGTATCAGTGTCCCCCCGTTCCACCCGGATCTCCGGACGCCCGGGACGGTCGATCCAGTCCCGGCTCCATCCCTCCAGCGCCTCTTCGGTTTCCGGGTCCAGGGCCCGGATCAGGTCCCCCCAGGTGGCATTCCCGTGGGCGTGGGTTTCCAGGTAGCGCCGGACCCCCCGCCGGAACCCCTCCGGCCCCAGCCGCCGCTCGAGCTGCCGCATGGCCACGGGGGCCTTCTGGTAGATGATGGGACCGTAGAGGGCCCCGGCATGGTCCAGATTCTCGAGAGGCTGTCGAACGGGATGCCGCCCGGCGGTCCGGTCCACCCCGTACGCCGCCGGATGGTGCGCCAGGAGGAAGCGGAGCTCGTGGTCCACCTCGGGAAAGGCGGGGTTCACGAGGTGGGCGGCCAGGAAGTTGGCAAAGACCTCTTTCGTCCACACATCGTCGAACCAGGCCATGGTCACGAGGTTCCCGAACCACATGTGTGCCGTTTCGTGGGCAATGAGGCTCGCCCGGCCCAGGAGCTGGGCCTGGGTCGCATTCTCGTCGAGAAAGAGGGTCTCGGCCCGGTACCAGACGGCCCCCGGGTGCTCCATTCCCCCGTACTGGAAGGCCGGGATCGCCGCGAAGGTGAAGGGGAGTTCCACTCCCTCCTCGGCCGGGAGAGGGTGGGCGTAGGGGAAGGGAATTCCCGTCCAATCCTCCATGCCATGGAGGGCGGCAGCGTGGAGGGAGAAGATGGCGTCCAGATTCCGTTCCCGCCGCTCCCGGTCCGTTTCGCGGTGAAAGAGCACGAGGGTTCGCTCCATCCCCCCCGGATCCACCACCATGCGCTCCTCCCGCTCCATGACCCCGGCCGCGAAGGTCATGAGATAGGGGGGAAGGGGGCCGGTGGGGTACCCCTCGATCCGGCGCCGCGCTCCCCCCACGTCCGTGATCCGGGCACGCCCTCCATTCGCCACCCCCTCCCAGTGCCCCGGAATCTCCAGCGTCCATTGCATCACCGCCTTGAGGTCGGGCTGGTCCGCCAGGGGGAGGGCGTGGTGGGCCCGGGCCGGCACGAAGAGGGCGTAGAGGAGGTCTTCCCTCCGGTTCAGGGGGGAGTCTCCGGCCACCACCCCCAGCCGGATCCGGTTCATCGCGCCGGCCTCCAGGTGCCCCGGGTCGAACCGGAGGTGCCCGTTCCGCGCCACCTCGTCGGGGTCAAGCACGACCCCGTTCACCTCCACCTCCCGAAGCGCCCTGCGAACCGCCCCCGCCTCGGCCCGCCCATTGGGGGCGAAGTCCAGAACGAGCGGAAACCCGAGGGGGTCGTCCCACCGCACGGTGAAGACCACCTCGCCCTCGATGGGCTCCGTGCGCGTTTCGGGGATGCGAAGGGTGAACGCGTACGCGGGCTCCGAAAGGGTGCGCCGGCGATGCCGGGCCAGGGCCCTCGACACCCCGGGAACCAGGAGCTCGGCTTCGGTGGGAGGGGTCATTTCCGCCGCCTCCTGGGCGGGGTCCGCGCCGGGGAGGGTCCCGCCCTCCGCTCCCGCGCCGGGGGCCCCCGGACCGCCCTCGCCTCCGCATCCGGCCAGGAAGAGAAGGGAGAGAAGGCAGAGGCCGGGGGAGCGGAAGCGACGGAGGCGACGGAGGTGGGGCAGGGGGGAGGGAGCGGGATGGGGCACGGTGGGATGGGGACCGGAGGAAGGCGAGAGGGGAAGGCCGTGGGAGAGAGAGCGGGAGGCGGGGAGGACGGCCGAGGGGACGATCCGGGCGGAGGGGAGGGAGGGGACGGGCCCCCGCCATCAGGCTCGGGGCGTGGACCCCAGGGGGGGAAAGAGGCGCACCGCACGGGTGTGGCGCAAGCGCGCACGGTGCCGTACCATGACGCTCCATGACGACCCCCTCCTCCTCTTCTGACGAGCCCCGGCCCGAGGCGTCCCCGAACGACGCCGGGACGATGCATTCTGCGTCCTCTCCGGTGGCTCCGCTGCCCTCCCATGCGGCGCCCGCCTCCGAGGGGGCATCTCCCGCGTCCTCCACCGGTCCCTGGGCACGCCTCCGGGCGGCCCGCGTTCCTCAGCTCCTGGGGGTGTACGCCGGGGGAAGCTTCGCCGTGGTCCAGGCCGCCGACATCTTCATGACCCGGCTCGGCGTACCGGACTGGGCCTTCTTCGGGCTCCTCCTCCTCCTCATGGCCGGGGTGCCGGTGGTGCTGGCCACGGCCCTCGTGCAGGAAGGCGATGCGAGCCGGTCGGCGGGGGCCGCGGCACGGGGAGGGAGCGGGGGGATACGACGCCACTTCACCTGGCGGAACGCCGCCTGGTGGGGAGCGGGATCCACCCTCCTCCTCGTGGTGCTCGTGGGGGGCTTCATGGGGGCCCGGGCCCTGGGGATCGGCCCGGTGGGCTCGCTCGTGGCCGCCGGAGTCCTGGAGCGGGAGGAGGTCATCCTCCTGGGGGACTTCCAGAGCCCCACTGGAGACGATGTCCTGGCCGGGCTCGTGACCGAGGCCTTCCGGATCGACTTCGAGCAGACCCCTCTTCTCCGGGTCATGTCGCCGGGGCAGGTCCGGGAGGGCCTCCTTCGCATGCAGCGTTCCCCGGACGTCCCCCTTACCCCGGAGCTGGCCCGGGAGCTGGCCGTGCGCGAGGGGGTGCGGGCGCTCCTTCTGGGCGAGGTAAACACCGCCGGAAGGGGCGCCATTGTCTCGGTCCGCCTCGTGGCCCCCGACTCGGAAGAGTCGCTCGTGGCCCTTCGGGAGACGGCGGCGGACTCGTCGGGGATCATCCAGGCGGTGGACCGGCTTTCGAACCGGCTCCGGGAGCGCATGGGGGAGTCCCTCCGGACGATCCGGAGTGGGGAATCGCTGGAACAGGTCTCCACCGCTTCGCTCCCCGCGCTCCGGCACTACACCCAGGCCGTGCGGGCCATCGACCGGGAACGTGATCTCCCGGCAGGGATCGCCCTCCTGGAAGATGCCATCGCCGCCGACTCCACCTTCGCCATGGCGTGGCGGAAGCTCGGGGTGACCCTCCGGAACCAGGAGGGGAACTCGGAGCGGGCCGTGGAGGCCCTGACCCGGGCCTACGAAAACTCCGACCGCCTCTCCGAGCGGGAGCGCCTTCTGGCCCGGGGTGCCTACCACACCGCGGTAACCCAGGATCAGGATCGGGCCATGGCCGCGTACCGGGCCGTCCTGGATCGCTATCCCCTCGACGGAACGGCGCTGAACAACCTGGCCGTGATCCTGGGCGACCGGGGCGATCTGTCGGGTGCGGAAGCCCTCTACCGCCGGGCCCTCGAGGCCCACCCGGACCAGGCCCTCTACTACACGAACCTGGCGCAGAACGCGATCCGGCAGGGAGACCTGGACGCGGCAGTGGAGCTCGCGGACATGCTCCTGGCCCGGTACCCCGACCTCGTGGACGGGCAGGAGTACCGCATGCTTCTCCACGTGAACCGGCACGAGTACCGCGCTGCCGAGGACCTGGTGGCCACGGTGCTCGATCGCGGGGGGCTGACCACCCCGCAGCGCACCCTTTTCATGGGCTGGCGCTCCCTCCTGGCCCTGACCCAGGGGCGGATCGCCGATGCCCGAAACGGGGTGGAGGACCTGGCCGCCTTCCAGCGGCGTACCGAAACCGGGGGGCAGGGCCCGGTCCTGGAGCAGTTCGACTCACAGGTAGCCTTCCACCTTCTGGACCGCCCGGAGGTCTCGAAACGGATCATGGAGGACGCCCTTGCGGGGATGGGCGGCCTTCCCCCGGAGGCCGCCATGGAGGGTGGGCATGTGCAGGTGGCCCGCTTTCACGTCCAGTTCGGCGAGTTGGACGAGGCCCGGGAGCTCCTGGCCGAGTGGTCCCGCCTCGTGGAGGGACGCCCGGTTCAGGAGTTTCACCGCCGCCTCCACGAGGAGGTCGAGATCCGGATCCAGGCCGAGGAGGGTGACGTGGAAGGGGCCATACGACGGCTCCGGGAGCGCCTTCGCGGGCCCAACCCCCTCATTTCGGACCACATGGTCCTGGGCCGGTACCTGGCCAGACTGGGGGATGCTGCCGAGGCAGCCTCCGAGATGGACCGATTCCTCTATCGCACGGAGTCGTGGCGGCTCGAGCACGATGCATGGATGCGAGGGGTGGCACTGGCGGAAGCGGCCGCCCAGCACGAGGCGGCAGGGAACGAGGCGCTGGCCCTGGCCCGCTGGGAGGAACTCGCAGCGCTCTGGGCCGAGGCCGACGCCCCCCTTCGCCCCCGGGTGGAGGAGGCCGAGCGGAGAATCGTGGCCCTGCGGACCCGGGTGGGGGGAGGAGGGTAGGGGGCGGTCCCATCGCTCCGGTGGGCCGGGGTCGAAGGTCGGTGGACCTCGGCCTTCTCATGGGCGCGGTCACGCGCCCCGCGGCACGGTCCCTCGCCTTCGAGCGGTCCGGGTTCCGGGCTCCCCCCCAGGGGACGGTCACCCCTCCCGCCTCCTCGCTCCCGCTTTCCCGCTCCCCGCCGCGCCTCCGGCGCTCCTCCATGACCCGGTCTCCTTCCCACGCCACGCCCCCCCACGCCCTCCCGGAGGGGGACCGCCCCGCTCCGCCCCCCCTTCCGGGCGCGTCACCCGTCCGCATTCATGCCCTCGCCACCCGGGTCCCCCCGGTGGCCTACACCCGGGAGCAGGCCTCCGAGGTCATGCAGGCCCATGTGGAGGGGCGCCCGGCCACGCGCCGGGTCATTCGCTCCCTCTACCGGAACTCGGGCATCGAGAAGCGCCACAGCGTTCTCGTGGATCTGGCCCGGGGAGAGGGCGAGCCGCTTTTCCTCGCCGCCGATGGGACCCGCCTCCCCACCCCTGGAACCGGGGCCCGGAACGCCGTCTACGCCCGGGAGGCCCCCGGCCTCTTCGAGGGGGTGGGGCGGGCCCTCCTGGAGGAGAGCGGTTTCGACCCGGAGGAGGTGACCCATGTCGTCACGATCTCGTGCACGGGGTTCTTTGCGCCGGGGCCCGACCTGCACCTCGTGCGGGCCCTGGGACTTCGGCCCGGGGTGGAGCGGTTCCATGTGGGGTTCATGGGATGCTACGCTGCCTTCCAGGGGCTGAAGCTGGCCCGAGCCTTCTGCCTGGCCGATCCGGAGGCCGTGGTCCTCGTGATCTCGGTGGAGCTCTGCACCCTGCACCTCCAGTTCACCGATGATCCGGACGACCTCATTGCCGGGGCCCTCTTCGCCGACGGGGCAGGGGGGGCCCTCGTGAGTGCCCGCCCGCCCCGGTCTTCGGCCCACCCCCCCCTTCTCCTCGATGCCTTCCACGCCGACCTGGCCCCCGAGGGTGCCGACGACATGGCCTGGACCATCGGAGACCGGGGCTTCCGGATGAAGCTTTCCACCTATGTGCCCGAGATTCTCGAGGCCAACCTCCCGCGGGTCCTGGGAGGGGTCCTGGAGCGGGCCGGCCTCACCCTCGAGGCCATCGACTGGTGGGCCATTCACCCGGGGGGGCGTGCCATTGTGGACCGGGCCCAGGGTGCCCTGGCGCTGGACGATGCCCAGGTGGCCGCCTCCCGTGACGTGCTCCGCGCGTACGGGAACATGAGCAGCGCCACGATCCTCTTCGTGCTCCATGCCCTCCACCGGGGAGGCGGACTTCGGGCTGGGGAGCGGATCTTCGCCATGGCCTTCGGGCCCGGGCTCACCATCGAGACCGGGCTCCTGCGGGTGGAGGGCGAGGCCGGGGCGGCGGGGGCCGTGAACGACGGGATCCCGGCGCGCCATGGGGGGTGAGGCCCCGGAGGGGCGGGAGCCGAGCGGAGCGGATCCCGGCCCGTGGGAAGCGGATCGTGCCCCGTGGGGAATGCATCATGCCCCGCGGGGACCTTCCGCGGACCGCCCGGGGGGTGGACGATGAAGGGCCCTGGAGACGCGGCCTCTCTCGATCGGGTCGATCTCTCCCGGAGGGCGCCCGGGCTCGTCGAGGCCATGGACCGACCCGATGTGGACCCGGCCCTCCTCCACGCCACCTACCGGCGCTTCGCCCTGGTGAATCGCTTCCTTGCCCGCTGGCCGACCCTCTACCGGCGCTTCCTTCGCCCCGTTCTGGCCCCGGCGTCCCGGGGGGCGGACCGGGGCCTCCCCGGGTGCGAACGCGGGCCCCTGGTCACGATCCTCGATGTGGGCTCGGGGGGCGGCGACCTGGCCCGCCTCCTCGCCCACCTCGCCACGAAGGACGGCTTCCGGGTCGAAGTGACCGGAATCGACCCCGACCCCCGGGCCCACCGCTTCGCCCGGGACGGACAGGTGGGGGGCGCAGGGGGCGCGGTCACCTTCCGGCAGGCCCACGCCGGGGATCTCGTGGAGGAGGGGAGGCGCTACGACCTCGTGGTGTCGAACCATGTGCTGCACCATCTCCCCCCGGGGGGGGTCGGGGCCTTTCTCGGGACCGTGGAGGCCCTGGCCCGGCGCCGGGCCCTCGTGGCCGACATCGAGCGGTCCCCCATGGCTTGGCACCTCTTTGGCGCGCTCACCCGCCTTCCGGGCTTCCGGGGCTCCCTCATTCGCGACGACGGCCTCCTCTCCATTCGCCGGAGCTTCACCCGCGACGAACTCCAGGCCGAGGTCCCCCCGGGGTGGCAGGTGGGGCGCATGACGCCGGCCCGACTCCTGGCGCTCCGGGATCCGGCATGAGCATGGCCGCCCCGGAGGTCATGGTGGTAGGGGGCGGGCCGGTGGGTCTCGTTGCGGCCCTCCTGGCCCACGAGGCCGGGCTCCGGGTACGCCTCGTGGAAGCCCGGGCCGAGCCCCGGGCCCATTCCCGGGCCATCGGGATCCATCCGCCCTCGCTGGCCCTTCTTCATGGGCTGGGGCTCGCCGAGCCCCTCGTGGAGCGGGGCGTGACGATTCGGGGTGGTGTGGCCCGCACGGGACCGGTGGGCGAGGACCGGAGCCTCCTCGGGCGCCTCGACTTCTCCCTTCTCCCTCCGCCCTGGAACTTCGTCCTGGCCGTCCCCCAGGATGCCACCGAAGCCATTCTGGAAGGCGCGCTCCGGGCCCGGGATCCGGAGATCGTCCATCGGGGGGTGGAGGCGGGTCGCGTGGGCCCTTCCGTGGACGGCCGCGTCCCCCTCGAGCTTCGCGGGGAGCGGGGGAGCTCTGCGATCCTCCATCCCGCCTTCATCCTTGCCTGCGACGGGAAGGGGAGCCGGATGCGGGGAGTCCGGGGGATCCAGGTGGCAGGGCGGAGCTATCCGCACCGCTATCTCATGGGCGACTTTGCGAACCCGCCGGAAGGGGCGCAGCCCGTCGGCTTTCCTGCCCCGGAGGAGGCCCTCCTGACCCTTGCACCCCGGGGACTCGTCGAGTCCTTTCCCCTCTCGCCGGGGGTGCGGCGCTGGGTGGTGGAGCGGGAGGAGAATGTGGAGCCTCCGCTGCCGCATCGCGCGGGAGAAGGGTCAGGATGGGAGGGGGCTGGCCCCCGGGCGCTTCGCGAGCTCGTCGATGCGGTGGAGGCCCGGTGCGGCATCGTCCTCGACCCCGGAGCGAACCGGATGCTTTCCGCCTTCGGGGTGGAGCGGCGGATCGCCTCCACGGCGTGGCGGGACCGGGTTGTCCTCGTGGGCGATGCGGCCCACGTGATCAGCCCCATCGGAGGACAGGGAATGAACCTGGGCTGGCTCCATGCCCAGCGCGCCGTGGAGGGGGTGGTGCGCGTGCTCCGGGAGGGCGCCGACCCGGATGAGGAGGGGCGCCGGTACACCGACGGGGTGCGCCGTGGGGCGAGGCGGGCGGCCGCACGCGCCGAGTGGAACATGGCGCTGGGGCATCGGCCCGCCGGGCCTCCCGGTGGCTGGCGGGCCCGAGGGCACCTTGGGCTCCGGAATGCGGCACTACGCTGCGCCCTGCGAAGCCGGTCCGTGGCCCTCCTCCTGGCTCGGCGCTTCACCATGCACGGGCTTGCCCCGGGGCACGGGCCCACCCGGGAAGGACGGGGAGGTCACCGGCCTGGCTAATGCCCGTAGGCACCCTGGCGCAACCTGCCTATGGTGCGTAGTCTTCTCCGGAAGATCCTGTTCACGGAGGAAGTGAGATGGCACGAAAGCGGGGGCTCGACCGGGCGCAGGTGGTGGAGGGGGCCATGCGTGTCCTGGAGCGAGAGGGAGCCGGGGGGCTCACCCTGGCGGCGGTGGCCGCTGAACTGGGGGTGCGGCCCCCCTCCCTCTACGCCCACGTGGAGGGGCTCGCCGGGCTGCACCGGGAGGTGGCGCTGGCCTCGGCGGCCCGAATGGGGGAGGCCCTGGCCCATGCCCGGCGGGGCCTGCGAGCCGGGCCCGCGCTGGAGGCGGTGGCCCGGGAGTACCGGGCCTTTGCCCTGGCCCACCCGGGGCTCTATGCCCTCGCCCAGCCTTCCGTGAGGCCAGGGTCCGACGACCCCCTCTACGTGGCGCTGGGTCGGGCCGTCTTCCCCCTCTTCGAGGCGCTGGCCGAGGTGGGGGTCCCGAGTGCCCTGCGTGCCCACCATGCCCGGGGGATCCGCGCGGCTCTCCACGGTTTCGCCGAACTCGAGCGGGGGGGAGGGTTCGGGCCCCCGCGTTCGGTGGACGAGAGCTTCGACCGTCTGGTGGCCCTCCTCCGGGCCGGGGTGGAGGCCAGCGCCCCCTGGGGGGGAAGGGTCGACTGACGGGGGGCCGAGGGCGTGCCCTACTCCGGGAGCCGGTGAGCCCGGGCCACCACGACCTGGGCCAGGCGCATCCGCTGATCCACCGGGGATCCATCTCCGATGTAGGGGGCCAGAAGGAGGTGGTGAAAGCCCATGTCGGGGTGTCTCCCCGTGCGGAAGAGAACCCGGTCCGAGGCCACCACCTCCTCCCCATCGACCCAGAGCCGGATCCGACCATCGGGCACGCCGACGCCGTCCACGATCCGGTTCAGGAGGATCACGGCCTCCACCCGGCGCCATCCATCGGAACCCGCCGGGCCGGGCCCTGAAAGGACGGGCCCGGGGGCCCGCCAGGCACGGGTGCTCGTCCACCCCGCCTGAGAGGCCGCGCTGGGGTAGCAGTCCCGGGCATCGAGGTCGCCCATCACCCCATTGCACGAGGCCACGGAGCGGTTCTCGCCGAAGGGGAAGTCCTCGACCCGCCCCCCGTCGCACCCCACCACCTGGTCGTCATTCCGGAGAATGCACCCCGGGTGGACATTCCGGTTGTCCTGGATCCCGATGAAGGGGCGCCCCCCCGTCTGCTCCACGTACACGGTGAGGTGGGTCTGGGCCGGCCCGATGAAGGGGGGATCGAGGGTGGTGAGGAAGTACCACTCGTGGGGGTGGTAGGCGCGCTCCGAGCCCCGCCACCCCGCATCGTACCGGACGAGATAGGAGAGGTAGACCCCCTCGGGCGCCTCCTCCCCCGGCTGGACCAGGGCCAGTCGCCCCGGGGTCCCTTCGGCGCACACATTCGCCCCCCGGGGGAGGTGGCAGAGGAAGTGGCGCGCCCCCTCCGGAGCTCCGGGCGGCCCCCCGGCTTCGAGGCGGCCCCGAGGCCCGTCGTACCACCCCCGGGCCTCGAACGCCCCGTCGGCGAAGGCCTCCACCCGGAGCGTCTCCCCCTTCCAGGGGGCGGCCAGGGGAGAGGCGGTGGTGTCGAAGGGGAGGGGGCTCCCCGGGGGGGGATCGCCGGGATCCAGCGGGGGGTCGCCGGGATCCGCCGGGGCCGAAACGGCCGGACACCCGGCCAGGAGGAAGGCCACGGCGAGGACCCCGGACCGGGCAGCCCACGGCGACCCCGGAACGGAGCGCCCACCGGCACGCCCTCGGGGCTCCCCCGCTCCCCCCGGGCGCGCCCCCGGTGGACTCCAGCGCATCGCCCCCATCAGTCCCGCATCAGTTGGCCGTGTAGGTGGCCCAGTACTGGTCGATGTCGAAGCCCACCGGGTCCACATTGTAGACCTGCCCCTGGAAGAAGCGCCCCGTGGTGGGGAAGTAGGGGGGCGGCTGGGTCGCGCCGCACTGGTCGTAATCGTACCGCTTGGCGTAGCCGGTGTAGACGGTACCCCCGGTGAGCTGGGCCACCGGCCCGCGGACCCGCTGAATGATCCCCCCGGTGAGGTAGAGGCACCCACGTGCCCAGGGGCGGGTGGAGATCGCGCTGGCCTCGCAGTCGCGAAAGTAGGTGGTCGGGGTGGCGGTCGTCCCGGTGCCGTTCAGCACAGATTGCCGATCTGCGAACTGGAAGTTCTCGGTGGTGAAGCTCTCCAGCGCCAGGACGATCCCGTCGATGGTTGTCCCGTTTGGATTCCCGTAGTCGACGTATCCGGCGGGCCGTCCGCCGGAAGCCTCAGGAATCCGCACTCGATGGTTGCGGGCGTTGTCGGCCACCCGGGTCTCGTCCTGCGAGAAAACCCCAAGGATGTCCTGGCAGGTTCCCGACCCGGGGCTCGTCTCGTAGGTGAGGTCGTCAGCAAAATAGATGTGTCCCGTGGCGGCCACCGTCACCCTGCCCCGAAGGCGACCGCTGATCGCCACCGACCCATCCACGAAGATCACCCCCTTGAAGTCGGGGTTGTAGTCGCGGGTGGTGGGGAAGAGGAATCCACCGTCGCCCCTCACGGCTGAAAGCGGCCCGGGTACCGAGGGCATCGCGGCCGTGCTGGGGAGCCAGGTGCCCCAGGCGCTGGAAGCGTTCGCCGAGGTGACCGCATCGACGGCCCCTACCGTCCCGTAAAGCCGAGGGTCTCCGCCCAGGAAACAGTTGCGGCCGGGGTTCTGCACCAGTCGGTCATAGGAGGCATTGCTGCCAGGGTAGGCCGAAGCGGGCTCGAACACCGCGGTGGCGTTCGGATGCCGTCCGCAGTTCGGAGATGAAAACATCGAATTCTGGGCAGGTGACACGCCCAGGGGCACCTGGGCCATGAGGTATCGAGGGCCGTTGGTGAGGAGGGCCTGGGTGGCGCCGAGCTCGAAGGCCCGGAAGAAGCCCTCGTTGCCTCCGGTGGCCTGGCCGTCACCATCGAGGTCCAGGGCGAGGAACTCGAGGCGGAGGGTGGGGAGGCCGTCCGGGCGATCGGGGGGGTTGAAGTAGGTGCCCCCGATCTGGGCCTGGGTCCGGAGCAGGTCCAGCTCCGCCGTGCCCGGAAGCTCGATCCGGGGCACATTCTGCTGGAAGCCTTGCCGGAAGTCCCCGCTTGCCACCGGGGAAATGCTCCCTGCGGAGCGCACCTCCGAGAGGAAGATCGGGGTAGGGTTCAGAATCTGGATGTTGTCATTCGAGTGGACGGGGCCGTTGAGCTGATCTCCGTTCGTGAAGCGGATGACCGTACCGCCCGGGTCCTGCTCCAGGTCGGTGAAGTAGGCGAAGCGGGCGAAGCTCTCCTGGTAGAGCTGACCCCGGCGGATCACCACCCCACCACCTCCGTCCCGCACCACCGTGACCACCATTCCGAAGACCCCGAACTGCCCCGAGGTCACGCCGGAGGGCCCGGCGTAGATCCAGCGCTGCGTGCCCGGAATGGCATTCCCGGCCGCATCAAGCACGGGGGCCCCGTCTTCCAGTACCACGTATCCCGAATCGGGGTAGATGGAGGGGTCGTCGTTGAGCGTCACCCGGGCCCACTCCAGGCCCGAGTCGGCCGCCCACGAGAGAACCGACTCCCGCTCGGCCGAGCGCGTCAGGATCTGGGAGGAGGAAGCCATGGCCAGGGAGCCCACCACGAGGGCTGCCACCGCCAGGGTCAGGAGGAGGGCGAAGGCCAGGGCGAACCCGTCCTCCCCTCTCAGATGTCGAAGGGCTTGCCTTGTCTTCATGGGCCCGCAACCAGGGTCAGGTTCGAGGAAGGATCGTCATGGGGTGGCCTAGGATCGCCAGGCGGACGCACGGTACCGGGGGAGGGATCAGGGTGTCGGGAGAGGAATTGTCACGGTTCCGCTCACGACCCGGGTCGAGAGGGAGGGCGTACAGTCCTGCGCGGCCAGGGCGTAGGTGTAGGATTCTCCCGGGGTGACGGCCACATCGCGCCAGGTATAGCTCGATGCCCCGGAGGGGATGCTCCGGTAGGGGTCCCCCCAGTCCGGGTCGGAGGGCGTTTGTCTCCAGATGAGGTAGCGAAGAACGTCCTGTTCGCCTCCCACCTCGTCCTGCGCTGCATCCCAGGTCAGCACCACCTCCGGGGCGCCCGAGGAGAGGTCCAGTGCGGCCACAAGGGGAACACCCAGGAGAGGATTCTCTCCGCAGAGCGGGATCTCGGCCCCGGTGCGCTCGGCATTGGGGAACCAGATGGCGCGGGAGGCGGCGAGCTCGGGGCTCTCGTCCCGGCGCACCGAGGCCGCCGAGGCCACCTGGACCCGAATGCCCCGAATGGAGTCCGCCCGCGTGGTGGCTCCCCCGGCATCGGGGTGGATCACCGGGAGGGTGTCGGCCGGGATCGTGTCCAGGACGATTCCGGTGCCGGGCTCCAGGCGATGCTGGAAGTAGCGGAAGAAGGGGGCGTCGCCCCCGACCCGGCGGAGGTTCCGGGCAATCACCTGCGGGTCGGCGTCATTCACCTGACGCACGAGGGCGAAGTCCCCGGGGGTGTCGGAGAGGTCATCGGGAATGAAGCGGAGAATGATCATCTCCGCAGGGCTCGGAATTCCGCCCGAGGCCTGGTAGACCGTGGTGGGGTAGAGGATCCCGGTCCCCGGGAGGGTGAGGGGGGCCGACGGGGTGCTCACCTGGCCGGTCGGGGCTCCGGGAGTGAAGTACACGGCCGAAGGGTCGTCAGGGAGGTTCGTGGCATAGTCCGCGTGGAAGACGACCATGGACTCGGAGGCGTACACCACCACCGGCTGTCCCGAAGGGACCTGGGTCCCCACGGTCGCCAGATTCGTCTCCAGCTGCCGCATGACGTAGCGGAGGTTCTGCGCCGTTTCGGTGCGCCCCATGCCGTCGGCATAGGCCCGGTTCTGCCCGATGAGGAAGGTCACCGCCGTTCCGGCAATGATCACCAGGACCAGGACCGCAACGAGGAGTTCCACAAGGGTGAAGCCCGCGCGGCGTCCGGGTACGGCCCGGCGGGAGGAGGGTGAAGAATCGCGCATCAGGGCTCTCCTACGCGCACGGTGCGTTCCACCGGCCCCCGGAGGGTGGGTGCCGTGACCCGCACGGTGATCTCCTGCAGGGGAAGGTCGGGCACATCCTCCACCACGGTGGTGCGAAGGAGCCCCGGCAGATCGGGAAGGGGGGTGTCTTCCTCCTCCCATTCGTCTTCCGGTCGGGGGAAGCGGGGGTCCATCCGGATCAGGGCGAGGCGATCGTCCACGGCGTTCAGGGCCAGGAAGTCGATATGGGCCTGGGTGGAGTTCCGCATGGAGTTCGGAAGGATCGCACCGAGCGAGATGACCACCACGCTGATGATGACGACCGCCACGATGAGTTCGGGGATTCCGAACCCTTTCCGGTTCGAGATTCTCACTGGCAGCTCCCCCGCCAGGCGCTGGGGGACTGGGGCATGCGGCAGCGCACCGTCCCGGTGGCCCTCGCCACCTCGATGGCCCGAACCTCGGCGTGGCGGTCCCCGAACTCCAGGTGTTGCACCGTTGCCACGTACGTGCCCCCTTCGCTGCTGGCGCTTCCGTCGCGGTGAAAGGTCACCACGCCATCGGGAAAGCTCACCGGGTCGCCTCCCCAGGCCAGGGCCGTCACGTCTCCCCGCCCAAAAGCCGTACCCTCGGGGAGGACAACCACATCGGTGCGCTCCCCGGCCTGGATCGCGCCGTCGTTGTTCCGGTCGAGGTGGATCGTGATGCGCGCGGCGTCCTGATCGAAGAGGACGCGCACGTCATGCTGGTTCAGGACCGCCGTGCGCTGCGCCTTCTGAAGCGCCGACTGGACCTCGGAGGCCGCCGCCTGGATGCGCGCCCCCTCGGGGAAGAGCCGGGGAAAGGCCACGAGGGCCAGGAGCGAGAGCATGGCCATGACCACGAGGAGCTCGATGAAGGTGAAGCCGGCCCTTCCGGCCCTGAAAGCCTGCATCGACTCCGTCCTCCGAAGAAAGGTCCGCGATCACGAGCCCGGCGACCTGCCCCCGGGATTCGGCGGAAACAGGGCGTCAATCACCCCGGGAACACCATCCGACCTCGACGGGTTCCCGGGGTGCGTCAGATACCTGCAAGAGAGGTGCCGGGTCAGGCGGGCCCCGCTGCCTCCAGGGCCTCGATCACCCCGTTCAGCGTCGCGCTCGGACGCATGGCCGCTGCCACCCGCGCCGGGTCAGGGCGATAGTAGCCACCCAGCGCCTGCGGGGCACCCTGCGCCCCGTTCAGCTCGGCCAGGATCGCCTCCTCCCGGGCCTCCAGTGCCTCCGCCACGGGAGCGAAGCGCGCCGCGAGGGCGGGGTCTTCCGCCTGGTTCGCCAGCGCCCGGGCCCAGGACCGGGTGAGATGGAAAGTGCTCCCCCGGTTGTCCAGTTCGTGAACCTTGTAGCGGGGGGAACGGGCCTCGTCGAGGTAGCGCCCCACCGCCTCGTCGAGGGCGTCGCCCAGGACCCGGGCCCGGGCGTTGTCGAAGCGCTCCCCCAGGTGCTGGAGGGAGGCGGCGAGGGCCATGTACTCCCCCAGCGAGTCCCAGCGGAGGTGACCTTCCTTCTCGAACTGCTGCACATGCTTGGGCGCCGACCCTCCGGCCCCGGTCTCGAAAAGGCCTCCCCCGTTCAGGAGGGGGACCACCGAGAGCATGCGGGCGCTTGTCCCCAGTTCCAGAATGGGGAAGAGGTCGGTAAGGTAGTCACGGAGCACGTTCCCGGTGACCGAGATCGTGTCCTCGCCCCGGCGGATCCGTTCGAGGGAGTAGGCCATGGCCTGAACCGGAGGAAGAATGGGAAGCTCCAGCCCCTCGAGCTTCCCCTCCGTCTCCAGGCGGGCGAGCTCCGCCTCCACCTGCTTCAGGACTTCCGCGTCGTGGGCCCGGTCCCGGTCGAGCCAGAAAACGGCCGGAGCCCCCGTGGCCCGGGCCCGGGCCACGGCCAGGCGGACCCAGTCCCGGATCGCCACCTCCCGGGTCTGGCAGGCGCGCCAGATGTCGCCCCGCTCCACCCGGTGGGAGAGGAGAACCTCCCCGCCTTCCGCGACAATCCGGACCTCTCCGGGGGCCTCGATCTCGAAGGTCTTGTCGTGGGACCCGTATTCCTGGGCCTTCTGGGCCATGAGTCCCACATTCGGGACCGACCCCATGGTGGAGGGATCGAGGGCGCCGTGGGCCTGGCAGTCCTCGATCACGGCCTGGTAGATCCCGGCGTAGCTCGAATCGGGGATCACGGCCTTCGTGTCGTGGAGTTCGCCGTCGGGCCCCCACATGCGCCCGCCATCGCGGATCATGGGGGGCATGGAGGCGTCGATGATGATGTCACTCGGCACATGGAGGTTCGTGATCCCCCGGTCCGAGTCCACCATGGCCAGGGGGGGGCCCTCGGCCAGGGCCGCGGCAAGGGCCTCCTCGAGGGCGGTGCGCGTCTCCTCCTCCAGCGTGGCCACCCGCCCCAGGAGATCGGCGAGGCCATTGTTCGGGTTCACCCCCAGCGACTCCAGGGTGGCGCCATGCTCCTCGAAAACGCCCTGGAAGTACGCCCGCAGGGCATGGCCGAAGAGAATGGGATCGGAAACCTTCATCATCGTGGCCTTCAGATGGAGCGAGAAGAGCACGCCCCGGGCCCTTGCATCCTCCACCTCCCTCCGGAGGAAGGCCTCGAGGGCCGCCCGGCTCATGAAGGAGGCATCGAGGACCTCGCCCTCGGTGAGGGAAAGCTCTCCGCGAAGGGGGGTCACCGTGCCATCGTCCCCCACATGCTCGATCCTGGCCCGGGTGGGCGCCTCGAGGGTCACGGAGCGCTCGTGCGCGCGAAAGTCACCGCCCTCCATCGTGGCCACATGGCTCCGGGAGTCGGCGGGCCAGGAGAGCATGCGGGGGGGGTTCTTCCGGGCGTATCCCTTGACCGAGCGGGGGGCCCGGCGGTCCGAGTTCCCCTGGCGGAGTACGGGGTTCACCGCACTTCCCTTGACCCGGTCATAGCGGGCGCGGATCTCGCGGGCCTCGTCGGAATCGGGGGCGTCGGGATAGTCGGGGAGGTCGAACCCCTGGGCCTGGAGCTCGGCAATGCACGCCTTGAGCTGGGGAACGGAGGCCGAGATGTTCGGGAGCTTGATCACATTGGCATCGGGGCGCTCCACCAGGGCCCCGAGTTCGGCCAGGTCATCGGGGACCCGCTGTGCCTCGGGGAGCCGATCGGAAAAGACCGCCAGGATCCGCCCGGCCACCGAAATGTCGCGCGTCTCCACCGGGACCCCGGCCGCACCGGCAAAGGCACGGACCACCGGAAGAAAGGCATGGGTGGCCAGCGCCGGGGCCTCGTCGGTCCAGGTATAGAGAATGCGGGGGGCGGACGTCCTGGGATCGGTCACGGGGATCCTGCGGGAGGAAGGGAAGGGGAGAGGGCGGGGGGGGGGTGCCGCCACGGCCCGGGCCTCCTATTCTACCATTCCCGGCCCGAAGGGCCACCCACTGCAACCTCCGAGTTCGCCATGCCCTCCCTCCGGCCCACTCCCCTCCCGTCGATCCTCCTTCTCCCGCTCGCGCTCCTCCTGGTGGCGATCCCGCGCCCGGGGGAGGCCCAGCGGAGCTCGTCAGCCCCCCTGGACTGGTACTTCCCGGCCGGGGAGGCCTTCGATCCGGCCGTCCCCTCGCCCGAGGCCTTTCTGGGGTACGAGATCGGCGCACTTCACACTCGGCACGACCGGATCGTGGCCTACATGCAGGAGCTGGCGCGCCTTTCGGACCGGGTGACCTACCAGGAGATCGGGGTCACGCACGGAATGCGCGTCCTTCCCGTGATCACCGTGACGAGCCCGGCGAACCATGCACGACTGGACGAGATCCGCCGGGTGCACCTGGCCGCCGCCGATCCGTCGACGCCGGAGGGGGAGCTTCCGCCCGTGTCGGACCGGCCGGTAGTGGTCCACCTGGGGTACGGGGTGCACGGAAACGAGACCTCGTCGTCGGAGGTTGCGCTCCTCCAGGCCTACTGGCTTGCGGCGGGGACCACGCCGGCGGTGCTCGAGGCGCTGGAACACGGGGTCTTCCACCTCGAGCCGGTGCTCAATCCCGACGGGCGGGACCGGCACACCCACTGGGCGAACATGCACCGCTCCCTGGCCATGACCGCCGACCCCCTCGACCGGGAGCACAACGAGGGGTGGCCCGGGGGGCGCTCCAACCACTACTGGTTCGATCTGAACCGGGACTGGCTCCCTCTCGTGCACCCCGAGTCCCAGGCGCGCATCGACTTCCACCATGCCTGGAAGCCGAATCTCGTGGCCGACTACCACGAAATGGGAACGAACACCACCTACTTCTTCGAGCCCACGAAGCCCGAGGGGTCGTGGAATCCCCTCCTCCCCGAGGCCCTCTACACCGATCTGACCGAGGTCATGGCCCGGTACTGGGCCGAGTCCCTCGACGACATCGGCGCCCTCTACTTCACGAAGGAGGTCTTCGACAACACCTACCCGGGGTACGGCTCCACCTACCCGAACTTCCTCGGCGGGCTGGGGCTCGTCTTCGAGCAGGCGAGCGCCCGCGGACACGTGCAGGGGAGCACCCACCACGGCGAGCTCACCTTTGCCTACACGATCCGGAACCAGCTCCGCACGAGCCTGGCCACGGTGACCGGGGTCATTGCCCAGCGGGAGCGCTTTCTCCGCTACCAGCGCGACTTCTTCCGGAGTGCGCTCGAGGCCGAGGCCCAGGGCGAGGTGCCGGGGTGGGTGTTCGGAGATGCGGAGGATCCAGGGCTCAACCGGGCCTTCCTCGATCTCCTCCTCCGGCACCGGATCGAGGTGGAAGCCCTCGAGGCCCCCCTTGCCGTGGGGGACCGGCGCTACGAGCCCGGGCGGGCCTGGGTCGTGCGCACCGCCCAGCCCCAAGCCCGACTCGTCCGCTCCATCTTCGAGACCACGGAGAGCTACGCCGATTCGGTCTTCTACGATGCGTCCACCTGGACCATGAGCCTGGCCTACGGGATCCCTCACGATGCGCTGGGGGGAACGACCGCGGGGGGCCGGCTGCCAGCCACCCGGGGCACCCTCCTCTCGAGGGTGCCGGAGCTCACGGAGGCCGGTGCGGATGCGGCGGCGCTGGCTCCCGCCCTCCCCGAGGCCCGGGTGGCCTACCTCCTGGACTGGCGGCACCACTTCGCCCCTCGGGCGCTCCAGTATCTCCTGGCCCGGGGGGTGCGGGTCGAGGCGAGCCTTGCCCCCTTCGCGGCCCGGACCCACGCCGGAGAGCAGACCTTCTCGGCGGGGTCGATCTCGATTCCCGTGAGCGTGAACACCGACCGGACCGCCCAGGGGCTTCCCCTGGGGGGCCCCACGGCCCTTCGCTTCACCCCGGCGTCGCTCCACGCCCTGGTCCGGGAGGCGGCGGAGCACGCCGGGGTCCCGGTGCACGCCGTCGACACCGGGCTCTCGGTGGAGGGGCTCGACCTCGGGAGCAATCGCTTCCGCCCCCTGGCCCGGGAGCCCCGGGTCCTCCTCTTCGTGGGAAGCGGGGTGAACTCCCTTGAGGCCGGGCAGGTCTGGCACCTTCTCGACACCCGGGTGGACCTCCCGGTGACCCGGGTAGACACGGACCATGTGGGGCGCGTCCGCTTCGAGGACTACGACGTGGTGATCCTCGTCTCGGGGAGCCAGGCTTTCCTGGCGGGGACCCCCCTCGAAGAGCTTCGGCGATGGGTGCAGCGGGGCGGGACCCTCGTGGCGATCCGCGGGGCGGCGAACTGGGCGATCCAGCAGGGCTTCGCCCCCCGGGCGGCCCGGGCCCTCGAGACCCGGGATCCGCTCCCGACCCGTGACCCAGTGGGGCGCACCGACTGGGCCGATGCCGCCGATCTCACCGGGGCGGAACGGATCGGAGGGTCCATCTACCGGGCCCACCTCGATCCCACGCACCCCCTGGGATTCGGGTACGGAACGCGGGAAATCGCCGTCTGGCGCGATCACGAGTTCCTGCTTCCGCCGAGCGAGAACCCCTTCAGCACCCCGGTGGTCCTCACCGACGACCCGCACCTCTCGGGATACATCTCGGCCACGAACCGGGAGAGGATCCGGGGGACGGCCTCGGTCCTCGCCGACGGAATCGGGAGCGGAACCACCGCCCTTCTCGTGGACAACCCGGTTTTCCGGGGCTACTGGTACGGCACGAACCGGATCCTGCTGAACGCCATCTACTTCGGGAGCTTCGTCACGGTGCCTGCAGCGCCCTGAGGGGGGCGGTGGCGGACCGCGGGCCCGGAGGCCATGGGTGGCCGGCCCATGGGGTCAGCTCCCTCCGCGCCCCCCTGAACTCCCTCCGGAGCCCCCGCCGGAGCGCCCGCGCCCGCCGCGGCGGCGCCGGTTCCCGCCACCGTTCCCCGAGCCTCCGCTCCCCCGGTTCCCGTCGGAGGAGGACCCGGTCCGGGCCCCGCCTCCGGAGCGCCCCTCACCGGACCCGCTCCCCGAGGGCGCCGGCTTCCCCTGCTCGGCGGCCTGGCGCCGCTCCTCGCGGGCCTTCTGCCGCTCCCGGCCCTTCCGGCGCTCTTCGCGCATGGCGGCAATCCGCTCCCCCACCGGAACCTCGAAGCGCTCCTCCTCGGGGGCATTGTAGTCGAAGCCCTCGAGGGTGCGGCGCTGGATGGGGCGACCCACGGCACGCTCGATGGCCCGGAGTTCGGCTTCCTCCTCGGGCGAGACGAAGGTGTAGGCCTCGCCGGTGGCCCCGGCCCGGGCCGTCCGTCCCACCCGGTGGATGTAGTCCTCGGGCTGGGCGGGGACATCGAAGTTCACCACGTGGTCCAGAGCCTCCACATCGATTCCCCGGGCCACGATGTCGGTGGCGCAGAGGACGCGGTACGTGCCGTCGCGGAACCCCTCCAGCGCCTTCGTCCGCTGGGCCTGGCTCCGGTTCCCGTGCATGCGGGTGGCCGGGACCCCGGCCTTCTCGAGCTTCTCGAAGAGGCGGTTGGCCCGGTGCTTCGTCCGGCAGAAGACGATGACGTTCCCGATCTCCTTCCGCTCCAGGAGCTCGATGAGAAGGGCGGGCTTCCGCTTGGCCGGAACGGGGTAGAGGGCCTGGGTGATCCCGGTGGCCGGGGCCTGCTTCCGCTCCACATCGATCCGGATGGGCTCCGAGAGGAGTTCCCGGGAGAGCTCCACGATGGGGGGCGGCATGGTGGCCGAAAAGAAGAGGGTCTGCCTCGGCCCCTGCGGGAGATGCCGGAGGACCCGCCGGATGTCGGGGAGGAACCCCATGTCGAGCATCCGGTCCGCCTCGTCCAGAACGAGGAATTCCACGTCGTCGAGGCGGGCGTAAGGGTACTGGAAGTGGTCCAGGAGGCGTCCGGGCGTGGCCACGAGGATCTCGACCCCGTCACGGAAGGCCTTCTCCTGCGGGCCCATGGAGACACCCCCGAAAATGGCCGCCCCTCGCAGGGGGAGGTGCCGCGTCAGCGCCTTCCGCTCCTCGTCGACCTGCGCCGCAAGCTCCCGCGTCGGCGTCAGGATGAGGGCCCGGGTGGTTCCCCGGGGACGATCCATGAGGCGCTGGAGAATCGGGAGGAGGAAGGAGGCGGTTTTCCCGCTCCCGGTCATGGCGCACCCCAGGAGGTCTCGTCCCTCGATTCCGGGGACCACCGCCTGCTGCTGAATGGGGGTCGGGGTGGTGAAGCCCATGTCTGCCACCGCACGAAGGAGCTCGGGCGCGAGCCCCATGGCCTCGAAGGTGGCGGTACGGGGGGCCTCGGCCACGTGGACGCCCCGAGAGGAGGAGGCGGTGCGGCGCGGGGCAGGGGAAGACGACGAACGAGGGGGACGCGACATGGGAAAAAGCCGGAAGGCGTGGGGGAATCGGGCAAACGAGACTACCCGCAGGGAACGGAACGGGCCGCGGAACATAACAGCTTTCCAGCAACCACGAGGATGATGCCGAGGCCCTGGTTCGTCCACCCCACCGGCTTCCTCCCCTGGGCCCCTTCGCCCCCCCACGCGGACTCGCTCCCGTCATGCGCCTCTTTCGCACCCTCCCCCTCCTCCTCCTGGCCCTGGGCGCCCTCGGGCTTCCCACCCACCCGGCCGCTGCCCAGACCCCCGGGGAGGCGCCTTCGGCCGCTTCTCCCCTCGATGCCCTGGCCGAAGCCCTCCTCCGGGTGGAGTACGCGCTTCGGGACCGCCCTGCCGCCCCGGAGGATCGACCCGCGCTGAACCGCGCCTTCGACCAGGCCACCCTGGCCTTCTTTGCCGGGCAGGTGGAAGCGGTGGTGGCCGCCATGGATGCGCTCGTGGCCCGGATCGAGCCAGACGAGGGGGCTCGGGAGGGCCATGCCACCGCCGCCGCCGCCACGGTGGCCGCACTCCCGGGGAAGGGGGAGCGCCTCGACGGCACCCCCCCCATCCCCTTCCGGCTGGTCGTTCCCACGGGGGAGCCCCCGACCCCCGCGGGCTTCCCGGTCGTCGTGGCCCTCCATGGCGCGGGGGGGAACGAGCACATGTTCGTGGAGGCCTACGGGGCCGGGCGACTCTCCGACCTGGCGGAGGCGGAGGGCTTCCTCCTGGCCTCCCCTTCCACCACGGCGCTGGCCCAGCGCCCCGATGCGCTCGCCACCCTCCTCGAAGCGGTGGAGGCCCGGGCCCCGGTGGACCGCGGCCGGGTCTTCCTGGTGGGACACTCCATGGGGGCTGGCGCGGCCTGGTCGACGACCCTGCGGGACCCGGGGGCGGTGCGCGGGGTGGTCTGCATTGCCGGGCCCTGCGGGGCAGGGGCCACCCCTCCCGCTCCAGGGGATGAGGCCTCGAGCCGCCCCCCCCTCCTGGTGATGGCCGGCGCCCTGGACCCCCTCTCTCCCCCCTCCCGCCTGGAAGGCGCGGCGAACCAGGCCCGGGACGCCGGGTGGGAAGTGGAACTCCGGACCCGGGAAGAGGAGGGGCACACCCTCATCGTGGGCGCAGTCCTGGAGGAGGCCCTCACCTGGCTCCTGGCCCTCCCGCCTCGGTCCTGAGGCGACCCCATGCCTCGCCTCTTCTTCCCTCGCCCCTTCTCCTGGCTCCTCCTCGGCCTCCTCCCGGGGGTGCTCTCTCCGGCAGGGGGCCTGGACGGACAGGAGATGGGCGGAGAGGTGGGGGGGCGCCTCCAGGTGGAGGGCAGCTCCACCCTCCAGCGCTGGTCCTGCGAGGCAGCCCGGGTCCTCTTTCGCCCAGGCTGGGGCGCGGAGGTCTTCGCCGATGCGGACCCCGGGGAGGGCTCCGGTGCCCTCCTCGATCGGGTGGAACAGGCCAGGGCAGCGGGGGAAGCACGCGGCGCCCCCCCACCGGAGCTTCTCGTTTCCGTGCCGGAGCTGGACTGTGGTGGAGGTACGATCAACCGCCACATGCGGGAGGCCATGGAGGCCGAGGATCATCCCTGGATCCGCTTCATCCTCCAGGGGGTGGAAGGGTTCTCCGAGGATCGCCCCGGGCCCTGTATCTTCGCCCCGGACCCCGCCCTCTGAAGATCCCGGAGAGGAGACGCGTAGGGAGAAGGGGAGGGAGGTCCATCCCCACCCCGCCCACCCCTCTCTGCCGCCGCGCCCGGGAGTCGCCCATGCCCCGCCCCCTTCATCTCCAGGAGGAACTCCTCCTCCTCGCCCTCCACGACGAGAAGGGGAGCTTTCACGGCTCCATGCACGCCTACGCCCTGGCCGGCGCGGTGGTCACCGAGCTCCTTCTGGAAGGCCGCCTGCGGGTGGCCCAGGGGAAGCGCAAGCGTCGATACCTGGAGCTCGTCGATCCGTCCCCCACCGGGGACCCGGTCCTCGACCACGCCCTCGCGCGCATCGCCACCCACCCCCGCCGGGAGCAGATCTCGCGCTGGGTCTCCCGCCTTGCCACCGAGCGCCGTCCCTCCCTGGCCCACCGGGTGGCGGAGGACCTGGTGCAAGCGGGGATCCTGGTGCGGGAGGAAGGCCGGATCCTGGGGATCTTCCGTCGGGTCCGCTTCCCGACGGCCCGCCACGACCCCGAGGCCGCCCTCGTGGCTCGGCTCACTGCGGCCCTCCAGAGCGAGGCGGATCCGGACCCCCGCACTGCCGTGGTCCTGGCCCTGGGGCACAGCGCCGGACTTCTCCGCCCGAACCTCGACCGCCAGCTTCTCCGGAGCCGGAAGAAGCGGCTCGAGGCCCTGGCCCGCATGGAGGGGGTGACCGGCGCCACGAGGGACGCCATCCAGGCGGCCCAGGCGGCCGTGGCGGCTTCCATCACCGCCGCCACCGCGGCCGCAGCGGCGGCCGGGTAACCGCCGCCGTCAGCCCCCCCCGAACCCTCCCTCGGCGAGGGTGATCAGAAGGGCATTCTGGGCGGCCAGGTGGGGGTTCACCGGGAGCCACCACTCGTCCAGGGCATGGGCGTTCCCCCCGCGCCCTCCCCGCCCGATGGTGATGGCCGGAATCCCCAGGTTGATGGGGGTGTTGGCATTCGTGGAGCCGCTCCCGATGGCGGGCTCGTCCCCCTGCCACCGGATGGCCGCCATGGCCCGCTGGATGAGGGGGGTGGCATTCGGATCGAGGGTCCCGGCGGGGCGGTTCCCCACCTGGTCCACCTCCGCGGTGAGGGGCTCCCCCCGCCGGCGGAGGGCATTCTCCCCCTCGAGGCCCGCCTGCACCGCCTCCTGGAAGAGATCGTCCAGGGCCTGGAGGGAGGTGGGGTCGAGGGACCGCATGTCCACCTCCATCCACGACTCGAAGGGAATGGAGTTCACCGAGGTCCCGCCCCCGATCCGCCCGATGTTGTAGCTCGTCCGGGGGCCGCTCGCCGTGTGCAGGTCCGCCTCCGGCACGAAGGCCGAAATGGCCCCGGCCAGGGCGTTGTGGGGGTTGGCCAGCCCGAAGGCCCCCCACGAATGCCCCCCCGGACCCTGGAAGGTGATCCGGTACCGGTGCGATCCCACGGCCTGGTTCACGATCCTCGTTTCGTCGCCCCCGTCCACGGCAATGAAGGCGTCGATCCGGAGCCCCTCCTCTCCCACCCCCGCCTCACCGAAGAGGTACTTGACCCCCCGCAGGTCACCCAGCCCCTCCTCTCCCACCGTGCCAATGAAGAGAAGGTCCGCCTCGGTCCGCAGATCGTGCTCCACCATGGCCTCGAGGACATTCCGGACCACGATGAGCCCCCGGGTGTCATCGCCCACGCCCGGTGCGTAGAGGGTGTCCCCCCGGAACTGCACCGTCACATCGGTCTCCATGGGAAAGACGGTGTCGAGGTGGGCATCCACCGCCACCGTCCGCTCCCCGGTGGTTCCTCGCCGGAGCCCGATCACGTTTCCGATCCCGTCGATCCAGACCGAGTCCGCCCCCGCTGCCCGGAGCATCTCGGCGTAGGCCGCCGCCCGTTCCTCCTCCATGAAGGGGGGCGCCGGGATTTCGGTGAGGGTCACGAGCTCGTCCAGGGAGCGAGGCTCGATGGCCTCCAGGTACGCCAGCGCCTCCTGCACCCCCGGGTGGTCGGCCAGCGCTGCCATTTCCTCGGCGTACCGGGGATCGAGCTCGGGCTCGGGTGCGTCGCCGGGGTCGTCCTGGGAGGAGGCCAGGGCCCCGGTCCCCGCCGGGTCCATCCCCCGCGGCTCCCCGGACTCGGACCCCGGATCACAGCCGGGGGCGGTGGCGACCAGGAGAAGGGCAAGAAGGCCCGAACCCGCGCGCCACCGGAGGGAGCGAAGGGCGGAACGGGGACCGGAGAGGAAGGCGAGCGAACGGGAGGAAGGCGCCATGGAGATCATGTCGTTGTCGGGGACAGGGTGGGGACCCAGGGTGCGCAGGAGGAGGACGGAATCGACGAATGGGTGCCCGGAGGCGTACGGATGAACCGTGCGCGGAGAAGCGGTGCGTGAAGGGGAACGGAGAGAGGGGGGCGTTCAGGGGACGCGTGGCACCGGGGCCACGCCCGGACGATGGCGGTCGCACCCCCCGGACGCAAATGCGCCCACTGCGCGGGCTCGGAGGGTCTTCCCCGTTCGGGGCCCTCTGCGCCACCCGTCTCCATCGCCCCTCGGCTGCGACCCGCCCCTGCACCCGCGCCTGGTTGAAATCCCCCCGGAGCAGGGTACCTTGGGATTCGCACCCCGCGCTCCGGTCCCCTCACCTCTCCGCTCCCCCATGGCTCCTTTCCGTTGTCCGACCCGCCGCGTCGCCCCGTCTCGCGCGAGGCGCGAGGACACCTCTCCGGAGGTGACCAGGAGCCCCGGCGCCGGGACCGCAGCCCCGGTTCGGGGGACCCCTGCCCGGAGCGGGAAGAGGTCCGGCCCCGCGGTGCGGGGGTGGGTCGGCGGGGCCCTCCTTCTCCTCCTGGCCGGGTGCGACCCCTCCGTGCCGCAGGAGACGGTGGAGATCCTTCGCATTCTCCCCCACGACCCCGGGGCCTATACCCAGGGCCTGGTCCTCGACGGGAACCGCTTCTTCGAGAGCACGGGAACGTACGGGGGTTCCTCGCTCCGGGAGGTGGATGTGGAGACGGGCGAGGTTCTCCGGATCCACCGCCTCCCGGACGAATACTTCGGCGAGGGGCTGGCCCTGGTGGGAGACCGCCTGATCCAGATCACCTGGCAGGAGGGGGTGGCCTGGGTGTACGACCGCGACACCTTCGAGGTCGTGGAGCGCATCGAGTACACAGGGACGGGGTGGGGGCTCTGCCACGACGGCTCGGACCTCTGGATGACCACGGGTGGGTCCCTCCTGGTGCGGCGCGATCCGGTGACCTTCGAGGTGCGGGCCCGGGTCCCCATCACCCTGAACGACCGCCCCCTCTTCGAGGTGAACGAGCTGGCGTGCGTGGGGGACCACATCTACGGGAACATCTTCCAGGAAGACCGGATCGTGAAGATCGAGAAGGCCACGGGCGCCGTGGTGGCCGAGATCGATGCCACCCCCCTGAACCCCGACAGCGGGCGCCCGGTGGGCGATCCGGAGGCCGTTCTGAACGGGATCGCCTGGAACCCGGAGACCGACACCTTCTACCTCACCGGGAAGCGGTGGCCCACCATGTTCGAGGTGCGCTTCGTACCACGCTGAAGGGGCGCTGAGGTCGGGTGGCCCGCGCTCCCTCCCTTGCCGGGAGAAGCCCGGTCTACCCGATCCGGGTGAGGCGAAAGAGGTCTTCCGCCTCGTGGATCCGAACCCGGGGGGGCTGCGGTGCGCCGGGGTCGGCCCGAGGCGGGACGGGGTTCGGCGAGCGGGCCCCGGGATCGGGCCTCGTGCCCACCGGTCCTTCCCCCGCTCCTCCTTCCAGTCCGAGCCGAAGCATGGCTGCCGCCACCCGGGGGGCGGGAATGGGACGCAGGCGCGGCGGGGCCCCGAGGCGGGCCAGGACCCGGGCCATGGCGATTCCCACCCGTTCCATGGGGCGGAACTCGTCCCGGTCACCGTCGAGGATTCCCGGGCGAAGCAGGTGAATGGTCCGGAAGGGGAGGGCCGAGACGGAGGCCTCGATCTCCCCCTTCATCCGGAGGTAGAAGGCCGAGGCGTCGGACCGTGCACCCATGGAGGAGACCAGGACGAGGGTGGAGACCCCGGCCTCGGCGGCGCGCCGGGCCGCGGCCACCTGGTAGTCGTGGTCCACCCGGTACTGGGCCGCCTCCCCACCGGCGGCGCGGCGGGTCGTGCCCAGGGCAGAAAAGAGGACGCTCCCCCGGGGACCTTCGTCGTCCGGGACGGTGGCTCCGGTGGCCCACCGCTCGAAGTCGGTGGGGTGCACCCGGAGCCGGGCCCCGTGGGGGCCGTACACGAAGCCCTCCCCCGGCCGCCGCTGAAAGGCGTGCACCTCGCCCACCCTCGGGTCCTCCAGCAGCGCCTCCACGAGGGCACGACCCACGAGCCCGGTAGAGCCCACCACCGAAACCGTGGCCCGGGGGGCTTCGGGGAGGTCGGAGGAGGCGCGTGGCGGGGTGGGGGAAGTGGAAGGCGGGACCATGGTTCGGCAAGGTACGGGGTCGGGAGGGGAAGGGGGAGGGGGGAGGGCGAGGGCGACCGGCCTTGCCCTTCCAGGGGGGAGGGACGATTCTGACCCCTCCACCTTCCCCATGCCGGCTTCCTCCGGGCTCGGTTCCCGAGGCGAGTCCGCGTCACGCGGTCGCGCAGGGACGCGCCCGCCCATCCCGCAGGCGCGCCTGCGGAAACCTTTCCCCCATGCTCGACGCCCCGACCATGCGCATTCCCTTCTCTCCGGGTCTCCGGCCCGCTCCGTTCCGTTCCATCCTGCGGCCCGGGGCTGGTGCCTTCCTCCTCCTGGCAGGCCTCCTCGTCGGTTCGCTGGGCTGGGGAGGGGAGGCGGCCGCGCAGGTGGCCGAGCGTTTCGAGCCGCCCCCCGGATACACCCTCCCCCCGGCTGCCATCCAGGACTTCTTCGAGCGCGACACGAATTTCGCCACCCTGGATCACCCCGGGCCCGATGGGCAGACCTTCTTCGTGCCCCGGAGCACCGAGCTTTCGACGCTGGCGCGACTGGCCGAGCCCACGGCCCGGCTCGCCGAGCTCGAACTCCGTCTCGGGGTGAGCCGCCCCTGGCACCTGGACACGTACGGGATCCACGGCTTCCGCTTCTTCCACCTGGAGGGGCGGCGGTTCGTCGATGTGCAGCTCCCCGAGGGCACCTTCGCCTCGGACTTCATGTGGTCTCCCGACGGCACGCAGATGGCCTTCCTCGCCCACCCCCACGGGGCGCCCACCCTGGTCCAGGTGGCCGACGTCCGGTCGGGTCAGGTGCAGACGGTGGCCCCTGCAGCCGTCAATGCCACGGTGGGGACCCGGTCGCAGGGGCAGGGGAGCCGCCCCTCCGACATGCTCCAGTGGACCCCCGAAGGCACCCTCCTGACCCTCCTCGTTCCCGAGGATCGGGGCGCGGAGCCCGTGCGTCCCGCCGTGCCCCCCACCCCGGGGATCCACCGGACCCCCGAACGGGCCGTGCAGACCCGAACCCTCCCGAACCTTCTCCGGGATGCCCACGACGAGGACCGCCTGGAGTACCATGCCACGAGCCGGATCGCCGAACTCACCCCGGGCGGCGAGGTCCGCACCCTGGGGGAGGCCGCCCTCTGGGTTTCCTTCTCCCTCTCTCCCGATGGCCGACACCTGGTGGCCACCCGGGTGGAACGCCCCTTCTCCTTTCTGGTTGCCTGGGGAAGCTTCCCCCGAACCACCGTCGTGCTGGACCGCGCCACCGGAGAGGAAGTGGCCGTGCTGAGCGAGATCCCCCTCCGGGAGGGGGGCGGATTCGGAGGGGGTGCCGGGGGAGAGGGGCGCCGCGATGTGCAGTGGCGCCCCGACGGGGCCGGGCTCACCTGGATCGCCCGGAATGACCAGGGTCAGGGGGACCGGCTGGTACTGGCGGCGGACCCCGCGAACCTCTCCGATACCCGAACGGTGGCCACCGCAGAGCAGTCCCTTCAGCGCGTGTTCTACACGGTGGACGGGGCCCATGCCTTTGCGCCGGCGAGCCAGCAGGGGAGGGCGGGGCTCGTGCACTTCCGCCTTTCGGGGGAGGGAGTCGAAGGGGGGAGCACGCCCGCAGAAGGGCGCCTCCTCCTCCCCTTCGCCGCCCAGGACGACCCCCTGGAACTCCGGGGGGATCTCGTGACCCGGCGCACCCCTGCAGGCGGGGAGGTGGCCCTTGTCACCTCCGACGGGGCGGCCACCTGGATCACCGGTCCGGGCTTCACGGAGGACTTCCGGCCCCGACCCTTCGTGGACCGGGTCGCCCTGGACGACGGTGCCCTGACCCGGGTCTTCGAGGGGGCATCGGACCACTGGGAGCGCCCCCTCGTTCCCCTCGATCCGGACTTCTCCCGCTTCGTGGTCCAGCGGGAGGGGCGGGAGGTCTTTCCCGACTCGTGGCTTGCCACCGCCGAGGGCCTCCAGGAGAACCTGACCCGGAACGAGGATCCCTTTCCCGAGCTCACTGCCGCCCGGCGCATCGACTTCTCCTTCACCCGAAGGGACGGCCTCGAGGTGCAGGCCCGCGTCTCCCTCCCCACGAACTACCGCGAGGGAGAGACGGTCCCGGCGGTCTTCTGGACCTACCCCCGGGAGTACACCACCCCCGAGGGGTACCGGCGGGCGGCGATCCGGGCCCGCAACCACAATCGCTTCCACCAGGTGACCTGGCTCCGGTGGTCCGATCTCTGGCTGAGCCAGGGGTACGCGGTGGTGGACCCGGACATTCCCATCGTGGGAGAGAACTACAACGACACGTACATTGCCAATCTCGTGGATGCCACCCACGCGGCGATCCGCGCGGTGGACGCCCTCGGGGTGGTGGATGTGGACCGGCTGGGCCATGGCGGGCACTCCTACGGCGCCTTCACCACCCTGAACCTCGTGGCCCACGCCCCCTTCTTCCGAGCCGGGATCGCCGGGCACGGCGCCTACAACCGGACCCTCACCCCGCACGGGTTCCAGAGCGAGCGCCGGACCCTCTGGGAGGCGCCCCACACCTACGCGGCCATCTCTCCCTTCTTCCACGCGCACCAGATCCAGACCCCCCTTCTCCTCTACCACGGGGCCGACGACAACAACACGGGGACCTGGCCCATGCAGTCGGAGCGCCTCATCCAGGCCCTCACCGGGCTCGGGAAGGATGCCGTCCTCTACATGTACCCCTTCGAGTCCCACACCCCCCGTGCGCTGGAGAACAATCTCGACATGTGGGCCCGCTGGCTCGAGTGGTTCGATCACTACGTGAAGCACGAGGGGCGCGGCGCGACGACCGTGGACGACGGGGCCGAGGGGGGGTAGGCACGCGAGCGGGGGGCGGAACGCCGGGAGGGAAGGGGCCCGGGGGGGCCCGGGGGGGCCCGCCCCCCGTCCGGGCCGGGTTCCCGGCCTCGGGCCATGGCCCGGGGGACCCGCTCACGCGCCGGGGAGAATCGGAACCCTCGATGGGGAAGGGGGTTGGCTCCTGTGTAGCGGTTCTGTGAACCATTGGCGCATGTCCTGTTCCGGATCCCGGGCCTCCCTGGCCCCGGGTCCTTTTCCCCTCTGCGATGATGGCGACCTGAAGCGACCCTGACCCGAGCCCCCGGGTCGGCGGCGCCTCGCCCTGGCGTGTGCCCGTCGGATCCGGGAAAGGATCCGCGCCTCATGCATCGTCTCCCCTCCCGTCTCCTCCGCCACGCCCTTTCTCCGGCGGTCGGCCTCTTCCCGGTTCTTCTGGTCTTCCTCCTCCTGCCGGCGCTTCCGGCCCTGGGAGCCATTCCGGGCGGAGAGACCCGTGCGCCCGAAGAGACCCGCGCACCGGAAGGGGCCCACGCCCTCGTCCAGGGGGAGATTCGGGCTCCGGGGGCGCAGTCCCGGGGCGAGGCCGCCCACGACCCGGGCGTGCTTCGGGGACGGGTGGTGGACGCCGAGAGCGGGGAACCCCTCCCAGCCGCCCAGGTCCAGGTCCTGGAGCCCTCCGACCCGGACGCCACCGCGCCGCCCCGTACCCTGGGCGCGGTTCTCACCGGAGGCGATGGGACCTTCGTGGTGCGGGACCTGGAGCCTGGCCGGGTGGCGGTTTCGGTGGTCTCGGTGGGGTTTGCGTCTCTCGAGGACCAGGTCTTTCGCATTCGCGGGAGCGAGGTGACCGATGCCGGAGACCTCCGTCTCTCCCGGGAAGCCATTCAGCTTGAAGGGGTGGCCATCGAGTCACGCAGGTCTCCGGTCTCCTTCGAGCCGGACCGGACCGTCTACCGGATCGACGGCATGCCCACCGTGGGGGGCGGCTCCCTGAGCGATGCCCTCGAATCGGTGCCTGAACTCGACGTGGACTTCGAGGGACGGGTCGAGTTCGAGGGGAACACCCCCGAGATCTACCTGAACGGTCGGCCCGCCCCCGTCGACGGGGAGGCGCTCACCGTGTTCCTGGAGCAGTTTCCCGCAGACCGGATCGAGCGCATCGAGGTGATTCCCAACCCTTCGGCCCGCTACGACGCCGAGGGGGCGGGGGGGATCGTGAACATCGTGCTCGCGGAAGACGTGGAGCTGGGGCTTTCCGGGAGCGTCTTCGCCAACGCCGGCACACGGGGAACGGCCGGAACCGGGGGGCGCCTCGCCTGGCAGCGAGGCGAACTCACCCTGCAGGGCGGTGGCTTCCTCCGCCACACGGACCGGACCTCCGCCTCGTCGAACCTTCGGGAAAACCTCCTCTCCGACCCGAGGACCCGGGTGGTGCAGGATCGGGAGAGCCGCTCCGGAGGGCTCACCGGAGGGGGGGACCTGAACGTGGAATACGGGCTCTCCGAGGAGATCCTCCTCTGGAGCCGCATCCGCGGGAATGATCTGGGATCGGGCGCCGACGGCGAGGTGCGCTCCACCTGGACCGATCCCGCCGATGACCCCATCGAGGCCACCCTTCGCACCACCTCCACGGACCGCGACCGGGTCTCGCTGGATCTCCAGGGCGGGGTCGAGCTGACCTTCGATGACGAGGGGGGGGAGCACGCCTTCTCCGCCGAGTTCCGGAGGGATCGGCGTACCACCGACAGCTGGCGCTCCTTCGAGACGGCGCTCTGGTCGGAAGGGGTGGACCTGAGGGAGGACCCGGAGGCGTGGGAAGAGGCCCTCGACGACCTTCTGGACGACCCGGAGCTCCTCTTCCGTCTCGACCGGACGCTGGAAGAGCGCTCCCGGGTTCGGGCCCAGGCCGACTACGTGCGCCCCATGGGCGGGGTCCAGCTCGACCTCGGGCTGCGGGGTCAGTGGCGGGAGAACGACAACGCCCGATGGACGGAAGAGGGAGAGCCATCCGGCCCGGCGGGGTTTGTCCACGAGGAACGGTTCCTCTCGGCCTTCACCACCGCAGCGGGTTCGGTGGGTCCCCTCGGGGTCCAGCTCGGGGTTCGGCTCGAGTCGGCCCAGGTCGAAACCCGCTTCGCCGCGTCGGACGCGCCCACCGCCCAGCGCTACACGAGCCTCTTTCCCACGGCCAACCTGAGCTGGCGCTTCGACGGGGGACAGCAGCTCCGGCTTTCCTACGGACAGCGCATCCGGCGCCCCTCGCCGCACCGGGTGAACCCGGTGGATCGCTCCGAAGATCCCCTCCTGCGAGAGGTGGGGAATCCCGAGCTTCGGCCTCAGTACACCCACAACGTTCGCCTCGACGCCCGGTGGCGGAGCGCCCTGGGGACCCTCCGCCTGACTCCCTTCTACCGCTACACCACCGACGAGTGGGCCAGGATCCGCAGGGTGGATGAGGCCGGTGTGGCCACCGAGACCTGGGAGAATCTGGCCACCACCCACCAGGTGGGAACCTCCCTTTCCCTTTCCGTACAGGAGCTGGCGGGCTTCGGAGGATCGATCCGCCTGAGTGGACGGCAGGAGTTCCGGAACGACCCGGACGTGGCCCTGGCGAGCGGCGGAGACCGGGCGCTGCGCTGGTCCGTACGCGGGAATGTGGATCGGGAGTTCGGACGGGTGCTCTCGGCCCAGGCCCGCGTCCAGTACAACCCGGCGCGGGAGATCGCCCAGGGGTTCGTCTCCTCCAGCGTCATGACAAGCTTCGGAATCCGGGCTCGACTCCTCGATCGGAGAGCATCGGTGAACCTGGCGGTCCGGGATCCCTTCAACCTCTACGACCGCACCTTCGAGAGCCGGGATCCCTCCCATCGGGAGCTTCGGACCTCGGTCCCCGACACCCGCGCCGCCACCCTTTCCCTTTCCTGGACCCTGGGGTCCATGGGGCGTCGCTGAGCCCGCGGGCCGGGGGCGAACCCGCGTCTGCAGACGCCTTCGGGACACGCAGGCCCCAGGAGGAAGCCGGCGGCACCGAACGGGGACGACCGCTCCCCCTTCGGATGCGAAGGTCCTGACATGACGAAGCCCCCGGCATCTCGGGATGGGAGATGCCGGGGGCTTTTCATGTCAACGTCACCCGAGGGGGACGAAGGAAGGGGGGTCAGTCGATCTGCACCACGTTCTCGGCAGCGGGGCCCTTCTGCCCCTCCACCCGGTCGAATTCGACCCTGGAACCCTCGGCGAGCGTCTTGAAGCCCGATCCCTGGATCGCGCTGTGGTGCACGAAGCAGTCCTTCGAGCCGTCTTCGGGGGCAATGAAGCCGAATCCCTTGGCGTCGTTGAACCACTTCACCGTTCCATTCATCCGCATCTCGTACTCTCCCTTTCCTTCCGGCCCGTGCCGGGGCCGGGTTCTTCCGGGGCCCCGGCGACTCCGGGACCTGCAAGGGAGAGGATACGACGCCCGGGTGACACGCGCCACCCTTTTCTCACGGGCCCCTCTCCCTGTCCCTTGCGCAGGGGGTGCGGGTCAGAGCTTCTCCCGGGCGGCCTCGAGGGAGAGATCGATCTCTTCCTCGGTGATGACCGGTTCGCAGGGTGCCACGTTGTCCAGCTTCCCCTCGGCGATCCAGCGCTCCAGCCGGCCGACCTCGGAGAAGAGGTGATCGAAGTCCTCCACAATGAAGAGGAGGGGCTGGTAGTGGTGGATCTCGAAGGCCTGGTTGACCACCCACTCGAGCTGGAAGGGCACCCGCTGCACATCGGGCGATTCAAGGCAGTGGGCGATCTCGCCATGCGAGCTGAGGAGCCCCGATCCATAGACCCGGAGATCGTCCTTCCCTGCACCGGGGGTGTGGTCGCGCATGAGACCGAACTCGATGGTGAACCAGAAGAAGCGTGCCATGGCCCGCATGTTCGAGGCGAGACGCTCGCGGAGGTCTTCCGTCTCGCCCCGCTCCACGAGCCGTTCCACCGCGAACTTGGAGACCCGTCCGAACTTGACCAGGGTGTCGGCAAAGGCCGGGTCCGTGTGCATGGGCACATGTCCGGCAATGTCGTGGAAGATGTCGGGCTCCGGGAGATAGTCCGGAGTCTGGCCGTCACGAATCGTGATCGTGGTGGGGAACTCCCTTCGCTCCAGGCAATCGAAGAAGAGGTAGGCCGGGACATACCCGGCCACCGGCTTTGCGACGAACCCGGTCAGGGGATCGAGGAAGCGGTTCACATCCTCGAGACGCGGAACCCGGTCCGCCGGAAGGGCCAGCGCCTCGATCCCTTCCAGAAAGCGATGGTTGGCGTAGCGCTCCCAGCGGGGTCGCATCCGCTCGAAGAGGTGAACCCACGTCTCATGGTTCTCCGGGGAGTATTCCTCCCACGGCTGGGTGATGAACAGGTCTCCCCGGGCCTTCGCCGACTCGATGAAGGGTGCAGCGTTCGTGGTCAGGCCGCGTGGGGCAGGGGTCCCACCCTCACGGCCGCCGGGAGGGGCGTGGGAGGTTTCAGTGACCGCCATCCGGATCCTCGTGGGTGCAGGGGACGTTGGGACGATGCGCAGGCATTGAATATACTAAGGCTCCGCCGGTCGTGCCGACCGGACCCCTCCCTCTCCTTGCACCGCATGACCGACTGGACCCTGGCCTCCGCCTTCCTCCTCCTTGCGCTCCTCTGGATCGTGACCGCTGTCCACGAGGCCGGTCATGCGCTGGCCATCCGGCTGAAGGGGGGGGAGGTGGAAGGGGTCCAGGTCGGGCGAGGGCCTTCCCTCGGCATTCCCCTTCCGGGGATCGGACGCCTCCTCCTGGGGGTTCTCCCGGTCGGCGGCGGGATCCGCTACCGCGGCGTTCCGCCCGGAACGGGCGCGGCCGCCGTGGCTGCGGCCGGGCCGGCGGCCAATCTCCTCCTGGCGGCACTCCTCCTTCCCACCGCCGCCTCCGTGGGGCGCTGGGTCTGGCTGGCCCCAGGCGCCGTGGTGGAGTTCCTCACGCAGGGAAGGGCCTGGACCCTCCTTCATGGAACGCGTGTGCTTACCGAGAGCGTCCGGGGCGGGGGGCCGGCCGAATGGACGCTGGCCCTGGGCGCACTCTCCGCCATCTGGGCCACCCTGAACCTCATTCCCCTCCCGGCCCTTCCGGTGCTGCGCCGGAGACCGGGAGCGCCGGTCCGCCCCCGCACCCGGGGAACGGACGGGTGGGAGGTCCTGGCCGGGCTCGTGGCCGGGCTTCGCGGGGCTGCGGGGCGGGGAAGCGAGGGCGACACGGAGGAGGCCCCATGAGCGAGAGGGGTTCGGAATGAGCGCGGTGGCGCCATGAGGATCGTGGGCGGAGCGTGGGCCGGCCGTCCGCTCACCTCGCCGGGGGGGCGAATCCGCCCGACGGCGGAGGCGGTGCGGACGGTGGCGGCGGAGCTGGCGGTGGAGGTCCTCACGACCCTCCAGCCGGACCCGGAGTCCCCCCGTGGGCCGCGCCTTGCCGACCTCTTCGCCGGGACCGGAGCGGTGGGGCTCGAACTTCTCTCCCGGGTCCTCGCCGGCGGCCCGGACCGCCCCCGCGACTGGCGCCGGGCCCGCCTCGACCTCGTGGAGTCCGATCCCTCGGCCCTGCACGCCCTGAAGGCCAATGCCCGGGCACTGGCAGCGGCAGGAGGGAAGCGGAGGGGTGCCGCCCCGCCGATCCGGGTCCTGGATCGGGATGCCATTGCCTGGGTCGAGGACCCCCGGCATCGGCCCTGGGATCTGGCCTTTGCCGATCCCCCCTGGGGTTCGGGCAAGGTGGAACGATTCCTCCGGGGCTGGGAGGAACGACCCTTCGCCCGGGCACTCCTTCTGGAACACGCCGCCGATCATGCCCTTCCGCCCGAGGCGCTCCGGGTCCGGGCCTCGCACCGAAGGGTCGGTGATGCCTCCCTTTCCCTCTTCCTTGCGCCCCGGGTCCCCCACCCCCCCCATGATGGAGGGGGCCGGAGCGGGAGGGGCGGCCGGCGGGCCGAGGGTTCATGATGCGGGCCCGATGCCCGGGGAGGCCCCCGTGCGTCCTCCACCCTCGGCGTTCCGCCCTGCCGGGGATGGCCGTTCTTCTTGTCCTCGCCTCGTGCCGAGGCTCCGACGAGCTTCGGGCCCCGGCCCCCGAGGTGGCAGAGGAGGAGTCCGCCCTTTCGAGCCTTCCGCCGTCGCTCCTCGTGGCCCCCGTCGTGGTTGACCTGGCCCCGGCCATGGCCGCCCTCGAAGAGGCCGTGCCCCGGCGCTTCGGGAGCCTGGACGAGCGCCACCCCCACCCCACGAACGGACGCATCCACGTGGCCTTCGAGGTGGAGCGTTCCCCCTTCACCTGGTCCATGGTGGGGGACACCGCCACGCTCACTGCAACCCTGCGCTACCGGGGACGGGGATGGTACGACCCCCCCCTCGCTCCGGAGGTCAGCGCCTCCTGCGGAACGTCGAACACCGAGGACGACCGTCCGCGGGCACGCCTCACCCTCGTCTCTCCCCTGTCCGTGGACCCGGCCTGGCACCTCCGCTCCGAGGCCCGCCTCGCCGCGCTCGAACCTGCCTCCGGCGAGCCGGAGGATGCCTGCACGGTCACGGTCTTCGGAATCGATGTGACCGAGCGGGTCATGCGGGCGGCCCGGGGGTTTCTCGAGGGGCACCTTTCCCGGGTCGACGAGGAGGTGGCCCGGGTGGACCTCCAGACCCGCCTCCAGGGCGTCTGGGAGCGCCTCCTCGAGCCCCACGAGCTCACCGACCAGGTCTGGCTCCAGATCGCCCCCACGTCCGTATCGCTGGGAGAGGTCCGGGGGGAGGGGACCCAGGTGCGTCTCGGGCTGGGGCTCGGAGCCACCCCGCGCCTTGTGCTGGGACCCGAACCCCTGTGGGAGCGTGCCCCCCTTCCGGAGCTGGGGGGCGAGGTGGGCGATGCGGGGCTCCGGATCCTTCTTGAGGCCCGGGCAGAGTACGAGGAGGCGGGGGCGCGGATCACCGAGGCCCTGGCGGGGGCGTCGCGAAGCTGGGGCGGACGGACCCTTCGCCTCGAGACCGCCACGCTCCGGGGGGTGGGAGGGGGGAAGGTGGCCCTCGGCGTCCGCTTCGCGGGGGACGCACGGGGAGAGATCTTCCTCGTGGGCACACCTGCCCTCGATGCGGAGGCACGGGTCATTACCGTGCCCGACCTGGAATTCGACCTGGAGACGGAGAACCTCCTGGCCCGGAGCGCAGCCTGGGTGGTGCGCCCCGAGCTCCGTCGGGTCCTTCGGGAGGCGGCCCGCATTCCGGTGGACGACCTCCTGACCTTCGGGAAGGAGCAGCTTCACCGGGGTCTCAACCGGGAACTCTCCGACGAGGTCCGCATGGAGGGAGAGGTGGTGGGAGCCGAGCTTCTGGCGGTGCGGGCCACCCTGGACCACCTTCAGCTCCACGTGGCAGCCGAGGCCCGGGCAACGCTGGAGGTGCGGCACTAGCGTTCATGCACTTCGCACGCATCGCCGAAGCACTTCGGCCTGCGGTCGTGTGAACAGGTCCGAGTGTGGTGTCCGAGCAAGTGTGGTGTCCGAGCAATGGGGCACGGCCGCGCACAGGGGTCTTGCACGGCCCTGCCCGGGAACGACGACGGAGCGAAGCGAAAGCTGCGGTGGGCGAGGAAACGGGTACGGCCGCGCGCCGGGGCGGCGGAATGGCCCGGCGCGGGGTGTTGGCGGTCCTCGAAACCCGGGGGCCTCCCCCCGCGTAGGGAGAAGCACACTGCATCGCATCCCCCCTCCACGGAAGCCCTTCGGAGGCGTTACCATGATCGGACTCATTGCACTCATTGCTGCCATTGCCGTGGGGGTCTTCGGATTCCGCGCGGCCCGCACCTTCACCGCCCGGCGCCTGCGGTATACCGCCGTGGCCGAGCACCCGGGAGCCAGCGCCTTCGCCGCTGCGCTGGGCGCCACCCTCCTCGCCGCCCCGGTGGCCGCCTTTCTCCCCGTGGTGGGAGCGGGTACGGCCCTGGCGCTGGGCGCCGGAGTGGGGACGGGGGTGGTGGCCGGAACCCGGGGCCGACTCCCCGACGACATCTGACCGCGTGCCAGGGGCCGAAAGGCCCCGGGGCTGCCGGGGAGGAAAAGAGGGGATGAACCTTGGGATGGAATGACGGGCGGATACAGGGAACGATGGGCGTGGAGGGAAGGGAAGGGGCGGGGGGGCTGGAGGTGTCTCAGGAGGCGGGTGTTCAGGGGATCCATCCCCTCCTCGCTCCCCTCGAAGGGTGGATCCAGGCGAACCCTGCGGCGGCCACCTGGGGCGCGCTCCTCCTGGTCCTGGTGGTGGGTGAGCTCCTGCACCGGGTGGTGCGGCATCTCCTCCTCCGCTTTCTCGAAGGGGTAGCCCGACAGACGCCCCAGAAGTGGGACCAGGCCCTCTTCGATGCCCGGCTCCCCCAACGGCTGGCGTGGGGGGTTCCCCTCCTCGTCTGGTACTACGGGCTCCTTCTCGTCCCCTTCCTCCCCGAGGCCCCCCTCACCGTGGCCCGGCACGTCCTCGTGGCGTGCATGGTGGTGGTCGTGGTGCGGGCCTTCGACGCCTTCCTCACCGGCGTCAACCTCATCTACCTGGCCAACCCGCGGTCCCGGGAGCGCCCCATCAAGGGGTTTCTCCAGGTGGCCAACGTGGTGGCGCACCTGGCGGGACTCATTCTCGTGGTCTCGGTCCTCATGGACCGGTCTCCCGCCATCTTCCTGAGCGGGCTGGGGGCCATGACGGCGGTCCTCCTCCTGGTGTTCCGCGACACCCTCCTCTCGCTCGTGGCCGGGATCCAGATCACCACGAACGACCTTCTGCGGCCGGGGGACTGGATCGAGATGCCCCAGTTCCAGGCCGACGGCGACGTGGTGGACATTGCCCTGAACTCGGTCACGGTCCAGAACTGGGACCGGACCCTCACCGTGATTCCCACCCACAAGTTCCTGGAGCACTCCTTCCGGAACTGGCGAGGGATGACCGAGTCCGGGGGAAGGCGGATCAAGCGCTCCATTCACCTGGACCAGGGGAGCGTGCGTTTCCTCTCCGACGCCGATGTGGAGCGGTTCTCCCGCTGGGAACTCCTGGCGGAGTACATGGCCGAGAAGCGGGCCGAACTCGCGGCATGGAACGACGCCCATCCGGAGGCGGGGGGGGTGATTCCCCAGCATCGCCGACTCACGAACCTGGGGACCTTCCGGGCCTACCTCCTGGCCTACCTGCGGGCCCACCCCGGGATCCATCAGGAGATGATCCTCATGGTGCGCCAGCTTTCTCCCGGGCCGGAAGGGCTCCCCATGGAGCTCTACGCCTTCGTCGCCGATACCCGGTGGCCCATCTACGAAGGGGTGCAGGGCGACATCTTCGACCATGTCCTGGCCACCGTCCCGGAGTTCGGGCTCCGGGTCTTTCAGCGCCCCACCGGCGCGGACTTCTCCGCCCTCGAGGTGGCCGGGGCGAACGGGGCTGGGGGGCGGGGCCCGGGGTTCGAAGGGGGTCCGGTGCACGAGGGGGCGGCCACGGGGAGGTGACCCCGAAGGATTTTCACCCTTTCCCTTCCGGACCGGGCAACCTCTTCCCGGTTACCGAGGGCCGGGAGGCGGGCCTTTTCCGGTAAGATGTTTTTTGTCAACAGCTTGGCATTTCTGGCACCGGCCCTGCACTACGATGGTGCAGGTCCGACTTCCGGGCAGGGAGCTGCCACGGACCTTCCATTCGATTCCGAATCATGCCTCATGGAGGTCATCATGCCGAGCTTCGACCCGACCCGCACGAATCACTCCGACAGCCACGCCGCTGCCGCCGTCGCCCACCGCCCCGACACGCGTCATGGCGTGCTGGGTCGCGGGATCGCCGCCCTGGGCGCCGGTGCCCTTCTCGTGACGGCCCTTGCGGCCGCCGTTCCCGCTTCCGCGGACCCCGACTGCACCCTGACCTTCGAGCCTGCCGCCGTGGTGGCCGGGGCCGAGGCCACCGAGATCCAGTGGCGCGCTTCCACCGAGATCGAGCGCCCCGACCGGGTGCTCTTCCAGGAAGACAGCGGGCTGTCCGGGAACCTGGTCGAGGAGCGGCCGGACCGGATCCATGTGAATGCCGAGGAGGGCGAGGAGGGCCGCTGGCTCGTGACGCTGCACCAGGGCGACATGGCCCTCTGCACGGGGACCCTCCAGGTCACCGACGAGGGGTAACCTCTCGACGTTTCTCCTGGCGCGCCGGATTTCGGTGCGCGGAGCAGGGTGAGGGGTGGGACAGACGCCCGGCGCTCAGGCGCTGAAGAGCCGCATCCCCTCCGACCATGCGACCCCACCGGGGAGTCAGGTATCTGCCTGGCTCCCCGGTACGCATATGCGGTCGCCGTTCCGTTCCATGTCGACGACCCATCGCCCCCGAGCCACCCGGATCTCCACCGTGCCGTGCACATTCGTGCAGTATGCCACGGCGCCCGGAATCCCGAGGATGCGACCCAGGGCCCGACTCCGGGGGTGGCTGACCCCATTCGAGCTCATGAGGAAGAGGGCGGGGCGGGTATGCGCAAGCCATGCGGAGGCAGGGTTGTTCCCGACTCCGTCGTCGAAGACGGCGTTGTTGGCCCCGTGATGCCCGACCTTGAGCATGTCGAGGTCCGCCGTGTGGGAGGCGAACTCCGTGCGCCACCGCCGGTTGGCCTCGACCTCTCCGTCACCGGTGAGGAGGAGGCGCACCCCGTCAAAGGTCACGAGCGTTCCCAGGGAGCCCTCGTTCAGCTCCCTCCCGCCATTGGTGTCGGTCCCCAGAAAGTCGGGAAAGCCGGGGAGGTGAAGGGTATGGACAGCGCCCTCCCCGGGACCGAGAGCGATCTCAAGGGGTGCGCTCACCACCTCCATGCTCCCGGCCCGGAGCTGGGCGGCCTGAAGGACATCGTCGTACCGGAAGAAGCTGCGCACCTGCCCATTGTAGAGGAACCGGGACACATGGACGCGCTCGAGCACGGGCACCATGCCGTTCAGGTGATCGGCGTGGGCATGAGTGAGCTGCATGAACTGGAGCGTATCCACCCCCAGCGCCTGGAGTCGGTCCGCCACCCATCCGTCACGCAGCACGCCCCCGGCCTCGCCCCGGGGACCGGCATCGACCAGGCCGTGAAACATTCCGGCGGAGGACGAGTCGGTCAGAAGGAGGGCATCCCCGCCCCCCCCCAGCCCCTCCGGCCCCAGGTCCAGCATCCGGATGATGAGGCGACGATCGCCCCCCAGAAGGAGACGGAAGGGGAGGTTCACCTCGGTGCGGAGCCCGGCCCGAACCGCCTCCACCGAGAGGAGGTAGTCCCCGGGCTGGGAGAGGGTTGAGCCCGAGGTGAACCGCTCGCCATTCAGCTCGATGGAAACGCTGGCGTCGGCAGGCTCCACCTGCACGCCGATGGTCACGGGGTCCTCGTAGCTCCCGTTCGCCTCCACCCCGCTCACGGTGATCCGGGGTGGATCGGCCGCGGGGGTCGGAGAGCTCCCCTCTCCGCATCCCCAGAAAAGAAGGGCGAACGAGGGAAGGAGGAGCGTGAGGCGAGCCGGAAGGCGAGAAGGAGCGAAGGTCATGGCGAACGATAAGGGCCCGGCGGCGGTGGCGAGGTCACGGAGGCGTAACGGTACCGCGTGCCTTCGCCAACGGTGGAAACGAAACGGTTGATCTGTCGGGAGCTCGGGGTCAGCTTGGGTTCGGGCCGGTGGTGATGGCCCTCCCTCCTGCAGTACTCCCCGATCCTCGAAAGATCCCCATCATGATCCGACTGCTCAAGGCGGTGGGAAGCGCGCGCCCAGCGCTCGCCGGCGCATGCGCCTTCTCCCTTCTCGCTGTGGCGGCGTGTGAATCTCCCTCCGTTCCGGAAGGCACGCCCGGCACCGTGGAGGTCCGCGCCTTCATCGACCAGAATGGCTCCGGCGACTTCACCCCCGGCACCGACACCCCGGTGGCGGGGCTCTCCATTTCCCTCGTGGGCGCCGACGGAGGCCAGGCGGGCTCGGCTTCCACCGGTTCCGACGGGGTCGCCTCCTTCACCGGGATCCGCCCGGGAGGGTACGGGGTCGAGTTCTCCGGGAGCGCGCCCGAGGGCGCCCTCCTCGCGTCGGGAACGCGCCCCAGCGTTTCCGTACCGGCGCAGGGAGGGACGGTGCAGGCCCGCTTCCGCTTCGTTTCGACTCCCGGGAACATCACGGGCCTCATCTACCGCGATGTGGACGACTCCGGGAGTTTCGATCCAGCGGTCGACGAAGCGGGCGAGGGCTTCCTGGTGGAACTCTTCCCGGGCGAGGAGCCCGTCGGCGAGGCCACGGCCCAGATGACCACGGGAGCCGATGGCACCTACACCTTCGACTTTCTCCGACCGGGATCGTGGACCGTGCAGGTGACGCCTCCCGCCCCCCTGGAGCTCGTGGGGGACGGGGTGCGGACGCTGACCGTTTCGGCCGGCGCCACTGCCTCTGCGGACTTCCTCTTCGAGGGTGACCTTCTCCTGTCCATTGCCGAGGCCCGGCAGCTGGCCGTCGGAAGCCGGGTTACCGTCGAAGGCGTCGTGACCGCGGCGCAGAACACCTGGAACCCCCGTGAGGCCTTCGTTCAGGACGAGACCGGGGGCATCCTCGTCTTCGTTCGCGCGGGGCAGTCGCCCGCCCTCCAGATCGGTGATCGCGTGCAGGTCTCCGGGGAACTCGGCGCCTTCAACGGGAACATCCAGATCACGGAGAACCCTGACATCGAGTTCCTCGGGGTGATGGCTCCGCCTGAACCCCGGCTCATTACCGGCGAGGAGATGCTCGCGCGCACCTTCGAGGGCGAGCTCGTGGTCCTCCCGGGCTTCACCGTGGATTCGCTGGACGTCCAGAACTTCGACAACCACGACGTGTTCGGCGTGACGAACGACGGGAGCCAGGTCCGGATCCGGGTCGATTCGCGTTCGGGTGTGGCCTCGACAGACTGGACCGTGGGTGCCACCTACCAGGTCACGGGGCTGCTCCGCGTCTTCAACGGGGTTCCCCAGCTCTTCCCGCGCAGCACCGACGACTTCTTCATCGAAGGCGGAGATCTGACCGTGGCCCAGGCCCGGGCCCTTCCGGTGGGAACGCCGGCCACGGTCCGGGGAATCGTGACGGTCGACCAGCCCGCCTTCGGGGGCCGGAACATCTTCGTTCAGGACGAGACGGGCGGGATTCTCGTCTTTCTTGCCGCCGCCGACAGCGGACTCGGTCTGGTCCTTGGCGACGAGGTCACGGTGAGCGGCGAACGCGGGGTCTTCAATGGCGAGGCCCAGATCACCGGGAACCCCGCGGTGGAGATCGTCGGACCGGGGACCCCCCCGGCCCCGCGGGCCGTTACGGGGCAGGACATGCTTCGCCGGACCTTCGAGGGCCAGGTTGCGAGCCTGGGTGTGGTGACCGTGGACGACCTCGTGGTCCAGAACTTTGACAACCACAACGTGTTCGTGACCACCGCCGACGGGAGCGAGGTCGTGGTTCGCGTGGACAGCCGCACGGGGGTTGGATCGGCCCGCTGGACCGTTGGCGAGGAATACGAGGTCTCCGGGCTCCTCCGGGTCTTCAACGGACTTCCGCAGCTCTTTCCCCGCCAGCCCGCCGACGTGGTCGATGCACCTGCCGGGTCGCTTGTCCAGGCTGCCCGGTTTCTCGCCTCTCCTTCTCTCTCCTCGGAGGTCCTCCGATGATGCCTTTCCCGAACGTCGAGCGGCGTGGCGTTTCGGCTTTGCCGGGCCGATCGTGGCTACGCGGTGCCGTTCCGGCGCTTGCGCTTTCTCTGGCGATGATGGCCTGTGACGCCGATCCAGCCCCGCCCTTCGTCGTCGAGGGGACGGGTTCCATGGATGGATTCCTCTTCCTCGATGCGGACCGGTCGGGGTTCTTCGACCCCTTTGCCGGCGATGAACCACTTGCCGGGGTGCCCTTCGAGGTGCGGGACCGGGGCACGAGCCGCGTGTTCGGAGGCGGCTCCGGGGTGACGGGGAGTGACGGCCGCTTCGCCGTCGCCTCCCTCCCCCCGGGCACCCACGACCTCTGGGTGGACCCGGCGGGGCTGCCCGAGGGGGCGCTCCTCTGCCGGAACCCCCTCCCGGTATCGGTCTACCTGGCCGAGTCCGCCGAGGCCATGGTGGCCGCCGAACCCGTCTGCCTCATCTCCATTCAGGAGGCGAAGGAGGCCGGGACCGGTGCCTTCGTGAATGTGAGCGGGATCGTGACCTCCTTCCCCGGCCAGCTTCGGAGCCAGTACACCTACATCCAGGACGGCTCGGCAGGGGTGCGGATCTTCTCCGCCGCCATCGAGGGGCTGGGCATCGAGATCGGAGACCGCCTCACCCTCACGGCCGAGGTGGGGATCTTCAACAACGACCTCCAGTTCACGAGCCCGGGCCTGGAGGAGATCGAGCCGGGCGTGGGAGCCCCCACGCCGCAAACGACCACGACCGGTGCCATGGCCGCCGCAGGTCCCTCCCCGGCCGACCCCCTCCAGGGTCGGCTCGTGGTGGTCCGGGCGGCCCAGCTCCAGACCAACTTCACGGCCGGAGGGAACCGGAACGGCCTGATCGACGACGGCTCCGGGGCCATGGAGCTGCGGATCGAGGCCGCCCTCTCGCCGGCCGGCGATCCCATCCGGGAGCGGTTCACGGTGGGGAACTGCTACGACGTAGTCGGGGTGGTCGGAAACTTCAACGGGACCGCCCAGATCTTCCCGCGCTCCTTCGACGACATCACCGAGGTCGCCTGCACCGGCGGCTCGTAACCGAGAACTGGCACGATGCTGACCATGAATCGAATCAGGAACACGGTCCTCGCCGCGCTGGTGGCGCTGGCGGGGGTGGCCGGGGCCGGAGAAGCCGAGGCCCAGGCCGGGACGACCACCGGGGCCATCGGGGTCCGGGTCCTCTCCACGGCGGACCAGCCTCTCTCCGGGGCCCAGGTCGTGGCACGGAACCAGGAAACGGGATTTGAACGGGGCGGCCTCACGAATGCCGAAGGGCGGGTCACCCTCCGCCTCCTCCCCCCCGGGATCTACACCGTTCGGACCCAGTTCATCGGCTACCGGGTCGAGGAGGTGACCGATCTTCAGGTCACCATCGGCCAGACCGCCCAGCTCAATGTGGAGCTCGTGGAATCGGCGGTTGCGGTGGCAGGGATCGAAGTCACGGGGCAGGTTCAGACGCTGAACACCCGCGACGCCTCGGTCCGCCAGACGGTCTCGGAGGCCGAGATCTCGTCCCTCCCGGCGCTGGGGCGGGACTTCACCGACTTCATCGCCCTCTCGGGGCTTGTGAGCCCCATCCCGGAAGAGACCACGGGCGGACAGTTCGCCCTGGGGGGCCAGCGGCCCTCCCAGACGAACCTCCAGATCGACGGGGCCGACGCGAACAACTCCTTCTTCGGTGAGAACCGGGGCGGGTCTCGCGTTCCCTTCACCTTCTCCCTCGAGTCCATTCGGGAGTTCGAGATCATCACGAATGGCTTCGACGTGGAGTTCGGAAACTACTCCGGCGGTGTCGTGAACGTCGTGACCCGGGGCGGAACGAACCGCTTCGAGGGGAACGTCTACGCCAACATGCGGAATGACGCCCTCACAGCGAACACCTTTGCCGGAAGTCCGGTGGAGGAGTATCGGGTGAACCAGTTCGCCGGTCGGGTCTCCGGACCCATCGTGCGGGACCGGGCCTTCTTCCTCTTCTCCATGGATGGCCAGATTCGCCGCGAGCCCCGCGCCACGATCTCCCAGGCCTCCTTCCTTGAGGGAGAGGAGCCCGACGAGGTCGGCGCCTCCGAGTTCGATCGCTTCCTTCGCATCCTTGAGAACCAGTACGGAATCCAGGACCCGGCGGCGAGCTACGGGAACTTTCAGACCACCGCCGACCAGCTCTCCTTCTTCGGACGGATCGACTGGACGCTCAACGAGAACCACCGCCTCTCGGCGCGGCACAACTACGCCGGTTTCGTGAATGCCGACCTGGGCGGGGGCTTCAACTCCGGGAGGTCGGGTGCAGAGCGGCTCGAGTCCGTCTCCCACTCCTTCGTGTCGGAGCTTCAGTCCGTGCTCGGCGAGCGGACCTCGAATGTGGCCCGTTTCCAGTTCGCCACCGAGCGGCGACCCCGCGACGGGAACGAGATCCGCCCGCGCCTCATCGTGGACAACCTGGGGCAGACCCAGCAGCAAGTGCAGTTCGGGGGCACGAACTTCGCCTTCCAGAATCGGCTGGAGGAGGACAAGCTCGAGTTCTCGAACGTCCTGAACCATGCCCGGGGAAGCCACACCTTCAAGGTGGGGGGGCGCGGGATGCTCACCTCCATCACGAACCAGTTCATTGCCTTCGGAGCCGGACAGTACCGGTTCCGGAACCTCGATGACCTCGAGAACTTCCGCCCCTACCAGTACACCCGGGACCAGCGGGGCGACGGACAGCTTCCCCTGGCCCGCTTCGACGTGCTCGAGTGGGCCCTCTTTGCCCAGGATGAATGGCAGGTGACGGATCGCCTGACCACCACGCTGGGGGTGCGCTACGACCAGCAGATCTTCCGGAACCGCCCGGAGCGGGTCATCGATGTGGAACGGGCCTTCGGGGTCACCACCGGAATCGCCCCCTTCAACCCGAACAACATCTCGCCTCGCTTCAATGTGGCCTGGGACCGCCTGGGCGACGGAAGTTCCGTGCTTCGCGGCGGGGTGGGGTACTACCACGGCCGCATCCCCTACGTGCTCGGCGGGAATGTGGAACAGACCGAGGTGCCGATCCTCTCCCTGCTCTGCGACGGCGACCTCGATGACAATGCCCCGAACGCGCCGCCCCGGCCCACGAACTACCAGGGGTGGAACACCGACGGGTCGGACAACCCCTTCACCTGCAACCAGGGGGGGGACCTGCGCGGGATTCCCACCTACACCCTCTGGCAGGAAGACTTCAAGTACCCCTCCACCCTCAAGTACAGCGTGGGGTACGAGCAGCTCCTGGGGCGTGGGACCCGGGCCTCGGTGGACCTGGTCTACACCGACAGCCGGAACCTCTACACGGTCCGGAACCTGAACCTGCGCGATGCCCAGTTCACCCTCGAGAACGAGGGAGGGCGGCAGGTCTACGTGCCCCGTGAACTCTTCACCGCCACCGGCGGGGGGGCAGGGGCGAACAACCGGCGGAACACCGACTTCGCCGACATCTACGTGAACTACAACGACGGGCTCTCCCGGGCCTTTTCGGCCACCTTCGAGCTCGAGCATCGCTTCCAGGACCGCTCGAGCCTGCGGGGCTCCTACACCTACACGAACAGCTACGACAACTCGTCCTACTCCTGCTGCACCGCCAACGCCGGATGGACGAACCCCCGGGTGGGAACGGCCAGCCCGAACGAGGTGGGAGGCGTCGATGGTCAGGCGTGGGGGCCAAGCAACTTCGCGCGGAATCACACCCTGATCCTCTCGGGCACGACCATGCTTCCCTTTGGCGTCCGCACGAGCGTGATCTGGCGCTGGAACACCGGGGCGCCGTGGGGGCCGGAGAACAGCGGAGACCTGAATGGCGACGGGGTCAACTTCAACGACCTCCCCTTCATCTTCGCACCGGAGGATCTCCCCCTGGCCACCTCCGACCCGGCTGTGGCCCAGGAGCAGCGGGAGCGCTATGCCGGGTACCTGGCGGACAACCCCTGTGTGGGCGACTACGTGGGGCAGCTCATTCCCCGGAACACCTGCCGCCAGCCCTCCTTCAACCGGCTGGACGTGCGCATCAACCGGGAGTTCAACACGGTGGGCGGGCAGCGCCTCGGGCTCGAGGTGGACCTCTTCAACGTCCTGAACGGCCTGAACTCGGACTGGGGCCGGTACGTTTCGGTCTCGGCGGCGCGCCGGAACCTCATCAACCCGGTCCGCTTCAACCAGGAGACGAGCCAGATCGAGTACACCGTGCCCACCGGGTTCGGAGACACGACCACGATCGGTGCGAACCTCCTCCTCCAGTTCCAGGCCCAGATCGGACTCCGGTACCGGTTCTGACCATGGAACAGGGCGGATGAGGGGGGGCGTCTCTCCCTCCTCCGTCCGCGAGGGCAGAAGAAACGCCCCGGTGGAGCATCCGCTCCACCGGGGCGTTCTCCATGAGTCCCCCAAAGGCGCGCTACCGCTGGGCCTCGATTCCGGCCGCCAGCGTCTTCTCGATCCAGGCTCGGGTCTCCTCGAAGTGGGCCCGTGTCATGGCATCGAGTCCGCCCCCGGCAAGGGCCCGGGAGAGGCGCCCATCGAGCTGTCGCATCTCGTGGCGCGCGAGGGCGCGGGCGTCGGCCGGGGTTCGGGCCGCCGGATCGGTGACGATCCCCCCCATGGCATCGAGCCAGCTCCGCTGCAGGTCGCGCCGCACGGAGGCGACGTTTCTCGCCCGGCTCCCCTCCGCCTCGGCCCAGACGGCCCCCGTGACCTCGCGGAAGAGCTCGGGCATCCCGAGAACCGCATCGGTTCCGTGGCGGAGTTCGGCGTCGCGCATGCGGGCAAGCCGGAACGGGGTCACGAGCTGGCCCAGGAGGCTCGCCTGCAGCGCCGACACGCGCTCATGGAAGGGGAAGTCGATGCGTCCCTGGTAGGTGTTCGTGAGCCCCCAGTGGCTCCACCGTTCGGGCCCCAGGTTCCGGAGCACCTCCGGGGGAAGGGCCATGGCGTTTTCGGAGAAGGCCCGCTCCACGACGAAGTTCAGGGCTTCCCGCTGGGTCGCCCGATCCACCGGAACGAAGGGTCCCCGGTCGGCCTCGTCTCCCACCCGGGTCCGGTAGACGTACTCCCCCCCGATGTACTTGACGGCCGGCGCCAGCGCCTGGCTGTACTGCCCCAGGAGGGTCTGGTAGGCCGAGGTCAGGTCGGCGTACCGGGTGTTGTCGTCGAGCACCGTCTCCGGAAGGCGCGTCCAGAGCTCGGCCACCATGGACGCCCGCGCCTGCCCCCAGGCCAGGGGATCGTCGGAGAGGTCGAAGGTATTCACCGAGGGATCCATGGCCCCCGGCCCGCTGGCGTCTTCATCGGCTCCGTAGGTGCGACCGGGGGTTTCTGCCAGACGGGCGAGGGACGCGGCCCGCTCCGGATCGGGTGCGTACCCGAAGGCGATCTTCCACCGGTCCGCAGAGCCCACCGTGGGCGAGTAGAAGTAGCCCTGCGTCTCCCCTTCCGGAGCCACGTTCGGGGCGTGGTAGTCCATGACCGAACTCACGAGCCCCTGCTCCCGGGCCCACTCCCGGTCGTGGAGGCGGTCCAGGGGGGTGTCGGTGGAGGCGCGGAAGTTGTGCCGGAGACCGAGGGTGTGCCCCACCTCGTGCATCACGACCCAGCGGATGGCCTCTCCCAGGTACGCCTCGGGGAGGGGATCGGAAGGTGCGATCTCCCCGCGGGCGACGAGGAGGGCCCGGAGAAAGGTGCCCTGGTCCGAGAGGACCCCGGCCAGGTGCTCGTGCCCGTCGGTTTCCCGGGCCCCCACGGCAAGCTCGAAGGCGGTCTGGGGGTCCACCAGGTTCCGCCAGCCGCTCCGGAAGCCCAGGATCATCTGGGCCTCGTAGAGCTGATTGGCATCGAGGATCTCTCCGGTGCGCGGGTCCACCGTGGAGGGTCCGATGGCCGCGTAGCCCGAACTCTCCGAGGTGTTCCAGCGCAGGGTGGGGTAGCGGATATCGTCCGGGTCCGCACCCTCGGGGAGGAGCTCGGCCCGGATCCCTTCCCGGAAGCCCGCTTCCTCGAAGGCCGACTGCCATGCCTCGATCCCCTCGATGAACCAGCGGTGGTACGCCTCGGGAATCGTGCGGTCGAGGTAGTACACGATGGGGCGGACCGGATCACAGAGGCCATCGGCTCCCGGGGGGCCGTCGCACTCCAGCCGCCACCGGTTCACGTACCGGACGAAGTGGGTTTCCTCGTCTTCGGTGAAGTCCTTGTGGGCCGTGACGAAGAAGCCCATGCGCTCGTCGGCGATGCGGGGCTCCATGGGAACCTCGGGGAGGCGGGCCAGGGTGTGGTGGACCTCCACCGAGATGAAGCGCGGGTCGGCCACGGCCCCCGTGCTGACGGGCTGCGGAGGGCGATAGGTGAGGAGGGTCCGGATGTTCAGGTTGTCGGGGAAGGCTCCCACCCGCTCCAGCGCACTCCGGCTCCGATCGAAGCTCGGGGCAGGGCCGGGGCCGGCCCCGGTGGAGGTAAGTGCGCGCAGGCGCTGGCTCAGTCCGGCCAGGTCGCCCACGAACCAGTTCGTGACCTCCACGAGGTGGACCGCGTCGTCCGACCCCTCCTCTCGGGTGGCCTCGATCCGGGCCGTCTCCACCACCGACGGGGTGAAGGAGAGGTCCACGGCGGCGGCCTGGGGCGTGCCGGGCTCGGCCCGGTACCGGTGGGGCCGCTTCAGGAGAAAGAGCTGCTCTCCCCGCCGCTCGAAGGCCACCACGTCGGCCTCGAAGAGGTTAAGCATGGTGCCCCCGTAGAGGCCCCCTGCGCCCACGCCTCGCGCCACCTTGAACTCCATGAGAAAGTCCTCACCCAGGCGCGCCGCCGGAACGGCCATGTAGAGCTTCCCGTCGGCGGTGCGCCAGAGGTCGAAGAAGCCCTCCATGGCCTCCGCCTCGCCCACGAGGCGCTGGAAGGGATCGGAGGCCTCCTGCCCGGCGGACTCCGGTGCGTCGGCCTGCGTGGGGGGAGGGGGGGCGGCCTCGGCGCCCCCCGTTCGGAAGGGCGCGCACCCGGCCGCCACGAGGAGAAGGAGGAGGGGGAGGGAGGTTCGAAGGCGCAAGCGCATGGTGAGCTCCTGGGGTTCCGACGAGGACTCGGGTACGAAGGGTCGATGGGTTCGGGCAGGGGAACAGGGTGCGAGCCGGAAGGGCAGGACCCGGATGGCGCAGGAGGAAGGGGCTCCGGCGCGTTGCGGCGACCTGGACCAGGCCAGACGCTGGCTCGAGCAGGGTCCGGGTGGGGAAGGGGTTGGCCCTCTCCCCGGACGATGACAAGTTCCACCGGGTCCGGACAAGGCCCGCCGATGCAGAGGCCAGGGTCCCGCCCGCTGCGTCTCCCCCGATCCCGCCCCCCACCCGCCTCCCTCTCCGACGTTCCCGGCACCTCCATGGTTTCAGGTCCCGAAGCCCGCTTCATCGACCTTCCCCCGGCGCTTCGTCCCCTCGTGGAGGGCGTGCGCGGCGGCAACCGCCTGGCCCTGGCACGCGCCATCTCCGTGGTGGAGAACGAGCGCACGGGGTTTCAGCCCCTGCTCCACACCCTCCTGACAGGGGTGGCCGGTGCGGCGGCCGAGGCGGGGGAAGCGCTCCCCTCCCGCACCGCCCGGGTCGGAATCACCGGTCCGCCGGGCGCGGGAAAGAGCTCTCTCGTCACGGCCATGGCCCGCGCCGGGGCCGGACGCGGCGAGCAGGTGGGAATTGTGGCGGTGGACCCCACCTCGCCCTACTCGGGCGGCGCCCTCCTCGGAGACCGAATCCGGATGAACGACCTTGCCCTGGACCCCCGGATCTTCATTCGGTCCATGGCTTCCCGGGGCTCCCTGGGCGGGCTTGCCACCACGACCACCGAGGTCCTCGACGTGATGGAGGCCGCCGGGTTCGACCGCCTCCTCGTGGAAACGGTGGGGGTGGGTCAGACCGAGCTCGAGATTGCCGGAACGGCCGATACGGTGGTGGTGGTCCTCGTCCCCGAATCGGGGGACGGCATCCAGGCCATGAAGGCCGGGCTCATGGAGATCGCCGATCTCTTCGTGGTGAACAAGTCCGATCGCCCGGGCGCCGATCGTCTGGTACGCGAACTCCGGACGGCCCTCCACTACCGGGCAGGGCAGGGGCGCGCCGCCCCCGTCCCGGCCCACCACGGGGTCGATCTCCGGCGGCTGGGGACGGAGACGGCCGAGGAGGCATCGACCACAGCCGACGATGCTCCCTCAGAGCCGCAGGGGTGGACCCCCCCCGTACTCCAGACCGTGGCCCATGCCGGGGAGGGGGTGGACGAACTCCTCCAGACCCTCGAGGAGCACCGTGGGTGGCTGATCTCCTCGGGCGAACTCGAGCGCCGCCGTCAGGCCCGAACCACGATCCGGATCCGCGATGTCATGGAGCGGGAGCTGAAGCGCCGAGTGCGCCGTCTCCTCTCCGACCCCGATTCCCTTCCGTCCCCCGGCGAGGCGCTGGCCGGGGAAACGCGCACACCCTATTCGGAGGCCGCCCGCCTCCTGGAGACCTTCGGATGACCCGACCTTCTCCCTCCCGTGGCTTGCCGCGCTCCCCCCTGCCGTTGACCCCGTCGATGCGGAGCCCCGTGCTTCTCGGGGTCCTCATCGGAGGCCTGACCGCCGGACCCACTGCCGGAGAGGGGGTGACCCCCGGTGCACTCCTTCTCCAACCCCCGGGGGCCCCGGTCCAGGCCGACACCGTTCTCCGCCTCGACACGATTCCCGTGGTGGGCACCCGAGTGGGCGTCGCCCTCTCGGAGCGCACCCGGGCCGTGCAGGTGCTGGACCGGGAAACTCTGGCCGGGCTTCCCGTGCGTTCGGTGGCCGAGGCGCTCCAGTGGGCCACGGGGGTGGAGGTCCAGGCCCGTTCCTTTGCCCAGACGGACCTCTCCATCCGCGGGGGAACCTTCGAGCAGCTCCTTGTGCTCGTGGACGGGGTCCGGATGAGCGACCCCCAGACGGGTCACTTCGATCTGGATCTGACCCTTCCCCTGGACCGCATCGAGCGAATCGAGGTGCTCCGGGGGCCGGCCTCGGCCCAGTACGGAAGCGATGCGGTCGGGGGGGTGGTGAACATCGTGACCCGGAACGGGGGGGAAGGCGGCAGCCTCCGCTTCGAGGGGGGGAGCTTCGGAACGGCGCTCCTTGGAGCGGAGGGGGCCCGGGGCCTCGGCCGCCTTTCCATGGAGGCGGGAGCCGAACTGGGGCGGTCGGATGGTCACCGGGAGGGAACGGAGTGGGAGCAGGCGCTTCTCTCCTTCCGCATGGAGACCCCCGTGGCCGGGGGTCGGCTCCGGGGCGACCTGGGGTATGCCCGTCGCGACTTCGGCGCCGAGGGGTTCTACGCCCCCTTTCCCTCGGTGGAGGCGACCCGCACCGAGACGGTGGCGCTTCGGTGGATCCCCTCTGCCGCCGCCGCGGTCCGGGTGGAGCCGCGCATGACCTGGCGGGGGCACGATGATGACTTCACCCTGATCCGGGAGAACCCGGAGGTCTACCGGAACATCCATCGCTCGACCCAGGCCGGGGCCGATCTCGTCGTTCGGGGGACCCTTTCTCCTGCCCTCCAGGTGGCGGCCGGGGCCGAGGTGGCCCGTCATGGCCTCACCTCGAACGCGCTGGGCGACCGGAGCGAACACCGGGGGGCCCTCTTCGCCGAGGGGGGGGTGGAGGTCGGTTCCTCCGTCGCGCTGTCCGTCGGACTGCGCCACGACCGGCACGGGCCGTGGGGGGGGTTCACCTCTCCCTCGCTGGCCGCGTCCTGGTCCCTGACGGAGGCCACACGCCTCCGGGCCTCCTGGGGGCAGAGCTTCCGGGGACCCACCTGGACGGAGCGCTTCTACGCCGACCCGGGGCACACCCCGAACCCCGATGTGGGTCCCGAATCCGGGAGGAGCCTGGAGGTGGGGGCCACCCTCGCGCCCTCGCCCGGCGTCGCACTTTCCGCGACCCTCTGGGAACGCCGTCAGCGGGATCTCATCGACTGGGCCCGCCCCCGTCTCCCCGAGGGCGTCGTCGACCTCACCACGGCGCCCGAACCCTGGGTTCCCCGGAATGTGAACCGGGCAAACTTTCGCGGAGTGGAGGCGGAGGCCCGGTGGGAGGTGGATCCCGCCACGCATCTCTCCCTTTCCGGCTCGCTCCTCTCCCTGGAGGCCGACACGCCGTCGGATCTCGAGTCCAAGTATGCCCTTCGGCCCCTCACCGAGCAGGTGGTGGCGGGCGTACGGCGCCGCCTCGTGGGCACCGCCGAAGAGGGCGCCTGGCTTTCCGCTACCGTCCGGCATGGTCGCAGGGCCGAGGAGGCCGCATTCCGCGACCTGGACCTCCGACTCGAGGTTTCCCTCCCCTGGGCGGGAGGACGGGCCGAGGGCGCCCGGGTGCACCTCGATGCCCGGAACCTCCTCGATTCGGACCATCCGGACCTGACGGGGAACCCCGTGCCCGGACGGAGCTTCTCGCTGGGGATCCGGACCGGCGTGCGTTGACCCCCGACCCTCCCCTCCGGCATCTTTCGGAAGGGGCGCGTGGCAGGGACACCCGGCCCCGAACCCCCTCCCGAGAGCGCAGGGGGCGGGTGTCCGACCCTCCCCTCCCCGAGGTGCGGGGGGCACCCCCGACCCCCAGAGCCGATGTCGGTCTTCTCCCCAGGAGCGCGCATGTCCACCGTCGAGCACGATCTTCCCACCACCACCGATCCCGCCGAGCTGCGCCGCACCCTGGCCCGGAAGGAAGCCGAGCTCGCTGAACTCCGGGCCCGCGTGGAAGCGTGGGAGAAGGCCGCCGCCTCGACTCCGGCCCGCCAGGAGCGCTTCTCCACGATCTCGGGGCGGGAGGTAGCCCCCCTCCACACCGGGCTGGACCGGGCGGAGCAGGGAACGGAACTCGAAAGACTCGGCCTTCCCGGGGAATTCCCCTTCACCCGGGGCCCCTATGCCACGATGTACCGCACCCGCCTCTGGACCATGCGCCAGTTCGCCGGGTTTGCCACCGCCGAGGAGACGAACGAACGCTACCACTACCTCCTGAAGAACGGGCAGACGGGGCTTTCCGTAGCCTTCGACTTCCCCACCCTCATGGGGTACGACTCCGACCATCCCCGGTCGCTGGGCGAGGTGGGGGTGTGCGGGGTGGCGATCTCGTCGCTGGCCGACATGGAGACCCTCTTCGACGGGATCCCCCTGGACCAGGTCTCCGTCTCCATGACGATCAATGGTCCTGCCATCATCCTCTTCTGCTTCTATGTGGCGGCAGCCGAAAGGCAGGGGATTTCGGCGGACAAGCTGCGGGGCACGGTCCAGAACGACATCCTGAAGGAGTACCAGGCCCAGCACGCCTGGGTCTTCCCGCCCGAGCCCGCCCTCCGGGCCATCGTGGACATGTTCGAGTGGTGCTCGGAGCATGCGCCCAAGTACAACCCGATCTCGATCTCGGGCTACCACATTCGCGAGGCCGGGGCCACGGCGGGGCAGGAGCTCGCCTTCACCCTGAGAAACGGCTTCGAATACGTGGAGCGCGGGATCGCCCGGGGGCTCGATGTGGATGACTTCGCACCCCGGCTTTCCTTCTTCTTCGACATCCACAACGACTTCTTCGAGGAGATCGCGAAGCTCCGGGCGGCGCGGCGGATCTGGGCGCGGACGCTGAAGGAGAAGTACGGGGCGAAGAACCCCGAATCGTGGCGACTGCGCACCCACTGCCAGACCGCCGGAGTCACCCTCACGGCACAGCAGCCCGAGAACAACATTGCCCGGGTGGCCTACCAGGCCATGGCCGCGGTTCTGGGCGGAACGCAGTCGCTCCACACGAACTCCATGGACGAGACCCTCGCCCTGCCCACCGAGAAGGCGGTGCGCATCGCCCTTCGGACGCAGCAGATCCTGGCCCACGAGACGGGGGTGGCCAGCACGATCGACCCCCTCGCCGGTTCCTTCTACGTGGAGTCGCTCACCGACGCCCTCGAAGCCGAGGCCGAAGCGCTCTTCGAGGAGATCGACGGGCTGGGAGGGGTCGTGCCCGGGATCGAGGGGGGATGGTTCCAGAAGGAGATCGCGAGTTCCGCCATGACGCAGCAGCTCGAGATCGAGGGGAGGGAGCGACTCATCGTGGGGGTCAACGCCTTCACCGATGGTGGCGAGAAGGTCGAAATCGAAACCCTTCGCATTGATGCCACCGTCGAGGCGCGGCAGCGGGAGCGGATGGCGAAGCTTCGCGCCGAGCGCGATGCCGAGGCGGTGCAGCGGACCCTTTCGGCCCTCACCGAAGCGGCCCGCACCGGAGAGAACCTGGTCCCTCGCATCCTCGACTGCGCGCGGGCCTACTGCACCCTCTACGAGATTCGCTACGCCATGGAGGAGGTCTTCGGAGCGTACCGGGAGCCCGTCTTCTTCTGACCCCCGGGTCAGCGAGAGGAGCGAGCGCCGGGGCGAACCGGGAGGAGGGGAAGGCCTGAACGGAGCGCGGGAGCAGGAAGGCTGACGCGTCGGGACGGTGGGATGTCCGGTTTCCGCCCACATCTGCGCGTACCGAAGTGCAGGGATGGGAAGCGCTCGTGCCGAGCGGGATTCGCCCCGCCCCTGCCCCCCCCTCCAGGACCATGGTGCCTCGGTGCCATGTCCGATCGGGAGGGGGGCCGTCCGCCGCCTTCCGACTCTGGACCATGACTCGATCGTCCGTTTCGGGCATCCCCTCCACCGGCCGAATCCTCCTCGCGAGGGAAGGTGGGGAGGAGATGCCCCCCCTCCCCGCTCTTGAGCTCGTCCCCCTTTCATCGGGGGGGGATCCCCTGGCGCGGGCACCCCTGGGAGAAGACGGTTCGTGGACGCTGCCGCCGGAACTGGCGGCGCGTGGTGTCGCTGCACTCCTCGGCCCGGCCCTCCCCCCGGGGACGCCGGTGGCCACGGCGGAGGGCGCCCGGCGGGTTTCCAGGCTCTACCGGGCCTCCACCCTCGCCCGGGCCCAGGAGAAGGGGGGGCTTCGCGTCCCGGCCGGGACCTGGCGGCGCTGGGTGCCACGAAGCCGCACCATGACGGGCCAGCTCCGACGCGTACGGCTGGGGGCCTGGTGGTACCGTGCCCTCGGAGAGTTCGCACGCCCCGAGGCGGAGGAGGCCAGGGGGCGCGGAGGAGGTCGATGGGTTCCCTTTGCGGACCTGGAAGGGCTCCTTGCATGGTCGGGAGCGTCCACTCCGGTTGCCGGGGGAGAGGTCGAGATCTGGCGGATTCCCGTTCGCCGGCGTCGCTGGACTCCCAATGATGAGGATCTACCCCGACTCCGGAGTCACCTGGAGGCGCTGCTCGAGGAGGGTGAAGGGGGGAGGACGGCCTCCCTCGCCCACCGAGGGGCGGCCATCGTCGGGGGCACGCTTCACCTCCGGCGGATTCATGCGGCCCGGGACCTGGCGGCACTTGACCGCCTGGAGGGGTCCGCTCTCGCCGACTACCTGAACGCCCGCCCCCGGCTCCGTTGGCTCCCTCTGGAGGAGGGTGCCCCGGAGGAGGTGGCGGCGGCCCGCCTGGACGAGGAGGGCATCTACAGAGGATCCTGGCTCGAGTTCGATGAAGCAGCGGGAGGCCGGGGGTGGAGGTATGCGTGCGTGGTGCGGCAGTCCCTCGGTCCGGTGACGGTGGTCCTCCACGATGGCCTGCAGGCCGGCCGCTGGTTTGGCCGCGACGAGGATCCCGTCCTCCTGACCCACCACCCCCTGGCACGGAGCTTCGAGCGCCCGGAGCCGGGTCGCGCGGTCTTCCTGGACCGGATCGGTGATCTGCCGGCTTCCAGTCTTCACGGGGGGCCGCAGGCCTCGGCGCTCGCCCTCCATCCTCCCGGGGGCGACGACGGTCTGATCTCCCCGTGCGGTGCCTCCGGACACGACGGTCGGCGGAACCTCGCCGGGGTCCTCTCGCTCCGGTTCGGCTTCCAGAGCGGGGCGGTCGAGGCTGGGGCCCGGTTCTACCGGGTCTCGGTGGTTCCAGCTTCGGACGAGGGAACCCCGGCCGGCGCACCTCACCCTGTGATCGCCCCCCTCACCTGGCTTCGCATGGAGCGGCGAGGGGGCGTCGATCGGGTGGAAGAGGTCCGGCTGGGGCCGGACTCGGCAGGATCGACCGAGGGGCTCTTCCGGATCCCGCTTCCCTCGGAGGGACCGTGGGATGCCGGACAGCCCCATCTCCTTCTCGACACCACCGACCCCCGCTGGTCCAACCCGGAGGTGCGGTACCTCCTTGTGGTCGAGATCTTCGACGGTGCCGGCTGCCGCCTTCGACCTCGGGGCACCCCGCCCACCGGGCTCCCGGGCCCCGAGCGGGAGGCATCCTTCCACTTCCACCGGCAGACCGGGGGATCGGAGGCCCCGGCTTCCGTGCCCTACGGCGCGCTGGCCCACCTGCTCTGGTGGGACAACCGCCCGGTTCGGGCTCGCATCGAGGGACTCCGCTACGGGGGGCGGCTTGTCTCGGCGGACCGGGCAGGGATGGTCCTCTCGGGGGCTCCGCCGGAAGAAGCCGTGGGCGCCACCTTCCGCGCCTGGCATCCGAACCGGCGCTTTCTCCGCCACCATGCCATCCGCTTCCTCTCGGGCCTTGTCCCCCGAGGTCCGGAGGGGGAAGGGGCCGAGGAGCCGGTCGCGGCTCCCGGGCGCCCGATGGAGGATTCGTCGAAGAGCGGGGCGGCGAGGGGAAGACGCTCCATGGCCATTCCCCCACGGGCCGGAAATGCCGGCGCTCCACCCGGCCCGCCCTCCGAGAGCCCGTACCAGGCCCTTTCCCGGCTCTTCGACCGCGAGGCCGGGGATGAGGGATTCGAAGTCCGGGTGGTGGCGGTGGGGCGGGGAACGGACGGGAGCGACCTTTCCTTTCCCCGCGACATCGACCGACTCCTGGTTCCGGTTCGCGCGCGGGCCGGACGCGGGGCGGCATGAAACGCGGGAGCCTTTCCGGGGATGCGCGGGGGGCAGATGCCCCCCCACCCTTCGGGAAGGTCCCCATGGGAACGGAAGGGGGGCGCCGACGGTACCGGGTTGCTCCGCGCGGGATGGCAGTCTACCATCCCCGCTTCGGGCGCTCCCGCCGGCTGGGGCTCCCGTCGCCTCCTCCCCCCCACGCCGTTGGTCCCATGTCCGCCGAACCCCGGGACGTGACCCAGGTTCTTCTCGAAGCGGTAGCAGGAGACGAAGGGGCGGCTCGCGACCTCTGGTCTCTCACCTATCCGGAGCTCCGCGGGATCGCGAGTCGCCACCTCCGGGGGGAGCGTGACGACCACACCCTCTCCCCCACCGCCCTCGTCCACGAGGCCTGGCTTCGCCTTGTGGACCAGTCGCGGGTGGAGCTCAAGGACCGGACCCACTTCTTCTCCATCGTCTCCTCCATGTGCCGACGGGTCCTTGTGGACCATGCCCGCCGGCGCCTGGCAGCGAAGCGGGGGGGCGGCGCCTTTCGCATCACCCTCGAGGAAGGGGCCCTGGGTACCGCATCCGACATGGAAGAACTCCTGGCCCTGGACCAGGCCCTCGACCGCCTCGCCACCCTGAACGATCGGCTGGCGCGCGTGGTGGAGATGCGGTACTTCGCGGGGCTTTCCGAAGAGGAGTCGGCCGAGGCCCTCGGCGTGACCACCCGGACAGTGCGACGCGACCTGGTGAAGGCCCGGGGCTTCCTCTACGACGCCCTCCGCGAAGACGCGGACTGACGCCATCGCTCGACGGGAGGGGGGGATGGATGCAGCGCGGTGGAAGCGAATCGAGGCTCTGCTCGACGAAATTCTGGACCTTCCGGCCCCGGTCCGTGGCGACGCGATCCAGGCCCTCTGCCGGGGGGATTCGGAGCTCGAGGCCGATGTGCGGCGCTACCTTGCCGCTTGCGAACGGGCCGACTCCGAGCTCCAGCTCCCTCGCCTGGGCACGATGGTGGCCGAGGCAGTGCGCGATCAGGGCACGAGCTCCCGGGAAGAGGGTGGGGATGCCGGGGAGGAGGACGCCGGGGTCCGGGGACAGTTTTCTCCCGGGGACCGACTCGGGAGCTACCGCATCCTCGATCTGCTCGGGCGAGGGGGGATGGGCGCGGTCTACCTGGCGGAGCGAGCCGATGGGGCCTTTCATCGAAGGGTCGCTCTCAAGGTCGTGAAGCGAGGGATGGACACGGACGAGATCCTGGCCCGCTTTCACCGCGAGAGGGAGATCCTCGCCCGCCTCGCCCACCCGAAGATCGCCCGCCTCCTCGACGGTGGGCTCACCCCCGATGGCCTCCCCTACTTCGTCATGGAGCTCGTCCAGGGCGAGCGCATCGACACCTGGTGCGACCTCCACGCCCTCGATGTGGACGACCGCCTCGGCCTCTTTCTCGAGGCGTGCGACGCGGTCCAGTACGCCCATGCCGCCCTGGTCGTCCACCGCGACCTCAAGCCCGGGAACATCCTGGTGGAAGATGGCGAGGTTCGCCTCCTCGACTTCGGGATCGCAAAGCTCCTTGAAGAGGGAGGGGGAGGCGACGAGACGGGACCCGCCGGACGACGTCTCACCCCTGCCTATGCCGCTCCCGAGCAGTTTCGCGGGGAGCCGGCTTCCACCGCGGTGGACGTGTACGCCCTGGGCGTGATCCTTCACGAGCTCCTCACCGGAGAGCTGCCCTTCTCCCGGCGAGGGGGCCGGCGGGGCGGGCGCACCATGCTCGAGCGGGCCATGCGGGGAGAGGAGCCCGGTCCTCCTTCCGCCGTGGTCACGGAGGATGCTCCCGAGATCGAGGGAAGTGCGGTGCGTCGGGCCCTTCATCGGAGAACGACCCCGGGCGCCCTCCGGAGCCGCCTTCGGGGCGATCTGGACGCCATCCTCCTCCGCGCCCTTGCCCCCGAACCGGAGCGAAGGTACCCCTCGGTGGAGGCCCTTGCCTCGGACCTCCGCCGCCACCGAAGCGGGCACCCCGTCCGGGCTCGTCCGGATTCGCCCTGGTACCGGGCGGGCCGCTTCGCCCGACGAAACCGCCTCTTCGTGGGAGCGGCCTCGGTGGCGATGCTGGCGCTCGTGGGGGGGAGCGCACTGGCCACGGCGTTCGGGGTCATGGCGAACCGGGAGCGGGATCGGCGCCAGCTCGAGGCGGAGCGCGCCGTGGCGGCCAGGGATTTCGTGGTGGGTCTGTTCGCGCAGCTGGACCCGGACCTGGGGGCCGGGCGGAGCACCTTCTCCCGGGAGGAACTCATCGACCTGGGAGCCAGGGGCCTGGAAGAGATTGGTGATCAGCCCGAGCTCAGGGCAGGAATTCTGAACACCCTGGGCCAGGTGGCCTTCAACCTCGGGGACCGGGGTCGGGCCGAAGATTTCTTCCGCGGGGCCTGGGCCCTCCTCGAGACCTCCCCGGAGGAGCCCGAGGCCGCGGCGGCCATGATGGGGATCGGCGAGGTCTTCCGGTCCGAACTCCGGTTCGACCAGGCCGAGGCCTGGTTCCGCCGAGCCCTCGAGGTCCGTGAATCGACCCTTCCCCCCGGCGACCCCCGCCTGGCCGAAGCCCGGGCTGCGCTTGCCCTCGCCCTCTACAACCAGGGCCAGGACCGCTACCCGGAGGCGGAGGGAATCTACCAGGCCCTTCTCGCACCCGGCTCGGACGCCCCGGCCCGGGTCCGGGCCTCGGCTCTCGGCGGCCTCGGGAATCTGCAGCTGGGAGAGGGTCGGCACGCCGAGGCGGAGGCCTCCTACACCCGGGCGCTCGAGGTTCGTCGCCTGCTCCAGAGTTCGGGGGGGCTGGATCCCGTGGCAGGCCGGGTCCTCTGGGGGCTGGGGCATGCCCGCCGTCTTCAGGGAAACCTCTCCGGTTCCGAGCGGGCGTACCGCGATGCCCTGGAGCTGCACCTTCGCGTATACGGAGAGCGACATCAGGACGTGGCCTGGGGCTACTACAACCTTGCCGCAGTGCAGGAAGCCATGGGTGAGGACGAGGCGGCCGCCACCTCCTTTGGCCTGGCCGCCGAACTCCTGGAGTCCCTTCAGGAGCCCGACTACCTCTATACGGGGTTCGCCTACCATGGGCTCGGCCGGGTCCGGGAGCGCATGGGAAGATCGGAGGAAGCCACGGAGGCCTTCCAGCACGCCCTCCGCATCTACGATGCCCAGCACTCGGGGGATCCGGCCGGCGCCGCCACGCGGATCGCCGCGGTCCGGCTGGCCCTGGGACGAATCCACCTCGAGGGGGGTCGTTGGAGTGCGGCGGAGTCCGAGCTGCGCGCCGCACTCGTTCTCTACCGGGACGAGGCCCGCTCCACCGAAGGGGTGGAGCGGGCCTCGGAGGCGCTCGCAGAGGTGTTTGAGGCTACCGCCCGGCCCGACAGTGCCGCCGTGTATCGCGCGGCACTCCCCCGGAGCGGGGAGGAGGCCACAGGCGAGGGAGCCCCCTTCCCCTGAAAGCCCCGCCGGGTGCCCCCACCTCTCCTGGAATGGCGCCCGACGGAAGGACCGCTATCGCCCTCCGCCCACCCGGATCCGGACCCCGGTCCGGATCTCGTTCCAGCTCAGGTTCTGCTCGGGGAAGCTCCAGGCTCCCTGCTGGGGGTCGGGGCTGATGGCCTCTCCTTCCACATTGAGGAGGGTCGTGCGCCGGAACTGCGCCACCAGCCCGAAGCCGGAGTCCCCGATGGGGATGACGACGTTGGCACCGAAGCCCACCGCCGGATCGATCCGTCCCTCGATCCCCCAGACCGGCCCGACCCGCTCCGTCCCCGCCGGATGAATCTCCCCATCGGTGCTGACCTGGACACCGGCGGCCACGAAGGGCTGGACCCACCGGGTGAACTCCATGTCACCCAGGAGGGCGAGGGGGAAGACCTCGGCCAGGATCTGGAAGGCGCGCCCCCGGTCGATGGTGGCCTGGGGCTGGGTATCAGGCGGGGGCAGGGGCCAGGGGTAGTCCTCGACGATGGCCACCGTGGTTCCGAGCCATCCTCGCGTGATCCCGAACTCGAGGGTGCTGAGCCACCCGTCGTAGAGCCCGCAGTATTCCTCCCGCTGGTAGAGGGTGCGCCCGAGGGAGAGGCGCAGGTCGGTGCCACCGAGGGTGGCCGTGCCCGCCGTTCGTTGTGGCTGGGGCCCGGGGAGCTGCTGAGCCGCCAGCGCGGGGGCCAGGAGGAGCGACGCGGTAAGGGCCGCTCCGGCGGCGACCCCTCGGATCCGTCCCGTCCGCTTTCCCCCGGCTCCGCCGTTCACGCGGAAAGAGGGGAGAGAGGGGAGACCGGAAAGCCTTCTTGGCATGGAGACCTCGGCGCATGGCGCGTGGGAGAAGCGGGGAGGGAAGGCGGGAGGGCCGCCCCCCGAGAAGGGCCGCACGGGGATACGTCCCCCATGGATTCACCCGTGGAGCACAGGGCGCAAGAGGGTTGCGCTGAAGCGCGGCGTCCGGAAGGTGCCGGAGGGCTCCCCGCGACGGCCCTTCGCGGCCTCCGTGCACCGGCCCAGGGGGCCGCAGGGACTCCCGACGGGCGTGCGACGCCGGGGCCGCGAGGAGCCCTTCACCCGCGCCGATCCCTCCGTCGGAGGGTCTCGAGAATCGCCGGACCGTGCTGGAATCCGAGGAGGGTCCGATCGAGGTGCGCCGCCGTGTCGTTGGCGGTGGCCCCCACCCAGAGCTCTCCGCGGGCCTGGACGAGGCCCTGCGAGGTGCCGGGAGACCAGAGCTCGCCCGGGGGTCGGGGAGCTCCCCTGCGCGGGTTTCTCGAAGTTGGAGAGGGGGTCATGGCGCGCTCGGAGGTCGGAGGCGTCGCGTGCGGTCCGGTTCGGTTCGATCCGGAGGACGAGGGGAGAGGCGGCGCGGTCCTGCGCCTTCCCTCCTGCTTCCGTTCGCGCAGGATCCCCCCGAAACCGGACATCGTGCCGCGTCGCCCTCCCCGCAGGTCTGTTGGGGCACTCCCCCCGGCGCTTCCGCCCTACTCCCGGGCCGGACGCGTGATCACCCGGGACGAAGCCAGGTGGTCCCAGAGCGCGCGCCCATCCGAAGCCGCCAGGAGGGTCCAGAGGTAGAGCCCGACAAGGAACCACACCCCCAGGAGGGCCATCGCGGATACCAGGGGGACCCCCGTGGCCTCCGCGGGCCACCCCGGGATCCGCCAGAGGGCGAAATGGGCAACCTCCCAGGGAAGAAGCCGGACCGCGCCGCGGAGAAGCGCCCGTTCCAGGGGAAGACGACCGCCGCCCACCCCTTCCACCTGGAGATTCAGGAGTCGCTTGCCCGGCGTTCCCCGCCAGGCCGAGCTCTCGAACAGGGCGAAATAGAGGAGCGCGGGGAGGGTCAGGGTAAGGAAGGACACGAAGTGCCCCTCCGCGGCGCCGAGAGGAACCCCCGGGGCAAGGGTGGTCGCAGGCCACCCCAGGACCACCGCGACCAGAACCCCGGCCCAGAGGAGAACGGCGGTGCAGTCCACCGCCCACGCCAGGAGGCGTGGGAGTGGGGGGGGGACGGCGGCTGGCGTCGGCGTCTCCGGGGGGATGGGTGGAGGCGGGTCCGGGGTCATGGATTGCGAGAAAGCGCCGGGAACCGGGGGGTACAGCCGCACCCCCCGGCTCGGACACGCTCCTGGAGGATCGGGGTGCATCCGGGGAGCAAGTTCTTCCATCGTCCCATCATCCTGCTGTCTTCGGGCCGGCCGCGCCACCCCCGTCGCCTCCGGTTCCGGAACCCCGCCACCACGCTAGCTTCCTCCGGAAAGGGGTTGAGGCGTCGGATCCGTTCCAGTAGGGTCTCCGTATCCGCCGTCTGCCCGCGCTCGTCTCCCGACCCTGCCATCGTGCCCCGCCCTCCGGATGGCCTCCCCCACCCCGAACCCTCATGCACCCACCCCCATCCCACCCCTCCCCCGCGGCTCGGTCCCCCGCAGTCGCGGGCTCCCCTCCCGGGAAAGGGGATCCCTCCGCCCCCCTTCGTGCCATTCTCTTCGATGCAGGGAACACCCTCGTCTTTGCCGACCGCCTCCGCATCCTTCGCTTCTACGAGGCCGAAGGAGTGATCTCCACGCTGGAGCGGGTCGAGGCCGCCGAAGGGATCGCCCGGGCCCGTCTCGCCGCCCGGGTGGAGGCGGGGGCCGCCGGTACGGAACCCCACCTGTGGCGGGACTACTTCCTGACCCTCTTCCGCGAAAGTGGGGTTCCTCCCCATGCCCTCGACGCCGTGGGAGCCCGCCTCGTGGAACACCACCGGCAGGACCATCTCTGGACCCTGGTGGAAGAGGGAACCCCCCGGGCTCTGGAGGCCCTCCTCGATGCGGGGTACCGGCTGGGGGTGATTTCGAATGCCGATGGGCGGATGGAGGGGGCGCTGGAGCGGGCCGGCCTCCGCCCCTACCTGGAGTTCGTCGTGGACTCAGGCGTGGTGGGGGTGGAGAAGCCCGATCCCCGGATCTTTCATGAAGGCCTCCGGCGCCTGGGGGTGCCACCGGAGGAGGCCCTCTATGTGGGAGATCTCTACCCGGTGGACGTGGTGGGAGCCCGGGGGGCCGGGCTCGGCGCCCTCCTCCTCGACCCCTTCGGCACCCTGGACCGCCCGGTTCCGCGGCTTCCCTCCGTCACCGATCTCCCGGGGTGGCTCGAGGGTGGAGGGTGGGAGGGGAAGGGAAAAGGGTGACCTCGCCTCGCGAAATTGTCTATGTTCAATCGCTGATCTTCCGTCACCCATTCCGGTGTACCGGAGCCAGCCAGGGGCCGCCCCCGGGAGGAGGTCCCGACCCGAAGCAATCACCAGATCACGATCAGGGGGAGTGAGCGGAGATGACGGCAGGGGAGGAACGGATTCGAGTGCTGGTGGCGAAGCCCGGCCTGGACGGTCATGACCGGGGCGCCAAGGTCATTGCCAGCGCCTTTCGCGATGCGGGGTTCGAGGTCATCTACACCGGGCTCCACCAGACCCCGGAAATGATCGTGGCCGCCGCCATCCAGGAAGATGTGGACGTGGTGGCCATGTCGGTACTTTCGGGCGCCCACATGACCCTCTTTCCCCGGGTCAGCGCCCTTCTCGAGGAGGCCGGTGCCACCGACATCCTTCTGACCGGGGGCGGGATCATCCCCGAGGAAGACGTGTCCGCGCTCATGGAGGCCGGAATCGGCCGCCTCTTCGGACCCGGGAGCCCCACCTCGGAGGCGGTGGCCTACATCCGCGCCTGGCACGCGGCCCGGGCGGAAGGTGCGGAGAACCCCCTCTCGGCGGCCCAGACGAGCACCGAAGCGCGCGGGGAGGATGGAGAAGGGGAGGGAGGCGAGGGATGAGCTCCCGCCTCCGCACCCTTTCCGACGAACTCCTCGAACTCCGGACCCGGCTCCAGGCCGGGGGAGGCCCCGCGCGGATCCGGCGCCAGCACGATCAGGGAAAGCGGACCGCAAGGGAGCGGATCGAGACGCTCCTCGACCCCGGCTCCCCCCGGGTCGAAATCGGGCTCCTCGTGGCCCATGACCGCTACGACGGCCAGGCCCCTTCCGCCGGGGTCGTCACCGTGGTGGGGCGGGTCCATGGGCGGGAGGTGGTGGTGGTGGCGAACGATGCCACCGTGAAGGCCGGTGCCTGGTGGCCCGAGACGATCACGAAGATCCTCCGGGCCCAGGAAGTCGCCATGCGGTGCCGCCTCCCCATTGTCTACCTGGTGGATTCGGCCGGGGTGAATCTCCCCTACCAGGGGGGGGTCTTTCCAGGGCAGTACGGGGCGGCCCGGATCTTCTACTACAACTCCATCATGCGTCGGTACCTGGGGATCCCCCAGTTCGCCGCCGTCATGGGGCCCTGCATTGCCGGAGGCGCGTACCTGCCGGCCCTCTCCGACAGCATCATCATGGTGGAGGGAACGAGCTTCATGGGGCTCGGGGGGCCGAATCTGGTGAAGGGCGCCACCGGGCAGGTCACCGACCAGGAAAGCCTTGGAGGGGCCCAGGTGCACACCGAGCGCTCGGGCGTGGCCCACCACCGGGTTCCGGATGATGCGGCCTGCCTGGCCCTCCTGCGGGAGCAGATCCGGGATCTCCCCGTGGAGCCCTCGGCGCTGGAGCTTCCGACCAGCGGGCCGGCGCCGCTTCGGAGCCCCGACACCCTCTACGAGATTCTCCCGGCCGACCACCGGCAGCCCTATTCCATGGAGGAGGTCCTGGAGTGCCTCCTCGACGAGGGGCGCCTCGAACCCTTCCAGCCCGACCGGGCCCGGGAAATGATCTGCGGGACGGGGGCCATCGACGGGGTGCCGGTGGGGATCATCGCGAATGCCCGGGGGCTCGTCCGGAACCCCGGGGCGGAGCGCCCGGCCTTCGGGGGGATCGTCTACACCGAGAGCGCCGAGAAGACGGCCTTCTTCATCGAGACGATGAACCGGCAGCGTCGCCCCCTCCTCTTCGTGCAGGATGTATCGGGCTTCATGGTGGGGACGGAGGCCGAGCACTCCGGGATCATCCGGGCCGGGGCCCGCTTCGTGGAGGCCATGGCCGGGGCCACGGTGCCGAAGCTCGTCCTGACGCTGAACCACGCTTCGGGAGCGGGTTACTACGCCATGGCGGGGCAGGGCTTCGATCCGGACTTCATTCTCTCCCTTCCCACCGGG
>JBJHCG010000021.1:0-73676 GCA_050485885.1 Gemmatimonadales bacterium | reverse complement strand
CCGACCCAGACGCCGGCGAAGAGGGAGAGGATCACCTCGCGGGTGAGGAGGGCGAGTCCAATCGCCACGAGGGGAGGAAGGAGGCTGAGCCACCCGGGTTCGATGGGCATGGAGGGGCGGGGTTCCTGGTCGGGGAAGGCTCCGGGGTGGGTCCGGAGGCCGGGGGATGTGGAGGCATGGCCTCGGGGAGCCACTCGGACGGACGCCGGCAGCGGGAATCGGCCCGCAACTTCTGTGTTTGACCGGCGTGGCGCAAATCCCGGCGAGGACCCTCCGTCTTCGCGAACCGTCCCGGAGGCGGTCCCTGCCCACGGGGGGTCGGGGGTTGTGGCATCCTCCCGGGGGGAGACATCTTTCGCCCGCGTCGCCTCGCCGGTGGCTGCTTCCCCCCTTCGCTTTCGTCCCGGAGACCCGCCATGACCCTCGCCCCCGGTCGCCGTCAGGAGGACCGCGTGGTTCTCATGGATGAAGGGGGCGTTCGCCTGGCCCTGTCGCGAATGGCCCGGGAGGTCGTGGAGCGGGGCGGAGGCACGGAGACGCTCACCCTGCTCGGGATCCGCCGCCGCGGGGTGGAACTGACGGAGCGGATCCGTTCGGCCATCGAGGAGGAAGAGGGGGTGAGCCTCCCCTTCGGCGCCCTCGACATCACCCTGTACCGCGACGACCTGCAGGAAGTGGGACTGCGTCCGGTGGTAGGCGAGTCGGAGCTTCCCCTCGAAGGGGTGGATGGCCGCACCGTGGTCCTCGTGGACGACGTCCTCTACACGGGCCGAACCGTCCGCGCCGCGCTGAACGAGCTCATGGACTGGGGGAGGCCGGCCCGGATCCTCCTCTGCGTTCTCGTGGACCGGGGCGGGCGCGAACTCCCCATTCAGGCCGACATCACCGGGCGGGTCGTGAGCATCCTTCCGCGACAGCGCATCGAGGTTCTCGTGCCCGAGGAGGACGGCCGCCTGGCGGTGGAGGTGAGCACCACCCGGGGGGACGAATGAGTCGCAGCGTGGCCGGCGCCGATCGTTCGCAGCTCTCCCTCGGGAAGGATCTGGTGGGGCTCCGGGAGCTTTCCCGCGCGCAGATCACCTCGATCCTCGATACGGCCGAGCCCTTCAAGGAGATCTCCGAACGACGGATCAAGAAGGTTCCGGTGCTCCGTGGAAAGACCATCGTGAACCTCTTCATGGAGCCCTCCACGCGAACGCGGATCTCCTTCGAGTTCGCGGAGAAGCGGCTCTCCGCCGACACCGTGAACATTGCGGCCTCGGGCTCCTCGGTGCAGAAGGGCGAGACGCTGGTGGACACGGCGCGGAACCTCGAGGCCATGCGCATCGACATGGTCGTGATCCGGCACTGGGCCTCGGGGGCCGCCCGGTTCCTGGCGGACCGGATCGCCTCGAACGTGGTCAATGCCGGCGACGGCTCGAACGAGCACCCCACCCAGGCCCTTCTCGACCTCCTGACCCTTCGGGATCACCTGGGCGATCTCGAGGGGAAGCGGATCTGCATCGTGGGGGACATTCTCCACTCGCGGGTGGCGCGCTCGAACATCTGGGGTCTCCTTCGCCTGGGGGCCCGGGTCGGCGTCTGCGCCCCCCGGACCCTCCTCCCGCGGGGGATCGAGTCCTTCGGGGTCGAGGTCTTCCGTCGGGTGGAAGAGGCCGTGGAGTGGGCGGATGCCCTGAACGTCCTCCGGCTCCAGCTCGAACGAATGCAGGGTGGGTACGTGCCCTCGCTTCGAGAATACAACCGGGTGTACGGGATCACCCGTGCCCGTCTCGAGGCGGCTCCCAGGGAGGTCCTCGTTCTCCACCCGGGCCCCATGAACCGAGGCGTGGAGATCGATTCCGATGTGGCCGATGGACCCCACTCGGTCATCCTTCAGCAGGTGACGAACGGGGTGGCGGTGCGGATGGCCGTGCTCTACCTCCTGGCCGGGGGGGTCCCCGAGGGGGCCGAGGCGGCGAAGGCCGATGGCGGGGAGCGAAGGAGCGGAGACAGCAGGGTCGGGCAACCCCGCAACGATCCTCCCGGCGACCCGTCGCGTCGGTCCGGCCCGTCGCACCGGGGCGCCCCCGCCGAAAGCAACCCCGCCGACGGCACCCCGGCCGACAGCACCCCGGCGAATGGGGCCCCTTCCGACATTGATCCTGCGGACGCCGACCGCGCACCGAACGACTCCTCCAACCGGACCGACCCTTCATGAGCCATCGCCCCCTTCTCCTTCGTGGAGGCCATCTCCTGGACCCCGCCGCAGGCGTGGATCGGCCCCAGGACCTCCTCCTCGTCGACGGGAAGGTCGCCCGGCTTCTGGATTCGGGGGAGGAAGGGGCGCCCCTTCCGGACGGCGCCCCCGCGGACACCGGGATCGTCTCGTGCCGGGGACGCGTCGTGGTCCCCGGTCTCATCGATGTCCATGTGCACCTCCGGGAGCCCGGAGGGGAGCACAAGGAGACGATCGCCTCGGGGGCCCGGGCGGCGGCGGCCGGGGGGTTCACCGCCATCTGCGCCATGCCGAACACGGACCCGGTCATCGACTCTCCGGCCACGGTGGGCTTCGTGGCGGCGGCGGGGCGTGCGGCGGGGGTTGCCCGCGTCTACCCGGTGGGCGCCCTCTCCCTGGGGCAGAAGGGAGAACAGCTCACCGAGATCGGAGAACTCGTGGAGGCGGGAGCGGTGGGGATCACGGACGACGGACTCCCCGTGATGGACTCGGGGCTCATGCGTCGCGCGCTCGAATATGCCCTGGCCTTCGACATCCCGGTGGCGGACCACGCGGAGGACGTGGGGCTCTCCCGGGGCGGGGTCATGAACGAGGGGGCGGTCTCGGCGCGGCTGGGCCTCCGGGGGAAGCCCAACGCCTCGGAAGATGTCCACATCGCCCGCGACCTCATGGTGGCCGAACTCACCGGGGGACACATTCACCTCCAGCATGTGTCCACCCGGCAGGGCGTGCAGATGATCCGGGAAGCCAAGGCCCGGGGGGTGCGGGTCACGGCCGAGGCCACCCCGCACCACCTCCTCCTGACCGAGGAGGCGGTGGACGGGTACGAGACGAATGCCAAGATGAACCCGCCCCTTCGGAGCGAGGCGGATCGGGACGCAGTCATCGAGGGGTTCCTCGACGGCACCCTCGACACCCTGGCCACAGACCATGCCCCGCATCACTACGACGAGAAGGAGCAGGCCTTCGACGATGCTCCCTTCGGGATCGTGGGGCTCGAGACGGTGGTGGGGCTTCTCCTGACCCGTTTCGTCCACACCGGGCGCCTCTCCCTCTGGGACTTCGTGGTCCGGGCCTCGGTGGCCCCGGCCCGGGCCTTCCACCTCCCCGGGGGCACCCTGGAGGAAGGGATGCCGGCCGACCTGACCGTTCTCGATCCGGAGGCCCGCTGGACGGTGGATCCCGCCACCTTCCTCTCCAAGTCCCGGAACACCCCCTTCTCGGGGTGGGAACTCAGGGGAAGGGCGGTGCAGACGGTGGTGGAAGGGCGGGTCGTGCACACGCAGAGCGGCCCCGTGCCATCCCGCTGAGGGGGCACGGGGCCGATCGGGTCCTGCTCGAGCCTTCGTGGGGTGGAGCGGAGATCAGCTCCCGGCCGCCACCTGGCTCACATGCTTCTGCAGCTGGGCCTTCGCGCGGGCCACCTTGTTCGGGTGGTAGAGCCGGCGCCGGGCCGCACGATCGAGGAGGGCCACGGCCGTCCTGAACCGGGCCTCGGCCGTCTCGGCATCTTCGGCGGCACGCACATTCTTGATGGCGGTGCGGATCCGGGAACGGACCGCACGATTCCTGGTCTGGGCAGCACGACCCAGCTCCATCCGCTTCTTGGCACTCTTGATGTTCGGCATACGACCACGGTTCCAGTACAGGGTTCAACCAGAGTCGTTGAAGATACACCCGCTGGCCGGCGCTTTCAACCCACCCTGCACGGGGTGCGAGGACCGGACCTCGCAGGGGGTGGCTTCCCCCCGGAACGGCCGGTAGCTTCGCATCCCATGGATTCGACCACGGCACCTCCTGCCCTCGCGCACTCCGCGATCCCCTCGCGGGCCAGCGCCCCGGCGAGCGCCCCGCTGGACGGGGGGTTCGTGGTGGAGGTCGAGCGGTTCCAGGGGCCCCTCGATCTCCTCCTGCACCTGATCCGGCAGCAGGACATCGACATCTTCGACATCCCCATTGCGCGGATCACCCGGCAGTTCCTCGACGCCCTCTCGGGGATCGACCCGTCGACCCTGGACGAGGCCGGGGAGTTCCTGGAGATGGCCGCCACCCTCATCCGGATCAAGGCCCAGCTCCTCCTTCCGCGTCCGGAGAGCGACGACGACGAGGACCCCCGGGCCGAGCTTGTTCGCCGGCTCCTCGAGTACGAGCAGATCCGGGAGATCGCCCTGCGGCTCGAGCGCCACGAGTCGGACCGGGCACGGCGTCGCCCGCGCGGGTATGTGCCTCCCCGGTCCCGACCCGCCCCGGAAGACACCCCGCTCGAGACCAGGTGGGAGGAGGTCTGGGAGGCAGCGCTGGGGGTGGCCCTCCCCGAGCGGCGCACCGCGGAGCACCGGGTGACCCCCCGCACCGTCTCCATGGACACCCGGGTGGCCCTCATCCTCGATCGTCTGGCCCGGGAGTCGGGTCTCCCCTTCTCCAGCCTTCTGGGGCCAGGGGAGAGCCGGATGCACGGGGTCATGACCTTTCTTGCGGGGCTGGAACTCACGCGGCGACGTGCCATCTTCCTGAGGCAGACCGCGCCCTTCCACGAACTCTGGCTCTACCGCCGGGACGAGGAGGAGGACGACCCCCGGGAGGCCCGGCCCCAGGACCAGGACGGAGAGGAGGCGCCATGAGGGTGGAACAGGTGGTGGAGGCGGTGCTCTTCGCGAGCGATGCCCCCCTTCGAGCCGACGAGATCGCCCGGGCGGACGAGGGGCTCGACGAAGACCGGGTGGAGGCGGCGATCCAGCATCTCCGCCAGCTCTACCTGGAGTCGGAGCGGGCCTTCGAGGTGGTGGAGGTCGCCGGCGGGTACCAGCTCCTCACCCGTCCGGAGTATGCCGGATACCTGGATCGCTTCGACACCATCCCCCGGCCGTCACGCCTTTCCGGGCCGGCGCTCGAGTCGCTGGCGATCATCGCCTACCGACAGCCCATCGGACGCCTTGAAGTGGAGTATGTTCGAGGGGTGAGTTCGGCGGGGGTGATTCGCACCCTCCAGGAACGGGGGCTCGTGGATGTGGTGGGACGGGGAGAGGGAATTGGTCGGCCTCTCCTGTACGGGACCACGCCCCGCTTCCTGGAGCACTTCGGCTTCGAGTCGCTGGCGGCGCTTCCGCGCCCCGACGAGCTCCCGATCGTGCTGCGTGACCGGGATCTCGCGATCCTCCCCGAGGAGGAAACACCGGAAGCCGATCCGAACCAGGAGGAACTCCCCCTCGAGGAACCTCCCTCCGCCGCTGCGCCCTGAGCCCTTCCTGAAGGAGTCCACCCCCGTGAATCCCCCGCCCTGCGTTCCCTGGAGAAGCTCATGACGGCCCCTGAACCCATGCGTCTGCAGAAGTTCCTCTCCCGGGCGGGCGTCGCATCTCGCCGGGAGGCGGAGCGATTCGTGGTCCAGGGGCGGGTCCGGGTGAATGGTGCCCGGGTTACCGAGCTGGGGACGAAGGTGGACCCGGCCACGGACCGGATCGAGGTCGATGGAAAGCCGGTGGGGCTTGCCCGGACCCGGTGGATCGCCCTCAACAAGCCCCGGGGGGTGGTCACGACTCGGCGGGATCCGGGGGGGCGGCCCACCGTCTATTCCCTCCTCCCGGACGATGCCCAGGAGATTCCGTACCTGGGCCGGCTCGACCGGAACACCGAGGGGCTCCTCATCTTCACGAATGCCGGCGACGTGCTCCATGCCCTGACCCATCCCTCCTCCCAGGTGGTTCGCCGGTACCTGGCGCGGGTGGTGGGGGTGCCCGAGCCCGAGGTCCTCCGCCGCCTGGAATCGGGGATCGAGCTCGACGATGGACCCGCCCGGTTCGAGGATGTGAAGCTGGTCCGGAAGGTCTCGGACGAGAGCGCCCTCCTCCGCCTGGCCCTGAGGGAGGGGCGAAAGAGGGAGGTTCGCCGGGCGCTGGAGGCGGTGGGGCATCCGGTGCGGGGGCTTCGCCGCACTGCCTTCGGCCCCCTCCGCCTGGGGGATCTGGCTCCGGGCAGCTGGAGGGAGCTCTCGCCGGGAGAGGTCCGGGCCCTCAAGGAAGCGGCACGGCCCCCCTCGCCGCGGGGGCGGGGGGATCGCCGGACTCCCCCCCGTCGCGAGGGAGGCGGGCGATGAGCGCCGCCCCGGCCTTTCCCAGCCTCACCGTGCTCGATCACCCCCTGATCCAGCACAAGCTCTCGCACCTTCGGGCCCGCTCGACGCCGAAGAAGCAGTTCCGCGAACTCGTGGACGAGATCGCCACCCTCATGGCCTACGAGGTCACGCGCGACCTCCCCCTGGAGGAGGTGGAGGTGCAGACCCCGCTGGAGCGGATGAAGGCCCGGCGGATCCGGGGAAAGAAGCTCGTCGTGGTTCCCATTCTCCGGGCCGGGCTGGGGATGGTCGACGGGATCGTTCGCCTCGTCCCCGGGGCACGGGTGGGACACATCGGGCTCTACCGCGACGAGGAGACGCTGGAACCGGTCACGTATTACCTTAAGGTGCCGGGAGGGGTCTCCACCCGGGAGTTCATCGTGGTGGATCCCATGCTGGCCACCGGTGGGTCGGCGGTGGAGGCCATCCGCCTCCTGAAGGAACGGGGGGCCACTTCCATCCGGTTCATGTGCCTGGTTGCGGCGCCCGAGGGGGTCCGGTCCCTTGCCGAGGCGTACCCGGAGGTTCCCATCTACGCCGCCTCCCTGGACCGTGAGCTGGACGATCGGGGGTATATCCTTCCCGGTCTCGGAGACGCAGGGGATCGCCTCTTCGGGACACGCTGACGAATGGTACCGTGCTCGACTCGAACCGTACCCGTGACGAAGGAGTGCCATGCTGAACCATGACGAACTCGTGGAGCTTTATCGGAAGTACCGCACCACCAGGGTGCTGAGCGTCTACCTCGATGGGCGCGATACCGACTTCGCCGAGCGGAACGTGTGGCGGAAGCGCCTGGAGCATGCGCTTCAGGAGGCCCATGGCCTGGTCGACGGTACACCCGAGGACGAGGCCTCCTTCCAGAAGGCCCGCAAGGCCGTGGAGAGCGCCCTGGGGCAGTTCTCCAACTTCCTTCCGGACCGGGGATGGGTGGGGTTCGCCACGGCGGAGGGGCTGGTGCACGGGAGCGCAGTGCGGGTCCCCATGCCCGACCTGGTGCGGTGGGAGAACGGGATCCGGGTGGCCCCCTATGTTCGTGCACTCAAGCAGGAGCGTCTGATCGTGGCTGCGCTGGTGGATTCACGGCGGGCCCGGATCTTCGAGTACCGGGCCGGCGCGCTGGAGGAGCCCGAGAACCTGACCTCCGAGGAATTCCTGGGCGAGACCTCCGATTTCAACCAGTCCAAGCGCCCCACGGCCCATTCCGGGGTCCGGGGCAAGACGGGGACCGATGCGGTCCAGAAGTTCCAGGCCGCCGGCTCGGAGAAGATGATGAAGCGCCTCGCCGAGCGGGTGGCCGAGCGGGCCGGCTCCGGAGGCCGGGTGGTCCTCGGAGGTACCCCCGAGGCGGTAGCCCAGCTTCGCGACCACCTCTCGGAGTCCCTGGCATCCCGGACCATCGAGCGGACCGCCCTCCGGGTGGACATGACCGATGCCGAGGTCCGGGATGCGGTGGAGACGGCCGCCTCCGAGCTGAACCAGGGGATCCAGGCGCAGGACCTGGGCGAGGTCGTGGACCTGGCCCGGTCCGGCGGAAGGGGCGCCCTGGGGGCCGAGCCGGTCCTCAAGGCGCTCCGCGAGGCGCGGGTGGACACCCTCTTCCTTTCGCGCGGCTTCATCCGGGCGAATCCGGAGTATGCCGACCACCTGGTGGGTGCCGCCTTCGAGCACCATGCCGAGGTGGAGGAACTCGCGGTGGAAGGGGGGCAGCGCCTCGACACCGAGGGCGAGGGGGTGGCGGCTCGCCTCCGGTACACCCTCTGAGGTTCCTCGGGCCGAGCGCCCACACCGGCGCTGTCCGTCCGCAGGGGTGCAACTCCCTCGACGCGGCGCTGCACCACAGATGAAGGCATTCGGGGTCGGGCCCGTAGCTCAGTTGGTCAGAGCAGGGGACTCATAATCCCACGGTCGCAGGTTCAAGTCCTGCCGGGCCCACCCTGGATGCCTGTCCCATTGTCCTTCCGTTTCCCTCCCCCTCGCCCCTCCGCTTCCGGATCCTGCCGCTCCCGTGATGACGCCCTGGGTACTTCGGCTCCTCCTCGCGAACACGATCATCTTCCTCCTCCAGGGGGCGATGTCGGCACAGCTCCTGAACCAGCTCGTTCTTGTTCCGGCGCTTCTCCCGCTTCGCCCCTGGACGGTGATCACCTACCAGTTCCTCCATGGGGGGATGTTGCACCTGGCCTTCAACATGCTCGCCCTCTTCTTCTTCGGGCCGCGCCTGGAGGCGCGGCTGGGGGGGGCGCGCTTTCTCGGACTCTACCTGGTGAGCGGGATCGGCGGAGCGCTCCTCTCCTTCATCACGCCCACGGTGGGGATCATCGGGGCCTCGGGGGCGGTCTTCGGGATCCTTCTGGCCTTTGCCCGCTACTATCCGCGCGAGCGGATCTACATCTGGGGGATCCTCCCCATCGAGTCGCGGGTCCTGGTCGTGCTTCTCGCCGTCTTCTCGCTCTGGGCCGGGTTCGGCGGAACCCAGGACAACGTTGCGCACTTCGCCCACCTCGGGGGATTCGTGGGGGGGTGGGCGTTCCTTCGCATCCAGGAGCGATACTCCCCGGCCGAGCGCTTCCGTCGGAAGGTGGAGGCCGCGGCCATGCCGTCCGGCGGTGGGGGAATGACCGGTGGGCTCGGGGGAGGAGGATCGGATGTGCGCCGCTGGCGCGAACTCGATGCCTCCCGTCTCCACCCCCTCAACCGGGAGGAGTTCGACCGGATCCTCACCAAGGCGGAGCGGGAGGGCGCCGGTGCCCTCACCTTCTCCGAGCGCGCCTTCATGGAGCGGGTGGCGGCTTCCTCCGGCGCTTGAGCTCCGCGCGCCTGCGCTTTTCCCGGAGGCGTCGTTCCTTTTCCCGTCGGGGTACCCGCGTGGGGATGCGACGCTTGCGGTTCCTTCGCCGGATCCGTGCTTCGAGGGCTTCGCGGAGGCGAGCGAGCGCGAGTTGCCGGTTCCGGTGCTGGCTGCGGTGGTCCCTGGCCACCACCACGATCCCCGTGGGACCGTGGGTGAGGCGCACCCCCGAGTCCGTGGTGTTCTGATGCTGCCCGCCTGCTCCCCCGGCGCGGAAGGTGTCGACCCGGCACTCCCCGAGGAGTGCAGCGTCGTCCTTCACCGTGGCGTCTTCCTTCGCCCCGCTCTCCCCTGGCGGGGGGCGATCCTCGGGGGGGCCCGTCATGGGGACTGCCCGGGCGTCATCACGGCCCCGCGCTCGATGCGGTCCCCCCGTCGGGACCACCCTTCGCCTCGGGGGGGGAAAGGGTGGCCAGAACCGAGGTGAGGCCTCCCCCGCGGCCGGACACGGCGGCGAAGGTGACGAGCCGCGGGAGCTCCACACCATCTTCCCGCAGAACACGTACTTCCCGGACGCACCGATCGCGGCTTCCCGAGGCGATCTCTTCGAAGGCCCGGGCCACCCGGTCCTGGTCCGCGGGATGCACGAGGCTCCAGATTCCCCGCCCGAGGAGCGCCTGGAGGGGCTCTCCCGTCATCTTCGTGGCGGTGGCGTTCGCCCATCGGATCTGTCCATCCTGGTCGGTGCGGACGAGCCCTTCATCCACGACCTCCGCCAGGACCCGGAAAGAGGCGGCATCCTCTTCCGTCTCGTGAACCGAAGGGCTGCCCGTGAGGTCTTCCACCGCGCCTTCCACGTACTCGGCCTGACCGAGGGGGCTGCGATGAACCCGGGCGCTGACCCTGAGCCGGAGGGGTCGCCCCTGACCCGAGGTTACACGCGCCTCGAAACCGGTGACTTCGCCCTTCTCCTCGAGGAGCCGCCGAAGCCGCTGGTGATCCCGGTCGCCGACGAAGAGGTGACGGGCCATGATGTCGTGGAGCACGGCACGATCGGGGTGCTCGAGAATCCTGATGAGGGCCGGGTTCACCTCCAGATACTCCCCCTCCATGGTCACCCGGAAGAGCCCCAGGGGGAGATGGTCGAACATGCCCCGGTTTCGTTCCTCGCTGCGGCGGAGGTCCTCCTGGGCCCGATGCCGCTCCACGGCGTATCGAAGCGATCGCTCCAGGACCTCGGGGTCGATGTTCCCCTTCTGGAGGTAGTCCACCGCCCCGGCATGCATGGCTTCCAGGTCCACGGACCGGGAACCCTTCCCCGTCAGGAGAATGGCCGGGATGCGAACGGCCTGGGCCCGCGCCTTGCGGAGCACCCCCACCCCGGTTTCCTGCCCCATGTGGTAGTCCAGGAGGCACACGTCGTGGCGCCGTTCGAGGAGGGCTGCGAGACCGGCCTCCGGGCTTGAAGCCCATTCCACGCGAGCATCGGTCCCGGGCAGGTTTTCCAGGAGGGTCCGGGTCAGGAGGGCGTCTTCTTCCTGATCCTCGACGAGGAGCACCCGCAGTGAGGAGAGCGTCATGGCAGGGTAGGTTCGGGGAGGGAGTCGGGCCTGTGGAACGCGTGCGAGAAAAGGGGGGAGCCGCGCTGCGGGCACCACGGGGCTGGGTTCCAGGCGGAGTGCCGAAGGCCTGGCGGCGGCTACGGCTCGGCGCTCCAGCAGCGAGAACGGGCCGGTACTACCCGTAACCCGCAGGGCGCAGGGGGGTTGCATGGTCGATCCGTAATCTCCCCCCGCTCGCTACGCTTCGTCGCCGTTCCCGGGCTGCATCCTGCCGGACCCCTGCGGGCGACCGCCCCCCTCTGCTCGGACTCACTCCTGGTGGGTGCGGCGCCTTTGCCGGCTCCAGTCCGAGGTCGAGGCTGGCACCCTTCCCGGAAGGTACGGATCCGCTCGGGACCTCGAAAGGCATCGCCGGTCCGGATCGGGTCCGCGGGCCCGGAGGGACCGGGCCGGGCGGTGCGCAAGAGGGGCGTCGGTGATACCTTGCGAGGTTCCCGGCGGGATTCCCGCGGGGTTCCGGATCCGATTTCCGGGAGGGTTCCCGCAGGACGCTCGTGAGGTTCCAGGTTCGGGGCCCGTGAAGCCGCTGCGATCTCCCGCAGGGCGTCGGGGGTAGGAGATCGGAGCAAGCGGATGGGGACCTGCGAACCACAAGGGATGATGCCGAGGCGATGACGGAGAAGACCGAGTTTCTGGGCCCCGGAGCCCGCTTCCTGGTGGTCATGGCCAGCACGGTGGTGGTGGTGGCCGGGATCCGCGCAGCGGCGCCCATCCTCCTGCCGTTCGCCCTCGCCCTCTTCATTGCGATTCTCTCCCTCCCGATCATGCTCTGGCTCAAGCGCCGGGGCGTGTCTTCGGGCCTTTCGATCCTCCTGGCCATTCTGGCCGACCTGGCCGTGATCGGCCTCCTCGTCTTCCTGGTCATGCAGAGCGTGGCTGACTTCCAGGACCGTGGGGCCGTCTACGCCGCTCGCCTTCAGAACCTCTTCCGGGCCTGGATCGCGGCATTGCAGGAGCGGGGGATCCCGGCCGGAGAGTACGTCTCCACGGAGCTCGTGTCGGCATCGGCGATCATGGACCTGGCCGGGGGTACGATCTCGCGTGTCGCGACCTTCCTCTCGAGCACGTTCCTCGTCATCCTGATCCTCGTCTTCATCCTTGCCGAGGCTTCGGTGTTTCCGGGGAAGTTCCGGGCGGCACTCGAGGCCGGGGAAGGAGATGGGGATGTGGGACGCTTTGCCAAGATCCTCGACGAGGTGCTGGGATACCTGGCCATCAAGACCCTGGTGAGCCTGACCACGGGGCTGACCATCGGGCTTTTTGCCTGGCTCATGGGGCTTGATTTTCCGGTGCTCCTCGGGCTCATCGGCTTTGCGTTGAACTATGTGCCCACCATCGGATCGATCATCGCCGCGGTCCCGGCCATGCTCCTGGCGCTGATCCAGTTCGGAGGGTTTGCGCCCGTGGCCTTCGTGGCCCTCGGGTACCTCACGATCAACATCGTCTTCGGGAACTTCATCGAGCCCCACCTGCTGGGGCGCCGCCTGGGACTTTCCACGCTGGTCGTGATCCTCTCCCTCCTCTTCTGGGCCTGGGTGTGGGGGCCTGTGGGAGCCCTGCTGGCCGTCCCCCTCACCATGGTCCTCAAGATCATGCTGGAGAACACGAAGGACCTTCGCTGGATCGCGCTCCTTCTGGACAAGGACGCCCCACCGGAGGAAGCGAAGGAACCCCCGCCGGTGGTGGCGGAGCTGACTCCAACCTGAGCCTCGTACCTGAACCCCCCAGGGCGGTTGCCTCCCAACACGAGACCTTGCCTTTCAGGAAACCATGATGCGTTCCGACCCACCCCCTGCCCACCCGGACCCACTTCATCCGGAGGCGCATGCTCCCGGCCCGCGTTCCCCCGCGAAGGCCCCTCCCCCGCGCTTCGGGGAAACCGGGACGGACGGACTCCCCTCCTCCGCAAGGCTCTGGATCTTCGGGGTCAGTCGGCCCCTGAGCGACCTGGAGGAAGCCATGCTCCATGCCAGACTCGAGGCGTTCCTCGGAGGGTGGAAGGCGCACGGCCATGCGCTCTCCGCGGCCTGCGAATGGCGCGAGGGGCGGTTCATCCTCATTGCCGTGGACGACACCGTTGCACCGCCCACGGGCTGCTCCATCGACCACCTTGTTCGATCGCTTGCCCGACTCGAGTCGGAACTCGGGCTCGAGATCGTGGGGAGTGCTCCCGTCTGGTACCGAGGTCCGGACGGGGACCCCCTTCGGGTGAGTCGCCCCGCCTTCCGGGCCCGGGCGAAGGAGGGAAGCGTGGGGCCGGAAACCATTGTGTTCGACCTCAGCATCACCCGGCTGGAAGACCTTCGGAACGGCCGATTCGAAGGCCCGGCAAGGGATCGCTGGCACGCGCGCCTCCTTTCCTGACCCGGAGGAGTCGGGTCGCCGGCAGGGGCCGCCGGTACTGGCGCACCCCCAGGCCTGCCCTCACCGAAGGCCATCCGGAAAAGGCGCCCCTCCTCGAACATCGAGGAGGGGCGCCTTCCGGGAAACACCGCTGATCAGCGCCGGCAACCCGGCCGCGCGGTCATCCCGACCGGCAACGCAAGGGGCTCGATGCGACCGCCCGATTCGCCGCGGCCGGTCCTCAGGAGTCCGGGTTTCCTCCCGGCTCCAGACCCGGCTGCATGAGGTCCTGGAGGGTCACGCGCCGGTAGCCCTCGATCCCCTGGAGAAGTGAGCCCTGGGTTCCGGTCGCATTCGTGCTGTAGACCGGGTTCTCCTTGGCCGACGTAATCCGGAGCATCGGGCGGACGCGGGGGTCCTCGCGGGTCACTTCTTCCTCGGCGCCTCCGCCACCGAACCGGCCGCGGGTGAGTCCGCGGATCGCACCCCGGGCTGCATCGCCGGCCGCGGCCCGGGCTGCGTCCCCGGCCTGCCCCCGGAGCTGGTCGCCCATGGACTCCGGCTCCCAGGCGAGGAGTTCCGCCCGGTCGAGGCGGGCACCCGGTTCGACGGCAGCAACGAGGGTGCGGCTCTCAAGGGTTGTTCCCTCGAGTGCCTCCATGGCCTCCATGACCTGCTTCACTCCAGCGGCAATGCTGGGGTTCCAGAGGGCCAGGAGATCCGCGCTCTGGAACTCGCCTGCAATGGGCTCGAACATGTCGGCCATTTCCTCAGCGAGCTCCTGCATGGCCGGATCTTCGGCCATCTGCCGCGCCCAGTCTTCCATGAACGCATCCATGTCCGGAAAGTCGGGGGTCTGCCAGAGATCCACGAGAAAGACGATCTGCCCCCCTTCCATGTCCTCCATGCCCTCGATCCCGTCGCGAGCTTCGAGTTCAGCGGTGATGAAGAACCGCTCGGCCGTCATCTCGCCGATGGTCCGGCGTTCGCCGGTAGGCTCGGTCCGGACCCGGAACGACATGGCCTCCTGCATGGCCTGCATGGAGCGGCGGAGCTCCTCCATGGCCTCGTCCCGCTCGGCCTGGACTTCTTCCATGGCCTCGTCGGCACCGGCCCGTGCCTCACGCATCACCTCCGACATCTCGCGCGCCATCTGGACCGATTCCTCCATCGTGATCTCGAGGTAGGTCTCCTGCTCGTGGTCGACGGTGAGGTAGCGGCGGTTCTCGGAATCGAAGATCACCGAGGTCGAACCATCGTCCTGCCGAAGGACGGACCCGGAAATGAAGATCCCGTGCTGGGCCCGGCGTTCATCGAGTGCACCCGTCGCCCGAAGCACGGCGCCGAGGGTGCCCGGCATTTCGACCTTGGTCATCTGGGTCCAGGTCAGGGAGCGCTCCTGGGCCTCGAGCGGAGTCGTGGCGCTGAGAAGCCCCACCCCGAGGACGGCGAGGGAGGCGATCACCCCGGGACGGCGCGAAAGGAAACGGAGGGTCGGACGGGAGTTCGGCGGGAAGGCAAGCATGGACAGCCTCTTCGGGTGTGAAACGAAAGGAGAGCGGGGAGAGGGGGTGGGAGTTCGGGGTTCTTCGAGGGCGGGCGCCCGGCAGGGGGAGGAAGCGCGACCCGGAAGGGTCCCCTGGTGGGCGCGGGGACGGGGGGCTTCGGCCAGGGGGCGGACCGGATCGCGGTCGAAATCGGAAAGGGCGGCGAGGGTGCGGAGGTGGCGCCGGGGTTCGAGCGGAACGGGATGGGTCGCGCACGTGGACCCGGCACGCTTCGTCGAGCCGGGCGTCTGCCAGCGCGGCCTCAAGGGCGTGCAAGTCCGGGGCCGCCCTCCCAGGTCCGAGGGGTACCTTCGCCCGAGCGCGTGGGAGGGGTGGGGCGGCGTTCCAGGGGGGCCTTGAAGCCTGGCGGTCCGTCGCCGCGATCTGGCTGCGCCTTCCCTCCTCCGACCGGAAGCCTCAGGGAGAGCCGAACGGGGTCTTCCCCCTTCGATCCCCCGGGGCGAGGAGGTGGAAGAGGTACCGGGCGCCCTCGGCTTCGGCCCAGAAGGGCGCAGGACCGCGGCGACGGTGTTGCATGAACCCAACATGTCCTCCCGTTCCCGCAATGGCGGGCAGGATCCACGGGTTGTTCGCCAAGCTCTCCAGAGGAACGGCCTCGGCGGGGAGGAAGGGATCGTCCATCCCGTGGAGGATGAGGGTGGGAGTCCGGATCTCCGGGAGGAGGGGACCGCTCGAGGACCGGGCGTAGTAGTCCCACGCCCCGTCAAAGCCATGAAGGGGTGCCGTGAACCGGTCGTCAAATGCCCGGAGCGAGCGGGAACCTTCGAGGTGATCGAGGTCGAGGACCGAAGCCAGCTGCTCCCGCTTGTCGCCCACCTTTCGGAGAAGCGAGCGCAGGAAGTAGTGGGTGTAGACCTTCCCCATGGGGGTGCTCTCGAGCCGCTGGGTGCCGGCCGCGAGATCGAAGGGAACGGAGATCGCCACCGCAGCGTCCACGGGGGGGGGCGTGGGCAGATCGCCCCCTGGCGCCGGGAGGTTCGGAGGGCCTCCCCTGCGACCCTCGCCAGCCGCCTCTGCCAGATACTTGAGAAGGACGTTGCCCCCGAGGGAGAACCCCATGGCACCGAGCGGGTGGCCCGGAAAGCGGTTCCGCAGTTCTCCCAGGACCCACCGCAGGTCGCCGGTCTCACCCGAATGATAGAAGGTGACGGCCCGGTTGGGCTCCCCCGAACAGGAGCGGAAGTTGAGACCCACCGGATGCATCCCCAGGGCAAGGACCTCGTCCATGGCGAGCCGCATGTAGGCCCGTCGGGTGGAACCCTCCAGACCATGGAGAAGGAGGATGACGGGGGAGGCATCTTCCCGAGCCTCCGAGGCGACGCGCCCTGGGGCGCTCGATCCGAGGTCCTTCCGAGGAGGGGACCCGAGAGGTTCGGCGAAATCCAGGTCAAGGAAATCGCCATCGGGCGTGTCCCATCGCTCCCGCCGAAGCCGGTGACGTGGTGCGGGACGGAGGAACTTTCCCCCCACCGTCTGGGCATGGGGATTTCGCACCCACCGACTGGGTCGGTAGGGGAGGGGCACGAAGCCCCGGTGAAGGGGGGAGTGGGAGGGGAACTCGATCAAGGCCCGAAGGGAGGGTCGAGGCGCGTGGAGGGCGGCGGGGACGAAGGCCGGAGTCCGCGCCCTTCCGCACCGTTGCGGGTGCTGGAGGGTGCGCTTCAGCGCTGGAGGAAGATGACGCAGGGCGACGCATGAGGGTAGCTTCCCACTCCATGCCGGTGCCCGCAGCGTCCTGCCTGCGGGACGCGGACGGAGACACCCCCTCTTCCACTGCAACGGGCCGGGAGCCGGCCCCCGGTCATAGCCTGATGCCTGCGCACCCTTCCTCCCCTTCGCCCCTCCCGCCTCTGCGGGACCCCGGTGCCCTGCCTTTCCGGGACATTCCCTGCTCGGCGCAGGAGACCCTCTTCGGTCCACCGGGGGAGGAGGGTCGGGCATGAGGGAGGAGCAAGCCCGCACGAGGACGAGCCTTGCCGCCCCGCCGCCTCCCATCCCCCCGGCCCTCGCCCTCTTCGTTTCGGTTCTGGCCTTCTCATGGGCCGGGCCCCTCGTGCGCTTTTCGGATGCGCCGGCCCTCGCCATCTCCCTCTGGCGGCTCGTGGTGGCGGTGGGCGTGCTCCTGCTCATCGTGGGTTTCAGGACTTCGGGGTGGGGGCCCCTCCGAGCCCTCCGCGGGAGAGACTGGCTCCTGGGGTGCGCCGCCGGCGTCCTCCTCGCGCTTCACTTCTGGAGCTGGATCGCCTCGATCCAGTACACGAGCATCGCGTCATCGGTGGTTCTCGTTTCGACCCAGCCCCTTTTCGTGGCTCTCCTCTCCGCCCTCCTCCTTCGCGAGCATCCGACCGTCCGGGAATGGGGCGGGATCGGGGTGGCCTCCCTGGGCGCCGCCTTCATCGGCTGGGGGGACCTGCACCTCGGAGGCACCGCCCTCTTCGGAGACGCACTGGCGCTCTCGGCCGCGCTTCTCGCCGCCGCCTACACCATCGTGGGGCGGGCCCTTCGCGGGAGGGTGGACCTGTGGAGCTACGTCCTCGTGGTCTACGGGAGCGCGGCCCTGGTCCTCCTCCTGGCGGTGGTCGCCCTGCCCGGGGTGCCCCTCGTGACCGGGTATGGCAGGGTCGACTGGCTGGTCTTCGTGGCCCTGGCCCTCGGACCCATGCTCCTCGGGCACACCGGGGTGAACTACGCGCTTCGCTATGTGCGGGCCTACGTGGCGAATCTGGCGGTCCTCGGAGAGCCGGTGGGGGCCATTCTCCTTGCCTGGCTCCTCCCTGCCATTGCCGAGCCTCCCAGCGTGACCACCCTCGTGGGCGGGGGGGTGATCCTGGGCGGAATCGCGCTGGCGCTGAGCCGGGGGGGGAGGGCTCGGCCGTAGGAACCCCGGCTCCGGGGCCTCGTGCTCAGGGACGGATGGAGGAGCCGGCTCCGGGAGGCCTGCCCGACCGGGCCTCCTCGCCCGGACGCTCCCGAGGAGGAGTCAGGAGGTTCTCCTCGTCGGATTCGCGGAGTTCCCGGGCGATCTCCTCCTCGATGGTGAGATCCGGGGAGACGTCGCCTTCCGGTTCCTCCGCCGCAGCCTCCATCGAAGCGGAGGGGTCTCGTGATCCCTGTGCGTCCGGGGCCCGGGGTGCCTCCGAGGGACCGAGCGCCTCCCCCGGGAGGGAGGCCCCATGGGAGGGGGATGCGCTCTCTCTCCGGGGGCCAGGACCGGGGGCCTCACCGGAGCCGTCCCCCAGGATCCGGATCCCGTACTCCGGGGGTGGGGTGTCGATTCCGGCCGCCTCGTAGGCCTCCTTCACGGCCCGGAGGGCCCGGCTTCGGACCTTCCCGAAGTCGCTCCGGGTCTGGTCCACCCATCCGCTCACCCGGAGGGCCACGGACGAGTCCTGGAGTTCGAGGACCCGCACGGCCACCCCCGGGGTTTCGAGGACCCCTTCGACGGAGGCCACGGCCCCGGCCGTGACGCGGATCACCGGCCCGAGGGCCTCACAGGGCGCCACGCCCACCTGGAAGACGAAACGGCGGCGGGGGTTCCGGGTGAGGTTCGTGATCACTGCCTTGAAGACGGTGGCGTTGGGGATGCGAACGTGGTTCCCGTCAAGGGTCATGAGGACCGTTTCGCGGCCGGTGAGGCGGACGATCCGCCCCTCCTCGCCGGCCATCTGGACATGGTCGTTCGGGGCGAAGGGCTGGCGGAGGGAGAGAAGGACCCCGGCCAGGTAGTTCTCGACGATGTCGCGAAAGGCAAACCCCACCGCGATTCCCACCACGCCTGCGGCCCCCAGGACGGCCCCCACCAGCGCCGTGACCGCCATGAGATCCAGGGCCAGGAGGAGGGCCACAAGGACCACGGCGAAGCGGAGGGCCTGGCGCAACAGGTTCCGGGCAAAGGGATTCCGGGCAATGCGATCGAAGAGGGTGTGGCGATTCCCGATCCACCAGGCTGCGATCCCCCCTGCACCCAGGATCAGGAGCCCCAGGAGGAGGGAAGGGAGGAAGCGGAGGAAGGCCACCCCCTTCTCACGGACCCGGTCGTAGGCGGGCTCCAGGCGTCTCCGGACATCGGTCTCGACGGTGAGGCCCCGGGCGTCCACGTAGTCCACATCGGGGATCAGGGTTCGCGCCAGCTCGAGGGCCCGCTCCCTCTCTTCGGCGGTGAGCGCCCGTCCCTCGAGAACGAGGACGCGACCCTCGAGCCTGATCCGTACATCGAGCAGCCCCGGGAACCTCCGGTACACGGCGAGGAGGCGTTCCACCTGGTCGAGGCGGGTGAGGGCCAGGAGCTGGGCAGGGGAAGGGGGAGCCACCTCTTCCACACCGGGCTGCGGGGTCGAGGATGCCTCGGGGAGGGTGTCTGCGGGGAGGGGGAGGACAGCTCCGGGGGGACCGGGGTCGGCCGCAGGCCCACGGCCGCCCCCGGTAGCCGGCGGCCACCAGGAGGGGCTCGAGGGAAGGGCATCGACGGGATGCAGCGTCGGCGAATCGACGGGATCCAGCGCCGGTGCACCGAGGAGCCCCGCCGGAAGGAGGGCGAGGTGCGCGGTCAGGGTCGCGACCACCAGGAAGAGGGCCATGAGCGCGGAGGTACGGGACCGGAGGGCCGGTGGGTGGCGACGAGGCAGGGACGAGCACATCCCTCATTCTACGGAAGGGAGGTGGCAAGGGACATCCTCCCCGAGGAGGCCGCCTTGATCCGCCCCGTCCCTCCATGCGATCATGGCTTCGTCTCCCGAACGGCGTGTCCGTTGCGGGGAGGAGGGATCGGGTGCGCACCCGGCCCGCCGGGATGCCCCTCCCGGTGGGGACCGGAACGCGTCGAGGCCGCGCTCCGGTCTGGCCGAACCACGAGGTCGGGGCGGATGGAGCGGCGCCGGACGCCCGCCCGCTGCCCCACCATGCATGGGAGTGGGGTGGGTCCTGCGGGACAGGGGCAGCACCCGCCCGGTCTCGTGGTCTGCGTGCCGGGTGGCACCGACGCCAGGTCCGTGATCGGTTCGCCCGGAAGCCGGCGCTGCCGTGCCCGCCTTCCCGCTCGCCCCTGATCCTCGCCTCCGTGACGCAGAACCACGCCCCCTCCGGCCTCCCTCCTGTGGAGCTCTCCCCCTGATGATCCCGTTCCCCGCACTCCTCCCGCTTCCGGCCTCACCCCGGGTCCTCGCCGGCCGGCGCGCCTCCAACCTTCTTCTCGTGGCAACCGGTGTCGGGTTGTTCGGGATGGCCGGATGTGGAGAAACCCGGGACGCTTCCGTGGAGGACCACCCCATCCCCCTCGAGAACCCCGAGGCCCTCCTCGACATGATCGGGGAGGCAGCCTGGGGGGATGCCACCTGGGGAGCGGCCCGCGATGCAGAGGGGGCACCGGCCCTCTTCGATGTGGCCGAGCTTCCCCTTCTCCGGGCCCAGGTGGAACGCAGGAGCGCGCCTCTCGTGGAGGGGTTGTCCCACCCCGAGCCCCGGGTCCGGGCCCGCGCGGCCCTGGCCCTCGCCTCGGTGCAGGACGAGGGAACCCGTGCCCCCCTGGAAGCGGCCCTCACGGACCCCGATCTCCTCGTGAGGAGCCATGTGGCCTTTGCCCTGGGACAGCTTCCCGGCGACGCGGCCGATCCACCGGGACGGAGCGATGCCCCCCTTCTCGCCGCCCTCGACACCGCGCCCGCCTCGCTCCTTCGCACGCGCATCCTCGAAGCCCTCGGCAAGTCGGGGGGGATGGCTGCGGTGGACGCCCTCCTGGTCTGGGAGGGGGTGGAGGTGGCGGAGGAGGCCGCCCGGCACCTGGCGCTGGGGCGTCTCCTCGTTCGGGGGGTTGCCAGGAATGAGGACTCGGCGGTGGCGACGGAGAGGCGAGGTGCGGGTGGGGAGGAGGCCACGGCCCAGGCCCCGGGCGAAGGGGCGGGAGGGGGCGAAGGTCGGTCCGACGGACAGGGCGAGGGCGAGGGTGGGGGGCGCGAGGCAGCCATCGTTTCCGTCCTCCTTCGCGGGCTCGAATCCGGCGCCCCGGAGGTGCGGGAAGCGTCCGGGTGGGCCCTCTCCCGGACCCCGGATCCGGGGCACTGGGTCCCCCGGGCAGAGGCCGTGCGAGCCCGGTTCGATGCGCTGGAGGGGAACGACCCCACCACCCTCGCCCTCGCCACGGCCCTGGGCCGCCTCCAGGAGGCCGAGGACACCCCCCGTTTCCAGATGCGTCTGGCCGAGGCCCCGGACTGGCGCCTTCGCACGGTGGCCGCCCGGGCCATGGGGGTCCGGGGGTGGGTGCCCCGGGGAGCGGTCCGGGAGGCCCTCCACCAGGCGCGGGACACGGACCCCTCGGGGCATGTTCGCCAGGCCGCCGCCACCGCGCTCGCCGGCCTCCTCCCCCCGGAGCCCATCCCGGAGGTGGTGGCCCATCTGGAGGGGGTTGCCGCGGATCCCGAGGGGTGGAGGGCACACCTTCCCTACCTCTCCCTCCTGGTGGAAGAGGGAAGGGGCGATGCGGTGATGGCCTGGGTCCGGGAGCTTCTGACCGCACGTCCCACCGGCTCGGTGCACGGCATCGCCGCCGGGCTCTCCGCCCTTGTCCCTTCGGGCGATCTCTCAGTGACCCCTTTCGTCCTGGACCTCACTCTTCACGATGATCCCGAAATCCAGGGGGCCGCCACCCGTGCCCTGGCGGCTCGATGGGACCGGATGGCCGATGCAGAGCTGGTCCTGGTGGCGGAACGCCTGGCCGAACTCGCCCGGGAGGGACCCCTTCCGGCGGCCGTCCCCGCCATTCGGGCCCTGGGGCACCCGGTGTTCCATGGCTTCGGTGCCGTCCCGGCCCTGGAGGCCGCCCTCGATGCCGCCCTGGGCGACACCCCGGGCACGGCCCCCGGCCGGACGCAGGGCGCTTCCTCCGGTGGCAATGGGAGCACCGCCGCTGGCGACGGGACGGCTGCCACTGCGGCGGCCGCCACCCGCGATGCCACCCTGCGGACCGAGGCCCTTCTCCTGGCCATGGGGGAGGTGGGAGACCCGGCTGTGGCACCCCGCCTCGAGGCCGCCACCGGCGATCGGCGCCCCGCGGTTCGGCGGGCCGCTGCCGATGCCCTCGAGCAGCTCACAGGCGTGCGCCCCCGGGGCCTGGCCATCCCGGAGGTGGAGCGCCCCCTGGAGCCCGCCCGGCTGGAGGCGCTGGGCCCCGAGCCTCGCTGGATCCTCGAGACGGAGCGAGGCGAGATCGTGATCCGTCTTGTTCCCCGCCTGGCCCCCCTCACCGTCCAGACGGTGGTGGATCTCACCCTCGAGGGTGCCTACGACGGAACCCCCTTCCACCGCGTCATCGGGGCCTTCGTGGCCCAGGGGGGCGACGTTTCCCTCCGCGACGGGACGGGGACCCCGGGCTTCGCCATCCGGAGCGAATTCACCCCCCTCCCCTTCGTTCGCGGAGTGGTGGGGATGGCCTCGTCCGGGAAGGATACGGAAGGGGCGCAGTTCTTCATGACCCACGCAGCCCAGCCCCACCTCGACGGAGGGTACACCGCCTTCGGATGGGTGGAGTCCGGGGGGGAGATCCTGGACCGGATCCTCCCGGGAGACCGCCTCCTGCAGGCGCGGGTCACCGCTTCCGACGGAGAACCTGTTCCACCGCGTCGATGAGGGCTTCGGGCTCGAAGGGCTTGGGAAGGAAGGGGATTTCCGGGTCCCGGGCCGCCACTCCGGCGGCCAGGATCGGATCGTCGGCCGTGAACCCCGACATGAGGATCACCTTTACCTTCGGGTGCTGGGCCCGGATGTCCTGCATGAGCCGCGTTCCCCATGAATCGGGGAGCATGATGTCGAGAACCAGGAGATCGATCCCGGCCCCTTCCTCCTGTTCGCTGGAAATGCGCAGCGCCTCCTCGGCGGTGGCGGCCACGAGACAGGTGTAGCCGCTGCGCTTCAGGGTGCGCCGGATGAAACCCTGCACGGTGAGATCGTCTTCCACCACGAGGACCTGGGGAACCGTTCCGGCAGGGCGGGAGGCAGCGGTCATCGTCGGGGTCTCCTCTTTCCCGAAGTCATTTCGGGGGATGCGGGGGGTCGGATCAGCGTAAGTTCCTGGTCTCACAGCGCCTCGAGGTCGGCAGCGGTTCGGGGCCGAATCTCCCATCCAGCAGGAGTTTCCGGCTCGTTCGGGGGGGATGTCTCGTCGCCCGGAGGGGGCGATGCCGGGGGGAAGGGAACGAGGACTCCCCGCACCGAGATGCGACGTTCCGGAACAAAGAGGGCGGCGGCCTGGGCCGAGCTGAGCCCCGCTCCCGCCAGGTGCACCCGGACCACGAGACCGCCCGAGCCATCGTCCACCCGAACGCGCCACACTGCACCTTCCTGCAGCACTTCCTGGACCACCACATCGCGGACCTGGACGAGCTGGGCATCGCGGGTCCCCCCGGCGGCGGCTGCAGCCTCCCCCGAACTCACGATGGCGGCGGCAGGAAGGGAACCCGTTCCCTCGATGAAGGGTTGTCCGCCGGCCACCACCGGCTGGCCCAGAACGCGGGAGATGACCCCCCGCACCCGCACCTGGTCTCCGGGCTGGACGCTCGGAGGAAGGATGCCGGGGAGCCGGAGGGCCTCCCCACCCGAGGCGATGTGGACCGCCCCGTCGCCATGGGCGCCCGGACCATGCAGGACCACGCCCTGCACGAAGACGCCCGCCCCGGTCGGGAGCTCGCGGGCCCCGGCCGGAGGGAGGGTGGGGAAGCCCAGCGCCACCACCACGTCGACGGGGGTTCCGGCCTCCACGGTGACGGGGGAGGGCTCGAGGCGCCGAACGGAGAGTCCGGCGGGGACCGTCTCGCTCACGAGCTCCACCGTGTAGCTCCCGACCCCGAGGTTGGGGACGGTGAAGCGGCCGTCGCTCCCGCTTTCCACCACGGCCGCAGCCTCGGACCCGGCGCCGGCGGGGAGGATGCGGAGGGAGAGCCCGGCCAGGGGCTCGTCACCGGCATCGAAGGCGTTCGTTCCGTTGCGGTCTTCGAAGACCCGGCCCCGAAGGGTGCCCCGGGCCTCGACCTCCACGTCGGCACCGGTGCGGGTACGCAGGACCCACCGACCGGGTGCCGCCACCCCCGGACCCGGGGGCTCGGGGAGGAGAACCCCGACGAGGGAAAGCACGGCTCCGGGGGTGGGGGTGGGGAAGCCCCCGGCGGAGAGGTGGGCCAGGGGAATCCGGACCACGCCGCTCCCGGTACCGTCGTCCACCCGGGCGGTGACGACCCCATCCTGGGTGGAGGCCTCCAGCACCTGGGCGCCGGCAATGGCCACGAGCTCGCCATCGAGGCTCCCGGGAGGGGGTGCGCTCCCCGCGCCCGATCCCCCCGCCCCGGCCAGATCGCCGGTGACCACGGAGACCGGTGCGGGGGCGCCCGGAGTCTCGGTGGTGGACTGGCGCACGAGGCGCCCTCCGGCCAGCACGGTCCCCGGTCCCACCGGGGTGACCCGCCCAAGCACGCGGACCGTGTCACCGGGGCCCACCCCCACCCCCGCCGTGACCTCGGTGCGGAGCGCCCCGTCCGGCCCCCGGAGGTGCATGACCCCGCCGGGGAGGTCGCCGGTGGCATGGAGGGCCACCCCGGACACGTAGACGCGCCGCCCCGGGGTCTGGCGAGCCTCGGCCGGCGTCCGCTCGAAGAAGGCGAGGGCCACGGCCGCCGCCACGGTGTCGCCGGGGGTGACCACCACGGGATCGGGCGTCAGCCCCACCACCCGGAGCGAGTCGCCCAGGAGGGGGGAGAGGAGGTCCACCCGGTAGCTCCCCACCGGGATGGACCCGGTGAAGGCCACCCCGCCGGCATCGGTGCTCGAGGAGGTCACCGCCTCGGAGACCCCCTGGAAGCGGAAGGCAAGGGTCTGCCCCGAGGGGCGCGGATCCCCGGCGGAGGGGGCGCCCTCGAGGTCCAGGTCCACGAAGAGGGTGGCCTCGATGGCCCCGGTGGCGGAGAGATCGAAGAGCTGGCGTTCTCCCGCCCCTTCGCATCCCCCGAGAGGGAGGAGGAGGGAGAGGAGGAGGGCGGGGAGGAGGGGGAGCCGGCGCATCAGAACCGCACCTCCAGCCCCACGCGGAGGGCTCGTCCGGGAGAGAGGTCGGCCAGGGGGGTGCCGAAGGTGGGGTTCGGTTCCACGGGGAGGATCATGCTCTGTCCGTCGGAGGAACGCTCGAAGCGCGGGGCCTCGGGCCCAGCCCCCTCCGGGGCCGGGGGGACCGCCCGGAAGAGGGCGGCGTCGAGGATCCGGTCGCCCTCGTCGAGAAGGTTCAGCCCTTCCACGAGGAGCCGCCCCTGCATTCCGCCGGGGAAGGGGAGGTCCACCGAAACCCGGAGGTCGAGCTGCCGGATGGCCTCGCCCCGACAGGCATTCCGCTCCATTCTCCGGGTGGAGGTGGCGGTGCGAAGGCAGGGCCAGGCCTCGAGGAAGGGGGCCGGGAGAAGGCCCGGGTCGAAGGCAATGGGCTCGAGACCCGTCCATCCGGTGGTCCATCCGGAGCCCAGTCCGTCGCGCACCCCGGGGGTGAAGGGGAGGGCGCTTCGCACCCCCAGAAGGGCGCCCACCCGGATGGCGTCCAGCCCCGGAAGGGTGGCTTCGGCGGAGACCTGCCCCCGGTGGGGCGTATGGAAGGCCGAGGTCCCCTCGCGCCATGCCGGGTCCGCCAGTGCCCCGTCGGGGGCACCGTCCACCGACGCGCCGAAGCCGGCAGGGTCGAAGGGGGCGTTGTCCGTGGCGGTGGAGAGGGTCCAGCTCCCCCGAAGGTGGGCCCGGGGCGAATCCCACCCGGCGTGAAGGGTCACCCCCGAGCTCTCGGTCCACCCGTCGGATTCGAGCGCATCCACCCGGTCGAAGGTGGGGAAGCGCCGATCGGACCCGGGCTCGATGGCCACGAGCCCCCCCACGAGAACGGGGTTGCCGAAGTGGGTCCGGCCAAAGGGATCGGTCACCCCGACCCCGGGGACCCGGTTCAGATCGCGCCGACGGGGAAGGAAGTCGGTCCGGTGCCAGAAGGCGCCGGCCCCCACGGTCCACCCCGCCGGGAGGCCCGCATCGATCGAGACCTCACCGACCATGGCCCGGGGCCGCTGGAAGGCGGGCCCCCGGAGGGTGAGGCGGGGCGCCTCGTGGCTCCGGACCGGGTCGCCCGCCTCGGCCGAGCCCAGGGCCCGGGTGATCCGGGTGCTCCCGCCCTCCCGGAGGAGTTCGGAAAGGAGCCAGGGCTCGGTGTCGCCATGGTGCATGGAGCCCCGGGCCTGCAGGAGGAAAGGGGACGTGCCTCCCGGGCGCCACCGGAGTTCGGCCTCCGGGCCCAGGCGCCCGGAGCGGAATTCCTCGAGAGGAGCCCGGGGGATCCCGGTGAGGAGGGCCCACCCCTCGTTCTCGGTGATCTCGTCGAAGGGAAGGGCCTCGAAGTCGGCCCGAAGCCCCAGGTCGAGGCGGGCGCCCGGAGCCGGCGTCCACCGGTACCGGGCCCCGATCCCGGCCCGGGGTACAGTGTAGGAGGCCGTCGGGGTGGGCCCGGCCCAGAGCTCGCGGTACCGGGGGGGCTGGCCTGCAACCGGGGCCAGGATCCACTCGGCGGGGAGGGCCGCCCCCCGCTCCTCGTGGCGTCGCACCGCGAGGGTGAGCCCGGTCTCGACCTGGCTCTGCTCCCCCATCCGGAAGGTGGCCGTGGGCGCGAAGGTGAGGGTCAGCCGTTCGAACTCCCCCGAGGCCCCGAGGGGGGCGCCGCGGAAGTCGCCCCGGTCCACGAAGCCCGTGGCGGGGAGAATCGTCCCCCCTTCGCCCACTCCGGTGATCCGGAGGGAGCGCTCCACCCCCAGGCGCAGCTCCAGCGCCGTGCCCCCGTCGGAGCGGGCCAGGAGGCGGGCCGCGGTGGAGAGGTCGCTTCCCCCGCGCGAGGGAAGGAGGAGGCCCGGAAGGGCGGGGAGCCCCAGGGAGGGGGTCTCGCCGGGAAGGGTGGCCACCCGGATCTGCCAGCTCAGGTCCAGGGTGGGAGAGAGCTCGGAATCGAGGCGGAAGAGCGCACTCACCACGTCGCGCTCCATGACCTGGTTCCGCCCGGCGGGGGCAGAGCCCGGAGAGCCATCCTCTTCCAGGGGGAGGGGGGCAAGGAGGGTGGGGAGGGGGGTGAGGAGGCGCCGCCCCGAGACGCCCACGAGGAGCCGGGTCGTCTCGCTCGTGAGGGGGCCCGAGGCGAAGGCCGCCACTTCGGGCGCCACCACGGCCTCGAGGTCACTCCGGCCACCGTCGCCCGGCGCCAGGGCCAGGACCCCGCCCCGCACCATCCCGGTCCAGGCCCCGGAGGCCGCGAGCCCGGTCCCGGCGGTGGCGCTCGCGCCCAGGGCGTCGGCGGTGAGGCGACCCATGGGAACGAGGGCGCTCACCGGGTCTTCCAGGAGGGGGTCGGGGTGGAGGGCGAAGCGATCGAGGGCCGCGCCCCGCACCGGAGCCACGGCGCTCCCCGCCGGGAGCCCGTCCACATGGAGGCGCGAGAAGCGCGGAGGGAGGCCTGGCGGGCCCCAGCCTCCCTCACCGGCCCGGGGGCTCTCGAGGACGGCAGTCACGGGATCGACCCGGAGCCCCCAGAGCTCTCGCCCGGCCGCGGCCGCCGCAGCCGCTGCGGCGGGCGCCAGGGTCCGGAAGGGGACCCGATCCACCTGGTCCACCGGCGCGGTGGCCACCCGAAGGACCACGGGGAGGGTGACCCGGTCTGCCCGCGGCACCTGCACCCCCTCCACCACCAGGGGCACGTATCCGAAGCGCTCGGCGCGAAGGGTCCAGCGTCCTGCAGGAACGAAGGCGAATTCCACCACCCCCGCCGAGCTCGTGCGCCGCTCCACCGGGACGCCCGGGCCCTCCGGGACCAGGGTGAGGGTAACGCCGGCCAGGAGCTGGGGGGTCCCCGGCCCCTCGTCGCCCCGCACCTCCACCCGGAGGGTCCCGAACTCGCCCCCCTGGGCGTGAAGGGTCAGGCCGAGGCCGGCGCTGAACCCGGTGCCCAGCCCCGAAAGGGCCGGGAACAGGAGAAGGAGGAGGAGGGGGAGGAGGAAAACCGAGGCGCCGGGCCAACCGGTGCCGCGCCCCCTGCCTTCCGTGTGCTCCGATGCGTGCCTCTCGGACGGCCGTGCCATTCGCCGCCTCGCCTGCGGCGGCCGTGCGGCCGCCGGAGCGCCCGACGCGCGCGCCTCCGACGCACCCCCTTCCGACGTCCTTCTCCCCGGTCCCCCTCTCCGCATCCCGTTTCTCCGTGCGCGTGTGGCGTCGCGTGGTGCGTACCGTCGTGGTGGACCGGTGCCCCGGCCCCTCTCGGGCCGTCGCAGGATATGTGCCGCATGCCCGGCCCGCGCGCATGCCTGGCTCGCCCGTATGCCTGGCTCGCCCGTATGGCCCGGGGTCGGCGAGGCGCCACCCGATCCAAACCGCAGGCTCCGGGTAGAGGAGACGCCGGACCCGCCCCGCAGCACCCCCATGGCACGGGCGTTGCGCCTCTCCACCGGCACCGTCCCTCCTGTCTCTCCCCGGCCTTCCACTCCAGGGATCCCATGGTCTCTCCCCCTCCGCGTCCTCTTCACCACTTCACCCTCGACGTGGAGGAGTACTTCCAGGTTTCGGCCATGGAGCCCTGGGTGACCCGGGATGCCTGGGAGGGGTTCCCATCGCGGGTGGCCGTGGGGACGCACGCGATCCTGGAACTCCTGGCGGAGGCGGGCGCCCGGGGGACCTTCTTCACCCTGGGATGGGTGGCGGAGCGGCATCCCGACCTGGTCCGGGAGATCGCGGCGGGGGGGCACGAGCTGGCCTCCCACGGGTGGGATCATCGGCGGGTAACGCACCTTGCCCCCGACGAATTCCGCGCGCAGGTGCGCGATTCGAAGCGGATCCTGGAGGACCTTTCCGGGACCCCGGTGGAGGGGTACAGGGCGCCCTCCTTCTCCATTGTGCCCGGGCGGGAGTGGGCGCTGGAGATCCTCGTGGAGGAGGGGTACCGCTACGACTCGAGCCTCTACCCGGTGCGGCGTCGGGGGTATGGCTACCCTGCCGGCGCCCGCACCCCCTGGCGCATCGAGACCCCGGCCGGGCCCCTGGCCGAGCTTCCTCCCGCCACCCTCCGCCTGGGGGGGCGCACCCTTCCGGCCGGGGGAGGAGGGACCTTCCGGCAGTTTCCCCTGCGCTGGACCGAGGCGGCGCTTCGCGATGCGGAGGCCCGGGGGCGGGGGGCCACCTTCTACCTCCACCCCTGGGAAGTGGACCCGGCCCAGCCCCGGGTGGTGGGGCTCCCGGCGCTGACCCGGGTCCGCCACTACCGGGGGATCGGGGCGGCCCTCCCTCGCCTGCGGCGCCTCCTCTCGCGCTTCCGCTTCGGGAGTGTGCGGGAGGGGGGCGAGGTGGAGGGGCTCCTCGGTGGGTCGGATGCCTCCGCGCCTCCCACCGCCTCTGCCGCGTCGGACGCTTCAACCCCCTCCGCTTCCGCCGCACCGGACGCTCCGCTCCCGTCCACGCCCGCGTCCTCGCCCCCCCTCCCCGGCCTCCTCCTCCTTGCCCTGACCGGCCTCCTGGGGGCCACGGCCTGCTCCCCCCCGGACCCGGGGTCCATTCCCTTCGAGGTGCGGGGAGAGGCGCCCAAGCCTCCGCCCCTCTGCAGCGATGCACACGGCGATGCGGATGGATGGGAAGCCCGCGAGGTGGCCCGGGGGCTCGATGTGCCCTGGGGACTGGCCCCCATCCCCGACGGTCGCCTCCTCGTGACGGAGCGAAGCGGGCAGGTGCAGGTCGTCTCGCCCCGGGTGGAGGCCCTCGAGGACCGGGTCTCCCCCTGGCTCCCCGAACCCCTCCCGGTGGCGGCGCTGGAGGAGGCCGGGCTCCTGGGGATCGCCCTTCATCCGGGGTTCGGCGGCGCGGGTGCGGGGGCCGGGCCCGAGGCAGGGGGGGGAGCCGCCCGGGGGAACGGATGGGTCTACCTGGCCGGGCTCTTCGATCGTCGGGAGGATCGCTCCTGGCTGGGAAACCAGTGGGCCCGGGTCCGGATCCGCCTGGGCGATGACCGAGCCCGCCCCTACGAGCTCCGAATTCTCCGCTACACCCACGTCTCTGAGGGCGCGGACGACCCGGGGCGGGGCACGGACCCGGTGGTGGTGGCCAGAGGGATCCTCTCGAACCCCCTCCATGCCGGGGGGGCCCTTCACTTCGTCGATGCCGAGACCCTCCTCCTGGCGGTGGGCGATGGCTTCCACCCGCCGGCCGCGCGGGATCCCGGCGACCCGCGGGGCTCGATCCTCCGCATTGCCCTCGATCCCGGAACCGGCCTCCCTCCCCGGGGAGCCGAGCCGACGGTGGTGGCCACCGGGGTGCGGAACAGCCAGGGGATCCACCGCTCGGGATCGACCCTCTTCTTCATCGATCACGGTCCCTCGGGGCTCGACTTCGAGGGGAACCGGATCGGAAAGGACGAGCTGAACGTCCTCCCCCTGGTGCCGGGCCCTTCGTCCGGGCACCCCGAGGGTGCGTTCAACCGGGGGATTCCCGACTTCGGATGGCCCCGGGAGGCCGGGATCCACGACGCCGCCGAGCACCTGCAGCCCCTGGCCGAGTGGAACCCGGCGGTGGCCCCGGCCGGACTCGCCGCCCGCCCCCTTTCCCCGTCTCCGCCTGAGCCGAACACCGGAGGGGAAGCCGCAGACCACGCGTCCTGGGGTCATGAGCTCTTCCTGACCGGCCTGCGGGGCCAGCTTGTCGTGCGGGTGGAGGTGGAGGAGGCCCGGGGGCGGGCTGGATCCATCGGGGCCGACGGGGAGGCGCCCGCCCTTCTCGTGCGCTGCCAGGAGCCCATCGGGGAACGCCGGTGGGGACGACTCCGGGGCGTGGCCGTGGCGCCCGATGGCACGGTCTGGGTCTCCACCTCGAACCGCGACGGGCGGGGCACGCCCCGGGAAGGCGACGATCGGATACTTCGCCTCGTTCCAGGAGGGGAGGACGGGCAGAATCCCTCCCCCTCCGGCAATCCACCGTTGCGGTAGCGCAACACGTCGTCGGTGCGCCCCCTTCGGCGCAGGGACGGGGCGGGGCGGACGGGGTGGATCGGTGCCGAGGTGAGGATCGGGCGGGAAACCTTTCTGGTACGGCTCTTGAACCACATTCCCATGAATCGGAACGACGCCGAACGGACCGCCCCCCGTTCCAGCGCCCCCGCGGCTCCGTAGCCACCCGCCTCGGTGTCCCTCGCTGCGGCGCCCCCCCGCGTTCCCAGTGCAGCCTAACCCACCCCCGGTACCGGACCCGCCTCGCCCATGACCGTCACGGACGCTCCTTCTGCTACTGCGGCACCCCCGGCCACCCATCCCGTGACCCCGCTCCAGTTCGGGATGATCTACCACTTCCTCCGCGAGGGGCGGGAGACGGGAATCGACGTGGTGCAGGTGGAGGTGACGCTGGAGCCCGGCTTCGCCCTTGACCTTCCGCGGATGGAGGCAGCGTGGCGGCGGGTGGTGGCGGCACATCCGGCCCTCCGTACCGACTTCGCATGGGAGGGCGGGGAGGAGCCCGTGGCCCGGGTGCACCCCGAGGTGCCCGTGCGGATCGAAGAGGTGCGGATCGAGGGGGACAGCCGGCCCGGCGACGCGCGAGGTGCGGGCGCCCCCTCCGGGACGGCCACCCCCTCCGGCACGGGGGCTCCCGATCCCTATGCCGCCTGGCTCGAGGCGGACCGGGCCCGGGGCTTCGACCTGGGTCAGGCCCCGCTCTTCCGTCTGCACCTCGTGACCCTCCCCGGGGGGGAGCGTCGCCTGGTCTGGACCCTCCACCACGTGATCGCCGACGGGCAGAGCTACCGCCACGCCCTGGCCCAGCTCTTCCGCGAGCTCGATGCCCCCGGTTCGGGGGCTTCAGGTGCCGGAGCCGCTGCCCCGCCCCCCCCGGAGGCCTTCGCCCGCTGGATTCGCGGGCGCGACAATTCGGGAGACGAGGCCTTCTGGAAGGAGGCCCTGGCGGGGGTCACGGCGCCCACCTCCCTCCCGCGGCGGGTCGGTGGCAGCCGCACTCCGGGGCGGTGGCACTTCCGGGAGGCCCCGGTGGCCCCGACTGTACTCCCGGGACTCGAACGCACGGCCGAGGCCACCGGCGTCACCCTGAACACCCTGGTCCAGGGGGCGTGGGCCCTCGCGCTTTCCACCTTCACCGGGGCCCGGAAGGTGACCTTCGGGGCCATTCGGGGGGGGCGGGCCGGGACCCTTCCCGGCGCCCAGGGGAGTGTGGGGCTCTTCATCAACACGGTGCCCCTGGCGGTGGAGGTGGACCCGGAGCATTCCATGGCCGACTTCCTGGCCGGACTCCGCGATCGATGGGTGGCCATGCGCGCCCATGAGCACGCCTCTCCCTCGAAGATCCAGCAGTGGAGCGGGGTGGGGGCCGGGGATCTCCTCTTCGAGAGCGTCCTGAATGTGCAGGCCCCCTTCTGGGGCGATGCCCTGGTCCAGGACGACCCGGCCTGGGAGGCCCGGCGCGTCGACCTCTACAACCCCCTGGTCTTTCCCCTCACCGTGGCGGTGAACCTGGGGGGGCGGTCCGGGGCCGAGGCCGGGGGGCCCGGACTCCGGATCCGCTTCGAGTTCGACCCTGGCGAGCTGGACGAGGCCCGGATCCTGGCCCTCCGGGATCTCTTCCTGGGGTACCTGGAGGCCATGGCTTCGGAGGCTTCCCTTTCCTCCCTGACCCTCCAGGGGCTGGACCCCCTTCCCCCCGCACTGCGGGAGCGGATCCTCACCGGGTGGAATGCCACCGATCGGCCCCTTCCTGCCGATGCCACGGTGCACGGCCTCGTTGCCGAGCAGATGGCCCGGACGCCCGAGGCGGAGGCGGTGGCCTCGGGAGGGGAGCGCCTCACGTACGCCCAGCTCGATGCTGCTGCCGGCTCCGTGGCCGCGCGCCTCCGGGCTCGGGGGGTGGGGCCGGGGGATCGGGTGGCGGTGAGCATGGGGCGGGGCGTCACCCTCCCGGCGGCCCTCCTGGGGGTGCTCCGGACGGGGGCGGCGTACGTCCCCATTGATCCCGAGTACCCGGAGGCCCGGGTGGCCATGATGCTCGAGGATGCCCGCCCCGCCGCTCTTGTCACCGATGCCCACACCCGGGCCCGCCTCTCGCCCCCGTCGGGCCTTCCGGTGGTGGTGGCCGATGCTGCGGGTGGGGCGGTTGCAGGGGCCGACGGCGCCAGCGATCCGGGCGTTCACGATCCCGAGGCGCTGGCCTACGTGATCTACACCTCGGGCTCCACCGGGAGGCCCAAGGGGGTCATGGTGGAGCACCGGAATGTGGTGGCCTTCTTCACCGGAATGGACGAGGCCGTGGGGGTGGGCCCGGGAGACCGGTGGCTCGCCGTGACGAGCATTTCCTTCGACATCTCGGTGCTGGAGATCCTCTGGACGCTGGCCCGGGGCGCCACGGTGGAGCTCTACGCCCAGCGGCGCCCGGCCCGGCCTTCCGCCGGAGGCCAGGAGCACTCCTCGGAGCACGACTCGGCGCAGGGTGCCGGGCCCGGCCAGGCCAGCGGGGCCACCGCGGCCGCCGGCGCACCCGGCCCCACGGCCTCCTCCGTCTCGGGCTCGCCCGAGGCCACCCTGGACTTCTCCCTCTTCTTCTTCTCGGCCGAGGGGGAGGAGGGGGCCGAGCCACCGCCCCCGGGGCGCCATCGGTACCGGCTCCTCCTCGAGGGCGCCGCATTCGCCGAGGCCCACGGCTTCTCCGCCATCTGGACTCCGGAGCGACACTTCCACGAGTTCGGGGGGATCTACCCCAATCCGTCGGTGGCCGGAGCGGCCATTGCCGCCCTCACGGAGCGGATCCGGATCCGTGCCGGGAGCGTGGTCCTCCCCCTCCACGAACCCATCCGGGTGGCAGAGGAGTGGTCCGTGGTGGACAACCTCTCCAATGGCCGGGTGGACCTCTCCTTCGCCTCGGGGTGGCACGACCGGGACTTCGTCTTCCGGCCGGAGAACTTCGCCAACCGGAAGGAGGGGATGTTCGAGCAGATGCGCGAGGTGCAGCGTCTCTGGAGGGGAGGCACGGTGGAGCGCACCGGGCCCTCGGGGCAGACCCATGCCCTGGCCCTCCACCCCCGCCCGGTCCAGCCCGAGCTCCCCATTTTCGTGACGGCCGGGGGCTCGCCCGAGACTTTCCGACGGGCAGGCGAGGTGGGAGCGCACCTCCTCACCCATCTCCTGGGGCAGCGCCCCGAGGAGCTCCAGGAGAAGATCCGGATCTACCGGGAGGCCCGCCGCGAGGCCGGGCACCCCGGCGAGGGGCATGTCGCCATCATGCTCCATACCTGGGTGGGGCCCACCATGGAGGAGGTCCGGGCCCGGGTCCGGGCCCCCTTCCGGAACTACCTGAGCACGGCGGTGGGGCTCATCAGCGCCGTGGCGGAGGACGGTGGCAAGGACCTCCGCGAGGCCCGGCTCTCGCCCGAGGAGATGGACGCCCTCCTGGATCACGCCTTCGAGCGCTACTTCGAGACCTCCTCCCTCATGGGCGACGTGGACCGCTGCATCGCTCTGGCGGAGAAGATGAAGGCGCTGGGGGCCGACGAGATCGCCTGCCTCATCGACTTCGGGGTGGAGGAGGACCAGGTCATCGAGGGACTCGACCGCCTGGCCACCGTGGCCCGGGCCTTCGGGGTGACCCCCCGATCCGGGGCCGTCCCCACCCCCCGGGCTGCCACTGCCGAGGGACCGGGAGAGGAGGTGGTGACCACCGTCTCGGCCGAGCTCCTCCGGAGCGGGGCCACCCACCTCCAGTGCACCCCCTCGCAGGCGGCCCTCCTCCTGGCCGAGGAGGGGGCGGAAGAGGCGCTGGCCGGGCTCCGGGTCCTCCTCCTCGGAGGAGAGGCGCTCCCCGGCGAACTCGTGGGCCGCCTCCGGACCCACCTGGCCCCGGATGCCCGCCTTCTCAACATGTACGGCCCCACCGAGACGACCGTCTGGTCGGCGGTGCGCGAGGTGGAGGAGGACGACGCCCGCCAGGCCGTGGTCCCCCTGGGGCCGCCCATTGCCAACACCCGGCTCCTCGTGGTGGATGGGGCCGGGCGCCTCGTTCCTCCGGGGGTGGAGGGCGACCTCCTCATTGGCGGGGCGGCGGTGGTACGCGGGTACCTCGATCGCCCCGACCTGACGGAGGAGCGCTTCATTCCCTCGCCGGTGCCGGAGTTCGAGGGGCGCTTCTACCGCACCGGGGACCGGGTCCGGATGCGGGCCGACGGGGGGCTCGACTTTGCCGGACGCGCCGACCACCAGGTGAAGCTCCGGGGCCACCGGATCGAGCTGGGCGAGATCGAGGCGGCGCTGGCCGGGCACCCCGACGTGGCGGCGGCCGTTGTGCTCCTTCAGGGAGAGGCGGAGGGGATGCCACGCCTCGTGGCCTGGCTCGTTCCCGCCGCAGGCGGCGCCCCCTCGAACCTCTCCCGGGGGGAGATCCGCGGGTGGCTCCGGGACCGGCTCCCCGAGATCATGGTGCCCGCCGAGGTGGTGGTGGTCCCGGCCTTTCCCCTGACCCCCAACGGGAAGGTGGACCGGGCCCGGGTGCCGGAGGTGGCGCGTGCGGGAGGCGGTGCGGGGGCAGGCGCAGGACCAGGCGCAGCAGCAGGCGCCGGACCAGGCGCAGGACCAGGCACAGCCGCAGCCGCGGGAGCCGTGACCGGGCCCGGGGGCGGCTCCGCGTCCGGCCCCCTCACCGCCTCGGCACCGGGCACATCTGCGGGCACCGCCCTGCACCCCGCCTCGGGAGCCTCCGGGACGACGGAGGGCGGCGCCGCGTCGGGGGAGGGTGGAGACCCGGCCCCGGGGGCGGCCTCCGGGGCGTCGGGAGGGGCGGGGGCCATGGCCTCCCCCCCCGGATCCCACGTCCGTGCCGTTCAGGAGGAGGTGCGGGCCCTCTGGAGCGAGCTCCTGGGGGTGGAGACGGTTTCCCCCCACGACAACTTCTTCGAGATTGGCGGGCACTCGCTCCTGGCGGTGCGGGTCCACTCGCGCCTCTCGGAGCGGGCCGGGGGGAAGCTTTCCCTGGTGGACCTCTTCCGGTATCCCACGGTGGCCACCCTTTCGGCGCACCTGGCGGGCCTCGTGGCCCCGAGGGCGGCGGAAGGGGAAGGCGAGGCCCGGACCGGCATCCGGGGGGAGTCCCCGGCAGGGCAGGCGCCGGGTATGCCGAGCACGCCAGGCACCGCAGGCGACGACGGCGCCGGCGACGAAACGGGGGCAGGGGAGGCCCGGGAGCGGGCGGCCTCCCGGAGGGAATCCATGGCGGCCATGCGGGCCCGGCGTGCGGCGCGGCGGCGGGGCGAGGCGCAGGGAGGCGGTGCCGGGCGTACGGACCACGACGGAGAGGCGGGATGACGGTGCACGGGGGAGGAGGCGAGGGAGACGGGGCCATGGACGCCCATCTCGACACGGCGGTGGCCGTGGTGGGGATGGCGGCCCGGGTTCCGGGCGCGCGCGACCCGGAGACCTTCTGGGAGAACCTCCAGGCCGGGGTGGAGTCGGTGGAGACCCTCACCCGGGAGGAGCTGGAGGCCCGGGGGGTGGATCCGGCCCTCCTGGACGATCCGGCCTACGTGTACCGATCCTCGGCGCTGGAGGGGGCGGGGGAGTGGGATGCCGGGTTCTGGGGGTTTTCTCCCCGGGAGGCGGCGGTCATGGATCCGCAGACGCGCCACTTCATCGAGCTCTGCTGGGAGGGAATGGAGAAGGCCGGGTACGCCCCGGGCACCTTCCCCGGACCGGTGGGGGTCTTCGGCGGGTGCGGCCCCAACACCTACATGATGTTCCAGCTCCTGGGCGATCCCGCCGTTCTCCGGGAAATGGGCTTCTTCCTCGTTCGCCATATCGGGAATGACAAGGACTTCCTTGCCACCCGGGCCTCGTACCACCTGAACCTCACGGGCCCCGGGGTGGGGGTGCAGACGGCCTGCTCCACCTCGCTCACCGCCATTCACCTGGCGGTGCAGAGCCTCCTGGCCTTCGAGTGCGACATGGCGCTGGCCGGAGGGGTCACGATCACCTTCCCCCATCGGCTGGGCTACCTCTTCCAGGAGGGCGAGATCCTCTCGCCGGACGGCTCCTGCCGGGCCTTCGATGCCGACTCGGAGGGGACGGTCCTGGGCGATGGCGGGGCGGTGGTGGTGCTCCGGCGCCTCCGCGATGCCCTTGAGGCCGGCGACACGATCCATGCGGTGATCCGCGGATCGGCCATGAACAATGACGGCTCCGCCAAGGTCGGGTACCTGGCGCCGAGTGTGGAGGGGCAGGCCCGGGTCATTGCCGAGGCACTGGCGGTGGCCGATGTGAGCGCCGACAGCATCGGGTACCTGGAGGCCCACGGAACCGGGACCCGGGTGGGAGACCCCATCGAGGTGGCGGCCCTCACCGAGGCGTACCGGGCCCATACCGACCGGACCGGGTACTGCTGGATGGGCTCGGTGAAGACGAACATCGGGCACCTGGACACCGCCGCCGGTGTGGCCGGCTTCCTCAAGGCCGCCCTTGCCGTGCGGGACGGGGTCATTCCCCCCTCCCTGCATTTCCAGGCGCCGAACCCGGGGCTGGCCCTGGAGTCGAGCCCCTTCCGGGTCCCCACCGAGGCCGTGCCCTTTCCCGAAAGCCCCCATCCCCGGCGTGCCGGGGTGAGCTCGCTCGGGGTGGGAGGGACGAATGTGCATGTGATTCTGGAGGCTCCCCCGGCCCCCGTTCCCTCCGATCCGGACTTCCGCTCCCGGCACCTGGTGGTGCTCTCGGCCCGGAACCGGGCGGCGCTGGAGCGGGCCTCGGCGCGCCTGGTGGATCACCTGGAGGGAGAGATGGAGCGGGAGGCCCGGGGCGAGGCCGTGGCCCCCCTGGCCGACACCGCCTGGACGCTCCAGGCCGGGCGGGCCCGCCTCAAGGTGACCCGGACCCTGGTGGCCCGGACCCGGGAGGAGATCATCGATGCCCTCCTCACCGGCGACCCCGAACGGATCGAGGACCACGAGGGCGACGACGAGACCCGCTCCGCCGCCTTCCTCTTTGCCGGGGGCGGGGCCCAGTACGCCGGCATGGCGCGGGATCTGTGGGAGGAGGAGCCCCTCTTCCGCGAGGAGATGGACGGACTCCTGGCCCACCTCCGCGACGGCCTTGGAGAGACGGCCCTCCACCAGCGCGTGGCCGGACTCCTGGGGCTTCATGGGGCGCCCCCCCTTCCGAAGGAGGAGGAGGAGCGTCCCTCGGTGGCCCTTCCCGCCCTCTTCATGGTCCAGCTCGCCCAGGCCCGCCTCTGGATGTCGTGGGGGGTGACCCCCTCGGCCATGATCGGGCACAGCATGGGGGAGTACACGGCGGCCGTTCTCGCCGAGGTCCTCTCGGCAGAGGAGGCGCTGGAGCTGGTCGTGCTGAGGGGCCGGCTCTTCGAGCGGGTGGAGCGGGGGGGGATGCTGAGCGTGCCCCTTTCAGAAGAGGATCTCCGCGCCCTCCTGGCCGAAATGGAGGGCGGGGGAGGGGAGGCGCTCTCGGTGGCGGCAGTCAATGGCCCCGAGCTCACCGTGGCCTCGGGCCCCGTCGCGGCCATCGAGGCGCTGGAAGGGCTTCTCGGGGAGCGGGGGGTGGAGGGACGGCGGATCCACATCGAGGTGGCGGCCCACTCCTCCATGCTCGAGCCCATTCTCGAGCCCTTCCGGACCCGGCTCCGGGAGGCCCGCCTCTCGCCGCCCGTGCTCCCCTTCGTCTCGAACCTCACGGGGGGGTGGATTACCCCCGCCGAGGCCACCGATCCCGAGTACTGGGTCCGGCAGCTCCGGGAGACGGTGCGCTTCTCCCACGGGCTCGAGCGGCTCCTGGATGACCCCTCCCAGCTCCTCCTCGAGGTGGGGCCCGGGCGCACCCTGGCCACCCTTTCGCGCCTCCATCCGGCGCGGGCCGAGTCCCAGGAGATCTTCACCTCGATCCGCCACCCCGACGAGTCGGTGGAGGACGACCGGTACATGCTCCAGGTGCTCGGGCGCCTCTGGCAGCGGGGGGTGGAGGTGGACTGGGAGGGGGTGCATGACGGGGCCCGGCGGCACCGGGTGCCGCTCCCCACCTATCCCTTCGAGCGCGACGTGCACATGGTGGAGCCCGTCTTCCGCCTCGATGGCCAGGCCGATCCGCGCCTGGTGCCGGGGGGGGCGGATGGGGGATCGGCCGGCGCGGCGATCTCGGGTGCACCGGCCGGGACCGGGGGCGCCGGGCCTGTTGGCGCCGGGCACGGAGCGAGCGGGCACGGGGCGAGCGGGCACGGGGCGGCGCTGCAGGCCGCGGCCGGTGGGGCTACCTCCGGCTCCAGCTCCAGCTCCGGTTCCAGCTCCGCCCCCACAGCCCCCTCTGGGCCTTCCTCTGCCCCCTTGTCTGCCCCTTCCGGCGCAACCGGAGAGGCCGAAGGGGTGCGCGGCGACCTCCGCCCCCTGGGCGAATGGCTCCACCAGGTGGAATGGAGAGTGCGGAGCGAGGTGGTGGTCGAGGGCGGAGACGCCGCCTCACTCGAGGCGCCCGACACCCCCTTCCTCCTCCCCGAGGGCACCACCCCCTCGGCGGGAACCCAGGCCCTCCTGGAGGGGGCCGGGATCCGGATCGGAACCCCGCCGGATCATGCCCTCCCCCGGATTCTCGTGACCGATGCACTGGATTGGGGCATGGTTGAACATGGCGTGCACCAGAATGGTGCAGGGGTCGGGGGGTCGGACCCCACCGGACTTCTCCTCCGCCTTCTGGAGGTGGGGAAAGGGGTGGCCGAGCGGGTCACCGACGGAACCTGGGAGCCCGGGCCAGGGGGAGAACCTGCAGCCGAACTCATCGTTCTGACCCGGGGGGCCACCGATGGCTCCGGCGATCCTGCCGGCGCCCTGGCTGCGGGCCCGGTGCGGGTCTTCGCCGCCGAGACCCCGGGGCTCGTGACCCGGTGGATCGACCTTCCGGCCGATGCCGCCGACCCCGACGCGGGCGCCGCCGACGGAGGTGCCGATGCGTCCTCCGGCGCCGCCGAACCCACCCCCCCACACGTTTCCGCAGAAACGTCGGCCCTCCTCCGTGAGGCCCTCGCCCTTCCGCCCGTGGACGAGGGGGCGCAGCTCCTGGCCCTCCGGGACGGCGGCATCCTCGTGCCCGGGTACGGCCCGGTGCAGGAGGCGAGCCCGGTCGGGTCGGGGGGAGGGGCGCCTGCCCTGGGTGTCTCCCTCCCTGGCGCGACCCCCTCTGGCGCGACTTCCCCGGGCGCGACTCCCACGGGAGCCCTTACCGACATGGAGGCCCTCCCCCATGGCGCGGTGTGCGTCATCACGGGGGGGTACGGCGGGGTGGGGCTCGAGGTGGCGCGCCACCTGGCCCGGTCCCGGGGGGCCCGGATCGCTCTCCTGGGGCGGACGGCGCTCCCGGACGACGGGGCCCCGGCCCTGGACCCCCGGGTGCGCCGGGCCCAGGCGGTGGTGCGGGAGCTCGAGGCCGAGGGAGCCGAGGTTCTTCCCCTGGTGGCCGACGTGACGGACGAGGCCTCCCTTGTCGCGGCCCGGGACCGGATCATCGAGGAGTTCGGGGCCGTGGATGCCCTCTTCCACGCCGCCGGCGTCCTCGACGACGGGCTTGCCCTTCTCAAGGAGCCTGCCGCCGCCGCCCGGGTCCTGGCGCCCAAGGTCAGGGGGACCCTTCTCCTGGACCGGGTCTTCGGAGGCCCGGCTGCACCCGAGGTGGTCGTGCTCTTCTCCTCGGTGAGTGCCGAGGCCGGGCTCCCGGGCCAGGTGGACTATGCCGCCGCCAATGCCTTTCTCGATGCCTGGGCGCGGAAGAAGGCCCGGGAGGGAGAGAGCCTCCACACCCGCTGGATCTCGGTGGGGTGGAGTGCCTGGGCGGAAACGGGAATGGCGGTGGATTCGGCCCGGGGGCTCGTGGCCTGGCCCCCGCTGGCTGGCTCGCAGGGGCCCTGGGAGCGCGCCCGCACCCCCCTCTTCGATGCGGTGGATCGGGAGGGGGGGCGTGTTCGGGTCCGGCTCCGGGAAGGCCGCCTCTGGATGCTCGATGAGCACCGGACGGCCGACGGGCTCCCCCTCATTCCCGGTGCAGGGTACCTCGAGCTGGTACGGGGAGCGCTGGAAGAGGTGGGAGGCCCGGCCTCCTTCGCCCTGGAAGAGCTCTACTTCGTGGCGCCTTTCTTTGTCCCTCAGGGGGCGACCCGGGAACTCGAGCTTCGTCTGCCCACAGGGGACGCGGGCGAGGCACTGGCCCGGGGGGAGTTCGTGGTCATGGGCCGGGGCGCCCCCGACGAGCCCTGGACCGACCATGTGCGCGGACGCCTGGCGGAGGCGGGGGGAGACGACACCCTGGCCGCCGCGGCCGCCGCGCCGACCCTCGCCTTCGAGAAGGGAACGCAAGGGGAAGGGGGCGCCGCGAAGGGGGCGCCCACCCCCGGCCAGGTCGAGGGCGGATCCGGGACCCGGCTCCGCCAGGATCTCGATCTGGGCCCCCGCTGGAGCAATGTGCGAGGGATGGCCGAGGGGAGCGGGGAAGGGGTGGAGGGGCTGGTGGAGCTGGCCCTCGAACTCGACCCATCGTTCGAGACGGACCTGGCCGAGCACCCCCTCCACCCGGCGCTCCTGGACAATGCCACGGCCCTGGCCGGGCCCCTCCTTCCGGGGTTCGGTGAGCCCGGATCGGTCTACGTACCGGCCTCGTACGGGCAGTTCACCTTTCGCCGGGCCTTCCGGGGCTCCCGGATCCGGAGCTGGATCGGGCGCACCGAGATCTCGGAGAACATGGTGACGCTCCAGGTCCGGATCACGGACGAAGACGGGACCCTCCTGGCCCAGGCCCGGGACTTCGTCATGGTGCGTCTTCCGGCCGAGGAGCTGGAAAAGGGGACCCGGGCGGCGCTCGAGGCCGAGGCGGCCCGGGGGAAGGCGGTGGCCGAGGCCGCAGCCGAGGGGCTCCCCACCGCCACCGGGATCGGGGTGCTGGAAGTGGCCCTTCGACCCTCGGCCCCCCCGCACCTCCTGGTGACGGCCGGAGACCCGGAGGCGCGCCTGGCCCGCCTCCGCGAGGCGGCGGCCACGAGTGGAGGGCGCGACCGGGGGGGGCGAAAGGGCCCCGATGTGGATGTGACCCCGGTGGAGGAGGCACTGGCCGAAATGGAGGCGGTGCAGGAGGCCGCGGTGACGGCCCATGAGGACCGTCCCGGCGAGATTCGCCTCGTGGCCCACCTCGTCATGGACCCGGAGCACTTCGCCACGGTGAGCGAGATCCGGCGCGGGCTGAGGGCCGTGCTCCCCCGGGAGCTCGTGCCCCAGAACTTCGTGCAGCTCGATGCCCTCCCCCGCACCCGTCGGGGGGCGGTGGACCGGGGTGCGCTCCACGATCCCTTCGCCCCGGTGGATCGGTACGTGGCCCCCGTGACCCCGAGCCAGGAGGTGGTGGCCCGGGTGTGGGGCGATCTCCTGGGCTCGAACCGGGTGGGGATCCACGACAACTTCCTCGACATCGGGGGGCACTCCCTCCTGGCCATGCGGGCGATTGTCCGGATCGAGAAGGAAACGGGGTACCGGATCGGCCCCGTGGAGATCAACCTCCTGACCCTGGAGCAGATCGCCGCCAAGATCGAGGAGGCCACCGGGGGCGGGGACGCCCCGGAGCCGGCGGGTGCGGGCGCCGGGGGCGGCGCGGATGCGGGCGGCCCTCGAGCGGGTACCGAGGGCGCGGCGGCCGAGGGCGCGGCAGCCGGGCGAGGTGCGTCCGTCGAACCGAGCACCCCGGTGCAGGGAGGGACCCCGCCCGAGGAGCCCGAGCCCGTGGCTCCGCGGTCACCACCTGCCTCGCTGCAGGGTCCCGACAGGGGCACCGCTGGCCCGGATGATGCCCCGGACTCCGCCGGCGAGCCCTCGGAAGAGGACCGCTCCGATGCGCGGGGTGGCTTCCTGGGCGGGCTGCGCCGTTTCATTCCCGGAGGAAAGTAACCCCATGAATCCCTTCTTCTTCGGTACCGCGAAGCGGGCCCTCTACGGCACCTATCACCCGGGTCAGGCCCGGGTCGGGGCGGGAGGGGGCGGCGGCGCTGATGCACCGGGGGGCGTCGTCCTCTGCGGGCCCTTCGGGGTGGAGTACATGCGGAGCCATCGTGCCTTTCGGCAGCTCACGACCCTTCTGACCCGGGCCGGGCATCCGGTGCTCCGCTTCGACTACGGGGGGACGGGGGATTCGGCGGGGGAGGGAAGGGACCAGCGCCTGGAGGACTGGGTGGGCGATGTGGCCATGGCGGTGGAGGAGCTGCAGGACACCGCCGGCATCGAGGAGGTGACCCTGGTGGGGCTCCGCCTCGGGGCGCTCCTGGCGGTGGAGGCGGCGCGCGGGGGAGAGGGCGGAGGTGGCGTGGGCGGATCGGTACGACGGCTCGTGCTCTGGGACCCGGTGGCGGAGGGGGATGCATGGCTCCATGAGATCCTTGGGGGTGCAGAGGGGATGGCACAGACCGAGGCGCTCCTGCGGGCGCCCGGGAGCGAGGGGGTCGTGGGGGTAGGGGGCTTTCCCCTGCCGCGTGCGATCTTCGACGCCCTCCGGGGGCGGGAGCTGGAGGGGGCCGGACTTCCCCCGGGGCTCCCCGTGGATCTCGTGGTCTCCCGGCCCTGGGAAGGGTACCGTGCGCTGGAGCGTCGCATGCGTGCCGCAGGTGTTGCGGCGGAGCTTCATGTGGTGCCCAGCGAGGGGAATTGGGCCGAGGGCGATGCCTTCGGGTCGGCCCTCCTTCCGCAGGGGATCATTCAGGCCATTGTGGAGCGACTCACCGGGGCCGGGAGCCCCACCGGGGTGGAGGCCGCATGAATGAGCGAGCCCTGACCTTCGGGGAGGCCCGTCACCTGGTGGGGATCCTGGGAGAGCCCGATGCGGCGCACGCATCGGCTGAAAAGCCCGGGGTGATCTTTCTCAACTCGGGGATCCTGCACCGGGTGGGAGCAAGCCGGATCTATGTGAAGATGGCCCGGAAGCTCTCGGCGCTGGGGTATCCGACCTTCCGCTTCGATCATGCCGGGGTGGGGGATTCGGATGTGCGGCGGGACGACCGTTCCTTCCTGGAGAGCGCCATTCACGAGGCGAAGACGGCCATGGACCTGGTGCAGGAGCGAAAGGGGGTGGACCGGTTCGTCCTGGCCGGACTCTGCTCCGGGGCCGACATGGCCTACTGGGTGGCGCTCGAGGATGAGCGAGTGGTGGGGCTCGTCCAGCTCGATCCCTTCGTGTACCGCACCCGGAAAGCCGTGCTTCGCCACTACCTTCCCCGCCTTCTCTCGCCTGCGGCCTGGGGGCGATCGCTGCGGGCCCGGACGCGGTACTACCTGGGGAAGCTCCGGGGCGGGAACGGCCAGGACGAAGGGGAGGCGTCGGTGTGGGTGGCGCCCGAGTACACCCGGATCTTCCCGCCCCGGGAGGAGATGGCCCGGGGGCTCGGGGCCCTGCGCGCGCGGGGGGTGGCCTTCTGGGTCTTCATAACCGGCGACATGGGCGACATCGTGAACTACCAGGCCCAGTTCGCCGAGTCCTTCCCCGAAGTCGCCTTCGGTGACGGCCTCCACGTGGACTTCGCCCCCGAGGCCGACCACACCGTGACCGGCCTCGCCCACCAGGACCGGGTGGTGGCGGGGGTGGCGGGGTGGATGGGGGGGCGGTGGGGGCACAGCGTGCCCGATGCGAATCCTCGGACCGAGGCGCTGGGGAAGTGAGCCGGACGAATGGAGAGGCGCCGAAGCCCTGTCGCGTCCTAATGGTAGAGGCGAACGAGGATGGCACAGTGGGCGGCTCCCACCAGATCATGTTCGACACGGTCACCCGGGTGGATCGGACGCAGTTCACGCCCGTACCCTGCTTCTACCAGGACAACCCCTTCGCGGACCGGTACCGATCGCTTGGCCTCGAGGTCCTGGTCCTCGAGGATCTCCGCGCGCACGAACGTGCGGTGCGGCTGGGTTCCGGGCGAGGTCGGCGCACCCTCGACATGATCCGGGCCGTTCAACGTCGGCGAAGACTCCTCAGGGAAAGTGGGATCGACCTTCTGCACCTCAACAACTCCCCGCATGTGGGCTTCTCGGACTGGCTCCCGGCTGGGAAAGCGGCACGGGTTCCGGTCATCGTAAACGCAATGGGCGATGCCGAGCCAATCAAGGGTGGTGCGTGGAAGCGGAAGGTCGTTGCCAGCTTTGATCATTATGTACCCATCAGCACCTTCATGGAGGCTGCGCTCCATCGACAAGGTGTTCCGCCGGAGAAGATGACACTGATCCGGGCGGGCGTAGACGTGGCCAAGCTCAGGAGTTCAGTGGACCGGCCGAGGGAGGAGGTAAGGAACGGGCTCTCCGTCGAATCCCATCAACGCCTCGTCGTCATGGTGGGAAACATTCGCGAATGGAAAGGACAGCATGTCGTGATCGAGGCTCTCGGGCGGCTTCCCCCCGAGACCCGGGAGCGCCTCGTGGTTGCCTTTGTTGGGGCCGAGTATGGCCCGGACGACCCATATGCTCAGGGTCTCCGCGACCGGTGCGAAGGGCTCCAGCTCCACGGTTCGGTGCGGTGGCTGGGGTCCCGAGCAGACGTCGGGACCCTGTTCGCCGCTGCTGACGCGGGGCTTCATGCTTCCATCACCCCCGAGCCCTTCGGCTTGGTCATGGTGGAATGCATGGCAGTGGGAACGCCGGTCATCGCGGCGCGGGAGGGTGGCGCGGCGGAAATCGTGACCCCGGATACCGGCTGGGTGCACCCGGGAGGGGACGATGCGGCCCTCGCCGAGCTACTCGCCATGGTGGCCCGGACGGACCCCGATTCCCGGGAAGTTCAGGACCGGCGAGCGGCTTGCCTTTCGCGAAGCGAGGGCTTTGACGTGCGTGAGATGGCTGAAGGGGTTCAGGCCGTCTGGACCGGCATGTTGCCGAGGGCCCGAGGGTGACAGGGTGAAACCGATGAGGTGTGTCGCTGGTCCCCGGAGCCGATCTTGAACGTGGAGTTGCGGCCTGTGCCTGCCGACGCGTTCTCCCGGGTTCATGGTTCCGTGTTGTCCCGGTTGAACCCGGCGTTCCCCCCGGACCGTTGGAACCGGATCTTCGCGTGGGGCTGGCAGAACCCCGAGGACCACGTGGGCTACGGCCTCGTGACCGATGCGGGAGACTACGTGGGCTTTGCGGGCACGATCTACAGCGATCAGGAGGTTGGGGGGAGGGTCGAGCGTTTCTGCAACATCACAAGCTGGTACGTTGAGGAGGGCCATCGTGCCCGGGCTCTTTCCCTGATCATGCCCGTTCTGAGCCGTCGCGACCTCACGATCACCAATCTCACGAGTTCGGATGTCGTGAACGAACTGTTTCGGAAACTCGGCTTTGTCGAACTCGAATCTCAGCGCTTGAGAGCGTCCGCCCTTCGGGGGTGGGGAGCTTCTCGCGGGTGGACGGAAGTGGACGCTGGCGAACTCTCTCCCGCCGAAGCGGCGGTTCTTCGCGATCACAGGAATACGGCCCGAAGCGTGGTGCTTCGCGGGCCGGACGGGGTTGTGTTCTCGACCCTGTACACGATGGGACGGCGGCGGGGGATCCGGACGGCCCGGATTCATGACTTCAGTGATCCCGGCTACCTGCCCGGCGCGCTGGGGGCCCTCGGAAGGATTCTCGCAACGCGGGCCGGGGCGCTTTCGCTCGAGTGGGATGCAAGGCTTACCCTGGGCGTGGTGGTCCCCGGTTGCAAGGCGATTCCGCTTACGTCACCACGCTTGTACCGGTCTCCGCGCCTTCGTCCCGAGCAGGTTCGGAACACCTACTCTGAACTCCCACTTTTAAACATCTAGGAACCCAGCGTGACGGCGGAACGAATTCAGCGCGTGGTGGAGTGCGGAATCCAGGGAACGAGGCCCCTCCTTGGCCCGGGCCTCTCGATTCCCGATGGGCAGGACGCCCCTCTTCTCGATGTGGATGGCGGGCCCCTGGACTCAATGGGGGTGGTCAACCTCATGATTGCGGTCGAAGGGGCCTTCGAGGAGGAGTTCGGTTCTCCGGTGTCCCTGGCCGACGTCCTCGGGGAACCGCCCGAAACGAGCCCCTTTCGGACACGTGCCGCCCTGTCGGCGGAGCTTTCCCGACGCGTGGACCCCGGGGGTGCCGGATGACGGATCCTCTGGCCGAGCGCGATTCGGAGCTCCGAGGCCGTCTCCCGGGACTCCTGGCAGCCTCGGACTTCAACCTTCAGAACCTCCCACCCCTCCTCGCCACAGGAGATGCGTTCGGTGAGGGACTCGAGGCGCGGGTGGCCCCTTTCGGAGAGGTCGTGCCCACATTGCTCGGGGCAATACCGGAACGGGAGGGGGAGGGCCTTCTGGTCTGGACCCGATCGGAAGCCGTGCTCCCCGCCCTGAGTGCGGCCAAGAGGCACGAGCCTGTCGATTCCGAGGCGCTGAAGGAGGAGGTCGAGGCCTTTGCGGATCAGATCCTCCGAGCCCGGGACCGGTTCGGGTTCGTGCTCGTTGTTTCGTGGAGTCCGCCTCCGGGATCGCGAGGTCTGGGTATGCTTGATCTGGATCCAGCGCGCGGAATGGCCGGTGTTCTCCTCCAGGCGAACCTGACCCTCGCGACATCCCTGTCGGGCGAGCCCGGGGTCGCTCTCCTCGACGCGACCCGGTGGAACCGCCTCGAAGATCCGGTCGAGTCCGTGCGAATGGGCTACCTCGCAAAGGCTCCGGTGGGTCGAGCGGTGCTTCAGGCTGCTGCCTCCGACATTCGTGCCGCAGTGAGGGGTTTTCGTGGACTGTCGAGAAAGGTCGTCGTGGTCGACCTGGACGACACCCTGTGGGGCGGGATCGTGGGCGACGCGGGATGGGAGGGCCTCCGACTCGGTGGGCATGATCCGGTGGGGGAGGCCCATCTGGACTTTCAGCGTCGGTTGAAGGCTCTTTCCCATAGGGGGATCGTCCTCGCCGTTGTGAGCAAGAACGACGAGGAGGTCGCCCTCGAAGCCATGCGCCGCCACCCGGAAATGGCGATCCGCCCGGAGGACCTGGCCGGCTGGCGGATCAACTGGCAGGACAAGGCCGCCAACATCCGTTCCCTTGCAGCGGAACTGAACCTCGGACTGGATTCGGTGGTCTTCATCGACGACAACCCAAGCGAACGGGGCCGGGTCCAGGAGGCCCTGCCCGAGGTTCTCGTTCCGGAGTGGCCCGCCGATCCGTTGAGGTACGTCCCGGCGCTCGAAGCACTCCCTTGCTTCGACCAGCCGACCCTGAGCCAGGAAGACGCCGGTCGGGCCTCCATGTACGCTGCAGAGCGCGCCCGTCGCGAAGTCCGGGACACGGTCTCCTCCATGGAGGAATGGTTGAGCACCCTCGAGATCGAGGTAGAAGTCCGGCCCTTGACTCGGGCCGACCTTCCGAGGGCTGCGCAGCTTCTGAACAAGACCAACCAGATGAACCTTTCGACTCGCCGACTGACCGATGGGGAACTCTGGGCCTGGACTTCAAAGGAAGGAAATGGCTTCTGGACGGTTCGGGTGAGGGACCGCTTCGGAGACTACGGCCTCACCGGGCTCGTGAGCCTCAGTCCCATCGACGGTCCCCAGGACGAGCAGGTGGCCCGGGTCTCGGATTTCGTGCTGAGTTGTCGCGTCTTTGGTCGTAACGTCGAGGAGGCCATGATGGCCGTCGCAGCACGGGAGGCCGAGGCCTTGGGGTATCGCGCCGTGCTCGCCGATCTGGAGCCGACGGACCGGAACGCGCCGACGCGTGCGTTCTTCGTCGACCGCTCGGGGCTCGAACAGGTCGAGGAGAACCGCTTCATCCTGCGGGACCCGGCCGCCTACCCCGGCCCGCCACATGTGGCGCTGCGCTTGGCCGTCGCCTCGTCCGATGCCGCGGATGGTTGAGGCAAGTGCGTTCGGGAAGCGCGCCACCTTCCACCACGTGGGGATGGCCGTAGCATCGATCGAGGCGGTTGCCCCGGAACTTGAGACGTGGGAAGACCCCATCCAGCGAGTGCGGGTGGCCTTCCTTTCGCTGGATGGGGCTCCCATCGAACTCGTCGAACCCGTGGGCGACGACTCTCCCGTGCGCCGTAGTCTCGGTTCCGGTGTGAAACTCCTCCACCTCTGTTTCGAGGTGGAGGACCTCGACGAGGCCGTCGGGTCCGGCAAGGCTTGGGGGTTCCGCCTCATCGCCCGGCCAGCACCCGCCGTGGCGTTTGGGGGACGCCGGATCGCTTGGGTTTACAGCCAGGCATGGGGGCTCGTGGAACTTCTGGAGCGGGGGACACACGATCCGGAACCCAAAGGGGAGTGACGCACAGGCCCGCGGCGAGCGCGACCGGAAACCGTCCCTCGGTGCGCGCAGGTCCTCCGCCGTTCAGTGCCCTCGCGTGCCGTGCCCGCGGTAGAGACGCTCGTAGTCCGAGGCCATCCGCTCGATCGTGAAGTCGCGCAGGGCCCGAACGCGTCCCTGCCTCCCCAGCCGTTCCCGAAGTCGGGGGTCGAGAAGAAGGTCCGAAAGGGCCCGCGCATGCGCCTCCACATCCCCTGGAGGGACGAGAAGTCCCTCCACATCATGCGCGATCGCCTCGGGGATTCCCGAGGTACGGGTTGCAAGCACGGGAGTGCCGGCAAACATCGCTTCCAGAATGGCAAGGGGGAGACCTTCCCACAGGGAGGGCATTACGAAGACGTCTGCTGCGGCCTGAAGGTCGGGGACGTCGCTCCGGTATCCTGCCAGCCTCACGCGATCCGCAAGCCCAAGGCTCTGCACGAGCGCTGAGAGTCGGTCGTGCTCTGGACCGGTACCCGCAATGACAAGCTTCCACGGAACCGAACGGGCGTCCGCCCCCAGGATGGCCAGGGCCTTCAGGAGGACCGCATGGCCCTTTCGCTCCTGGAGGCTTCCCACCGCCAGAAGGAGGAGTTCCTCGTCCCGCACCTCGAACTCGGACCGGATCGGGGCCCCATGTCCACGTCGCTCCGGTATCCCGTTCGGGATCGTCAGGATCGTATCGGGGCGCACACCCAGGGTGCCGACCAGGTGCCGGTGGGTGTCTCTGGACACCGCCGTGACAGCCTTGCTTGTCCGGAAGGCCCATCGGAGCGCCATGCGCCGACGAAGGACCGCCGTCATGTCCTGATTGCCATGCAGGGTGATCACGTGGGGGATCCGGGCCTGCCCGGCGGCGGCGGCCCCGTACACAGCCATCGTGAACTCGTGGCTGTGCACGACCTCAACCCCCCTTCGCCGGAAGATCTGGACCAGGTTTCCGGGAAGTGCAAGGTCGAGAGCCCGACGCATGGAAAAGGACTCGGGGCGGAATCCGTCCTCCCGGAAACGTTCGGCCAGCCAGCCGGTCTTGCCTTCGGGGAGGACGGGAACGATCTCATGACCCCGGCCTCGGAGCTCCTGAGCCAGCTGAAGCACCAGCACCTCTGCGCCTCCGGGGCCGTCGACTTCGTCGGTCAGTGCGATCGTGAGGGGTCTCGGCATGCAGGTTGGGGTTGGGGTAGGAAAACCCCGTTGGGTGGCACACATCGTGCCACCCGAACCTAGCGCCAAGGCTTGGGACCCCAGGTCCAGGGCAGCTCATGTGGCGGGAACAGAGGGGGGGTGATGGCGACTCGGGAGAGATGGGAGCAGGCGCAGGCCTACGAGGCGGGGTTCTGGGAGGGCGTCGCGGGGCAGGCGGCGAACAACTCCCTGCAGCGGCTCGACTTCTACGAATGGAGGGCCGGTCAGCTGGTGGAGCGGCTCCGCGCTCTTGGAAAGGGTCGGCTGGTCTCTGGTGAGGCGCGGATCCTGGAACTCGGATCGGGTCCCATCGGCGTCGTGGGGTACCTCCCTGGCAAGGCAAGGGTCGCCGTCGACCCCCTCGACGGGTTCTACGCATCGAACCCTCACCTGGCTGCGCACCGAAGGGCCGACGTGACCTACGTTGAAGCAGGGGGGGAGGATGTTCCCCTCGAGTCGGAGGCCTGGGATCTGGTCATCATGGAGAACTGCATCGATCACACGCAGGACCCCGCAGCGGTCATGAGGGAGATCCGGCGGCTTCTGGCGCCAGACGGCACCCTGTACCTGACGGTCAACGGACGCTCGCGCCTGGGGTATTACATGCATCGGCTCCTCGCGAAAATGGCGCTGGATCCCGGGCACCCGCATACCTTCACCGTGTCCCGGTTTCGGCGATTCCTCGAGGCCCACGGGTTCGAGATCTCCTGGTTCGATGCCGAATCTCTGGCCAGGGCATGGATCGGGGATCTTCGAGGCCCGGGGCTGAGACCAAGGGCCAAGGCCCTCCTGGGCGTGAGCGAACACCTGCTTTCCGCTATCGCGGAACCCCGGGCCGGAGGGGCGAACTGATGAGAGTTGCGCTCATCGGTTGTGGAGCCATCGCCCGTTCGTTCCATGGTCCGGCCGTGGCCCGGGCCGCAGAGTCCGGCCTCACGGTTGTCCTCATCGACCCGGACCTGGGCCGAGCGAAAGCCCTTGCGGCGTCCCTGGGTTGCGAGGCCGAGGTCGCGACATCGCATTCCGACGTGTCCGGGCCGCTGGACGGCGCCATCATCTGTACGCCTCATCACCTTCACGTTCCGATTGCCCGGGACCTGGTGGCCGACGGGGTGGCTGTGCTTTCGGAAAAGCCGCTTGGCACCTCGTTGGAGGAGGTCAGGGCATTGAAGGAAGAGGCATCGGAGGCGGGGGTGCCCGTCATGGTCAACCATACGCGCCGCTACATTCCGGCCGCCAGATTGATCCACGAGATGGTGCGGGAGGGTGCGCTCGGCGCCGTTCGGTCCGTCGATATGGACGAGGGAGACCGGTTCGGATGGCCAGCAGCCACCCCCTCGATGTTCGGGGCCGATGCCGGAGGCCGGGGGGTCCTGCTCGACATCGGTGTCCATGCCCTGGACCTGGCCGTGTGGTGGCTCGGAGACGGGTTCGACGTGGAACGCCACGAGGACGACAGTTTCGGGGGAGGCGAGGCATCTTCCAGAACCACGCTGAAGCGAGGGGACCTGAAGGTCGCTCTCCGGCTGAGCTGGCTTGCGCGCCGCCGGAACCGATACCGCATCGAGGGAGCGGACGGCGTGCTGGAATGGAGCATCTACGATCTGGACCGTGTCACCGTGTCGCACCCCGGGAAGGGGCAGACAGTCGTGCGCGCTCCCCAGAACCCCTCGGGCTTCGATGCTCTCGCTCACGATGTGCTCCGCGACTTCCTCGCCGTTATGGAAGGTCGGATCGATCCGCCGATCGGAATCGATGACGCCCTCGCGACCATGGCGCTGATGGAGCGTTGCTACGAAGTGCGAGATCGATTCGAACTACCCTGGCACCCCTTCGAATGGCCCGCCAGCGTGACCGCGGGGGCCGCGGACCATGACTGATCCCGATCGCAGGATCCTGGTTACCGGGGCGGGAGGGTTCGTGGGAGGAAGGGTGGTCGAATCCCTGCTTCAGCACCCGGGTCTCGGGGAGGTGGTCCCGACTGTGCGCCGGTGGTCCACCCTGGCCCGGATCGGTCGATTTCCCATCCACGCCCGACAGCTGGACATTCTGGATGCGGAACAGGCTCGGAACACCCTGTCCGGTGTCGATACGGTCATTCACTGTGCCGTGGGTGGACGAGAGGCGACGGTGCAGGGCACTGAGAACCTCCTCTCCGCAGCGCGCGCAAACGGCGTCCGACGCTTCGTCCATGTCAGCACGATGGACGTATATGGGAGGGAGGAGGGTGTCCTCGACGAGCGTTCGCCCCTGGTCACCACGGGCCGAGCCTACGGGGACTCCAAGATCGAGGCCGAGACCCGGTGCCGCCACCACGGCGAGAAGGGCCTTGAGGTAGTGATTCTTCGTCCCACCATCGTGTACGGTCCCTTCAGCGATCTCTGGACCATCGAGTTTGCCGAGCGGCTGGGGTCGGGCTCTTGGACGCTTCCCAGAGAGGCCTGTCAGGGCATATGCAATCTCGTGTATGTCGATGACCTCGTACGTGCCATTCTGCTTTCGGTGGATGCGCCTGACGCGCCGGGTCATGCGTTCAACATCAACGGACCGGACCGCCCCACCTGGCAAGGGTACGTGGAGGCACTGAATGCGGCGATGGGGCTTCCGCCGCTCACCCCCCCCAACCCGACGCGCAGCCGCGTTCGGTCTGCCCTCGTTGAGCCCGCCCGGGCCTCCATCAAGGTGATCTATCGAAGGTTCGAGGACCCGATCCTGACGCTTTACAAGCGCTCCAGGCTGGCGAGACGGCTGATGAAGGGGGTACAGGGATCGCTCCAGCGCGTGCCCTCTCCGGCCGAGTACGACCTCTATGGACGCCGTGTCGACGTTCGGAGCATCGAGGCGGAATCACGTCTGGGGTACCGCCCCGTCACAACCATGGAGGAGGGGATCCGTGCGAGCGCCCGGTGGTTGGAGCACGAGGGTGCTTTCCACGCAGGAACATGAGTTCCTCGTGGCCTCGTTGAGAATCGTCCACCTCTGTGCGCCGGCTCACGTGGGCGGGTTGGAGAGGGTCATTCACGCTCTCGCCCCCGCCACGGTACGAAAGGGCGCTGAGGTGAGCGTCGTGGCGGTTGTGGAACCCGGGGCCGAAGTGCGGGCCTTCGTGGCTCCGCTCGAAGCCGCCGGCATCCCGGTGGAGGTGATCCGCGTCGGTGCGCGGAGCTATCTGGCCGAACTCCGCGTCGTGAGGCGCGTCGTCCGTGCCCTCCGGCCCAATTTGGTGCACTCACACGGTTACCGGTCGGACCTCCTGCATGGAGGGTGGGCCCGACGCGCAGGGATCGCCACCGTGAGTACGCTGCACGGCTCCTCAAGGCTGGGAGGTCGTTTTTCGGCCTTCCTCGAATGGTGGCAGGAGGGGGCGCTGAGGCGTTTCGATGGCGTGGTCGCGGTTTCCAGGCCACTTCGAGACGAGCTCACCGCTCGCGGTGTGGCGACGGATCGGATCGCCCTCCTTCCGAATGCCTGGCTTCCCTCCGAGCCGCGTGAGCATCCGGCCTTCGGAAGTGTTCGTCCTGGTTCCCTCGAGGTGCGGATCGGGTGGGTGGGCCGCCTGATCCCGATCAAGGGGGGGGACGTGTTCCTCCGGGCCATTGCCTCTCTCGAGGCCGATGCGCCCTGGAGCTCCTGGATCGTTGGGGATGGTCCCGAACGGTCCGAGCTTGAGGCCCTCGCGTCGTCCCTGGGGATCCGCGAACGCGTGACCTTTCTGGGCGCCCTGGAGGATGCCGCATCGATTATGCATCACTTCGACCTTTTCGTGCTCAGCTCCCACTCCGAAGGGACCCCCATGGTCCTTCTGGAGTCGCTTGGCGCCGGAGTCCCGGTGGTGGCGACGGCGGTGGGAGGGGTTCCGGGGGTCGTGCGAGACCCGGAGGAGGGTTGGCTGGTGGCACCAGGCGACCCTTCGTCACTGGCCGAGGCCCTCGCAGAGGCCTTGAAGGATCCAGCGCGAAGAAGGGCACGTGGGGAAGCGGGACGAGTCCGGGTTGCGCGGGAGTTCGACCTGGACCGGTGGGCCGAAGGCCACATGGACCTCTACCACCGGGCCGTGGCACGTCGGCGTAGCCTTCGAGGGACCCGATCGAATGGGTGAGAGTGCCGACCCAAAGGCGGAGGTGCCAGCCCCCGTCCGGCCCGGGGACCAGCTCGTGGGGAACGAGGACGAAGGGGGGGGCACGTCCTCGCTATTCAAGGGGGTTGCCCGGCACTCGCTGATCTACGGCCTGGGAATGGTGATCGGACGCGCCGTTTCCTTTCTCATGCTTCCAATCTACACCCGCTATCTTTCGCCTGCGGACTACGGGGTCATGGGGTTGATCGAAATGACCCTGGATTTCTTGGCGATTCTGGCGGGGGCCCAGCTCGCGGCCGGGATCTTCCGCTTCTATCACAAGGCGGACACCAGAAGCGCGCGGAAGCGGGTGGTCTCGACGAGTTTCCTCCTGGTGGGTGTGATGTACGGATTGGTGGGTACCGGGTGTTTCCTCTTCGCATCGCACCTCTCCACCCTCATCTTCGGGGGCGACCACAACACCCTCCTGTTTCAGGTGGCTTCGGCCAACCTGGCCATGAGCGCGCTCCACATCGTTCCCCTGTCGCTCGCCCGTGTCGAGGATCGTTCGACCCTCTACGTGGGGACGAATCTGGCCAAGCTCGCACTCATGGTTGGGCTGAACCTGCTGCTTCTTGTCGGGCTCGGATTGGGTGTACTCGGGGTCTTCCTCAGTTCTCTGATCTCCAACGCGGTGATCGGGATCTCCCTCGGGGTATGGCTTTTCCGGCGCGTGAAGCCCGGGTTCGACCCGGCAGCGGCCAGATCGCTCATTCGCTTCGGGTTTCCCCTCATGGGCATGCAGGTTGCGACTTTCCTTGCCACCTTCTCCGACCGGTTCTTCCTCCAGGCCGCCGCTGACGAGGCCGCGGTGGGCATCTACAACCTTGCCTACCAGTTCGGGTTCCTGCTCGTGATGGTGGGGTTCCTTCCGGTGGACCAGATCTGGGGCCCTCGTCGCTTTCGGACCGTCGATGCACCGGACCGCGACGCAGTGCTCGCGCGCGCGTTCGTGCTCATCAACGTGTTGCTCCTCACGGTGGCCGTGGGGATCGCTCTTCTTGTGGGTGATGTACTGCGGATCATGACCACGCCGGCCTTCCATGTCGCAGCGATCTATGTGCCCGCCATCCTCGTCGCCTTCGTGTTCCAGTGCTGGGCCTCCGTCGTGGACCTTGGCGTGCTCGTGAGTGAACGTACGGAGTTCCTTACAATCGCGAACGTTGCAGCGGCGCTCGTGGCCGTAGGGGGGTTCTGGCTCTTCGTGCCCCACTTCCTGGCATGGGGCGCGGTCGGTGTGACGATCACCTCCTTTCTCGTACGCTTCGTCCTTACCTATCGCTTCTCCCAGCGATTGTGGCGGGTCGACTATCGATGGACTCCTGTTCTCGTTCTGGCCGGATGGGCATCCACGGTGGTTGTGGTGGGGCACGTTCGCCCCGCGAGCGGGCTTTTGGTATCCCTGGCCGGTTCGGCGGGCCTGATCGTGGTCTACCTCGGAGGCCTCTGGCTTCTCCCCGTGCTTTCGCCCAATGATCGTGCCGCTGCCCGCGCGCTGGCTGGGAGGCTCCGAAGGTGATGCCAGGACCGAGGGCCCTCGCCAAACGGCTGGCAGAGCGGTTCACCGGGAGCCGGGCGGGGGCAATTGCCCTCTCGTGGTACGGCCGCGGCAAGGGTGTGGCGCTTGGGTACCACAACGTGATTCCCGACGACGAACCGGTTACGGGTGACCCTTCCATCCATCTGAAGCGAAGTGACTTCGCGGCCCAGGTCGACGAGGTTGCCCGTCGATGCGAGGTGGTCTCGCTGGAGTCCCTGCTCAGCCCTGGGCGTGACCCGGACCCGGGCGGACCCCTTCGCGTTTCCTTCACCTTTGACGACGCATATGCCGGCGCGATCCGCGTTGGGCTTCCCCTCCTGATGGAACGGGGATTTCCGGCCACCGTCTTCGTTGCGTCCGGCCTCATGGGAGGGAGGGCCTTCTGGTGGGATGATCTCGACCTCTCGCCGTGGGACGGCGCCCGGGTGCCGCTTCGAACCCTTCGAGGGGACGAGGCGAAGATCCGGGAGTGGGCGCGGGAACAGCGTATACCCCCGCGGCCACAGGGCCCCCACCAGCTTTCGGCCACATGGGAAGAACTGAGCGATGTTGTGGATACCTCCCGTGGCCTGATCACGCTTGGGTTGCATACGGTGACGCATCCGAACCTCGCGGAACTCGACGACGAAGCGGTGCGAAGGGAGGTCGACGGATGCAGGAGGGATCTGGAGGAAAGAGGCCTCCTTGCCTTGCCCCACCTGGCCTATCCTTTCGGCCTGGAGAACCCAAGGCTCGGTGAGGTACTCGGCACCCTCGGGATCGAGGCTGCATGGAGGATCACCGGGGGAGCGCTCCCCGCGAGCGGCGTGGCCCGGTTCTCCCTCCCGCGGGCCGTGGTACCCGCGGGCGTGTCGAGGCATGGCTTCGTTCTACGTCTCTTTGGCGTGGTCCCCGGTTGAGAACCGGCGGAACAGAACCTGCAACTGAAGGCGGTTCGCTCGTTTTCGATGAGGGCCCGGAGGAAGGGAGGTAGCCGTTGGCCATGATTGCCTGGATCCTGCTTGGGGTGGCCACCGGGCTGACCTTCTACGTGGTTGCGGGCTATCCTCTTCTGCTCCGAATCTGCCGCCCGTTGATGTCCAGATCCTCGGTCATCCCGCAGGAGGCGCGGGCGGTGCCACCTGGTCCAGTCCTCGCTGATCTGTACCACGTGACCGTTTGCGTAGTGGTACGGAACGGACGGGGGATGATCGAGGGATGCATCCGGGCGATTCTGGCGAGTGACTGGCCCCCGCAACTTCTCGAGGTCGTCGTGGTATCGGATGCGTCCGATGACGGGACGGACGAGGCGGTCCGGGCCCTTGACGATCCCCGTGTTCGGCTCGTTCGAATGCCGGTCCGAGGGGGGAAGACGCAGGCCGAGAACGCCGTGGCGTCCTCCCTCGGGGGGCAGATCATCGTGAACACCGATGCCTCCGTGCGCTTGGCCCCCGGGGCCATCCGGGCGCTCTGTGAGGCGTTTTCCGATCCGTCCGTGGGGGCCGCATCGGGGGTAGACCTTTCTGCCGAGAAGGGCCGAGACGACGACAGTCGCTATGTCGGATTCGAAATGTGGCTGCGTACCCTGGAAACCGCTTCCGGAGGAATCGTGGGAAACTCGGGGTCCATCTACGCGATCCGGTCTGATCTCCATGGTCGGGCGATCCCTGGGCATCTGAGCCGGGACCTCGCTTCGGCGCTCGTGGTGCACGAGGCGGGTCTGCGAAGCGTCCTGGTTCCGGGTGCCACCTGCATCGTTCCGGGTAGCCGCTCGTTGCGGGTCGAGAACCGGAGGAAGATCCGGACGGCGATGCGAGGCATGCAGACGCTTCATTACTTCCGGCATCAGCTCGCGATCCACAGGGAAGGTTGGTTCGCGTTCAAGCTCTGGAGCCACAAGGTGGCTCGATGGGCGCTCCCCCCACTCCTGTTCGCGCTCGGCCCGGTGCTCCTCCTCAGCGCCGCTCAGAATGGTTGGAGTCCCGGTTGGACCGCGGCCTCCGCTGCCTGGGTAGGCGTATTTGGCGTATTCGGGATGGTGTTCGTCCTCGAGGAGAAGGTTCGGTTTCCCCGTTGGGCCCTCGCCCTTGCCTATTTCGGCATGGCGATCATTGCGGGAACAGTGGCGTGCGTGCAGGCGCTCCTCCCCCCGGGCGATGGGCATTGGGAGCCCACGCCCCGGAGAGAGGGGGCCACGGGGGGGGTATGAGAGCCGAGTCCAGCCCGGGAGGCATCGTACCGGCGCTTCAGGGCGGTGCTGTGGCCCATCCTCCTCCTGGTTCTCGAACCCCGGAGCCGACGCACGGAATGCCCGCGGCGGAAGCGCCTCCACCGCGTTTCAGGGAGCTGAGAGCCCTCAACCTGGTCCTCGGACTCCTTGTCCTGCTGGCGGCAGGACGCATCCACGACCATGTTCCCGTGCTCGCAGCCTTCAGACCGGCCCTCTCCCTTGTCGCTCTGTCCATGCTGCTGATCGTTCTGGCACCAAGGTCCGTGCGGGTCGCGAACTTGTGGGAGGCCTGGCCTGCGCGCATGATCGGGCTTTTCGCGGCCATCGCGGTCGGGTCTGCCCTCACGGGCTTGTCGGTCGGGGCGTCCGGATCGTTCCTGCTGAGCGTGATGATGCCCGTGATGGTCATGTTCACTTTCCTGGTCATCTCCTTCCGGCGGGTACTTGACCTAAAATGGATCGTGGTGTGCTTCGTTACGAGCGCAACCACCCTGACCTATGTGACATTCTTCGTATCCGACACCTTCCACTATGATGGATACTCTCGAGTTGCGGGTTTCGGAATGTATGATGCTAATGACCTGACCGTTCTGTACATGGCCGCCCTCCCGCTCGCGGTGTGTCTCGCGCGATCCAGGGAACGGGCCTTGAGAGTCCTTGGGTGGGTTGCAATGGTTGCCATTCCGGCGAGCATTGCGTTGACCGGGTCGCGCGGAGGGTTCATCGGTCTCGTGGTGGGGGGGCTTGCCACCCTCGCGGTATCGCCGGGGCTCAGTGCCGCCCGGAAGATCGGGGTTGTTGCAGTGGGAACTGTCGCCTTTGCCGTCTTCGCTCCGGATGGCTACTGGCGGCAAATGAGCACAATTCTCTCCGTGGAGGAGGACTACAATTTCACGGACGACACAGGACGGATCCAGATATGGAAGCGTGGTCTCGGGTACGTCCTCGAGTACCCGGTCCTCGGGGTAGGTCCCGACAACTTCGTTCGGGCGGGTTGGGAGCTTTCGCAGGCCGGCCGAAGTGGCCTTCTGGGGAGTGGCCTCAGGGATCAGGCTCCACACAATACGTTCCTGCAGGTGTGGGCTGAACTGGGGACGGCGGGCCTTGCGGTCTGGCTGGGGATTCTGATGGCGGGCGTTTTCGGATCGTGGAACCTTCGAAGGAGGCTTCAGCGAGCCGGATTGAATCGCGATGTGGAGGGAGACGGCCGTTTCCTGTGGCTCATGTGCTCCTATATACCTGCATCGTTCGTAGGATTCGCGGTGACGACGATCTTCGTGACGCATGCTTTCACACCAATCGTATACGTGCTATTGGCTATTGTCGCAGGAGTCCATCTGCTGGCGGGAAGTGCGTTGCGTCATGAGCAAAGGATCGTCGGTCAGAGATAGGCGTTTGGGCATGGGCAGGAGGTTGGCCCCGGGGCGGCCCTCGCGGCTACCTGGTGCCTCCAAGGGAACGGCGCTACTCGGACGAAGGCGATTCACGTATCCTAAGCCGATCGGGGGCGTGCAGCCTGGGAAGAATCCTGTTACACGTCACTACGATAGAGAAGGCATCGTAATGTTCAGCCATCCCGAAGTGCCATTTCATGGGCAGTTGGATTCGACACGGATGTTCCTTTCCGATATGGGAAGTGGCGTCAGCAAGGAGAGTCATGATCGACGAATCTACATCCGAGCACGAATGCTACATGCGGACTCGAAAACCACGGCGCATCCTCGTGATCGGAGAGGGGGACGCTGAGACGTGGGATGCTTGGTCTGGAACCTCGCGGAGTGTGGTCGAACACCTCCGACGGCGTGGGCACGTGGTGGCCACTGAGGACGTGGACCTCTACGGTATGTCGCGCCTGATCGGGGCCGGCCTCGCCTTCTCTCCGGATCGGTATCGCTGGTGGGTCCGGTACCACCTCGGAGGACCTGCCTTCAATCTGCGGGCACGGCGCGCCCGGCGCCTTTGGAGACGGCATGCCGGGAAGGTCGATCTCGTTCTTCAGTTTGGTGCTACCTTCGAGCTTCCTGGCCCGTTGGGAGTTCCGTTGTTGATCTATTGCGACGGCAACGCAAAGCTCGCCCAGTCCGATGACCCAGGAGGCCATGCCGAAGTGTTGGCACTGACCGACCGCGAGCGAGAGGCGTTGGTGGAGCGGGAGGCGCGGGTATATGCTGCAGCAGATCACGTAATGACGCTTAGTGGTCGACTGCGGAACTCGTTCATGGGCGGTTTTGGACTCGATGCAAGCGACGTTACGACGGTCTTTGCGGGTCCGAACGGCGATTTTGTTGACACCGCCTTGGGGAGGCATCCTCACGAACCACCGATCGAGGTTCCCCCGACCATCCTTTTTGTGGGGCGCAGTTTCGATCGCAAGGGGGGAGACTTGCTTCTGGAGGCCTTCTCCCACGTCAGACGGGCGGTCCCGGACGCGCGCTTGGTGGTCGTCGGCCCCTCGGATGGAGTCCCTCAGTCGCCCGGCGTGATCAACCTGGGGCTGTTGCGGAAGGACAATCCGGCCGAGTCCGTTCGGCTGGCCCAAGCATACGCGGAGGCGGATGTTTTCTGCCTCCCGACGCGATACGAGCCATTCGGGATCGCACTTGTGGAGGCGATGCTTTTCGGCTTGCCATGTGTGGCGACGGACGCATGGGCCGTACCGGAGATCGTCGTCCATGGGCGGACCGGTCTCCTTGTCGAGCGGGAATCGGTCGAGGGTGTATCCGCCGCGCTCATCCGACTGCTGAGCGATCCCAGGACCGCTACTCAGATGGGGAGGGAGGGACGCGCCAGGGCGATGGAGCAGTTCACCTGGCCTCGGGTGGTGGCGAGAATGGAAGCGGTGTTCGACGGCGTGCTGGGAGCCTGAGGATTGCAGGTCGAGTCGTGCGGTCACAAGAATGGGCCCGGAGTGCGAAGCACTCCGGGCCCATGGTCTGTGTACTACTCCCCCGAACCCGCGAGTTCGGAGCGTTAGGATACTCGTTGATCCCTCCTCAACGCTGGCTCACGAAGGTCCGATCAACGTACCAGCTTTGGGCGTGCGGCACGGCTGACCCTCCGCCCCCCCATGTTCCGGCGTGCTGGAATCCTCCGAGGCGCGTTACGGAGCTTCCCCATCGGATGTTCGTGTACTCCGTCACAAGCACATCGTTGATCCAAAAGCGGACAATACCGTTTGAGGTGCCGGGGTCGTTGATCCGAACGTAGACCTCCAGCTTCACCCACTCACCCAATCCCACCTGCGGCGCCGCGCCGGCGTTGTGCCTCAGATTATCACCGCCGATGAAGTCGATGTTGGTTGGGGACCCTGAGCCCTTGATTCCGATCCCGAACCCCGGCGCCACATTCCCCCCGACCTGCCCGGGACGATGAGTACGGTTCTCGTTGATCCAGATCCAGCCGCCTGCATTCGTGCTCAGAAGGTGAAGCTTGATTCCCAGGTTGTGCTGCACGAAATGGTTGTCGAACAGCATGGTGGTTCCGAAGAACACCTCCTGCCCATTTAGGCCGGTAGCCACTACCCCTGGGTCAGATCCGTCGGGCATGCCCTGAGGGTAAAGCATCTCCAGAACCGAGCGGCCACCCAGCGACGCGATACGGGCCTGCCCCGACCGGTTGGCGTGACCCCAGCCGGAGAGCGAACTCCAGTTCGAATCCCGTACGACGCTGAAGCCCTGGGGCGCATTACGGAACTCGGAATCTGCCCCGCCCGGAGGCGGTGACTGGGGCCCACTCACCGAGAGGTCGGCGGTGCCCACCCGGCCGGACGCGGAGGCGCGGATCGTGGTCGAGCCCGACCCGAGCGCCGAAGCGAACCCGGACCCGTTCACGTTGGCGACCGAAGTGTTGGTCGAAGTCCAGGCGAAGCCGACTCCTGGCACCGCGTTTCCATTCGCATCTCTTGCGACCGCCGAGAACTGCCGGGTCTGGCCCGGAACGAGCGAGGAGCTTCCCGGGGTAACCTCGACACTCGCCACCTGCTGCGACACCTCAATCGTCACCTGGTCCGCAGAGCAGCAGGCTGCTGCCACGGAGATTACGGCGGTACCGATTGCGTTGGCGATCACGCGACCAGAGGAGTTGACGGTAGCCACACTATTGTTCGAGCTCGTCCAGGACACGGAAGGCGTGCTGACGGCCGATCCGCCAGCGTTCAGGGCCTCCACACCAAGCTGCACGGTCTGCCCCAGCGACGTCAAGCTTGTCGTGGGGGCGGAGATCCGGAGGGTCGTGGCCGTGGAGTCGTTCCCGGCGGACCCGTCGTTCCCGTTACCGTTGCCGTTGCCCGAACCATCCGACGAGGAGGCCGTTGACCCGCTCCCGATGTTGGAAAGCGCTCCGAACACGTTCTCCGACCCATCCCGCCGGAAGGCGACCATCCGGAAGGTGTAATCCGTCCCGGTGGAAAGACCCGTCACCGTGCAGGTGCGGACCGTACCCACCGACTGGCCCGCGAGAGGCGAACCCATGGTAGCCGTGCAGCTGCCCGAAGATACGGCCTGGGCCGTGCCCCAGTTCCCGAAGGTAGCTTCATTGCGGAAGCGGATGTTGTAGAGGGCCGAGTTCCCCGTCCCGTCGTTCACCTCGGTAAAGCGCAGGGTGAGGCTCGTGGCCGTGGCCGAGACGACCTGGAGGTCCACCACCTGTCCCGGCTCCGAAGGCGTGGTCGGGGGCGTGGGATCGCTGGGGTTCGAGGGCGTGCTCGAGGGCACGGTGATGGCCGCACTCCCCGTGGCGGATCCGGCCTGGGCCCGGATGTCGGCGCTTCCGGCTGCCCGTGCCGTGATCCGGCCCGAGCTGTTCACCGTGGCGACTTCCGTGTTGGAGGACGACCAGGTGAAGGTGGCGCTGGACAGGGCGTTTCCGTGCTGGTCCCGGGCAGAAGCCTGGAGGTTCAGCGTCTCTCCCGCGGCGACGGTGGCCGACGCCGGAGTCACCTCGACCGCAGCCGGGCTTCCGGGGTTCGCGGTGACGGTGAAGGTCACCGGGTTCACCCCGGAGGCAGTCGCCCGAACGCGGACCTGTCCCGCCTGGGTTCCGAGGCGCACCGTGGTGGTGGCCAGCCCCGTGGAGGCGGTGGTGCTCCCGCCGCTTCCGAGGGTAGCCGACCCCTGGGTCACTTCCCACTGGACCGGTACGCCGGAGAGGGGGTTGCCCTGGGTATCGAGCGCCCGCACTGCCAGAGCGCTGGCGAGGTTTCCGCCCACGGTGGCGGCCTGATTGTTCCCACCGGCCACGGCAATGCTACCGAGGGAGGGGGGCGACGGCGGCGGTTGTGCTCCACGGATCTCGACCTGGGCCGTACCCGAAGCGGAACGTCCTGAACCATCGGTCGCGGTGGCCGTGACCTCCGCAGTCGTTGCCGAGACCCCCGTCACCTGACCGGAGCCGTTGATCGGTGCCCGCTGCGAGTCCGACGAGCGCCACTGGAGGGTGGCATCGGAGATTGCGTTCCCGTAGCTGTCCCGCACAAGGGCCGAGAGGGTCGCGGAGCTTCCGGCATCGATGGCGACGCTCCCGGGCGTCACCTGAACGGAGGCCGGGAAGGAGGGGTTCACGATGATCCGGATGAGCCGGCGGAGAGCGTTGATGAAGGGAGCTGCCTCATCGCCTCCTTGGGCCGCGCTAGCCCGGACGATCCCTGGGGAGGTAGCCTCGGCCTGGACCTCGGCCACCGCGGTGCCCGCCGTGACCGTGGCGCGGGCGAACCCGTCCGTGTCGGTGAAGGCGCGGGCCGGATGGATGGAAGCTCCTTCGCCTTCGAGAACGCCGAAGTCCACCTGGAGCCCGGGGACGGGGCGACCCGTCACGTCCACGATCCGCGCGGTGAGCACCGGGGCCCCGTCTGCACCCGCCTGAACCTGAATTGAATCATCCACGACCAGGCGAAGGTCCTGGTTCGTGGGGAGAATTTCGATGCGAGCCGTCGCGGATCCACGGTCCGTTCGCGCCGTGATTGTCACCTCGCCCGGCAGCCGTGCAGTGACCTCCCCCGAAGCTGATACGGTGGCAACTGCCGGGCTCGAGCTCATCCAGGTGACGGTCCCGGAGGCCGGTACGGAGCGACCGTCCGAGAAGATGCGACGCAGGTCGAGCGTGGCCTTCGAGTGGTTGTCGATCTGGAGCTGGGCCGGGGTCAGCCGGAGCTCGCTCTGATCAAACCCCGTCGTGACCGACGAGCTGGAGTCAGCGTCGCACGCTGCCAGGACAATCAGCCCCAAGGTGGCAAGGAACGCCAGAGCGATGGATTTCGCTCGGGCGAGGGAGGGAAGGGATTCCGCCGGGGAGATCCGGGTCAGGGAGGTCCGAGTGGTGTTCATGCGGCTGTGTTCCACGGGCCGGGGCCGTTGAGTGGCGTCGCATGCACTCCTCAGGGGTGATGCGTCGCTGCAACGCGATGTTGCACGGCTGGAGCAATGTGAAAGAACTGTGCCACGTCGGACGTGTGTCATGTTGGTGGCATAAGTGCTTGTTTCCCAGTCACTTGGATTGAGTATGGGTGATTTCCGTGCAGCCGGGGGCACCCTTGCCTCGGAAATGGTTTCCTCCTCTGGCAGGAAGGGTTTGCCGTTGCGTGTGCGCATCATGGAGTCCGGATCTGGATGCGTTCCATGAGGGTCAGGAGGCGCTCGGCATCGCGTTCCCAATGGTGGTCTGTTCGAACCGCCGTACGTCCGTTCTCACCGTGGATCCGACTTCGTCCGGATCCGGCCAGATCGCGCAGCCGGAGGGTCAAGTCCTCGACATCACCGCTTCGAAAGACCACCCCTGCGCCCGACTCTCGAACTACCCGGGCGGCGGGTCGGGCGTCTGAGGTGACCACGCAAAGTCCCGTCGCCATGTAGTCGAAGAGCTTGTTCGGGATCGTGGTGTTCCAGCTTTCGTTGGCCAGATGGGGAATCAGTCCCGCATCGGCTCGGGCTACCTCCTTCAGTGCTTCTCGGTACGGAACGAAGCCCAGCGACCGGAATACAGGCTCCACCAGACCCAGTTCCCGGGCCCTGGCCTCGAATGCCTCTCGGGCCCGACCGTCTCCGATGAGGGTGAGTTCGATCGGGACTTCCGTGGCGACGAGGGTCCCTACGGCCTCGATCACGGTTCTCACCCCCCTGGCCTCTTCCATGAGTCCCAGGTAGACGAGACGCAGGGGCCGACCTTCGTCAGTGGCCTTCTCCTCCGGGGGGCCCACTTCATCCAGCCGGGAGAGGGAAGGGGTGTTTCCCACCACCGTGATCCGGGCCGGGTCCAAACCCATCACCTCCACTAGGCGTTCGCCCGATTCCTCTACCACTACGATCACGTGGTCGAGACGCTCGAGGCTCCACCGCTCCACGGCCTCCACCGCCCTTGGGTTTCGAACAAGGAAATCCCCCGGTTTGGTAGACCGGGTCGTCCACAGATCCCGGATCATGGCAGGGTAGTTCTCCGCCATGTCGAGGATGACGGGCACCCCCAGACGGCGTCCGGTCCAGATCGCCAGGGGAGCCAGGGGGAGATCCCGGACCAGGACGAGATCGGCGCCTGTCTGCTTCCCGGTCCTGAGAGCCAGCTTCGCCCAACGGGGGTTCATGAAGGCCGGAAACTGAGAGGCCGCGTCCCCTGACCGACCGAGGAAGGTCCAGGGACGAAGCCGGTGCACGGTCGCTTCCGGAAGCGCCTCGACGAGGGGGCTCCGCGTCCGATTCCGTGCCACCATATGGACTTCGTGACCCCCTTCGGTGAGCGTACGGGCGACCTTCTCCACCCGGACGTCCCAAGGGTAGTCACTGTCCCAGATCTTCAGAATTCGCATCCGCGCGTCAGAATAGGGTTCAGAAGTGGACCTCCACGCCCCATTCGGCGCGCCAGGCCTCAAGCATGAGAAGGGTCCACCAATCGAGGGCGCCCTCCGAGCGTCTTTCCTGAAAGTCGGCCCAGCCGCGGGCCAGGGCCGGACCATCGAAAAGGCGAAGCCGCCCAGCGTCAGGAGCCAGGAGGAGGGCTTCACTCCACTCCCGGAGGGGCCCACGGAGCCAGCGCGCCAGGGGCACCGAAAACCCTGTCTTCGGACGGTCCACAAGGCTCCGGGGCAGGTGGCGGTAGAGAACTTCCCGGAGCACCCACTTTCCCCGACCATCCCGAATCCGATGCCGGTCCTGCAAGCGCCACGCGAAGGCCACCACACGATGGTCCAGGAGGGGGACCCTGGCCTCGAGGCTCACAGCCATGCTGGCCCGATCCACCTTCTGCAGAAGGTCATCGGGGAGGTAGTACCGCTGATCCACCTCCAGCATGTCGGAAAGGGTCAGGTGCCCTTCGCGCCCTTCGGTCAGGGAGGCCAGGAGGGATCGAACCGGGTCCTGCGAGATGTCACCACCTCCCCATTGGCCGGACCGGAGTCGCCGGGCCTCGCTAGAGAGGAGGGTGGCGTACGCCTCCGCCTCGGAGGGTGCCTCCAGGATGCGCCCGAGCTTGTGGGCCTTCTGCCCGGCGAGGCGCACGCCGTTGGCGCCGGGAGCGAAGCGGGCCGCGCGGTCCCAGGTGGACTCCCTCACCCCGCGCATTGCACGCCCCACAAGTCGGCGGGGGAGGGGGGGGAGCCGCTGGGCTCGGGGGATGAGCGTGCCCCCGGCCGCGTGGCGGGTGTACCCGGCAAAGAGTTCGTCCCCTCCGTCGCCGGTAAGGGCTACCGTGACGTCGCGCCGTGCCAGCGATGAGACGAGCCAGGTGGGGATCTGGCTCGGGTCTGCCAGGGGCTCATCGAACAGCCGCGGGAGTTCGGGCACGACCGCCAGGGCGTCGGCGCCGGTGACCGGAAGCTCGGTGTGTCTGGTACCCAGGTGGGCGGCCACCGCGCGTGCATCGGCGGACTCGTCGTGCGTCGGATCGTCGAACCCGATGGTGAAGGTCCGGACTGGCTGGGAAGAGCGCTCCTGCATAAGGGCCACGACCACGGAGGAATCCACCCCCCCCGAAAGGAGGGCGCCCAGGGGGACGTCGGCGATCATCCGGAGGGCCACGGCGTCCCGGAGGTGGGCCTCGAGGGCATCCACCACCGACGCATCCGGAGCCTGGGGATCCCACGGCTCGGCGGCCCCTTCCGCTCGAACGTCCGCCACGGACCACCACGGGGTCCCGGAAGGCGGGGCCTCGTCAGCTCCCGGGAGGGCGTCGGGGCGGAGGACCAGGTGATGGCCCGGAAGGAGTTTCCGCACCTGCCGGAAGGGGGTTCGTGGCGCTGGAATGCAGAGGTAGCGGAGGTACTGGTCGAGGCCAGCCGGATCCAGGGTACGATCGAGGTCCTCGAGGGCCAGGAGCGCCCCGAGCTCCGAGGCGAAGGCCATCCCTCGCCGGGTCACGGCAAGGTAGAGCGGCTTGATCCCCACCCGATCGCGCACCAGGTGAAGGGCTCGCTCCCGAGCATCCCAGAGAGCTAGTGCAAACATGCCCACGAAGCGCTGCAGCGCGGCCTCGATCCCCCATGCTTCCACGGCGGCCAGGATCACCTCGGAATCCGAGTCGCCGCGAAACGTTGCCCCCTGCGCGGCCAGTTCGGTACGCAGGGCTCGGAAGTTGTACACTTCGCCATTGAAGGTCATGACGAACCGACCCGAGGCCGATGCCATGGGCTGGCGCCCAAGGGGCGAGAGATCGAGGATGGCAAGCCGGCGGAAGGCAAGAGCTACCCGGTGTTGCGGTTCGACCCAGGTGTCGGCGTCGTCGGGGCCTCGGTGCACCATGCGGCCCGACATCGCATCCACGGCTTCCGAAAGATGGGAGGGGTCCTGCGGAGTGCGCGTGAGAATTCCCGCGAATCCGCACATCAGGACGGGCCTCCATTGCGGGTACCCCGGCGTTCGGCTACGGCCGCGTGGGGGTCGGCGAGCGTGAGGGCCAGGGTGAACCGGAAGGTGGATCCCTTTCCCGGCTCGGAACTCCACGAGAGGGTGGACCCCATGGATTCGAGAAGGCGCCGAACGATGACGAGCCCCAGCCCGGAGCCCGAGAGCCGGATCCCGGCCCGGTCCTGGGCCGGTTCGAACACCTGGTAGGGGGCCTCGCTCGAATCGGGAAGGAGGCCCGGCCCGGTGTCCGTGATTTCGAAGTGTACCCGGCCGTGCACCGGATCACCCGATTTCCCCTTTTCATAGACGCGAACCCGGACGCCCCCTTCATCGGTGAACTTGACCCCGTTCGTCATGAGGTTCAAGAGGATGCGGGAGAGGGGCACCGGACTCCCGAAGCGGCGGTCATGCCGGAGACGAGTGGTGTCGACCTCCAGCTCGAGCCCCTTGTCCTCGGCCAGGGGCTGGATGGAGCGGCGCACGCCCTCGATCAGGTCTTCGAGAGAAAAGGCGGTGGGGTGTTTCTCAGTAGAGCTGGCTTCCCCGCGTGCCAGCTCCACGAAGTTGTTCACGATCTGAAGCATCGTGAACGCCGCGCTGTAGATCAGACCCAGTTGACGAGACTGATGCTCGTCCTCCCGGATTCCCGCAGCACCCCGGAGGACCTCCGAGAGAAAGAGCACGGAGGTGAGGGGCGATCGAAGGTCATGCCCGACCTCTGCGAGGAGTTCTCCTGCCCCCGGGCCCATGAGTCCCGCTTCCACTTGGGCGGACCAGCCCGGATCGAGCGCGCGGCGAACCTCCTCGAGTCGCTCGAGAAGCTGCAAAACCACCGGTGGGTCCGGGCGCGAAGCGTTGGCCGGGTCGAGGATCTCTCCGCGGACCAGATCGAGGAGCCTTTGGCGAATGGATGAGAGGTCCGGGGTTTCCGTCAGCTGAGGAGAGACGGGAGTTCCGGGGGTCTCGAGGGCCGCTTCAGCCAGAAGGTCGAGAGATTGATCGAGGACCTCTCCGGTGATGGCATCGCCATATCGCTTCTCCCAGAGGTCGAGGGCGTCGCGGCATGCACGCTCAACCGCCGAAACCCGAACCCCCTCCGCCTCTGACATGAGGCGACCCTCTCCCATGGCCCCCGCGGGCTTCGGTGCTGCGCCGAACGGGACTTCGGAAGAGGCGTCGGAGTGGGGCACCGGGACCAGGGCGCAGGCGAAGCGCGAGGGGCGGGGAGAGGGATCGCATCCAACCTAACCCTCAAGGCTAGGGTGCCTCACCGAGCGGGGCAAGCCCTCGCCCGAATTGAGCTATAGAGGGCACCGGACCGATTCGCGTTCATGCCTCCCGGGCTGTCCGCCTCTCACGGGCTCCGGATCGAGCCTTACGCCTCGTCCAGCACTTCGTCCTTCGAGACCTCGTGCTTCTGCATGAGACGATAGAGCGTGGTCCGGTCAACGCCGGCCAACCGCGCTGCCTTAGACATGTTCCCTCCCGCCCGCTTGACCACCTCGCCGAGGTAGCGCTGTTCAAACTCGGCCATGAGTATGTCCCGTGCCTCGTGGTAAGGGAGGTCGTAGAGGAAGTCGTTCTGCCCCGAGGAGGCGGTGGAAGCAGCTGCGTCCGTTCCGGCCAGAATGCCCGCTTCGTCCATACGGGGAATGTCTTCCGGCTGGACCTCCGACCCTGCGTCGAGCAGCACCACCGCGTGCTCGATCACGTTCTGTAGTTCGCGGACGTTCCCGGGCCAGCGTCGGGCGCGGAGCGCGTGGAGGGCGGCCTCCGAAAACGTCGGCGGCGGCCCTTCCTCGTACCCCCGATGTTTCTTCCAGAAGGTGCTGAGAAAGTGCTCGGCGAGAAGGGGGATGTCATCCGGCCGCTCCCGGAGGAGGGGGAGCTGAATGGGCACCACGCGAAGGCGGTAATAGAGGTCCTTCCTCAGGTGTCCGTCCTTCACGGCTTCGAGCGGGTCGCGATTCGTGGCCGCAATGAAGCGCACGTTCACGAGGGCGCTGGTTTCCGAGCTTCCCACCCGGCGGACCACCCCGTCCTGCACGGCCCGGAGGAGCTTGGCCTGAAGGGGCATGGACATTTCGGTCAGCTCGTCGAGGAAGAGCGTGCCTCCATTGGCCTGCTCCAGAAGCCCGGCCTTCTCCCGCACCGCGCCGGTGAAGGCCCCCTTCACGTGCCCGAACATTTCCGATTCGAGGAGGCCTTCCGGGAGGGCTGCACAGTTCACCGCCACGAGTTCCCGGTTGCTCCTTCGGCTGTGCTCGTGAATGAGCTGCGCCATGAGTTCCTTTCCCGTCCCGCTCTCTCCCGTGATGAAGACGGAGGCGTCCGTTGGCGCTACCCTGCGGGCCAGCTCAACCACCTTCCGGAAGGCGGTGGAGGCACCAAGCATGACCACCCGCCCCGAATGCCCGTGGGCCTCGTCCAGCACCTCCTGTTCATGGATCGTTTCCCGGGCGATCTGTACCGTGTGGGTGGCTCGCCCAATGAGAATGCTGAGCTGCGTGGCGGAGAAGGGCTTGGAGAGGTAGTCCCACGCCCCGGCCCGGAAGGCCTCGATGCTCGAGTCCACCGAGGGCTTTCCCGTCATGACGATGGTGACCGTGTCGGGCCAGCGCTCCTGGACCTCCCGGAGGAGCTCCATTCCGGAGATCCCCTTCATGTAGAGGTCCGCCAGAACGATCTGGAACTCCTTTCGGCGAATGAGCTGAACCGCTTCCGACCCGCTCGCCGCCAGGCTCACCTTGTACCCCCCCTGGCGAAGGAGCGCGGCACAGCTTTCCCGGATCGTATGCTCATCGTCGACGATGAGCACCTCGATGGAACCGGTCAGGGCCGGATCATCCGGGAGGGTGGCCGAGCCATCGCCCATCCGGGTAGGAGCAAGGGGACCCTCCGCAGGGCCCATTCGAACATCCGTGTAGCGTCGCAAGCTGCTTCTCTCCGTGCAGAACACCGGGGTCAGGGGCCGCGGCAGGGAGCCATCGGACCGCGTCAGGTGTACGGAATGAGGCAGTGGTGCAACAAGCGTGCACGCAGCGCGACACGACTGCGGCGTGGTCGAGGTGGTTGACGGGAATCCCACATGGGACCTCGCCGGGCGGGGCACCACACTTGCACCATCTTCTGATCTCCGCCTCTTCTCAGGATTTCCCCTTTCTCCAGCTCGGCTCCACGGATGAAGGATCCCCAAGAAACCACGCTCGCACATCGGCCCCAACCGGCTTCCCCGATCCCTTCTGCGGGCCGCGACTCCTTCTCGTCGGCTGGCCCTGGGCCTGACCTCGACGATGGAGGCCTCGACCTGACCCGAGTGCCGGCAATTCTCTGGAGGTACAAGTGGCTTCTGGCCCTTTGCACTTTCCTCGGGCTCGGCGCCGGCTATTTCGCGGCAACTTCAATGGCGCCGCGGTATTCGGCCCTCGCGGTGATCCAGGTCGGTGAGCCAATGGCTCAGCAGCAGGGCGTCACGGCGATCCAGACCGGGCCCCGGTTTAGCCCCATCTCGTGGGCCAACCTGATGCGGACGAACGCGGTCATGGAACGGGTTGTGGATGAACTTCGGCTCTTCATTTGGCCCATGCCCCCAGCACCCAGAGACCTCTTTCTTGCTTCCGAGGTCATCGGTCCTATTCGTCCCGGGTCCTACACGCTGTTCGTGGACGGTGCCGGTGAGCGCGTGGGTATCCGTCTCGGGCAGGAGGGAGACGTCGTCGAGTCCCATGAGCTGCGGAGTATCCTGCGCGGACTCGGGCCCGCAGCACAGGGAGAAGGGGAGGAGCCCGACTCTACCCCGTCACCCGAACCAGGGGGAACGGAATCGAGCGACCTGCCCGTTCAGGAGGGTCCGGTCCTCGGCGCCTCGGTTGGGATCCAACTCCGCCTGTCGCCGGAGGCCCTGGTCCCTGGGGCAAGCATCGGGTTCGGTCTCCAGGGACGACGGGACGCTGCAATGGACCTTGCCCGCGGGATTCAGGTGCAGCCCAGCCAGAGCGCCTTCATGACCGTGATGATGCAGGGTCGGAACGCCGCCTGGACAGCGCGGATCGTGAATGCGGTGACAGAGAGTTTTCTTCAGGAGGCGGTCGAAATCTCCCGGGCGCAGAGCGATGAGCTGTCGCGCACCCTGGAGGAACAACTGACGTCGGCCCGCATCGGGCTGAACCAGGCGGAAGCGGCCCTCGAGGCGTTCGAGGAGGCCAACGTTCTCGCCCCCTCAGCCGGGGCTGGGGGAGGGGCAACACCGTCGGGATCGGAGTTCATGGAACTGCAGCTCCAGCTTGAGCAGTTGGATCGCGACCGGAGCACCGTCCTCCGGATTCTCGCGGAGGCTGAAGCGAGCGGAACGCTACCCATCTCGGCTCTGGAGGCCGTTCCTTCGGCCCGCGAGTCTTCCGAGCTCATGCAGGTGCTGGAGGAGATCGCCGAGAAGCGCGCCGAGGCGAGGTCTCTGGTGCTGAGCCGCTATACGGAGGATCATCCCACGGTCCGGGGCCTGAGGGAGGAGATCCGGGAGCTGGAGCAGGGCATTGCACCCTCGCTCGCAAGAGAAATCCTGGCCGCCGTGGATCTCGAACGAGAGAGCCTTGGGGCACGCGTCGATGCTCGGGCCGACGAACTCCGGCAGATCCCGAGTAGGACGCTCACGCAGGCCCGCCTCCGTCGCCAAGTGGCGCAGGCAGAGGCGCTTTATGAAGACGTCAACCGCCGGTTTTCGGCAGCCCGTCTGGCTGCAATCTCGACCACGCCGGACATTCAGGTCGTTGACTGGGCCGAAGCTCCGGCACGCCCCGACGGTGATCGGAGGGCTACCGTCGCCCTTGCTACGCTATTCCTCTTCATGGGCGCGGGGGGAGTCGGTGCGATTCTTCTGGATCGGAGGGACCGGAAGCTCCGCTCCCCTTCGGAGGTGGAGACGCGCCTCGGGCTCACGATCCTCGGTGCGTTGCCTCATCTGTCTGTTCGGCGAGGTCGTGTGAAGGGGGAAGATCACGAGCAGGCCGTGGAGGCCTTCCGGACGATACGTCTCGGCCTTCTCTATGCCTACGGCTCGGCCGGGCCCACGGTGATTACGGTTTCGAGTCCCGCCCCCGGCGACGGGAAGTCGTTCACTTGTTCGAACCTGGCCCTGTCCTTCGCTGAGCTGGGACGGAGGACCATCGTGGTTGATGGCGATACCCGCAAAGGGGTCCAGCATACCCTTCTGGGTGTCGACCGGAAGCCTGGCCTTACCGATTGCCTTTCTGGTGGCGTGTCCTTCGCGGCAGCGGTTCGACCGACGGACCACCCCTCGCTTTCGGTGATGCCCCTCGGGTCTCTGGCGAGAAGCGCTCCCGAACTCCTCGTCTCGGAACGAATGCAGGAGCTTCTGGCATATCTCAAGGAAAGCTACGAAGTGATCCTGATCGACAGCCCGCCCCTCGGGGCCGCGTCCGACCCGCTGATCCTGGGTTCACTGACCGGAAGCATGCTTATCGTGCTGCGAAACGGCGTGACCGATACTCAACATGCCGGGGCGATGCTGCAGAACCTGCGTCGATATCCCGTCCGGATCCTGGGAGCGGTCCTGAATGACGTTCCGAGCGGGGGGGAGTATCGATACTACGGATACTCACCGGGATACGGGATCGACGAGGCCGACGTGGAGTTGGGAGATCGGAGGGAGCTTCTGGGCGCGGGCCGCGCCTGAGCGTCGGGGAGGTTACCCGCTGTGGGTTCTCAAGAAGATGTCCGCTTCTTTCTCTAAACTCTGTCCGCCCCGGGCGGGAGTTTTTGGGATTCAAGGGAGCTGATCGTGGGGGGTCTCCTCGGGTTTG
>JBJHCG010000020.1:0-73938 GCA_050485885.1 Gemmatimonadales bacterium | reverse complement strand
GTGCAAGCACCTGCTCCTCGTTCGACTTGCATGTGTTAAGCACGCCGCCAGCGTTCGTCCTGAGCCAGGATCAAACTCTCCATGAAGTGTTCAATCAGCTCTGATTTGTGAACGCTGATCTTTTGTAGATCAACTGTTCGGAATCTACGTTTTGGTTCCCACCGACCCCGAAGGGTCATCGCGTATCCGGACGTAGTGCCGGACGCGGAGTGGGCCCGCTCTCTTCCTCAAGACCTGGATTTTCAAGAAGCTCTCGTTCCTTCAGACCCCCGCGCTCCGGCGGAGGCGCACGATGTCGGTCGCAGTGACCGCTCGTGCAACAGACCATCAAGTTAGCTGGTGACGATCCGGCTGTCAACACCCCTCGAACAATTTCGCATCAACTTCGAAACCGTCGAGTTTTCAAGAGGGTGAGCGACCGGAATCGAACCGGCGACCTCCAGGGCCACAACCTGGCGCTCTAACCGACTGAGCTACGCCCACCGCATTCCGGCGGGTGCCGGGCCACCATCCGGGGCCGTGCTGCTTCCCCGCGTGGCAAGACAACCATGATAATCGCGCCGGCGACCCCTGTAAACCCCCTCGCGGAGGAACGGGACCGAATCGGAGAACGCGCCCGCCAGGACTCGAACCTGGGACCCTCGGATTAGAAGTCCGATGCTCTATCCAGCTGAGCTACGGGCGCCCTCGGAAGCCCTTCCTTTGCTACGGGAGACTTCCATCTCGCGGGAATCCCCGAATCGGGGCGCCGGGATTCGAACCCGGGACCTCCTGCTCCCAAAGCAGGCGCGCTACCGGGCTGCGCCACACCCCGCGGGGAGGAAACATACCCCTCGCGCCCGGGAGGTGGAAGGGAGGCCCCTCAGCCGCCGCACCCGGCGCAGGGGCAGAGCCCCCGGAGGTAGGCAAAGGGGAAGATGCCCGTGGCATGACCGTCGCTCCAGTCGAAGCGGAGCGCGTAGCGGCCCACGTACTCGATCGTGAGCGGGGCCACGTCGGCGGGGACGTCCTCCTCGCGGAGGATCTGTCGGCCCGTGAGCTCGTCCACGCATCCGGCACAGGCACAGGCGATGCGCAGAAGTCGGGGCGGAAAGTCGCTCCGGTGACCATCGGCCCACTCGATGCGAAGGTGGGTCCCGTCCTCGTCGGGCCCCACCTGGAGAGGCCGGGTCGCCAGCTCCGCAGGCTTCACCCTCGGACTCCGGGGCCTGCCCCTTCCCTTCCCTCCCCACCGGGGTCCTGCTGGCCGGGGCCCACCGACCCGGGGCGCTTCCATGGCCGCGTCACGGCTGCCCGCCCCCTCCGCCCGACCCGAGCTGACGAGCGAGAAGGAGAAAGGCTCTCCCCCGGTGGCTTCGATCCGACTTCTCGGCCGGTGTCAGCTCGGCAAAGCTCCGCCCGGTGGCCTCATCGAGGAAGACCGGATCGTACCCGAAGCCGCCCTCCCCCCGCGGCACGTCATGGATCCGGCCCAGCGCCTCCCCCCGCGCGAGGAAGGGAGTCTCGTTCTCCTCGGCATCCCCCGCGAGATACACGGCCACGCAGACGAAGCGCGCGCCCCGTCCCTCCGGCCTGACCCCTTCAAGGAGCCGCAGGAGGTGATCCACATTCCGCCGCGAGACGTCGCTCTCCCCATCGGGGGCACGGCCGTTCCCCTCACGGTTCTCCGGTGCGAAGCGCTTGGAGTGCACGCCCGGCCGCCCCCCCAGCGCCTCGACCTCGAGCCCCGAGTCATCCGCCACCGTGGGGAGTCCGGTCCGATCGCGGAACCACCGGGCCTTGGCGAGGGCGTTCTCCTCGAAGGTGTCGAACACCTCGATGCCGTCCTCCTCCGGTTCACGCAGGCACCCCACCTCGTCCGGGCTCACGATCTCCACCCCGGGGAGCGTGTCCCCGAGGATGCGACGGATCTCGCGGAGCTTTCCCGGGCTACGGGTGGCCGCCAGGATCCTCATCCCCCGCTCTGCTCCTGCAGCGCCTGCCGCTGCAGTCGGGCCAGCTGGCCGATGCCGAGGAGGGCCAGGTCCACCATGGAGTCGAGCTCGGCACGGGAGAAGGGGGCGCCTTCCGCCGTTCCCTGCACTTCCACCAGGCGGCCATCATGGGTAGCCACCACGTTCAGGTCCACATCGGCCCGCACATCCTCCTCGTAGGGGAGGTCCAGAAGGGGCCGACCTTCGACGATCCCCACGCTCACCGCCGCAACCCCCCCCGTGAGGGGATGCGCCGCGATGGCCCCGTCCTGGACGAGGCGATCGCAGGCGAGGAAGAGGGCGACCCACCCCGCCGTGATGGCAGCGGTCCTCGTTCCCCCATCCGCCTTCAGGACATCACAGTCGATCGTGACGGTCCGGGGTCCCAGCGCCTTCAGGTCCACCACCGAACGGAGGGAGCGCCCGATGAGGCGCTGGATCTCCTGCGTCCGACCCCGGGCCCCCTCCCGTTCCCGCCCGGAACGGGTGTGGGTGGCGCGAGGGAGCATGGCATATTCCGCCGTGACCCATCCGGCCTCTCCCCCCTGACGCCAGCGGGGGAGGGAGTTCTCGACGGAGGCCGTGCAGAGGATCGTCGTTCCCCCGACCTGAACGAGGCAGGAACCCTCGGCGTGGTCCATCCATCCGAGTTCGAACTCCAGGGGTCGGAGCTGGTCCGGGGCCCGTCCATCGGCGCGGGTGGCAGGATCTGGGGTCATGCAGGGCTCCTTCGGGAAGGACGCGGGGGTCAGGAAGCGGGCATTCCCGGGGTGGAAACCGAACGAAGTGCACCGGGAATCTCGAGGTCGCGGAGAATGGCATCGGCGCCCCGTTCCACCAGGGTCCCGGCCACACGCTCCCCGAGGGAGATGGGGTCCTCGAGGGCTCCGGTGGCGTCGGCCCGCACCAGATGCCGACCGTCGGGGGAGGCCACCACGGCCCGAAGGCGAAGGCCCCCGCCGTAGGCAAGTCCGAGGGCACCCACCGGGAGCTGGCACCCGGCCTGGAGGGCATGGAGGATGGCGCGCTCCGCGGCCACCGCGCTCCGGGTCGGGGGGTGGTCCAGCGCCTGGATCCACCGCGAATGCTCGGGGAGGGCCTCGGTGCGGACCACCACGGCAAGGGCCCCCTGCCCCGGGGCCGGGTACCAGGCACCGGGATCCAGCGCCTCGCTCACACGCTCTCCCCATCCAAGACGCCGCACCCCGGCGGCGGCCAGGAGGGTGGCGTGGAAATGTCCCTCGTCGACCTGGGCCATGCGGGTATCCAGGTTCCCTCGAATGGGGAGCACCTCCAGGTCCGGCCGGAAGGCCAGCGCCAGCGCCTGCCGACGAAGCGAACTCGTGCCGAGCCGGGCGCCTTCGGGGAGTCCGGCCAGGGTGGTGGCCTTCCCCACCGGGCCGATGAGGACGTCCCTCGGATCTTCCCGCTCGGGCACGGCCGCAAGGGCGAGCCCTTCGGCAAAGGCGGTGGGAAGGTCCTTGAGCGAATGAACGGCCAGGTCCACCTCGCCATCGAGGAGGGCCCGGTCCAGCTCCCGGGTGAAGAGCCCCTGTCCGCCGATCTCAGCCAGAGGCCGGGACTGGTCCGCATCTCCAAGTGTCCGGATCCGGACGAGCTCCACCTCCCGCCCCGTGGCCGCGCGAATCCGGTCCGCCACCCACCCACTCTGCGTGGTGGCGAGGAGCGATCCCCGGGTACCGAGGCGGAGGGGAGGAGGGGAGGCGTGGGACATGAAGGGGATGGAGGGGGGAGAGAGGCGGGGATGAGGACGCGCCCCGGACCGGGCGCACACGCGACGGGGGCACGGCGACGGGCCGCTTCCCTACCAGTTGGACTGGATCCCGTTGATGATGTCGCGCACGAGCTGCTCGATGGCAAGGGTTCGCCCGGTCTCCTCCAGCTCCGACGCATCGAGATACTGCCCTCGGGCATTCAGGGAACGGTTCTCCCACAGGATCATCCGCTCCCGGATGTCGACGATCTGGATTTCGACCCCGATGTTCACGGCCCGCTCCACGACCTGGGCCCCGCCCCCGGGGGCGGACCGGTAGGAGGGCGCATCCACCTGGTACCTGCGCACCGTGCCCCGGATCACTGCGTCGGCCTGATCTTCACTCGCCACCCGAACGCCGAAGGCCCGGGGAACCTGCTGGAGGATGGCCTCCTCGATCTCCTGCGCCAGATCGAACCGGTCGGTCTGGTTCTCGAGAGGGGAAATGGCCAGCGTCCGGACGTGGGAAGGAAGCCCGGCCCCGGCCCGGAAGGTATAGAGGCATCCGGGGAGGAGGAGAAGGCCCAGGAGGAGGAGGAGAAGGGGCGTGGTACGCCGGTCGCGCGCCCGGCCCGTTCCGGACCCGGTGCGCCGGCGCCCGTCGGCCGACGGCCCTCGCCGAAGGCGCCGTTCAGCCACCGGGGCCCCCGGGGTTCCAGATTTCAGGGGGGAAGGTCTCCACATGTTCCACCGACTCCGTCGTGATTCTCAGCTCTCGCACCGCTCCATGATCCCGATACACCGCATCCCTTGGAAAGCGTTCGTCGGCCCCACCGAAGCGGACCCGGAGATCGGCACCGGGACCCGTTTCCGGGCTTCGCGCCATCCGTTCGATCCGGCGATCCCGAAAGGCCACCTCGAGGGTGCCCCCCTCGCTGGAGAGGTAGCGCAGGGTGGCGCGCCCCGCCTCGGGCCGGGTGGCGGAGGCACCGTAGACCCCGGGACCCGGCCGGAAGACCCCAAGCGCGCCCCAGAGCATGGCCGGGGGGGGAACGGCCACGGCCATGCCGGGAGGGACCCGGAGTTCGTCGTTCACGAGGGCCGCTGCGCCGACCCGCTCTCCCCCGGCGGTGAAGAGGTCGAGGCGCGCCCGATAGGGAGGCTCGACCCGGGCCACCCCCTGGCCCCGGATCCGGACCCCGGGCTCGACGAGCTCCCACTGGAAGACGATCCGTACCGGATGGTCCAGGGCCGAAGCCTCCATGGCCTCCGACTGCACGGCCCCGGGGTCCACGGGAGGCACCGAGGGGGGCGGGGCCGAGGCACATCCGGCCCCGGCGAGGGCCAGGACGAGGGCCGAGGCGAAGGCCCGGGAGACCGACGTGGGGGAAGCGGACGCGCGGGCTGGAGCGCGGGCGGAGGAATGGGTGCGTCGGGGCATGGACTCGGGCGATGCTCCGGGAAGGAGAGCGCGGAAGCGTGAGGGACACGCCGTTCGGGAGAAGATAACGCGGGAGACGGCTTCGGGGCACAGGGGGCGGGAGGATGTACCCGGACCGGACCGGGGCCCGAACTCCCTGTCGAACCCGGGCATGGACGAGGGAGACGCGGGGAGGAAGCGGGATCGGGGCCCCCCTCCCTCCTTCCCCATCTTCCCTGCCTCCCGTACCTTCGGCCATGCCCGAATCCAGCCAGGCGCCCTCTCCGCTCCCCCTCCGGTCCGGGACCCCGGTCTACGTGGCCAGCGACCTCCACCTGGGGGCCGCACCTCCGGCCCAGGTCCGGGCCTTCCACGACTGGCTCGACCGCATCGCCCCCCACGCGCAGCGACTCATCCTCAACGGGGACCTCTTCGACTTCTGGTACGAGTACCGAAGCGTGATCCCACGGGGAGCGACCCGGACCCTGGGACGTCTTGCCGAGATGGTGGATGCGGGAGTCCGGATCGAGTTCATGGGGGGGAACCATGACTGGTGGGGAGGAAGCTACCTCTCCGACGAGGTTGGCCTTGTCCTCCACCATGAACCGGTCCAGCTCGAGCTGGCCGGCCGGCGCACCCTTCTCGCCCACGGAGACGGGCTGGGCCGGGGCGATCTCGGGTACCGCGCCCTCCGCCTCCTCCTTCGCTCGCGTCCGACACGCTGGGCCTTTCGCTGGCTCCACCCCGATGTGGGAGCATGGGTGGCAGGACGGGTCTCCCGAACCGAACTCCGGGCGGATCCTCCCCACCCCCGGGTCCTGGCCCGATCCGAGGCGCTGGAGCGCTGGGCCCGGGAACGGCTCGTGGCCGACGACGCGCTGCAGCTCGTTCTCCTGGGGCACACCCATCTCCCCCGCCGGGTGGAGGTCGCTCCCGGCCGGTTCTACCTAAACTCGGGAGACTGGCTTCAGCACGCCACCTGGGTCGAGGTGGAGGAGGAGGCCGCACCCCGCCTCATGACATGGAACGGGGGTGATCCGATCCCCTTCCGGCCTCGCCGCGGCGACGGCCCTTCTTCGCACCCGCCTCGCGCAGCGAACGGCCACGCTTCCTGACCCCCATCGCCTGCCTCCAGCGTCGCCGAGGCCGTCCCGCAGCACTCAATCCCGTTCCCGCGTGCCGCCTCTCCGAGGCCAGGGAAGGCGGAGTCCCATCTCCACCGACCCGGCGCGTGGGCCCGGGGACGCAGTGAAGGTGAGCGCCTCGGGGAAGTCGGCCAGGTGGGCGGCCACGAGCGCATCGGTGGCGCCGAGGAAGGCCAGGAAAATGGAGAGGGCGACCCAGTCTTCCACCTGATCTCCCCGGATCTCCACCAGGTCATCCCACCGCGTCACCCGGGGGTCGGCCTCGGCCTGGAAGCGGAGGGAGTCGGGGTTGTGGACCCCCTGCGCCCGAAGTTCCTCCCGGACCAGGTCGAATTCGGCGCTCCGGAAGCGGCGGGCGTTCTGTCTGCGAAGGAGGGATCGGCCGAGCATCCACCCCGCCCCGCCCTGGGCCGCCACGTAGAAGGCGGCCCGCGTCGGGGAGTCGGCGGCGAGATGTCCCCACCCGGGAACCACGAGCGACCGGAGAAAGGCACCCCGCGGGGTCACCGGAACGGCGTCCTCGAGGGAAATGGCGCCCATGGCCTGGACCCGGGTCCCCGGAACCAGCCCCTCGGGGGAGAGGAAGGAGGATGGGAAGGGGGGGGCGGGGAACGACGGGACGGGTGCGGCCAGCGCCGGGGTGTCGACCCCCGGTGCCTGCGCCTCCAGCACCCCCGACGGAGCGCCGAAGACGGCCGCGACGAACGCGAGCACGAGGAGGAAGGGCCCCCGGCGCAGGCGGACCCACGACAGGGATGGACCGGGCGCGGAGAGGGGGACCGGAGCGAGGCGCATGGGGAACGTCATGGGAGCGGGAGGCTCAGGCAGGAGAGTGGCTCCGAGGGAGCGGGCCACCCTCGGCAGGAGGATCGCCCTCGGTGCGGGCGGTGGGGCGTGGCTCCCCCTCCTCGGGACCGGGAGAGACGTGTGGCCCCTCCCCGGGCAGGGGGAGGTCCAGGAGAGAAAGGGCGCCAGGGAGGACCTCGATCTCGAGCCAGGGGGTCGGGTCCGGAAAGGGCTCCCCGTCGAGTTCGAAGAAGAAGGGCGTCCCGTCGCCGGAGGCAAGGCGGGCCGAGGTGAGCCGGGCCCGATGAATGCGGTCGGTCGTCCCCAGGGTACCCCGAACCACCCCCGGGAGGTGCCGCATGACCTCCAGAAAGGAAAGGGGCTGAGCCAGGAAGAGATCGAGGGCCGCATCGTCGGGTCGGGCCTCGGGCGAAAGGAGGAACCCTCCCCCGATGGAGGGACCCACGGTGATCGCCGCAAGGAGGGCCGGGGTGCGCGAAGGGAGGACAGGGGGGCCGGATTTCCCGGGGCCGGCCCCGGGGAGGTCGGGGGCGAACCGGGCCTCGACCTCGAGAGGAACGGGCTGAAATCCCCGGAGGGCCGAAAGGAGGGCCGCCCCGTACTGGAGAAGGCCGGGAAGCCGCTGAAAGCGCGCCCGTCGCTGGAGCACGGCCACATCGATGCCCACACCGAGGAGGTTCACGAAGGCCGAATCCCCCCCCTCCCACCGAGCCAACCCGACATCGAGTCGGCGGGGCCTTCCCCGCGCCAGCGCTTCAAGGAGCCCGTCCACCCCCGCCCGAGCGCGAAGCATGCGATGAAAGTCGTTTCCCGTCCCCACCGGGAAGACGGCCAGGGTAACCGAGGGAGGGAACCCCGCATCGCGGAGTCCGTTCACGGCTTCGTGGAGTGTCCCGTCCCCGCCCATCACCACGAGGATGCGCGGGCCCCCGGGGTCTCCGGAAGGGTCGTCCGAAGGGCGGGCGAAGGCCCGGACGAGCTCCCGCGCATGACCGGGCGCCTCCGTCAGGGCATGGGAAGGTGCGCTCCACCCCGCTTCCGAAAGCGCCTGCAGGAGTGGCTCCACCAGGCGGGCGCCGCGGCCCCCGCGGGCATTGGGATTGGCGAGAACGTGCAGGTCGGACACGGTCTCCGAGGGTCGCGGGAGGGTCGCCGGGGGCCGCAGGAGGCGGACCGGTGCGGGGAGCGCCGACCCGACCATGCGGGCGGCGGTCCCGGAGGGAATCGGCGCTCAAGATCGCCTCCCTCCGCCGCCTCGGGCAATGACCCGGGGAGGCTCAGTCGCCGGTGTGCCCCCGCAGCCCACGGCGTTCCTGGGGGAGGATCCCGAAGAGGAGGGTCCGGTGCCCCCCGGGATCCGCCGCCGTCCCGAAGCCCGGGATCCCCTTCTCGAGGGCCCGGAGGGCGTGGGTCCGGACGCGAGCCCCTTCCGGGCCCCCCTCCCCTTCCGGAAGAAAATGGAGCGGACCATGGAGAAGCACGCTCTCCCACGCCCAGGGGCTCCCGATGTCGTCCACCTGGAAGGCCACCCAGGGGAGGTGGCGAAGCGCCTCGACCTTTCCCCCGGCCTCCATCCGTCCGAAGATCCACTCGCCCTCCCGCACGTATCCCAGGGGACGGATTTCCACCCGGCGCCCGTCGGTGTAGGCGAGCCGGCCGATGCGCTGGCGCTGGAGAAGCGCATCCATGCCCGCGTCGTCCAGCTCCTCCACCCGGAAGGTGGTTGCGGGGAGAGGGAGGGCCGCCTCGGAAGCAGGTTCGGTCGGGGCTCCCGGGGGGGCCGCCTCGGAAGCAGGTTCGGTCGGGGCTCCCCGGGGGGGATCCGAGGGGGCTTCGGGCAGCTCCTGGGGGGAGGATTCCGGGATCATGGGGGGTTCCTTCGTCAAGGCGTGGTGTGGGCGGCGCGATGGGGGTGGGGGGAGGAGGAGCGCGGAGGGTGCCGGGGAGGAGTTCACGCCCTCCCGGGCCGCTCCTGTGCCCCGGCCCCTTCCCCGGCCTCGGGAGGCAGTACCCCGTCGGCCCGGAACTGCTTGAGCTTCCGGTAGAGGGTCCGGCGGTTGATTCCGAGCCGCTCGGCGGTGCGCCCCTGGTGCCAGGAGAGGTCGTCCAGGGTCTTCAGCATGTACTCCCGCTCCAGGCGCTCCAGGGTCCATCCTTCGCGGGAAGCCTCCTCCAGAAGCGCCCGCTCCTCCCGCACCCCTCCGGCTCCGGAGAGCTCGAAGGGAAGATTCCGTGCGCCGCTGTGAAGGATGAGGGCGCGCTCGATGGAGTTCTCGAGCTCCCGGACATTTCCGGGCCAGTCGTAGGCCATCATGCGGGCCAGGGTGTCGGGGAGAATCTCGGGAGCCGGAATCCCGTTCTCCTCAGCGAACCGAAGCCGGAAGGCGTTGGCCAGGAGAGGGATGTCCTCCCTCCGCTCACGCAGCGGTGGAACCCGGATCGGGAAGACGTTCAGCCGGTAGTAGAGATCCTCCCGGAAGGTCCCGTCGGTCACCCGCGACTCCAGCTCCTCGTTCGTGGCCGCCACGAGGCGGAAGTCCACCGGAATGGACTCACTCCCTCCCACCGGGGTGATCCTCCGCTCCTGGAGGACCCGGAGGAGCTTCACCTGGATCGCAGGAGAGATGGTGGAGATCTCGTCGAGGAAGAGGGTCCCGCCCTGGGCCGTTTCGAAGAGGCCGCGACGCGCCTGGACAGCCCCGGTGAAGGCCCCCCGCACATGGCCGAAGAGCTCGCTCTCGAGGAGCGATTCGGGGAGGGCGGAGCAGTTCACCGGAACGAAGGGGCGGCGGGCCCGGTCGGAGGCATCGTGCACCGCCCTGGCCACGAGCTCCTTGCCCGTACCTGTCTCTCCTACCACGAGGACGTTCGCCCGGGTGGGCGCCACCCGCTCGATCATGTCGAAGACGCGCTCGATGGCCGGCGTCTTCCCGAGAATCCGCTCCCGCGCTCCTCCCGGCGCCCGCGTCCGGAGTTCGGCCACCTCCCTCCGAAGCGCCGTCTCCTCTACGGCGCGCCGAAGGGTCAGGAGGAGTTCCTCCGTCCGAAACGGCTTGTTGATGTAGTCGAAGGCCCCGAGCTTCATGGCCTCCACGGCCGTGTCGACACTCCCGAAGGCCGTCATCACGATGAACTGCGCGTCGGTCTGGGTCGCGGGAGCTGCGGAGAGAACGTTGAGCCCGTGCATCCCCGGGAGGTTCAGATCGAGAAGCACCACATCGAAGAGAGAGGCCTCGAGCTTCCGAAGCCCTGCCTCGCCGGTGGGTACGGCCTCGACCCGGTATCCCTCCTCGGCCAGCGTCTGCTCCAGGAGCTCCCGGATCACGACCTCGTCCTCGACGACCAGGACCCGGGGAGCGAGCGCCCCGCCGGACGGGGGGAGAGGATCTGAACGGGGGGTTCGGGCGGTGGACATCGTGGAGGGGGGCATGGGAGGTCGGAAGGAAGGGGAGACGGGGTGGAAGGGGAGCACCGGGCCGGGGCAGGGTCCGGGCGGTCGGAGGGGGTTGTACCGCGGGGACTCCGCGGATTCGGAACCCCCGGAAGGGGGGGGGAGGTCCGCAGATCGAGTGCGGGCGGAAGGAAAGGGGCTACTCGGAGGGGCGATGGGAAGGAGAGGACCCGAGCGCGGGCAGTCGAAGCACGAACTCCGAACCGAAGCGGGGGTGGGGAAGGAGGAGAAGGTCACCGCCCTGCCGGGCCAGGGCAGCGCGCCCCCGGGAGAGCCCGAGCCCTTCTCCGCCCCACCCGCTGACGAAGGGGAGGAAGATGCGTTCCTCCTGGCCCGATGGCACCCCCGGTCCCGAGTCCTGGACAAGGAGGTCCACGAACCCGGGAGGAGGCAACCGCTGGTCCGCCCCGGACGTCTGGGCGGGGCCGGAGGCGGGGTGGTCACCGCCCCCCTGGACGAGAGGAGGCGCCGACCGGGCGCCGTCGCCGTGGACCGGAGGGAACCCGGGTGCAGGGAGGCGAAGCTCCGCCCGGATCCAGCGCGGGGGAGGCGCGGCGAGGACGGCATGCCGCGCGTTGGCGAGAACCGCGAGGAGGACGTCCCGCGTGAGTGCCGGGTCGACCCGTACCACCACGGGGCACGCCGCCGGAGGACCCCGGACCTCGAACTCGATCCCCTCTTCCCGGAGTCCCCTGCGGACGGGGGCCAGGAACCGGAGGAGCTCCCCCCCCAGATCCATCTCCTCCGGGTGGGATTCCTGGGGACGCGAAACCAGGAGGAGCCTGCGGGCGAGCCCTGCAAGCCGTTCGGTCTGCCCACGAATCACGGCGAGCTCCCGAGGCGCCGTGCCCTCGGCACCGTTCGCAAGGCCGCCCGGGTCCCCCGTCGAGCCCGCCGCATCCCAGCGCCGTTCCAGGCGCTCCACCGCCACCTGGATGGCGGTGAGAGCGGACCCCAGTTCCTGGGCCGCCTCGCCGGCCACCACCCCGAGGGGGTCGGAGGCCGAGGCGGGCTCGAAGGGCAGACGCTTCACCGACCGGCGTCTCCCGCCATGACGCGCAGGAGATCGAAGGCCGTGACGATTCCCACCAGACGGCCATCCTCCACCACGAGGGCCCGGTGGATCCGGCCCCGGACGAGGAAGTCCGCGAGCTCCCACACGAGCATGTCGGGATCGACGCTGAAGGCCACCGGGGTCATGATCTCGTCCACCGGGGTTTCTCCCAGATCCAGCTCCGGAAAGGCCCCGGCGGGGAGCATCCAGACGGAAGACTCCGGCGCAAGGAACCAGGCGGATCCGGCCTCCGCCTCCTCCCCCTCGTCGGGATCGTCGGTGGGGGCATCCCCGGCAAGGGCGTCCCAGAAGGCGTCGGGCGCGGCCCGTTCCCGGGAATGGGCCGCGGCCCGGATGACATCGGTACGGGAGACGACGCCCACGACGCGGCCCGTCGAGTCCAGAACCGGCACCCCGGAGACGGCGGCCTCGTCCAGGAGCTGGACGAGCGCTTCGACAGTGGACCCACTTCGCACCGAGATGATCTCGGGGTTCATGATGTCACGCACGGTTCGCATGGAACTCGGCTCCTTCGCTGAATGGAAGCCCGTGGAGGGGACCCCGGAGCCCGAAGGCGACCCGGCGCACCCCTCCCCGGACCGGCAACCCTCCGGAGAGGGGCAGGATGCCCCCCGGAGAGGTCAAGGGGCGTGCCGGGAGTCGGGCGGGTGACTTCGGGGTGCCGCCCACCGATCCGGCCGCCATGGGCAGGGTGCGTATTTGATTGTCCGACTTGCGACTAAACCCCATGAACCGACCCGGCTTGAGGCGTGGTCCGAAAGAGGACGAGGCATCGGGGCGCCGCCCCGTCGGTCATGGCATGGGACCCTGTGTCCCACCGGGGGGCATTTCGCCCCAGCCGGAGGGGCGCTTCGGGGGCCTCCCCCCCTTCGGTTTCCAGGAGATGGGTCCCGCCCCGCTTTTCCGGAGCCCTCTCCCGGCCTAGAGTAGTGCGGTGCCTTTCCCCGGGGACCCGGGGAGTCCCGGACGGGTGGGCTGCCGGGCGCGGAGCCTCTTCCCCGCCATGATCTCACCCGACGCATCGAGAGAACCCGCATTGACGAAACCCCCTCCCTCCATGGACACACCGGCCCCGGACCTCGATCGGATCCTTCCCGTGCTCCCAGGCGTGCTGGCGGGACCCGTGGTCCTCGTGGATGGCGAAGGGCGCATCCTCCACCTGAACCCGGCAGTGGAAGCCCTCTGCGGGTGCACAACGGCGGAGGTTCGCGGCTCGCCTGTGCGCGATGTCCTCCTCCCCCCCACGAGCCGGGAGGCCTTCGATGCCCTCTTCGAGGAGGTCCGGGCCGGCATTCGGACCGAGCCGGTGGAGGTCCCCCTTCTGGGTGCCGACGGGTCCGTTCGCCCCATGGTGTGGAGCTACGCCCGGGTGGAAGGACCCGGGGGCGAAACGGAGGCGGTCCTGGCCACCGGGACCGACCTCACCGATCTTCGCCTCCTGGAGGCGCGTGAGCGGTCGCTGCGCGAGTCGGAGGCCCGGTTCTCGGGGATCCTGGAGGTGGCGTCGGATGCCATCGTCTCCATGGACTCCGAGCACCGGATCGTCCTCTTCAACCACGGGGCGGAAGCGATCTTCGGGTATGCTGCGGAAGAGGTGATGGGGGAACCCCTGGACCTCCTCCTCCCCCCCTCGGCCCGGGAGGTCCACCGGGCCCATGTGCGCCACTTCGGCGAGGCCACCGTCCCCGCGCGGCGCATGGGCGAACGCTCCGAGATCCGGGGGCTTCGCAAGGGGGGAGAGGAGTTCCCGGCAGAGGCCTCGATCCTGAAGCTCACGGTGGAGGGCGCCCGACACTACACCGTGGTCCTCCGCGATGTGACGGAACGGGTGCGGAAGGAGGAAGCCCAGGCCTTTCTGGCACGGGTGGGCGAGGTCCTGGCCGGCACCCTGGAGCTCGAGGAGACACTGGCCCAGGTAGCCCGTCTCACGGTGGAGAAGCTCGCCGACTTCTGCATGATCGACCTCCTGGACCGGGAGGCAGGGGAAGTGCGCCGGGTCGAGGCCCTGCACCGGGACCCTGCAAAGGCTGCACTGGCAAGGGGCTTCGCCAACGTCTCCATGGACCGGGCCCGTCCCCACCTCATGCGGGAGGTGATGGGCGGCGCGCCCCACACCTTTCTCCCCGAAGTGGGGCCCGGGGCGGTGGAGGCCGTAACCCAGTCACCCGGGCACCGCGCCCTCCTGGAGGCGCTGGACCCCCGTTCCTGGATCGTCGTTCCCCTCGTGGCGCGGGGGCGCGTCCTGGGCACCCTCCTCTGCCTCCGGTCGCGAAAGGAGCCGCGCAGGGCCGCACCGGACCGTTCCGACCAGAGCGCGCGGTCGGCATGCCGCCCCTATGACCGGGAGGACCTGGCCCTGGCCCTGGAGCTGGGGCGTCGGGCCGGGGTCGCCGTGGACAACGCCACCCTCTATCGGGATGCCCGGCGGGCCCTGGAGGCCCGGGACGAGGTGCTTGGGATCGTTTCCCACGACCTCGGCAATCCCCTCCAGGCCGTCTTCATCGGGCTCGAGGCGCTGGAGCGATCCCGTGGTGCGCGCACCGAAGGACGTCCGGGGCAGGAGGAGTACTATCTCACCGCCATTCGACGATCGGTGGAGGTCATGGAACGGCTCATCCGGGATCTCATGGAGATCCGGAGGATGGAGGCAGGGCACCTCCAGATCGACCCCCGGCCGCGGCGACTGGAGACGCTGGTGGGGGAAGCGCTGGAGATGCTCCGCCCCCTGGCCGGGATCAAGGACATCCGGATCCGGAACGAGATCGAGGGAGCGGATCTCCCGGAAGTTCCCGCCGATGGTGACCGGATTCAGCAGGTGCTCTCGAACCTGGTGGGAAACGCGGTGAAGCATACTCCCGAAGGGGGCGAGGTCCGGCTCTCCGCGCAGGTGGACGAGCGGCACCTGGTGGTCCGCGTGGAGGACACGGGTCCCGGGATCCCGCCCGAGGACCTGGAGCGGGTCTTCGACCGGTTCTGGCGGGCCGGACGGAGGAAGGAGCGGGGGATCGGACTCGGACTGGCCATTGCCCGGGGAATCGTCCGGGGACACGGGGGTCGGATCTGGGCCGAGTCGACCCCCGGGGAGGGGAGCGTCTTTTCCTTCTCCCTCCCCCTTCTGGGGGACGAGGCCGGGACCCGGGAACCCGGGGGATAGGCCGGGTCCGCGGGCGTCGGGAACCGAGGGGGGGGCGGCCCCATCCGGAGAGCCCCCCCCAGGGAACCGGGACGGGTTCCGCCCTGCCCTGATCCGTCAGCCGGGGTCCTCGTCGGAGGTCCGCTTCGACACGAGAACCGGGACGGAGGCCGTGCGGATCACCTTGTCGGCCACGCTCCCGAGGAGGAACCGGGCCGCCCCTCCCCTTCCCCGGGTGGAGAGAGCGACGAGGTCGGCCCCGCTCCGCTCGAGGTGCTGGAGGATGCCATGTCCGGCATCTCCGGCCGTCAGAATCCGGCTCGTGGCCCGGAAGCCCTGATCCCCGAGGCGGCTCTGGAGCCCCTCCAGGTATCGCTGGGCCCGTTCGCGACGTGCCTCCATGAGGGCGCCGTCGGCCACTGCATGGGGGAGGTACGAGGTGGCCATGGGGAGCGGCTCCTGCAGGACCAGAACCAGCTCCACTTCGGTCTGTTCCGGGTCGAGGAGGATCCGAAGCGGGAGAAGGCTCGCCTCGGAGGCTTCCGACCCGTCGAGGGGGACGATGACCCGTCGCGGTGCCCCCGTCCCGGAGAGGGCGCCACTGTCACGCTCCCGCAGGAGAAGGACGGGGCGCTGGGCCTGCCGGACCAGGCCATCGGCCACACTTCCCAGCCAGGCCCGCTGCCACGCCCCTCGACCATGGGTCGTCATGACGACCAGGTCGGCGCCGAGGGAATCGGCCATTCCCTGGAGGGTCCGGGTTACGGGACCGCTCCGCACATGGGACTCGATCCCTCCGGTGCCCTCGGACGAGAGACCTTCCACCACCCGTTCGAGGTAGGCCTCGGCCCGCTTCTCCTCGGCCTCGAACCAGCGGGTGATGAGCTCACCGTCGCCTGCCGCGAGGGGCACGGGCGGCAGGTCCGACACCACCGAGCCCAGGTGGAGTTCAGCCCCGTGCCGACGCGCAAGGCCGAGGGCAACGGGGAGGGCGGACTCGGCCAGGGCCGAGCCGTCGAGGGGTACGAAGATCCGCTTCATCTTGATCTCTCCCGTGTCAGAAGGGGGGCACCGTGGGTCGTGCTCGCGGGGGTGGCGGGAGGGGCAGGAGCCCTTGAGAAGGTCACATGGTTCCTCCCTGTTGCCGGGGGCCGCTCCTCTGGCCCACGTACCCCGAGGTGCACCCGGCGTGCCAGAGGGAAGCCTTGTCTCCAGCGGGCCTGCCCTCCGAAGCTGGGACTTCCTGTCTCCCTCCGGACCTCGAAAAGCGGCAGGGTGACCCCAGGGGGAACCCGCCCCCGGTCTCGGCGATACCAGAGGTGCACCGCTGCAGGGGCGCGTCCGCGCCCCGCCCACGCCACCCCGACCCCCGCCCTCGTGCACCGCACCCGTTCTCCCCTCGCCGGTCGCGCGGTTCTTCCGTCCGGAACGCTCCTTCGACCGCTTGCGCTCCTTGCGCTCCTCCTCGTCGTGGGCGGAGCCTCGGCGGCAGGGCGTGGCGGGAACGAGATCGATCCCGAACTCCATGGCCTCGTGGTGGATGCCCTCGACGGAACCCCCGTCGTGGGAGTCCGGATCGAGCTCCTTTCCGAGGGGCGGCTTCTGGCCGCCACGGTGAGCCAGGAAACGGGGGCGTTCCGCATCCGGGCGCCCGGACTCGAGGAAGGCCGGGCCCTTGCGCTCCGCGCCGAGCGACTGGGATACGCCCCAAGGGAAGTGGTGGTGGATGCCCAGGCGCGTGCCGGCGTGCCGATCCGAATCCCGCTCGACCCGGCCCCGCTCCCCCTTCCCGGCTTCGAGGTGGAGGTGGAGGGCGGCGCATGCCCCTCACGACATCACGCGGAGGGCGTGGCCCTCTGGGAAGCCATGGCCCGGGCCCATCCGGACGGCCTCGACACCCTGGGGGCGGCTTCCTACACCCTGATCCGGACCGACACCCTCGCTTCCGTGGGCGGAACGGCGACCCCCGATGGGCCCCTTTCGGCAGGACAGCGCGGGTTCTCCGGCCGACTCCGTTCCCAGTGGGAGCGCCGGGTGGATCGGGAAGGATATGCCTTCCCCATCCGGAGAGTGGATGCCTCGGGCTCCTTTTCGACCTGGTCCTATGCTCCCCTTGAAGCGGACTTCGCGTCGCACTTCGGGACCCCGGCCTTCCCGCGCCACCACCGTCTGCGCGCGCCGTCTCCCCTTGCCTCCGGTGGGTGGAGCCTGGCCTTCTGCCCCATCGACGACCGCCGACCCGGGCTGGAGGGTCGGCTCGAGATTTCTCCCGACACGGCGCTTCTCCGGGTGGACTGGCAGTTCCGGACCCCGGAGCCCGACGAGGAGGCCGGGGGGTGGACCCGCTTTCCCGAAGCGGCCCCGGGGGACCCGACGCCGCGCCTCCTCCCCCTGGAGTCGGTGGTGTGGCGGAACCTCCGCGAGGGTGGCGTTCAGCGCAGGACCCAATGGTACGAGGGGTGGATCGTCACGCCTGGAGATTCGGTCCCCTTCCTCCCCGACCGTCCGGTGGATCGGGGCGAGCCCCTTCGGTAGCTTTGGAATCGGGGCATCCCGATCCCTCCGGGGGTCCACCCCTCCGCCCGACCCGGAGAGGCCCTCCGCAGGGCGGGCACGGGCATGACGCCGCACCTGCCTCCCCCCTTCCCCCTTCGTCGCCCCCGGTCCCCATGACCTCTCAAGGCACCTCCCCCCGCATCGCGCCCCCCGGGGATCCCCCCTCGCAGGAGCATGGCTCCGACGCCTCGCCCCGCGCCTCGCGCGCACCTCTGGCCGAGGACCCCCGGCAGGGAGGCGGGCATCCCCATCCCCTCCGCACGCCTCCGCCCAGGAACCCCGGCGTTCCCCTGGAGCTGGACCGGGTGCGGGCGATCCAGGTGAACCGGAGCGCGGTAGAGCGGCGATGCGGCCAGCTGGGAGGGCGCCGGAGCCTGAAGAAGGAGTGGCAGGCGGCCTGGCTTCTCCGGGCCATTACCCTCATGGACCTGACGACCCTTTCGGGCGACGACACGGCGACGAATGTGCGCCGCCTCTGCGCCAAGGCCCGGACCCCGGTGCGACGCGACCTCCTGGAGGCGCTCGGGGTGGAGGACCTCCCCATTCGGACCGCCGCCGTCTGCGTCTACCACCACTGGGTGGAGGTGGCGGTGGAAGCGCTGGAGGGGTCCGGAATCCCGGTGGCAGCGGTGTCCACCGGATTCCCCCACGGTCTCTCTCCCCTCCCGCAGAAGATCGCCGAGATCGAGGCCTCGGTGGCAGCCGGTGCCCACGAGATCGATGTGGTCATCACCCGGGCCCACGCCCTGGAGGAGCGGTGGGAAGCCCTCTACGACGAGGTGCGCCGCTACCGGGAAGCCTGCGGCGAGGCCCACCTCAAGGTGATCCTGGCCACGGGAGAACTCTCCACCCTGACCCGGGTGGCCCGGGCCAGCGAGGTGGCCATGATGGCCGGGGCCGACTTCATCAAGACCTCCACCGGAAAGGAAGGGGTGAACGCCATCCCCCCGGTGGGGCTTGTCATGGCCCGGGCCATTCGCGGATACGAGGAGCGTACCGGGCACCGAGTGGGGTTCAAGCCTGCCGGGGGAATCCGGACGGCGAAGGAAGCGCTCCTCTGGATGGTCCTCATGAAGGAGGAGCTGGGGAACGACTGGCTCGACCCCCACCTCTTCCGCTTCGGGGCCTCCTCCCTCCTGGCCGACATCGAACGCCAGCTCGAACACCATGTGACGGGCCGCTACTCGGCCTGGCACCGCCACCCCATGGCCTGATCATGACGCCCTCCACTTCCGCACCCTCCGTGGCCGACCTCTTCCGCACCCCCTCCTACGGTCCGGCCCCCGAGAGCCCGGCCCCGGCCCTGGACTGGCTGGAGGCCCGGGGTCGCACCTTCGGGCACTTCATCGGGGGGGAATGGACCGACCCTGCCGAGGGCGCGGAGGCCGGGGGGAGCTTCGAGACCCGGAACCCGGCCACCGGGGAGGTGCTGGCCCGGATCCGGCAGGGATCCGAGGCCGACGTGGCCCGTGCGGTGGAGGCGGCGCAGGAAGCGCTCCCCGCCTGGGAGGCCCTCGGAGGCCACGGGCGGGGCCGGGTTCTCTACGCCCTGGCCCGGGGAATCCAGAAGCACGCCCGGACCTTTGCCGTCCTCGAGTCCCTGGACAATGGCAAGCCCATTCGGGAGAGCCGTGATCTGGACATCCCCCTCGTGGCCCGGCACTTCCATCATCACGCCGGGTGGGCGGCGCTCGTGGAGGAGACCTTCCCCGACCACCTTCCCCACGGCGTGGTGGGGCAGATCATCCCCTGGAACTTCCCCCTCCTCATGCTGGCCTGGAAGATCGCGCCGGCCCTGGCCTGCGGAAACACGGTGGTGCTCAAGCCCGCCGAGTACACCCCCCTCACCGCCCTCCTCTTCGGGGACCTCTGCCGGGAGGCAGGCGTCCCCCCCGGGGTGGTGAACCTCGTCACCGGCGATGGAAGCACCGGCGCCGCCCTCGCAGCCCACCCCGGGGTGCGGAAGGTGGCCTTCACTGGATCCACCGAGGTGGGACGCATCCTCCGACGGGAAACGGCGGGAACCGGGAAGGCCCTGACGCTGGAGCTGGGCGGGAAGTCTCCCTTCCTCGTGTACGAGGACGCCGACCTGGATTCGGTGGTGGAAGGGGTGGTGGATGCCATCTGGTTCAACCAGGGGGAGGTCTGCTGCGCCGGATCGAGAATCCTCGTGGCGGCTCCGGTGGCCGAAGCGCTGGAGCGGAAACTCCGTGCCCGCATGGAGACCCTCCGGATGGGCCACCCCCTGGACAAGGGGATCGATGTGGGGGCCGTGGTGGACCCGACCCAGCTGGAGCGGATCCGGGAACTGGTGGAGGCGGGGCGGGCCGAGGGAGCGCAGATCTGGCAGCCCCGAAACGGGACGGGCGAGGCGCCGGAGGGCGGGGCCTATTTCCCGCCGACCCTCTGCACCGGGGTGGAGCCCTCCTCCACCCTGGCCCAGGTGGAGATCTTCGGGCCCGTGGTGGTCCTCATGACCTTCCGGACCCACCAGGAGTCCATTGCCCTGGCCAACGACACGCGCTACGGGCTGGCCGCCTCCGTGTGGACCGAGAACCTGAACCTGGCGCTGGAGGTGGCGCCGGCGCTCGAGGCAGGGACGGTCTGGGTGAACTCCACCAACCTCTTCGATGCCGCCGCAGGCTTTGGAGGGGTGCGGGAGAGCGGCTACGGGCGGGAGGGCGGCCGGGAAGGGCTTCTGGCCTACCTGCGACTCCGGGAGGGGGACGCCAGGCAGGAAGGGGAGGAAGCCCGGGCCGCCCGGGAGGCCCACCTCCCCCGCACCGAACTCCGGACGGCGCCCGGAGGCGAGGGTCCGGCCCGCGCGACCTCCCTCGATCGGACGCCCAAGCTCTACATCGGGGGGAAGCAGCCCCGCCCCGACGGAGGGACGAGCCTGGGGGTGACCCGCGCCACGGGAGAGACCGTGGGAGTCGTGGGACGGGGGAACCGGAAGGATGTCCGGAATGCCGTGGAGGCGGCGCGAAAGGCCCTCCCCGCATGGGCGGGACTCACCGCCTTCCACCGGGCGCAGATCCTCCACTTCATGGCGGAGAACCTGGAGGCCCGGGGCGAGGCCTTCGAAGCCCGCCTCCGGGAGGAGGCCGGGCTGAGCAGGGAGGCGGCGGCCCTCGAGGTGCGGGCCTCCCTTGACCGGCTCTTCACCTGGGGGGCGCATGCCGACAAGGTCGAGGGGCGGGTCCACCGCACTCCCTTCCGCAACGTGACCCTGGCCATGGTGGAGCCGGTGGGGCTCATCGGGATCGCCGCGCCCGATGCCTTCCCCCTTCTGGGCCTCGTTTCGGCGGTGGCCCCGGCCCTTGCCCTGGGGAACACGGTGGTGGCCCTGCCCTCCCCCCGCTTTCCCCTCTCGGCCACCGACCTCTACCAGGTCTTCGACACCTCCGACCTTCCCGGCGGGGTCGTGAACCTGGTGACCGGGCTGCGGGAAGAGCTCGTGCCCGTGCTCGCCGACCACGACGATGTGGACGCGGTCTGGAGCTTCGGGAGCCCGGAGGAGGCCCGGGAGGTGGAGCGCCGCTCGGTGGGGAACCTCAAGCGGTGCTGGACGCCCGGGGTGGGTCCGGAGGGGAAGGCGCGTCCCTTCCCTCGCTGGGAGCGTCCCTCGAGGGGGAGCGATGCCCGCTTCATCGAGGAAGCGACCCGGATCAAGAACGTGTGGATCCCCTACGGCGCCTGAGATCCGGGCCGCCTGGGCCGGCGCCGGGTCTCTCGGGGGTCGGAACGGGTGTCGGGCCCCTCACGAGCCGGCCCGCGCCCGGGCATCCGCCCCTCATCCCCCGATGCCGGTGACGAGAACGACCACCGCCAGGGCCCAGACATACCAGGAGAAGTAGCGGAACCGGGCCCGGTAGAGGAGGCGAAGCACGAGGGCCAGCGCCCCGATCCCAACCCCGGCTGCGGTGAACGCCCCTACCAGGTAGGCGCCCATCCCGATCCCCTCCCCTCCCCCGGCCTGCGCCACCTCCAGTCCCATGATGGCCGTGGCCCCCAGGATCGTGGGGAAGGCGATGAAGAAGGAGAATTCGGCCGCCCAACGCCGCCGGAGCCCCAGAAAGAGGGCGGCGGCGATGGTGGTTCCGCTCCGGCTGAGCCCCGGGAGGAGGGCGAGCCCCTGGGCGAGCCCCACCCCGGCGGCGACCCCGGGGGTGAGGCGCCGGAGCCCACGCGTGCGGGGGGGAAGGACATCGGTCCACCAGAGGAGAATCCCCGTCACGGTCAGCGTCCCGGCAATGAAGGCGGGGCGGGCGAAGACCTCGGCAAAGAGGCTCCGGAGGGGGAAACCCACGAGCCCGGTGACCACCACCGCCCCAAGGCCCAGCACGACGAGACGAAGGGCGAGGGGGTCGCCCGGATGGTCGCCGGCGGCTTCGGCCCCCAGCCGCCGGAAAAGTCCGGCCAGGCTCTTCCGGAAGACCACCGCCATGGAAACGAGCGTCCCCACGTGGACCACGAGGTCGAAGAGGATCATCTCCGGGGATTCGGGCGCCGGGATGGCAGACCCTCGCTCGATCATCCAGTGCTGCACCAGGACCAGGTGGCTCGTGGAGCTCACCGGGACGAACATGAAGACGCCCTGAACGATCCCGAGGACGAAGGCTTCCCAGAGGGTCATGGGGCCGTGGGGCCAGGGTGGGGGGGGAGGAGCGCCCGAAACGAAGGGTTGCGTCGCCGTGCCACGCAAGGTAACGTTTCAGGCTGTGGAAGGAATGTCGAGGCTCGGCGCCCCTTCCCCCCCGTCCGGCGGATCGTCCCGCCGGCACTTCACTGTCGGGCAGCTTCCCAACGCTGCCCTCGACCAGGATGCCTCGCATGAGCGACCCCGTCAGTCGACGCAGGGAGGAGGCACAACGCCTCCGGTTCGCTCGGTCCTGAGTCTCTCTCGGAGCCCTTCCGCTCCCTGAGGAGAGGTCCCGGGTCCGAAGCCCGGTAGCCCCCTCCTCCCCTCCCCCGGTTCATCCCATTCCGTCCGGTCTTTGCCGGGCCCATCCGTACTCGACGCCCGTCGAACCCGGCGCGCCCCGTGCTGCTCCCAAACCGGGGCCGACACGGGGAACCGCCCCGAGCCAGGGTCGCGTCGAAACGAAACATGGAGGCTTCCATGCGCACCGATCCGTTCCGCTTCCCCCGTCTCCCCACCCCACTCCTCGCAGGGGCCGTCGCCCCCCTCCTCCTTTTCGGCGCAGGCTCCGCCGCGGCGCAGCAGTGGATCGTGGACGATTCCGGTGTCACCGAGCCCGGAGCCTGCCAGGTCGAGGCCTGGATCGGGAGCTCGGAAACCTGGTTCCTCCCGGCCTGCGCCCTCGGGACGCGAGCTGAAGGAACGCTCGGGCTGGCCTATCTCGATCCAGGCACCGACACGCGCACGCTTCACGCCGTGGCCGAGCTCAAGGGGGTCCTCCTGGAGGATGAGCAGGGCCGCTGGGCCCTTGGCATCGTGGCCGGCGGCGCCACCCCCTTCGGCGAGCCGGGGGAGCCCACCGAGGGGTGGATCTACCTCCCCCTGACCCTCGCTTCCCTCCCCGCCCTTCCCGACGGATCCGAGCTCCACCTGAACGCCGGGTGGGGATACGAGCGCGAGGACCACGAGACCCATGCGCACATCCACCGGGGCGCCACCTGGGGCGTCCGGTTGGACCTCCCCCTCGCCGATCGCCTGTCCCTCCTCGGTGAGGTGCACGGATTCAGCGACGACCCGGTGGCCCTCCAGGGCGGGGTCCGCATTTCCCTCCTGCCCGACCTCCTGGAAATGGACCTGAGCTACGGGCGCCCTTTCGACGGCGCCTCGGCCCGGGAGGACCGGACCGGATTCCAGGTGGGCATGGCATGGACCCCCGCACCCCGGATGCGCTGAGCCCTCCTCCTCCGCATCGCCCCCTGCACACCCCACTGCCTCGACCGCTCTGCCACTTCCCCCCTGACCAAAGGAGCCCCTCATGACCCGTCAGATGCTTGCCTCCGAACTCCGAGACCTGGTTTCGGCCCGGAACTGGACCGCCATTCGTGAACGGGTGGAGGGGTGGCCCCCGGCCGAGCTGGCCGAGGTCATGGCGGAAACGCCCGGACCGGTCCGCATTCTCCTCTTCCGCGCCCTCCCGAAGGAGGCCGCCGCCGAGGTCTTCGCCCACCTGGAGGGAGAGGCCCGGGATTCGCTCCTGGGGGACTTCACCGACGAGGAGACCCGGCAGGTCCTGGCCGAGCTCGACCCCGACGACCGGACCCAGCTCTTCTCCGAGCTCCCCGGGCCCATGGTCCAGCGCCTCCTGAACTTCCTTCCCCCGGAGGAACTGGCCGAGGCCCGGATGCTTCTGGGGTACCCGGAGGAGAGCGTGGGTCGGCTCATGACCCCCGACTACGTCATGGTTCGCCCTCACTGGACCGTGGCCCGTGCCCTGGCGCACATCCGGAACCGGGAGGCCGAGTTCGAAACGGTCAACGTGGTGTACGTGGCCGCCCGCGACGGTACCCTCCTCGACGCACTCGGACTGCGCCGCCTCGTCATGTCGGAGCCGGACACCTCCATCGAGGCCCTGGTCCGCGGCCCCGTCATTTCGCTCCAGGCCACCGACGACCGGGAGGAGGCGGTGCGGGTCATGGCCCGCTATGACCTCCCCGTTCTCCCTGTGGTGGACTCGGCCGGGGTCCTCCTGGGGATCGTGACCTCGGACGACGTCCTCGACGTGGCCGAGGCCGAGGCCACCGAGGACTTCCACAAGATGGCCCCCATCGGTCTCATGAAGACCTCCCTCAAGGAGGCGGGGGTGGCCGTCCTCTGGCGGGCACGGGTGGGGTGGCTCCTCGTCCTGGTCTTCATGAACATCTTCTCCGGTGCCGGAATCGAGTTCTTCGAGGACACCCTCGCCGCCACCATCTCCCTGGCCTTCTTCCTCCCCCTTCTCATCGATTCCGGAGGAAATGCCGGCTCCCAGGCCGCGACCCTCATGGTCCGGGCCCTTGCCACCGGCGACGTGAAGATGCGGGACTGGCTTCGCCTTCTCGGGAAGGAGGTCTTCGTGGCCCTCCTCCTGGGGATCACCATGGCAGCCGGCGTGGCCCTCATCGCCTCCTTCCGGGCGCCGGAAGTCCTCGTGGTGGTCTCCCTCACCATGACCTGCGTGGTCCTGGTCGGGAGCCTCATCGGAACGTCCCTCCCCTTTCTCCTCACCCGCTTCGGCTTCGACCCCGCCACCGCTTCCGCCCCTCTCATCACTTCGCTGGCCGACATTGCCGGCGTACTCATCTACTTCTCCATCGCCACCTGGTACCTGGGGCTCTGATCCGCGTCGGGGAGAAGGGGTCGCCGGATCAGCGTCGCACGAAGGAACGGCTCACCGGGTCGGTGATGACCACGTTCACGAAGTCGCCCGGCCCAACGGAGATCCCATTCGTGGTGTGCTGCCGCCCCCCCATGGGTTCGACCTGGAAGCGCACCTCCTGGTGTCCGGACCAGGGAATGGAGAACTGCTGGACCGTCCGGGCCCGCACCCTCCCCAGTTCCACCCGCCGCCCCGGAACGATGGCGCGGACACTCATGTCGGAGGTGTTCCCATTGTCCACCCGGACGGAGAGGCGCCGCTCGGCATGACCGGCGAAGGGATCGCTCCCGGTGATCCCCGCCGAAAGCGCCCCGCACCCCGTGGTGAGGAAGACGAGGGTGGCGAGGAGGAGGAGGCGTTGCAGGGGGGGACGCATGGGAATTCTCCTGGGGGCCGTTCTGCCGAGGACTGGACAACCCGGAGGCGGTCAGCCCCGGGTACGGGCCACCGCCTCGATCTCCACATCGACGTTTCGCGGAAGGCCGGCGGCCTGGACCGCGGCCCGGGCGGGGCGGTGGTCGCCGAAGTACTCCGCGTAGACCGCGTTCATGGCCGCGAAGTTCCCCATGTCGGAAAGGAAGACCGTCGTCTTCACCACCGTGTCCATCCCACCGCCGGCTTCCTCGAGCACGGCCTTCAGGTTCTGGAGGACGCGGTGGGTCTGCGCGGTGATCCCTCCCTCCACCATTTCCATGGTCTCCGGGTCCAGGGGGATCTGCCCCGAGGCGTAGATCCAGCCATCGGAAACGATGGCCTGGGCGTAGGGTCCGATGGCGGCAGGGGCCTGGTCGGTGGCGACAGCGCGGAGTTCGGGCATGGAGAGGAGCCGGGAGGTAGAGGGAGAAGGTGAGGATGCGAAGCCGAAAGATAGGGCGACCGTCCCCTGTGGGCGAGGTGGGCCCGGGGCGCCTACCCCCCGCCCAGGGGCACCCGTCCCCGACCCGGCAGGGCGATCTCACGCACGCCCTCCATGCCGCCCCCGAAGGCGAGGAGCCGGTCCTGAAGGTTCACCGAGACGCAGACATGGTTGGGGACAATGCGGACCCGATCCCCCACCCGGGGACGCCAGTCGGTGTCCGAGAGGTCAAGGATCCCATGCTCTTCCGAGACCGAGGCCACCCGGATCGAGGGTCGATCGAGGAGAACCCCGTACCCGCCCTCTCCGGGCAGGGCCCGGAATTCCTCCCGTGCCAGCGCCTTCGACCCGGCATCCACCACGGCCTGGCCGGGGACCCCGGTGCTCACCACGGTGGCGAGGATCGTGTAGGCCACCTCCTCGAGGGAAGCCACGCCCATGGCCACCGAGTCCCGGTCGTGGAAGATGGCCGTGCCGGGACGGATCTCGGTGAGCCCCGGGATCCGATGGCTCCCGAAGAGGGTCGGGGTCGAACCCCCGCTCACCACGGCCGGGGGGAGCCCCGCCCCCTCGAGCGCCTCGAGGTACGCGGCCAGCCGTCCACCGAGGGTGGTCAGGGCGGCGTCCTGCGCGTCGCGGTGCATGCGGATGTGGCCCGGGTAGAAGAGAATGCCGCCCCAGGCCAGGACGTCCGTGAAGGCACGCGAATCCGTCAGCACCCGGACGAGGGCCAGGAGCTCGTCCGGCCGGGTGACCCCGACCCTTCCCATCCCCACATCCACCTCCACCAGGACGCGAAAGGCCCGCCCGGCCTCCCGCGCCGCCCGGGCCAGGGGCTCGAGGAGGTCGGGAGCATCGAGCGCCACCGTCACCTCCACCTCCGGAGGAAGGGCTGCGATGCGGGCCGCCTTGGGCGGGACCGGGGGGTGAGCCAGGAGGAGGTCCGTGGCCACCGTCGCCATGGCCTCGGCCTCTCTGGGTGTGGCCACCGTGAGCCCCCGGGCACCGGCTTCGAGCTGCATCCGGGCCAGTTCCGGGGCCTTGTGGGTCTTCACATGGGGACGCCAGTCCAGGGCGTGGGCTCGCGCGTACCCGGAAGTGATCCCCAGATTGTGGCGAACCCGGTCGAGGTCCACGAGGGCCGCCGGCGTTTCCACCGCTTCCACGACCTCGGGATGCGGGACCGTGGCGGATGGGGACGGAGGCCCGGGAGAGGGAACCGAACGGGAGGGGTGGGGATTCTCCCTCCTCGAACCGTCGGGCAACTGCATGGTCATGGCACCGGAAGGAGAGGGTGGAATGGCGGGACTCGAGCGAGGAATCGGTCCGGACCGGGAGCGCCTCGCCACGGAATGTGGGGGGCGCCGGGATCGAGGCAACCCCCCCCGGCCCGCGGAGGGTGCCCGCCCGCGAAGCCGTACCGGACGGGACACCCTCCCGCTCCCCTCCGCCCCCCCCTTCCGGATCCCGTCACATCTCCCCGGGTACGACTCGTTGACTCCTCAAGGAATTTCGGGCTTTCCCTCGCGGTGGACCCGGGATGTGGTCCTCCGGGACTTCTCCCGAAACTCCGGCCCTCGATTCCGGCCCTGCTTCGCATCCGCCCCTGCCACGCCCTCCACCACGAGGCTTCTTCATGCTTGATCGGCCGCCCCCGACCCGGTCCTCCGGCCGCCGTCGCAGCCACGGGACTCCTCCCCTGACGAGCGCCCTGGGCGCCCTCCTGGTTGCCCTCCTCCTCGTACCGTTTCCGGCCGACGCCCAGTACTTCGGTCGAAACAAGGTCCAGTACGACCACTTCGACTTCCGGGTCCTCACGACCCCGAACTTCGAAATCTACTACTACGACAAGAACCAGGCGGTGGCCGACGACCTGGCCCGGATGTCGGAGCGCTGGTACGAGCGGCTTGCCCGCCTCTTCCAGCACGAATTCGAAGAGCGGAAGCCTCTCATCTTCTATGCGGACCACCCGGACTTCCAGCAGACGAACACCGTGGGGGGCGCCATCTCCGAAGGGGTGGGGGGAGTGACCGAGTCCCTCAAGAACCGGATGGTGATGCCCATTGCCGGGTCGTACGCCCAGACGGACCATGTCCTGGGGCACGAGCTGGTGCACGTCTTCCAGTTCAACATTGCCCAGTCCCGCAGGGGCGGAGGGATGCAGGGGCTCTTCCAGATGCCTCTCTGGATGGTGGAGGGAATGGCCGAATACCTCTCGGTGGGGCGCGAGGATGCCTTCACCTCGATGTGGATCCGCGATGCCATTCTCCGGGACGACTTCCCGTCCCTCCAGCAGCTCACCCGGGAGTCCCGCTTCTTCCCCTACCGGTTCGGCCAGGCGTTCTGGACCTACGTGGGCGGGGAATGGGGCGACGAGGCGGTGATTCGCCTCTTCCGCACGGCCCTCCGGATCGGCTGGTCCCCTGCCATTCGCACCGTGCTGGGGATCACCCCCGAGGAACTCTCCGAACGCTGGCAGGCGGCGGCCGAGGCCCAGTTCCGCCCCCTCATGGCCGACCGGATGGCCCCCGGGGAGTCCGGATCCCTTCTCCTGGCGCCCACCACGGGCGCCGGGCGCCAGAATGTGGCCCCGTCCATCAGTCCCGATGGAACGCGTCTTGTCTACATTTCGGAGCAGGATCTCTTCTCCTTCGACCTCTACCTGGCCGATGCCCGCACGGGCGAGACGATCCGGCGCCTTTCCAGCGCGGCCTCCGACCCCCATACCGACGCCCTCCGCTTCATCGATACCTCGGGAGCATGGTCGCCGGACTCCCGGCAGCTTGCCTACGTCGTCTTCGCCGGGGGTCGGAACCAGATCGTGATCGCCGATGCCGACCGCGGGAGGGAAGTGCGCAGAATCCGGGTTGAGCGGGAGCTGGGCGAGATCACCGGCCCCGTCTGGTCACCCGACGGGCAGACGCTGGCCTTTTCCGGTCAGGCCGACGGGACCACGGACCTCTACCTCCTGAACCTGGAGACGGAGGCGGTCACGAAGCTCACCCGGGACCGGCACGCCGTGCTGCAGCCCACCTTCTCCCCCGACGGCACCCGCATCGCCTTCGTCTCGGACCGGGGGCCGGAAACGGACTTCAACCGCCTTGTCTACTCGGAAATGCGGATCTCTCTCCTGGATCTGGAGACCCGGGAAATCGAGACGCTGGAAATCTTCGGCAATGTCCGGCATTCCAACCCCCAGTTCACCCCCGACGGCCAGGGGCTCTACTTCCTCTCCGATCCCGATGGCTTCAGCGACATCTTCCGCCTCGAGTTCGAGACGGGAGAGGTGCAGCGGGTCACCCGCGTGGCCACCGGGGTGAGCGGGATCACCGCCCTCTCCCCGGCCATGTCGGTGGCCTCGGAGACGGGGACGGTGGTCTTCTCCGTGTTCGACGAATTCGAATACCACATCTACTCGGTGGACTCCCGGGACCTCCCCGCGTCTCCTGTGGTGGTGGCCGAGGCCCTGGACCCCCAGGGCCGCTTCCTCCCCCCCCTGGAGCCCACCGTGCCCTCGCGGGTCATGGCCTTCCTCGAGGACCCGGACCTGGGCCTCGCTCCCCTGGGCGAGTTCACCGAGGTCGCCTCGGAGTCCTTCAGCCCCGGTCTCTCCCTGGACTTCATCACCCAGCCCACCGTCGGGGTGGGCGCCGATCGATTCGGAACCTTCGTGGGCGGCTCCATCGTCGCCTTCTTCTCCGACATGCTCGGGAACCGGAACCTGGGGGTCGCGGTGCAGGCCCAGGGGTCCCTCAAGGACATCGGGGGACAGTTCGTCTACCAGAACCTGGAGCGCCGGTGGAACTGGGGTGTGGGAGGAGGGCGCGTTCCCTACCTCTTCCTGTCTTCGCCCCAGATCCGCCCGGGAGAGATCCAGGGAACCCGTGAATACGTGATCCCCCTTGTTCGGATCTTCCAGACCCAGGGCTTCGGGCTGGCCTCCTACCCCCTGAACCAGTCCCGGCGCTTCGACTTCGCTGCGGGGGTGAACCGGTACTCCTACGATGTGGAAGAGGACATCTACATCCTGAACCAGGCGAACCAGATCATCGATCGGGAACGGCGAGACGTGGGGAGCGAGAGCCTCCCCGACCCGGTGAACCTCTTCGAGGCCTCGGCCGCCTATGTGGGCGACAACTCCTTCTTCGGCTTCGTCTCGCCCATCCGGGGGACCCGCTTCCGGGCCGAGGTGGCGGCCACCGTGGGGACCCTGAACTTCAACTCGCTCACCCTGGACTACCGCCGCTACTTCAACCCGACCACGAACCTGACCTTCGCGTTCCGGGGCCTGCACTTCGGGCGGTATGGATCGCAAATCGAGGACCGGCAGCGGACCCAGGGGATCATCAGTGAGCTCTACCTGGGCCGGGAGTCCCTGGTCCGTGGGTACGCTCCCTTCTCGTTCGACCAGTTCCGGGAATGCCGAAACCCGGGCCCGGACGACGAATTCACCTTCTGCCCCGTGTACGAGCGCCTCTTCGGGCAGCGCCTCGGGGTGGTGAATGCCGAGGTCCGGGTCCCCCTCGTGGGCACGGATCGCTACGGGATCATCGACTTCGGCTTCGTGCCCACCGAACTGGCCCTCTTTGCCGATGCCGGCGTGGCGTGGAGCGGAGAATCCCCCCCCACCATGGGATGGAGCCGTACCTCCCAGGAGCGAATTCCGGTGGCGAGCGCCGGGGTCACCTCCCGCTTCAACATCCTGGGGGCCCTGATCCTCGAGGTGTTCTACGTCTACCCCTTCCAGCGCCCTCAGAAGGGGGCCCACTGGGGCTTCAACCTGGCGCCGGGGTGGTGACGCGCCGGTCAGGCTGACCCCGTTCCCACCCTCGAAGAACCCCCCGGCCACCGAGCAGGCAGCCGGGGGGTTCGGTGCAGGAGGGCCGGCCGCGAGGGGGCCGGTCCGCGCTCCCCGTCGCTCCGCACCTCGGGCCGATCGCCGATGACGTTCTTCGTCAGAAGATCCGGATCCGCACGTACCGCCCGGGGTTGGCCCGCACGTCGTCCAGGAGGGCCTCCAGGGATGCGGAGGCCGCCGTGAGGTTGCGGTAGAGGGCCTCGTCGGTGGAGAGGAGGCCCAGCGTCCCTTCGCCTCGCTCCACCCGCCCGACCACCACCCCGAGGGAGGCGGAGACCTCCTCGAGACGGGTGCCGGCGGCGTTCAGGCGAGCGAAGGTGGAGTCGGCCCGGGCCACCGCGGAGGCGAGCTCGGGCGCGGTGGCCACCCCCTCCACCCCTTCGGCCGAGCGCCGGACGCTGGCCAGCGTGGCCTCGAGTTCGCGGCGCTGCTCCGCCACCACGTCGGAAAGGGAGCGGACCAGGCTCCTGGCCTCCTCCGCCGTTTCCTGTACCGCCGCAATGGTGGTGTCGGCCAGGATCATCCGGACCCGCTCCAGAATGGACTCCACCTCCTCACCGAGGATGGAGGCCAGGTCACCCAGATCGGCGGTGGACTCCCCGGGGAGGACACTGTTCGGCGCCAGGCTTCGATCGGACACCCCGGGAAGGATCTCCACCGTACGGCCGCCCAGGAGCCCCACCCCCGCGAGGCGCGAGCGGGAATCGTCGGGGATCTCCCACTGCCCGTTGATCTCGAGCACGATGGCCACCCCGTCGTTCTCGAGGCGGAAGCTCCGGACCCGTCCGATGTTCACCCCGCGCATCTGCACCGGGTCGCCGCTCCTCACCCCGCCTGCATCGTCCACCTGGGTCACCAGGTTGTAGCGCCCCCGGAAGGTCCCGGGGTCGGTGAGGAGAAAGAGGACCATGAGAATTCCGAATATGCCGAGGATCACGAAGATCCCCACCCGAACCTCCCGCCCCCCTGCCGCGGCGGGGGTGGCGCGGTCCAGCTCGGCCTGCGTCCGTTCCTTCTCTCCCCGGGGGGAGGGCCGGTTCTCGTCGGTCATGCGATCTCCAGATGATCGAGGGCCGCCTGGGCGGCGCTGCGGTCGGCGAAGGCCTTCACGAAGGGATCGTCGGAGGCCCGGAATTCGTCAGGGGTCCCGCAGAAGCGGAGGTGTCCACCCTGGAGCATGGCCACCCGGTCGCACATGAGGAGGCCTCCCTCGATGTCGTGGGTGACGATGACCGAGGTCACATTCAGCTCCTCGGAAAGCTGCTCGATGAGGCGCTCCACCGCCGCCGTGTTCACGGGGTCGAGTCCGGTGGTGGGTTCGTCCCAGAGGAGGATGCGCGGGCGACCCACGATGGCCCGGGCAATCCCCACCCGCTTCCGCATTCCCCCGGAGAGTTCGGAGGGGAGCTTCCGGACCACCTGGGGCGGCTCCAGGTTCACGAGCTCCAGGGAGCGCCAGATCCGTCGGGTGCGATCGGTGCGGGACATCCCCTTGAGCTCCTCCTCCGGGATCCCCATTTCCACGTTCTCCCAGACGTTCAGGGAGTCGAAGAGGGCGGCGTTCTGGAAGACGTACCCGACCTTGTGCCGGATCCGGGCCAGGTTCTTCCGGTCGCCGGCGCGGACCGTCTCTCCCTCCACGGCGACCTCTCCCCGGTCCGGCTCGACGAGCCCGATCGTGGTCTTGAGGAGCACGCTCTTTCCCGTTCCCGAAGGCCCGAAAACCCCGAACATCTCCCCCTTCTCCACCTCCAGCTCGACCCCCGAGAGAACGGGGAGCTCGTCGAAGGCCTTGTGCACTGCCCGGTATTCGATCACTGGAGGAGGAGGGGGGGGAAGAGGGCGTCGAGAATGAGGACCGTGAGGAGCATGAAGACCACGGCCGCCGTGGTCGTGCTCCCTACTCCGGCCGCCCCGCCCTTGGTCCGGAACCCCATGTGAATGGCAATGACGGGGATGGCGAACCCGAAGGTCACGGCTTTCGTGAGGGAGTAGAAGAGATCCCAGTTGTGCCAGAAGAGGCGCGCGCCGTAGAGGAAGGACTCGTACCCGAGACCCACGGTGAGCTGGGCCGCCACCATCCCGGCGAGGATCCCGATCACATTGGCCACCGCCACCAGGAGGGGGAGGACCAGGACGCCGGCCACGATCCGGGGGGCGGCCAGGATGGCCACCGGGTCCCGCCCCAGGGCGTGGTAGGCATCGATCTGCTCGGAGACCTTCATCGTCCCCAGCTCGGCGGTGATCCGCGCTCCCACCCGTCCCACCAGAACGATGGCGGTGAGGACGGGCCCGAGTTCCAGCACCACCGAGGCCGTGACCACCGACCCGAGAATGTAGAGCGGGATCGAGCCCTGGAACTGGTACCCTCCCTGCTGGCTCGTCACGATCCCGGAGAGGATGGCGGCCACGATGACGATGGGGAGGCTCTGGACCCCCATCACGTACATCTGCTGGATGACGGAGCGGAAGGAGACCTGGAACTGGGCCAGGGCCCGGGCGGAGCGCCCCACGAGGAGTCCGATCTCGCCGGCGTGCTCGAAGACGACCCGGCTTACCCTTCCCACCCCGCCGAGGGGGCGGGCGAGAAGCGGAAGGCGGGGAACGGAGGAGCGAGTGGCCAAGGGCGGGGGGACGCAGCGCGTCGACGGCGTGGAAAGGGACGATGGAAGGAGGGGAAGGGCGCACCCCCCCGCACAGCCTGGAAAGCTCACCTCGACCTGCCGCAGGGGCAAGGCGCCGGGGGCCCCGGGGTGGAAACCCGGGGGTGGGAGGGGACGGCTCCGGAGAAGGGAGCGTCCCGTAGACCTGTGGCCCGGAAAGCCGGGACCCGGAAGGTGCTACCCCGCCCCTCGACCCGGTTCCAGCTCCACCGTGAAGGTGGACCCCTCTCCCACCCGGCTCTCGGCCAGGAGTTCGAAGCCCATGAGCTCGCAGAGCGATCGGGAAATGGCGAGCCCCAGCCCCGTCCCGCCGAAACTTCGGGCCTGGGAGCCATCGACCTGGTGAAAGGGGGCGAAGATCTCCTCCAGTTCGTGGGGTGGAATCCCCACACCGGTATCGCGGACCCGGATGCGGAGGGGACGCCCGGACTCCGGGTCCGCCTCCACGGCCAGGGTGACCTCGCCCTCGGGTGTGAACTTGACCGCGTTCCCGGCCAGGTTCAGAACCACCTGCTTGAGGCGGCGCTGGTCCCCCACCGCCGGGCGCAGATCGGCGGGAACCTGGCAGACGAGGGAAAGGCCCCGCTTTCGCGCCTGGAGCTCGAGCATTTCGGCCACCTCCCCCACGAGCTCCTCCAGCGCCACCGGCTCCCGCACCACCTCCATGCGCTGGGCATCGATCTTGGAGATGTCGAGGATGTCCTCGATGAGGGCCAGGAGGTGCTCCCCGTTGGCCTGGATCCGGCGGAGGTAGCCCTGCTCCCGGGGGGGGAGCGCCCCCCCCTGCTTCGCAATGAGGATGTTGGCGAACCCGATGACCGAGTTGAGGGGGGTGCGGAGCTCGTGGCTCATGTTGGCGAGAAAGGAACTCTTGGCACGGGAGTTGGCCTCCGCCTCTTCCAGGGCGCGGCGGAGCATCTGCTCGGCGCGCTTCTGGTTCGTGACGTCGCGGACCACCACGACACGGGCGTCCTCCCCCCGGTGGAGGGAGTCCACCACCGAGAGTTCGGCGGGGAAGAGGGTCCCGTCGTAGCGGCGCCCCTCCACTTCCAGCGCTTCCGAAACCCCGGCCTCGATCCCCGGATTTCGCCCCAGGAGGTAGGCCGTGGCCTCCTCCCGGGCCGAGGGGCCCACCAGATTCAGGATCGGGTCCCCCACCATCTGGGCCACCGAGACCCGGAAGATCTGGGCGGCCCGCGGGTTGGCGTCGAGGATCCGGGCCTCCCGGAAGAAGATGACCCCCTCGAAGGTGGCCTCGGCCAGCCGTCGGAAGCGCTCCTCGCTTTCGCGCACCTGGACGACGGCCTGTTCCGAGGAGCGTCGCGCCGCCTCCCCCTCGAGGCGTGCCCGCTCCGTCTGGTCCAGGGCGCTCTCGAGCTCGATCTGCCGTACCCGTTCCTGGGAGCGGAGCCGCTCCACCCGGGCGAAGGCCCGGCGCCGGATCACGAGAACCGTTCCCCCCACGGACCCGGCCAGGACGAGGACCACCCCGAAGTACACCGCGTCGGGGTGCGCCGCCCCCCCCCCCGTCCCGGCAAGCCAGGCGACGAGGGCGCCACCCAGGACTGCGAAGAACCACCCCAGGTCGAGAAAGAAGAGGCTGGCCCCCAGGACCACGAGGAGGAGCCCCGTGGTTTCCCGTGGCTCGCCCGTGAGGGCAAGGTGCAGCCACCCGATGACCACCACCACGAGGGCGAGCCCGGTCCCGGTCGCGTGACCCCAGCCAGCCGGGACCTCGCGGCGGGCGAGGTGGAAGCGAAGGGCCCCGAAGAGGAGGAGGGCGCCCAGGCAGACCCCGGCGAGGGCCACCCGCTCCGGATATCGCAGAAGGAAGAGGTGGACGGGGATGAGTCCCAGGTACACCAGGGCGAGCGCCGTGGACACGGGGGCGACGGATTCGGCCACGGACCGATCCATGGCCCGATCGAGTTCCACATCGCGAGCCCCGGGGCCCGTGACCAGGTCGGTCCTCGTCGCCATGCCCCCAAGGTGGCGGCTCGGCTTCCCGGGGGCAACGGCACGGGGCACGGTCCGGGACACGACCCGGGGCCGCCGCGAGAAAGGGGGGCCCGGGGCAACGGCGAGGGAAGCGGGACGGCCGGGGATGCGCCCCTTGCTTCCCGGGGGGACGGAGTGCGAGGATCGGGAATGGAACGCGACGTGGTGCTCGAGGCCCGGGAACTCACCAAGGTCTACCGGATGGGGGAGGTGGAGGTCCCGGCCCTGCGTGGGGTGGACTTCGCCCTTCGGGAATCGGAGTTCGTGGTCCTTCTCGGCGCTTCAGGGAGCGGGAAATCAACCCTCTTCAACCTTCTGGGCGGGCTCGACACCCCCACCTCCGGCGAGGTCCGGTTCCGGGGCCGGACCCTGACCGGGAGCGGCGACCGGGAGCTCACCCGCTTTCGCCGGCATCACGTGGGCTTCGTCTTCCAGTTCTACAACCTCATGCCGAGCCTCACCGCCCGCGAGAACGTGGCCCTGGTCACGGAGATCGCCCCGGACCCCATGCCCGCCGAGGAGGCGCTGGAGCGAATGGGCCTGGGGGAGCGGATGGACCACTTTCCCTCCCAGCTCTCCGGGGGGGAGCAGCAGCGGGTGGCCATTGCCCGGGCCATTGCCAAGCGCCCTGGCATCCTCCTCTGCGACGAACCCACCGGGGCACTGGACTACCGGTCGGGTGTCGTGGTCCTGGAGGCCATCGAGTCGGTGAACCGGGAGCTGGGCACGACCACCGCCGTGATCACCCACAATGCCCCCATTGCCGCCATGGCCGACCGGGTGGTGACGCTGGCCGACGGCCGGGTGGCCGAAGAGGAGCGAAACGCCGAAAAGGCCCCGGCGCGGGACCTCCGGTGGTAGCCCGGGCCGGAGGGCGCCGGGAACCGCCTCCGGGAGCCGGGGTTGACCCGGATGCGGGGTGGCGGAGCAGACCACCGGAAAGGTCGGCCCCCTCGCCTTCCCCTCCCCACCCCCTCCCGCGCCAGACCCCCTGACTCGACCACGTCCGAACCCCCAGCGAAGGAGTCGCTCCACCATGCCCGTACGCACCGCCCACGCCGAATGGAAGGGAAGTCTCACCGCCGGATCCGGGGTGCTCTCCACGGAGAGCGGCGCCCTCCAGGAGGTGGCCTACACCTTTCCGTCGCGCTTCGAGACCGGGCCCGACACGAATCCCGAGGAACTCATTGCAGCCGCCCATGCCGGGTGCTTCGCCATGGCCCTCTCCCACGGGCTGGCCGAGGCGGGGCACACCCCCGAATCCGTGCGTGTCGAAGCAAGGGTGACGCTGGAGAAGGGGGAGGACGGCTTCGCGATTGCCGGGATCACCCTGGTCTGCCGGGCCCGGGTGCCGGGGATCGACGCCGGGACCTTCGGGGAGCACGCCCGGGCCGCCAAGGCCGGATGCCCCGTCTCGAAGGCGCTGGCCTCCGTCCCCATCGAGCTGGACGCGGCGCTGGAGGGGTGAGTCCGCCCTCCCGGTCGGGGCGCGCCCCCTTGTCTCCCTCCCCCGGCCGGGAGGATCTTCTCCCATCATGATGATCACCCTCCTCTGGGTGGTGGGGCTCTCCCTCGCCATCTCCTTTCTCTGCTCGATCCTGGAGGCCGTCCTCCTCTCCATCAATCACGCCCATGTGGCGCTGATGAAGGAGCGGGGAGAACGGGCGGGAGACTTCCTGGAGCGGATGCAGGAGCGGATCGACGAGCCCATTTCGGCGATCCTCACCCTGAACACCATCGCCCATACGGTGGGGGCCTCCATGGGGGGCGCGCTGGCCCTCCGGGTCTGGGGAGACGAGTGGATCGCCCTCTTCTCCGCCGCGCTGACCCTGGCCATTCTCCTCCTCTCGGAGATCATTCCGAAAACCCTGGGTGCCGCTTACTGGAAGTCGCTGGCCGGCCCCACCGCCTGGGTCCTCCGGTTTCTGACCGTGGTCATGAAGCCCCTTCTCATCCCCCTCTCCCTCTTCTCGCGGGCCATTGCCCGGGAGCGGGCCTCCCAGTCCACCGTGTCCCGGGCCGAGCTCGAGGTCATGGCCGAGATCGGTCGGCGGGAGGGCACGCTGGATGAGGCCGAGTGGCAGGTGGTGACGAATGTCATGAACCTGAGCGAGGTGGCGGTGGGGGCCGTCATGACCCCCCGGATCGACGTGGTGGCCGTTCCCCTCGAGGCCACGGTGGAGGAGGCGAAGGGGGTCATGCTCGACGAGGGGCACCTCCGGATTCCGGTCTACGAGGGGACCATCGACCGGGTGGTGGGCATTCTTCTGGCCCGGGACCTCTGGCAGGCCGATCGCGAAGGGGTGACCTCCATTCGCGAGGTGATCCGCCCGGCCCTCTACGCCCCCGACTCCAAGCCCGTGGAGGACCTCATCGTGGAGATGCGAAGCTCCCGGGCCAAGATGGCCATTGTCCTGGACGAATACGGCGGGACGGCGGGGATCGTGACGCTGGAGGACCTCATCGAGGAGATCGTGGGCGAGATCCAGGACGAACACGAGGAAGACGAGCCCCCGGACTTCCGCGAAGTGGGCGCAGGGGTGACCCGGATCTGGGGAGGGGTGCCCCTCCGCGACGTGAACGAGCGCCTCGTCCTGGACCTCCCCGAGGCCGACTACGAGACGATCGGGGGGTTCGTCTTCGGCAGCCTCAACCGGATTCCCGTCACGGGAGACGAGGTGGAGGTGGAGGGAGGCCGCTTCCGGGTCGTGCGGATGCGGGGGCGCCGGGTGGAGTTCCTCCGGTTCTACCCCGGGAACGGGGCCGCGCCGGGGGGGTGAGGGGGGGTGGGGCCGGGGGGGTGGGCGGGCGCCTCAGGCGCGCCCGTTCCCCTCCCGCCGTCCCGGAACCCTTCAGGGAGCGCGACCTTCCGCTTCCCTGCCCTTCCCTTCGCCGCCCGCCGCGCCCGCCCCCTCACCCGCCGCCGCCTCGGCCCGCTCCTGTGCCCGGATCTCGGCCTCCTCCCGCCAGAAGGAGATGGCGAGGAGAATGGCCCCGCAGGTGATCCCGATGTCGGCCACATTGAAGATCGGGAAGAGGGTGAAGCCCAGGTCCACCGGCCCCAGGAAGTCCACCACCCCCCGGTCCCACCGGACCCGGTCCCAGAGGTTCCCCAGCGCTCCTCCGAGGACGAGAGCCGCGGCCCCCACCCGGAGTGCGTCGCCCGGGCGCGCGGTGTGGATGAGCCAGAGGAGGAACCCGATGGCCACCACGGTGAGGGGAACGAAGACGAGGCGCGGGTCGTCTCCGATCCGGATCCCGAAGGCGGCCCCCTGGTTGAAGGCCAGGGTCAGGGGGAGGAAGCCGCCCAGGAGTTCGCGCTGCGGGGCTCCCGGGAGGGCGCGGAGGGCCCATGACTTGGTCCAGAGATCGAGAACGAGCCAGACCAGGGTGATCCCGGCCGTCCATCGCCAGCGATGCGTCAACGAAGGCTCCAGGGGAGGAGGAGAGGGGTCCTGAACGACGCGCGGCCGCCGGGAGGAGAGGCTTCTCCCGGCGACCGCTCAACGTAAACCGCAGGGTGGAGGGGACGGAAGCCCCGCCACCTACAGGGATCAGTATCGGTAGTGATCCGACTTGTACGGTCCCTCCATCGGAACGCCAATGTACTTCGCCTGGGACTCGGTGAGCTCGGTGAGGCGCACGCCCAGGTGGTCGAGGTGGAGGCGGGCCACCTTCTCGTCGAGGTGCTTCGGAAGGGTGTAGACCTCCTTCCGGTAGCTCTCGGCGCGCTGGTGGAGCTCGATCTGGGCCATGACCTGGTTCGTGAAGGAGGCGCTCATGACGAAGGAGGGGTGGCCGGTGGCGCACCCCAGGTTCAGGAGCCGCCCCTCGGCCAGGATCAGAACGGAGTGGCCGTCGGGAAAGATGAACTCGTCGAGCTGGGGCTTGATCGTGTGCCGGCGGATCCCCTTCCGCTTGAGGCCGGCCATGTCGATCTCGTTGTCGAAGTGGCCGATGTTCCCCACAATGGCCTTGTCCTTCATCCGCGCCATGTGGTCGGCGGTGATGATGTCCTTGTTCCCCGTGGCGGTGATGAAGAGGTCGGCGGTCTCGACCACGTCTTCGAGGCGCACCACCTGGAAGCCCTCCATGGCGGCCTGGAGTGCGCAGATGGGGTCGATTTCGGTAATGAGGACCCGGGCGCCCTGTCCGCGAAGGGACTGGGCGCACCCCTTCCCCACATCGCCGTAGCCGCAGACCACGGCCACCTTTCCGGCGAGCATGACGTCGGTGGCCCGGAGGATCCCGTCGGTGAGGGAGTGCCGGCAGCCGTAGAGGTTGTCGAACTTGGACTTGGTCACCGCGTCATTCACATTGATGGCCGGGAAGAGGAGCGTTCCGGCGGCCATCATCTCGTAGAGGCGCAGCACCCCGGTCGTGGTCTCCTCCGACACCCCCCGGATCCCGTCGCCCACCGCCGTCCACTTCGTGGGCTCGGAGGCCAGCGTGGTGCGGAGGAGATCGAGAATGACCCCCCACTCCTCGGGCTCGTTCGCCTCGTCGAAGGCGGGCACGGCGCCGGCGGCCTCGAACTCCCGCCCCTTGTGAATGAGGAGGGTGGCGTCGCCGCCATCGTCCAGGAGGAGGTTCGGCCCCGAGCCATCGGGCCACACGAGGGCCTGCTCGGTGCACCACCAGTACTCCTCCAGCGTCTCGCCCTTCCAGGCGAAGACGGGGGTGCCGCGGGGCGCATCGGCGCTCCCCCCCTTCCCCACCACCACGGCGGCGGCCGCGTGGTCCTGGGTCGAGAAGATGTTGCAGGAGCACCAGCGCACGTCGGCGCCCAGCTCCACCAGCGTCTCGATGAGGACGGCGGTCTGCACCGTCATGTGCAGCGAGCCCATGATCTTCGCGCCCTCGAGGGGTCGCTGGCCTGCGTACTCCTCCCGGAGCGCCATGAGGCCGGGCATCTCGTGCTCGGCCAGGCGGATCTCGTCGCGCCCCAGCGGCGCCGTGGCCAGATCCCGCACCATGTAGGCGGGGCGCGCGGTGCCCGGCGCAGTGCGGTTGCGGATGAAGTCCGGAGCCGCGGCGGCGAGGGTGCCGGGGAGGGCGCCTTCGAGGACGGGGCGCTCGGAAGGGGTCGACCCGGAGGTCTTCCCTGCGGCGTTCGTCGTGAGGGGGGGGGTTGCAGTCGTCATGAAGATCACCTCGAAGGAGAGGAGGAAGAGAGTCGGTTCAGGCGTCGGGAGCGGAGTCGGGGGCGTGGTTGCCCCCCGTTTTCTCCCGGGGGCGGGGGCGCCGTCCGGAGGCGGCGAAGAGGAGGGGGCCCCGGGCGCCGGGTTCGGGGGGGAGGGGGGCCACCCGGACCCCGACGAGCCCCGCACCCTCGAGCCAGCCGGCCAGCGCGGCCGGGTCGAAGCCGGTCCAGAGGTGCCCCATTTCGGCGCGGTACCCCTCCCGGTCGTGCTCCCGCATGTCGCACACCACGAGGCGCCCCCCCGGGCGGAGGACCCGGACCGCCTCGGCCAGCACCGCCCCCGGATCGGGGACCAGGTGCAGCACGAGAACGAGGAAAGCCGCGTCGAGGGAGGCGTCGGACAGCGGAAGCGCCTCCAGGTCGGCGGAATGGAAGTGCACGTTGTCGTGCGCGCCCAGACGCTCCCGGGCCGCGGCAAGCATCTGCGGTTCCCGGTCCACCGCCTCCACCCGGCGAACGGCGGGCGCCACCACCTCGGCGAAGGCTCCGGTCCCGCATCCCAGGTCGCCCACCACCCATCCGGGATCGAGGAGTCCCACCAGGGGAAGGAGGGTGGACCGGGCCCCGAAGAGTTCGTTCCGGAGCTGGTCCCACCGCCCCCCTTCCGTGCGGAAGAACTCCCGGCTCCGCTCCCGCCGTTCGGCCAGGACCCGGGTGGCCCGTTCGGCATCGGCCCGGGCCGTGGGAGAGGGTGCGGCCGTGTCGCGAATGGAGCGCCAGAGCTCCCGGTCGGCCCCGCGCCCCAGCGGCGCCAGGCGGTAGATCCGGGCCGGCCCCTCGCTCCGCACCTGCACCCATCCGGTCCCCTGCAGCGTCCGGAGCTGGCGACTCACCGAGGAGGGGGTGAGCTGGAGGACCTGGGCCAGCTCGCTCACATTGAGCTCGCCCCGCTCAAGCACGAGAAGGAGGCGCAGGCGGACCTCGTCTCCAAGGGCGCCGAGCCGGTCGACGAGCCCCGGGAGCGGGGGGGAGGAAGGCTGGGATGCGGGGATGTTTGCATTCATGCGCATATAAGCAAACATGGCCCCCGCCGGGGGTCAAGTCAGGGCGTAGGAGGTCCGTGTGCAAGGCTGGCGCCAGGGCGCGACGCCGGAGTCAGCTCCTGGCGCCGGGCAGAGCGCGCCACGCCGGATTCAGCGCGCGATCCCCAGCTCCGCCCGGAGCTCGTCCCGGGCCCCCTCGATGAGATCCCGGACCTGGTCTCGGAGGGCCTGGGCGTCGCCAGGGCCCAGGTGGGCGGTCTCGATGGGTTCCAGGACGCGCACCTCGGCCCGGGCCCGGTTGAAGAGGAGCGATCCCTTGGGCATGGCGTTCCGGGTCCCTGCCACCACCATGGGGAGAATGGGAAGGCCCATCTCGATGGCGACCTTGAAGGCCCCCACATGAAAGGGGAGAAGGGTCCCGTCGGCGGAACGGGTGCCCTCGGGGAGGATCATGACGCTCACCCCCTTCCGGAGCCGGTCCCGGACCTGCTCCAGGGCATCGGCCCGGCTGCGGCGGTCGCTCCGGCGCACGGCGATGTCTCCGGCCATCCGCATCATCCATCCCATGATGGGGATCCGGAAAATGGCCTCCTTCGAGAGCCACTTCATTTCCCAGGGGAGGTGGGAGATGAGGAAGATGTCGGCGAAGGACTCATGGTTGGAGATGGCCACATAGGGGCGCCGGGGATCGGGAATGACCACGCCCGAGGTCCGGAAGTCCCAGAGGGGGTTCACCTTGACCGCGGTCATTCCGATGCGCCGGAACCAGCGCCCCACCGTGTACCGCCCGGGGTCGCGCCAGGCGGTGGCGGCGAAGACGAGGGCCATCCAGAGGCACCCCACGAGGGCGAGGAGGGCCACGACGAACCAGGTGAGGGCGGAGAGAAGGCGCTGGAGCACGGAGGAGATGAAGACCGGGGGAAGAGGGGCACGCGGGCCCCGGAGCTGGGGGCGCGCGGCGGAGCTTCGAACAGGAGGCAGAAGATGGCCCCCTGCCTCTCCTCCCGCCACCACCTCCCCTGCCCCTCCCGCCCGGAAACCCCACACCCCCGGAACTTTCGGAGGGGAAAACGGTCTCCTCGCCGCACCCGCGCCCGTCTTCCCCTCCCTTTCCACCCTTCCCACGCCCACCCCTCGTGACGACCCCCCCCGCTCCCCGCAGCCACCGCTCCCGGCGCCTCGCCCTCGGGGTCGCCGCCCTCCTCCTGGGCGCCCTCCTCCTCGTGGGCGCCTTCCGCCTCTTCGGGGGAGGGAACGGGGGGGAGAACGAGGGAGGTTCGGGCGAGACGGCCGGGGCCCGGAGCGGGGACCGGGCCCTGGAAGTGGAGGTCGTGGTCCTGGCCCCGGAGCGCCTGGTGGAGCGAGGGCAGACCACCGGCTTTCTCCTGGCCAACGAGGAGGTGGAACTCCGCTTCGAGGCCTCGGGGCGCCTGGTGGAGCTCGCCTTCCAGGAGGGGGAGCGGGTCGAACGCGACGCCCTCCTGGCTCGCCTGAGTGCCGACGACCTGGAGGCGCGTCGTCGCCAGCTCGAGGCGAGGCGCACCCTCTTCGAGGAACGGGCGCGGCGGCAGCGGGCCCTCCTCGCCGAGGGCGGGGTGAGCCGGGAGACGCTGGAGGAGACGGAGGCCGAGCTCCAGGTCGCCGAAGCCGACCTGGACGTGGTGGCCGCCGACCTGCGCCGGACCGAGATCCGGGCCCCCTTTGCCGGGGTCATGGGGCTCCGGGAGGTGAGCCCGGGGGCCTACCTCACCCCGGACCGGTTCGTGGCCCGCCTTCGGGACACCGACCCCCTCCGCCTCGAGTTCTCCCTCCCCCCTTCCGCCGCCGGACGCCTCGCGGTGGGCGACATGGTGCGCTTCACCGTGGAGGGAAGCGGGCGGGAGGCGGAGGCCCGCATCTACGCCATCGACCCGGGGCTCGACGAGGAGACCCGCACCCTCCGCCTCCGGGCCCGGGCTCCCAACCCCGAAGGCCGCCTCCTCCCCGGCGCCTTCGCCCGGGTGGAGGTGATCTACGCCGACCTCCCGGACGTCCTCACCGTCCCCGCGGTGGCGCTCCGCCCCTCACCCGAGGGGCCCCGGGTCTTCGTGGTGCGCGACGGAAAGGCCGAGGCCGTGCAGGTGGAGGCCGGGATCCGGACCCGGGACCGGGTCCAGATCACCGGGGGGCTGGAGGCGGGAGACCGGGTCATTCTCACCGGCTTCCAGCAACTCCGCCCCGGAATGGAGGTGGACCCGGTGGAGGTGGATGCGGAAGATGCCATGGACGGGGCTGGAGAGGAGGCGCCGGACGAACTGCAGGCCGACGCGCCCCCGGCGGGGACGGAGGTCACCGAACCGTGAGACTCCATGAGCTGAGCGTGCGCCGCCCGGTCCTCGCCACCGTATTCTCCCTCGTCATCGTCCTCTTCGGGATCATCGCCTTCACCTTCCTCGGGGTGCGCGAGTTCCCCTCGGTGGACGCCCCCGTCATCACGGTGTCCACGAACTACCCGGGGGCGAATGCCTCCGTCATCGAGTCCCAGATCACCGAGCCGCTGGAGGAGTCGGTGAACGGGATCGAGGGCATCCGCTCCCTGACCTCGGTGACCCGGGAGGGGCGGAGCACGATCCAGGTGGAGTTCTCCCTGGGCGACGACCTGGACCGGGCGGCGAACGATGTGCGGGACCGGGTCTCCCGGGTCATTTCGCGCCTTCCCCCCGATGTGGATCCGCCCCAGGTGTCGAAGGCCTCCGACGACGAGGACCCCATTGTCTTTCTCAACGTCTCCTCGGACCGCCGCGACCTCCTGGAGCTGAGCCAGATTGCCCGGGACCAGTTCGCCGAGCGCCTCCAGACGATTCCGGGGGTGAGCCGGGTCGACATCTGGGGGAACCGGCGCTACGCCATGCGCCTTCGCATCGACCCCCAGCGCCTTGCCGCCTACCGCCTCTCGATGGCCGAGGTGCGGGCCGCCCTGGCCCGGGAGAATGTCGAACTCCCCTCGGGGAACCTGGAGGGAGACGAGGTCCAGCTCACGATCCGGACCCTCTCCCGCCTCTCCACGCCCGAGGAGTTCGAGAACGTCATTCTCCGCGAGGCCGGGGGGCAGACGATCCGCCTTCGCGACGTGGGCCGGGCCGAGTTCGCCGCCGAGAACGAGCGGACCGTGCTCAAGCGCGACGGCGTCCCCATGGTCGGGGTGGTGGTGCGCCCCCTCCCCGGGGCGAACAATGTGGCGGTGGCCGACGAATTCCACCGGCGGCTCGGGGAGATCCAGCGCGACCTCCCCGACGACATCCGCACCGAGCTGGGCTTCGACATCACCGAGTTCATCCGGGCCTCGATCTCGGAGGTGCAACGCACCGTCTTCCTCGCCCTTCTCCTCGTGATCGGGGTCATCTTCCTCTTTCTTCGCGACTGGCGCACGACCCTCGTGCCGGTGGTGACGATCCCGGTGGCCCTCGTGGGGGCCTTCTTCGGAATGTGGCTCCTGGGCTTCAGCATCAATGTCCTGACCCTCCTGGCCCTCGTCCTGGCCGTGGGGATCGTGGTGGACGATGCCATTGTCGTGGTGGAGAACATCTACGCCCGGATCGAGGGGGGGGACGACCCCCTCGAGGGGAGCATGGCGGGCACCCGGGAGATCTTCTTCGCCATTGTCTCGACGACCCTCGCCCTCGTCGCCGTCTTCCTCCCCATCGTCTTCCTGGGCGGGCTCACCGGCCAGCTCTTCACCGAGTTCGGGCTGACCCTGGCGGCGGCGGTGGTGATCTCGTCGTTCGTGGCGCTGACGCTGGCCCCCATGCTCTGCTCGAAGCTCCTCCGGAAGCGCGAGCGGACCCCCTGGTTCCACCGGCGCACCGAGCCCTTCTTCCAGGGCCTCACGAAGGGGTACCGGCGCTCCCTCGACGCCTTCCTCGGGGTACGGTGGGCGGCCCTCGTCATCCTGCCCGTGACCGTGGGGGTGGGCTTCCTCCTCTTTCAGTCGCTCCCGCAGGAACTCGCCCCCACCGAGGATCGGGGGGGGATGCGGATCGTGGTTTCCGGACCCGAAGGGGCCACCTTCGCCTACATGGATCGGCGCATGGATGCCCTCTCCCGCATCGTCCTGGACGAGGCGCCCGAGGCCCGGGCCGTGATCTCGGTCACCTCGCCGGGCTTCGGCGCCGCTTCGGCGGTGAACTCGGGCTTCGTGCGGGTGGCCCTCACCGATGCCGGGGACCGGAGCCGCTCCCAGGGGGAGGTTGCCTCCGCCCTCACCCAGGCCGTGCGGCAGGTGCGGGGAATCGATGCCTTCGTGGCCCAGGACCAGAGCATCCGGACCGGAGGCGGGGGCGGGCTCCCGGTGCAGTTCGTCCTCCAGGCCCCGAACCTGGCGGCCCTCGAGGAGGTACTCCCCGAGTTTCTCTCGGCGGCCCGCGACCGCCCCGAACTCGCCGTGGTCGATGTGGACCTCACCTTCGACGCCCCCGAGATCGAGCTCCGGATCGACCGGGACCGGGCCCGGATCCTGGGCGTTTCCACCGAAGACATCGGGGAGGCCCTCCAGCTCGCGCTGAGCGAACAGCGCACCGGCTTCTTCGTCATGAACGGCCAGCAGTACGACGTGATCCTCGAGGTGGAGCGCGAAGAGCGCCGCGATCCCGCCGCCCTCCTGGCCCTCTGGGTCCGGGGGGGGAACGGAATGCCCGTCCAGCTCGAGAGCCTGGTGGAGCTCCGGGAGACGGCCGCCCCGCCCCAGCTCTACCGCTTCGACCGCTTCGCCTCGGCCACCGTCTCGGCCGGCCTCGCCGAGGGCGCCGTCATCGGCGACGGGATCCGGGCCATGCGCGAGGTGGCGGAAGAGGTCCTGGATGAGCGGTTCAACACCTCGCTGGCCGGCGCCTCCCGCGACTTCGAGGAGGGGTCGGAGGGGGTCACCTTCCTCTTCGCCCTGGCCCTCGTCCTCGTCTTCCTCATCCTGGCCGGGCAGTTCGAGAGCTTCCGCGACCCCTTCATCATCATGTTCACCGTGCCCCTGGCCCTCGTGGGCGCGCTGGGGGCCCTCGCCCTCTTCGGCCAGACCCTGAACATCTTCTCCCAGATCGGGATGATCATGCTCATCGGCCTCGTCACGAAGAACGGGATCCTCATCGTGGAGTTCGCGAACCAGCGGAAGGCCGCGGGGCTCCCGGTGGGGGAGGCGATCCGCGAAGGGGCGGTCTCGCGCTTCCGCCCGGTGATCATGACGAGCATCTCGACTTCGCTGGGAATCCTCCCCCTGGCCCTGGCGCTGGGGGCCGGCGCCGGCTCCCGCGTCCCCCTGGGGATCGCCGTGATCGGGGGGCTTCTCGTGGGAACCCTCCTCACCCTCTTCGTGGTCCCGGCCATGTACAGCTACCTGAGCCGGGAGACGGAAGGGAAGGAAGACGGGAAGGAGGGGAAGGCAACGGCGTCACCCCGCACCCCGGAGCGGGCCCCCGCCACGGCCTCGGCCGGGGTCACGGCGTTCCTGGTGGTGGCGGGGTGCGCCGCCGGCGCCGGACTCCTTCACGCCGAGGCCGCCGCGGCGCAGACGGAGGCCCGGGAGGGAGTGCAGGACCTCGCACCTTCCACGCCCGCCCCCTCCCCCCTCACCCTGGACCAGGCCCTCCGCCTGGGGCTCGAGGGGAATCCCGAAGTGCAGGCCGCCCGGAACGAGGCGGCGCTCGGGGGGGTGCGGACGGGATTCGGGGCGGCGGGGCTCCTCCCCGCCGTGATCCTCTCGGCCGACCGGCGCTTCACCCGGTCCGACACCGACCAGACCTTTGCCGGGGAGGACCCCCAGGCCCTGCGGGGGGCCGCATCCCGGCAGGGGGGGATCCGGATCCAGGGGGTGCTCCCCCTCTTCGACGGGTTCTCGGGCGCGGCGCTGCGGCGGGGTCAGGAGGCACGGGCCCGGGAGGCGGCGCTCCGTGCCGAGGACCGGATCCAGGGGGCGCTGGCCGGGGTGGCGCTGGACTTTCTGGAGCTCGTCCGCCTCGAGGAGGAGGCTCGGGTGGTGGAAGCCTCGCTCGAGACCTCGGAGGCACGCCTCCGGATCGCGACGCTCCGGGAAGAGATCGGGGCGGCCTCGGAGGTGGAGGTCCGGCAGGCCCGGGTGGATCGGAATGCCGATCGGGCCGAGCTCCTCCGCCTCCAGATCCGGATCGAGGAGGCCCGGGTGGAGCTGAACCGCCTCCTGGGGCGTCCGGCCGCCACCCCCTTCACCCCGGTGGCGCCCGAGGGGGGTGCGGTGGGAGGGGCCGGGGCCATCGAGGGTGTGCCGGCGTTCCGGGCTGCGGAGATCCGGGACGAGATCCTGGAACGAAGCCCCCGGGTGGCGGGGGCGCGGGAGGCCGTCGAGGCGGCCAGCGAGGGGCGGCGGGAAGCCCGGGGAGCCCGCTTTCCCCAGCTTCGCCTGGAGGCCGGGGTGGAGCGGAACGAGAGCCGCTCGGAAACGGGGTTTCTGGCCGAGAGCCGGGGAACGGACCGATTTCTCGCCCTGGTCGGGAGCCTCACCCTTTTCGATGGCTTCGATCTTGCTCAGCGAAACGAGGAGGCGCGGCTCCTCGAGGTGGGGGCGCGCCTGGCCCTCGAGGCGGAGGTGACCCGCCTCGACGCCGCAACCCAGGCCCTTTTCACCGCCCTCTCCCGGTGGGAGGAGGTCCAGCGTCTGGAAGAGGAGAACACCGAGATCGCCCGTCGGAATGTGGCCACCGCCTTGCGGCAGTTCGAGCTGGGTGCCATATCGTCGCTGGAGTTCCGTGATGCCCAGGACGCCCTGACCCGGGCCGAACTCCGGCGCCTCGAGTCCCGCTTCCAGGTGCAGGTGGCCGAAACCGAACTCCTTCGCCTGGGGGGTCGGCTGGGGCGGTGAGGCGGGGCGGGCGCCCCCCCCCTCCCCTCGGCCTACCCCCGGACGGCGGTGGCGAGGCGCTCCACGCGGGCGCGGGCGACCTCCGGGGCATAGGGCCGACGCGGGTGAACCCCCCAGACCGGGGCGGGCCATGCATCGTCAACGGGGAAGCGGGCCACGAGGTGGATGTGGAGCTGGGAGACCTGGTTTCCAAGCTGGGCCACATTCAGCTTCGGTGCGCCGGTTTCCTCTCGCAGGACGTGGGAGGCAAGGCGGATCTCGTCCCAGAGCCGGAGCTGGTCCGGAATGGAGAGATCCAGGATCTCCACCACCTCGGGCACCCGGGGAATCAGGAGAAGCCAGGGATAGCGGGCGTCGTCCACGAGGCGCAGCGAGGAGAGTCCCAGTTCGAGCACGGGGAGGGACTCGGCCTCGAGGCGAGGATCCAGACGGAAACGAGGAGGCTCCGGCGCGGAGGTCTTCCGCGCTCGGGTCCCGGGCCGAGGAGGTGGTGAATGCATGACCCGAGAATGCCCTGGCAGCCCTTTCCGGTCAAGTTTCCAGATCCGGCCGGGAGGCGGGGGTCGAGTCCGGAGGGCCGATGCGGGAACCGGGAAGCTCGGCCCGTCGTGCGCTCCGCCCCACACCGCGGAGCGACGACGTGAACCCCGGATCGAACCCGACGGAGGGGGGCCGCGCCCCGAAGGAGGAGCGCCGGACCCACCCGCGCCGGGTTCCCGGGGTGGGGGAGGCGCCCATCGTGGGGGCGGGAACGCCGGTCCCCAGCCCTCCCGGAGGCCCCGGGAAGGCCCGCAGGGATCGCCGGCTCCCCTCCCCGTCCGCGAGCGCAGCCTGGGCCGCGGGAATCTATCTCGGGGCCGGACTCCTCTGGATCTTCTTTTCGGATGCCGCCCTCCTCGCGCTCTCTCCCTCCCCCGAACTCTGGGCCCTCCTCCAGACCTGGAAGGGATCCTTCTTCGTGCTGGGCACCGCGGTCCTTCTCTTTGTCGTCCTCCGCCACCAGTTCGAGCGAAGGACCCACCAGTCCTCCCGGATCGCCGCCGCCGACCGGCGCCTCCGCCTCCAGATCCTCAACTCCCCCCTGGCCCTCGTGGAGTTCGACCGGAACCTGGTGGTTCGAGGGTGGTCGCCCCGGGCGGAGGAGCTCTTCGGATGGTCGCAGGACGAGGTCCTGGGGCGGACCATCGACGAGATCGGGCTCGTGCATCCCGCCGACCGGGCCCGAACCCATGGGGAGATGGAGGCCGCCAGGAAGCGCGCCGAGCCGGGATGGATCCACATGAACAGGAACCTCCGGAAGGAGGGTTCGGTGGTGTATTGCGAGTGGCACAATGCCTGGCTCCGGAGCCCATCGGGGCGGGAAGAAGCCATGATTTCGCTGGCCCACGACGTCACCTGGCAGCAGGAGGTGCTTCGCGAGGTGCGAGCCATGAACCGGGAGCTGGAAGCCCGGGTGCGGCGGCGGACGGAGGCTCTGGCCCAGGCGAACGCCGACCTGCGCTCCCTCACCTGGTCCATCACCCACGACCTCCGGGCCCCGGTCCGGGCGGTCTCGGGGTTCGCCGGCATCCTGGAGCGGCGGCACGCAGGAGGTCTGGAGGAGGAGGCCCGAGGGTACCTGGGGTACATCCTTGCTGCCGGGGAGCAGATGGACCGCCTCATCGATGCCCTCCTCGAATTCGGTCGCATGGGGGAGGCGGCGATCACGCCGCAGACCGTTTTCGTGCCCTCCCTGGCACCGGCCCTTCACCTCCGCCTCCTCCCCCTCCTGGCCGATGCCGCGGGCGGGGAGGCGGCGGGTCCAGCGGGCACCCCTGATCCTGCCCTTTCCCCGGCGGCAGAGGCCCTCCAGATTGACCCCCGGATCCCTCCGGTCCGTGCCGACCCCATCCTTCTCGAACGGGTACTCCAGAATCTCGTGGACAATGCCATGAAGTTCCGCCGACCGGATCGACCCCTTCGCATCCGGATCGAAGCGGAGGATCCCTCCCCCGATGCGGACCCGGGAGGTCGGGTCCGGATCCGGGTGGAGGACGATGGACCCGGGATCCCCGACATGCACCGACGACGCCTCTTCTCCCTGTTCGAGCGCCTCCCCTCGGATGCCCCCGTGCAGGGTTCCGGAATGGGACTCGCCATTGTGCGAAGGGCCATGGAGCGCATGGACGGCCAGGTCTGGATGGAAGACCCACGAACCCTCTCCGGGGCGGCCCTCCTCCTGGAACTCCCCGCCGCCGAGGCGACCACTCCGAAGGTGGAGGAGGGAGCCGGCGCATGATCCGCATCCTGTACGTGGACGACTCCCCCTTCGACCGGGCGCTGGTGCGCGATGCCCTCGAGCGGGAGGCGGAGGGGTTCGCCCTTTCGGAGGCGGCGACCCGGGAAGCACTGGAGGCCCACCTTGCGGCGGGCACCCCCTTCGACCTGGTCCTGAGCGACTTCAACATCCTCGGGATGACCGGGCTCGAGGTTCTTGCGCGGGTCCGGGCGGCCCTTCCCCGCGCCCCCGTCATCCTCCTCACCGGGACCGGCTCGGAGGAGGTGGCCGTCCGGGCCCTCAAGGCCGGGGCTTCGGACTACGTGATCAAGCAGCCGAACCACATCCGGAGGCTCCCCCAGACGATCCTCACCACCCTCTCCACCCATGCGGCCCTTCTGGAGCGGGACGAGGCTCGCCAGGCCCTGGGGGTGAGCGAGGCCCGGTACCGGCTCCTGGCAGAGGGATCGGCAGACCTCCTCCTTCGCACCGCAGCCGACGGAACCATCCTCCATGCCACCCCCCGGGCCAGGGAAATCGTGGGAGTGGACGGAGCGGCCCTCGAGGGCACGCCCTTCTCCGCCCTGGTCGACGATGCGGACCGAGGCGGGGCGCTCGCCTTCGTCCAGACGGTCCTCGCGCGGATCGGGGAGGAGTCCCGAGCCTCCGAGGAGGCGGGTGACCGGGCCCGGTTCCGCCTTCGGCGAACGGGGGAGGAAGGCTCCACCCCTGCATGGGTAGAGGCCAACGGCCGGCCCGTCCCCCAGGACCTGACCCCCTCGGGAGAGGTGGAACTCCTTCTCTCTCTCCGGGACATCGGGGAGCAGGTGCAGATGGAGGAGGCGCTCACCCGCTCGCGGGAGCGGCTTCAGGAGGTGCAGCGGCTGGAGGCCGTGGGGCGCCTGGCAGGAGGGGTGGCCCACGACTTCAACAACCTCCTCACCGTGATCCAGAGCAATGTGGAACTCATGCTGGAGGAGCTTCCGGAGTCCCACCCCCTGAGGCAGGATGCCGAGGAGATCGCCACTGCGGCCCACCGCGCCGGGGAGTTGACCCGGCACCTGCTGCACTTCTCGAGCGGGGACCTGGCTCCCCTCGAGTCGCTGGACCCGGCCCCCGTCCTGGAAGAGACCATGGCCCTCCTGGCACGCTCCCTTCCCGATGGCGTCCGCCTCCGGACCCAGGTGGAGAAGGGGCTCCTTCCGGTCCGCACCTCTGCAGCCCGATTCCAGCAGGTTGTTCTGAACCTGGGACTCAACGCCCGCGATGCCGTGGACGGGGCGGGGACGATCCAGGTCATGGCCGACACCTGTCCGGCCGAACCCTACCTCGTCTACTGGCCCGGCAGGCAGGCTCCGGACCCCGACACCCCGCTGGTTCGCATCCGGGTCCGGGACGATGGGTGCGGCATGGCCCCCGAGGTCCGGCGCCGGCTCTTCGAACCCTTCTTCACCACGAAGCCCATGGGTCGGGGAACGGGGCTCGGTCTGGCCACGGCCTTCGGAACGGTCCGGCACGCCGGCGGAACGATCCTGGTGGACAGCGCCCCGGGGGAGGGGGCGCTCTTCACCGTCCTCCTCCCGGCCTTTTCCCCGGACGACCCCGGGACCCGTCCCCACGCCCGGGAGGACGGAGGGAGGCCGGGGGCCATCCCGGGATGGGGAGCGGGGTCGGATCCCGGCCCCTCCCCGGAACCGGCCCGGGCCCGGGAAGAGGCGGGGCCGTGACCGGACCGGCCCCCTGGGCCTCCCCGCTTCACGAGACGATTCGGGCCCTCGACGGCGAGTCCCTCGTCCTCACCCGATGGCCCCGACCTCCCGGGGACCCGCCTCCCCATGGGGCCGTGGACGGCGCTGCGCACCCCGGTCTTGCCCTCCTCGTGCATGGCCTGGGCGAGCATGCCGGGCGGTATGGGGAGGTGGCCGCCCGCCTTGCGGCGCTTGGGTTTTCCGTGGTCGGGTACGACCATCGCGGGCACGGTCGTTCCGGAGGTCGCCGGGGCGTCATCCCCACGGAGACGGCCCTCCTGGACGACCTGGAGCGGGTGCTGGAGCACCTGGGCCACGAAGGCCCGCGACTTCTCCTGGGGCACAGCATGGGGGGGGTGGTGGCCGCCCGCTTCGTGGCCGAGGGGCGGGGGCGGGTGGACCGCCTCGTCCTTTCCTCCCCCCCCATCGACTCCGGGCTCGGCCCCCTGCGTCGTGGGGTGGTCCGGGTGGCGCGACGCCTCGTTCCCACCCTCTCCCTCCCCCATGGCCTCGACCCCGCCGGGGTTTCCAGCGACCCGGAGGTGGTGGAGCGCTACCGCTCGGACCCCCTGGTCCATGGGAGGATCTCTCCGCGCCTGGCCGGCTTCGTCATGGAGAGCGGCGCCATGGTTCTGGCCCGGGCCCCGGCGTGGTCCGTCCCGACGCTCCTTCTCTGGGCGGGGAACGATACCTTCGTGGGGCCCCAGGGAAGTGCCGACTTCCTTCGGGTTGCGCCTCCCGAGGTGGTGGAGGGGCGTGCCTTTCCCGACCTCCGGCACGAGATCCTGAACGAGCCGGAGCGAGACGCGGTATGGGCCGTGCTCGAGGCGTGGCTCCGGCGGACCCCCGAGGAAGACAGGGGTTGACCCGGATCCTCGCATTGACGAATGGGCTCCCGCGGGCGAGTCTCCCCCCACATCGCATCGCGTGCGACACCCCTCCCCGTTCCTCCCCGGCCCGTCATGCCCGTCCCCCTCCCCCCCTCGGTCCCGGCCCTCCGCCTCCCCCTTCTCGCAGGAGGCCTCCTCACCGCCCTCCTTGCGACGAGCCTTCCCGCAGCGGCCCTCCAGCCCGCGGGAGCCGATGCCGCTTCCGGAGCGGCTGCCCGGGTCGCGGGATTCGACGATCCCGAGCCAAGCGACCTTCGTCGCACCGTGGAACGCTTCCAGCAGGACCGCGGCGTGCTCCTCCGGCGGCATTCCCTGGCCTCCCCGGGGCAGCGGGAACGGCTGGGTGCCTTCTACCGCGAGTGGGAGGCGTTGCTCGACGACCTCGACTACCCGGCGCTGAACCTCGAGGGAAAGATCGACTGGGTCCTCCTCCGGGACCGGGTGCGCTACGAACGGGGGCGCCTCGAGGTGGAGCAGGCCCAGGAGGCCGAGCTCGACCGGATCCTCCCCTTCTCCGCCGACCTGATCGCCCTTCACGAGGCGCGGCGTGACCTGGAGGCGGTGGACGCCCGGGAGGCAGCGGAATCGATCCACCGGGCCACCGAGGCCATGGTGGCGGCGCGCGACGGACTCCGGGAGGCCCTCCGCGGGGATCGCCGGGTCGACGGGGTGGAGGTGACCCCCGTGGTGGCCCTCCGGGCGGCAGGCCGGATCCAGGAACTTCGCCAGGCCGCGACCCAGTGGTTCAACCACTTCGATGGCTACGACCCCATGTTCTCGTGGTGGGTCCGGGCACCCTGGGAGCGCTTCGGCGAGGTCGCCGGGAGCCTCCAGACCACGCTGCGGCAGGACGGCGCCGGGATCCGACCGGGGCAGGAGGAGCCGACCATCGGCGACCCGCTGGGGCGCGACGCCCTCCTCCTGGACCTCCGGAACGAAATGATCGCCTATTCCCCCGAAGAGCTCCTGGAGCTGGCGGAACGGGAGCTCGCCTGGGGCGAGGAGCAGCTCCGCATTGCCTCCCGGGAGCTGGGCTACGGCGACGACTGGCACGCTGCCCTCGAGCATGTGAAGTCCCTCCATGTGGAACCGGGGGAGCAGATCCACCTGGTCACCGAGTTCGCCCTTGAAGCGGAAGCGTTCCTCGAAGCCCACGACCTCGTGACCGTCCCCGAACTGGCCCGGGAGGTGTGGCGAATGGAGATGCTCTCGCCGGCCCGGCAGCGGATCGCCCCCTTCTTCCTGGGGGGGGAGGTGGTCCAGGTGGCCTTCCCCACCGATGCCATGAGCCACGAGGAGAAGCGCATGAGCCTGCGCTCGAACAACGAGCACTTCTCCCGGGCGGTGGTGCATCACGAACTCATTCCCGGACATCACCTCCAGGGCTTCATGACCTCGCGCTACAGCACGCATCGGAGCCTCTTCTCCACCCCCTTCTGGGGAGAAGGGTGGGCCCTCTACTGGGAACTCCTTCTCTGGGACCTGGACTTTGCCCGGAGCCCCGAAGACCGGATCGGGATGCTGGTCTGGCGGAACCATCGGGCGGCACGGATCCTCTTCTCCCTCGCGTTCCACCTGGAGCAGATGACCCCGGAAGAGGCCGTGGAGCTGCTCGTGACCCGGGTCGGGTTCGAGCGCTCGGCCTCGGAAGCGGAAGTCCGACGCTCCTTTACGGGGCAGTACTCCCCCCTCTACCAGGCGGGTTACCTCCTGGGCGGGATCCAGCTCCGGGAGCTCCACCGGGAGATGGTGGAGGGGGGCCGGATGACGAACCGGGACTTTCACGACCACATCCTGAAGAGCGGGCGCATGCCCATCGAGATGGTCCGGGCCTCGGTCACGGGTGAGGCCCCGCCCCGGGACTTCGAGCCCCGATGGCGCTTCTATCCGGCGCTGAACCGCTGATGAGGTAAGGGAGCAGGAGCGGATCATGACACCCCCGGCGCCGGACGTGGACCCGGCCACCCTCTCGGGGTGGCGAGAGGACCTCCTGGCCCGGATGCTCCGCTGGGCCACCGGCTTCGTGGGGGTCGCATGGGCGGCGGGGACCGGTGCCGCCTTCTGGAACGGGATCTGGCACCTCGTCGTTTCGAACACCCTGGCCTTCACCTTCCTCCTGGGCCTCGCCTTTCTCCCCGGGGTGACCTTCCGGATCCAGGCATGGGGCCTCCTGTCGGTGACCACCGTGGTGGGGGTCTCCCTCGTGTTCTTCGTGGGACCCCTGGGGGCCGCCCCCCTCTGGCTCGCCGCGGTCCCCGTTCTCGCCTCCTTCCTCTTCGGCCTCCGGGGCGCGGTGGGCGGCCTCACCGTGGTGGGAGTCCTCCTTCTCCTCCTGACCTGGCCGGCCGCCGCCGGTTGGATGGGCACGGTCCCCCTGGCCTCGGGAGAGATGAGCACCGGGTACGATCTTCCCTCCTGGATGGCGAACGCGGGGTCGGTCCTCGGGGTGGGGGCCCTTCTTGCCCTCCCCTTCGCCCTTCTCCTGGAGCGAGCCGAGCGGGCCCGCGCGGTGGAGCGGAAGGCGCGGGTCGCGCTGGAGGCGGCTGCCCGCGAACGCGAGGCGCTGGAGGCCCGCCTTCGCCGCACCGAGAAGCTGGAAGCGCTCGGAACCTTCGCCGGAGGAATTGCCCACGACTTCAACAACCTCCTGGTCCCCATGATGGGGGAGGCGGAGGAACTCCTCCTCGACGCCCCCCCCGGGTCGCCTCAGTCCCAGTCTGCCCAGCAGATTCTCGGCGCGGCCCAGCGGGCCTCCGGGCTGGTCCGGAGCATTCTCACCTTTGCCCGGGGAGAGGGGGGGGAGTCCACGGCCCTGGCCCCGGGCCCCATCCTCCACGAGGTAGCCCAGCTCGTCGGGCGGACCCTCCCACCCGGGATCGAACTGGAGGTCCGGGATGAGAGCGGGGATCGTCTCGTCCTGGCCCGGGCGGAGCAGGTGCACCAGGTCCTCATGAACCTGGCCACGAACGGCGTTCTGGCCATGGTCGAGCGTGGGGGGAGCGATGCAGGGCGCCCCGAAGGCGCGTTTGACCGCCTCACCCTGACGGCCGAGGCCGCCGGGCAGGAGCTGCTCCTTCGTGTGCGCGACACCGGGGTTGGAATGGATCCGGAGATCGCGGCCCGGGCCGTGGATCCCTTCTTCACCACCCGCCCCTCGGGCGGAGGAACCGGGCTCGGTCTCTCCACCGTGCATGGAATCGTCGAGGGGCTCGGCGGGACGCTGCACCTCGAGTCGCACCCCGGGGCGGGAACCCTGGTGGAGGTCCGGCTCCCGGCCGTTCGAGCCCCTGCCATGGCTCGGGGTGGCGCCGAGGGCGAGCGACCGCTGGGCGGCGTCCCGGGCGGAAGCAACCCTCCCCCCCGGGCCTACGTCCTCCTCGTGGATGACGACGCCCGGGTGCGCGAGACCCTCCGACGGCTCCTCGTACGCCTGGGGGTGGCCGTCACGGAAGCGGGGAACGGGGTGGACGCCCTGGCGAAGGGCGGGCGCGTGCCGGAGGATGCCGGCCCGGCAGCCTCCCCCCCTCCCTGGCACCTGGTGATCACGGACCACGCCATGCCCGAAATGGACGGGGTGGCCCTGGCCCGACGGCTCCGGGCGGCCTGGCCGGAGCTTCCCCTGATCCTGGCCACCGGCTACCTGGAACGGGCCCTCGCGGAAGAGGGCTCCCGGGCCCTCTTCTCCGCCGTGATCACCAAACCCTTCGGGAAGGTCGAACTCGAGGAGGCGCTGGCCGGGGTTCTCCCCCGGCTCCGGGAGGGGGAACCTCCGGGCTCCGGAAGCGTTACGACCTCGTAGGTCGAGGAAGGTCCCGGGACGGGGCTCCAGCCGGCCTCCCCCTCTCCCCTCTCCTCCGGAGTCTTTCCCCTTGGCCTATCGCCGCCGTACGGCTTCTTCGCCCGTCGCCCCCATCGTGGGTGGAATCGTCCTCCTCCTCGTGGTGGTGGGGGTGGCCTGGTTCTTTCTCCGGCCCGTGGAACCCCTGGTCGACGAGTGGGCCCCCTCGGCGCTGGACCGGGGGGAGGAGGCTCCACCCGGAGCGATGGCCCCCGATGCCGACGACCCGGAGCCCCTCGACCTTCCCCCGCTGAGCGCCAGCGACGACTTTGTCCGGCAGGTGGTGGCCCGCCTCTCGGCCCACCCGGAGCTGGCCCGATGGCTCGTCTCCGATGCCCTGGTGGAGCGCTTCGTGGGCTTCGTGCTGGACCTGGCCGGGGGCTTCCACCCGGCGGAGCATGCCCCCTTCCTGCGACCCGCCGAACCCTTCCAGGTCGAAACGGTGGGAGGCCGCCAGGTCATGGCCGAGGCGAGCCACCGGCGCTACGACCCCATGGTCGCAGTGATCCAGTCCCTCGACGTGGACGGTTCGGTCCGGCTCTTCCGGCAGCTTCGCCCCCTCATCGACGAGGCATGGGCGGCCCGGGGAGCCCCGGGAAGCTTCGACGATGCCCTGGCCCTGGCGCTCCGGAACCTCCGCGATGTGCCCCTCCCCGAGGGGCGGGTCGAGGTCGTGCAGGACGAAGGCGTGTGGGTCTTCGCCGATCCGGAGTTCGAGCGGCTTCGGGGGGCGGCCAAGGCCCTCCTCCGGACCGGGCCCGAGAACGCCCGGCGCCTCCAGGCCCGGGGCGCGGAGTTCGAGGCCCGGCTGGGGCTGGCCCCTCCTGCGGATTGATGGGGCGCGGCCCGTCGCTGGAAACGGGAAGGGCGCATCGCGGGGAGCGGGAACCTCCCCCTGCCGAGAGGGGGAGCCAGCCCGGGGCCCACCCATCCCGGGCTGACCCCTCGCCTTGCCAGTCGGGCTGCAGGGGCTATGTTTCCCCATCGAGCGTCTCGCTCGGGGTGATTTGCGGCGTATTGCGACCCGGGAAACCGAACCGCTAAAAAGCCGTCCCCCGGCGTGCACCTCGCACCCGGGTTTTTTCGTGCCCGGATGCGAAGCCGCCACCCGAATCCGGATTCCGGAGGCCTTCCCGGCCCCGGCCCCCGAAGCGCAGGCCCGCGGGCCTGCCAGGGGCGTTCCGGATCCATCCGCGCCCGCCGGGGGAGGCGCCTCCAGGGAGGAGGCCGATTCCGATGGACCGAACCCGACACTTCGAACGTCTGGCCCGGGAGCGCATTCTCGTGCTCGATGGGGCCATGGGCACCCTCCTTCAGCGGGAGGCGCTCACCGAGGAGGATTACCGGCGAGATCACTTCGCCGACCACCCCGGCGAGCTCCGGGGGAACCACGACCTCCTCTCCCTGACCCGCCCGGATCTCATCGAGGGGATCCACCGTCGCTACCTGGAGGCCGGGGCCGACATCGTCGAGACGAACACCTTCTCGGCGAACGCCATCTCCCAGTCGGACTACGACCTGGAGCGCACGGTGGTGGCACTGAACCGGGCCTCGGCCACCCTGGCACGGAGGGCCTGCGAGGCGGTGCAGGCCGCGGACCCCTCGGGGCGCCCCCGCTTCGCCTGCGGGGTCCTGGGGCCCACGAACCGGACCGCCTCCCTCTCCCCCCGGGTGGAGGATCCGGGCTTCCGCAATGTGGACTTCGAGACCCTCCGCGCCGCCTACCTGGAACAGGCCCGAGGGCTTCTCGAGGGAGGGGTGGATCTCTTCATGGTGGAGACGATCTTCGACACCCTGAACGCCAAGGCCGCCCTCTTCGCCCTGGAGGAGCTCTTTGCCGAGGCGGGACGCCGCCTCCCCGTCATGATCTCGGGGACCCTCACCGACCGCTCGGGGCGAACCCTCTCGGGGCAGACCCTCGAGGGCTTCGTGAACGCGGTCTCCCACGCCCGCCCCTTCTCCCTGGGGCTGAACTGCGCCCTGGGGCCAAGCCAGCTCCGCCCCTACGTGGAGGAGCTTTCGGGGCTCACCCCCTCTCTCACCTCGTGCCACCCCAACGCCGGCCTCCCCAACGAGTTCGGAGGGTACGACCTGGGCCCCGCCGCCATGGCGGAGATGATCGGTGACTTCGCCGCCCGGGGGTGGGTGAATGTGGTGGGGGGGTGCTGCGGCACGACCCCCGAACATGTCACGGCGTTGGCCCGGGCGGTGCGCGACCTCCCGCCCCGGGTCCCGGCGCCCCCCCCGGTCCGGTGCCGGCTCTCGGGGCTCGAGCCCCTCAACGTGGGGCCGGAAACGGGCTTCGTGAACGTGGGAGAGCGCACGAATGTGACGGGCTCCCGGCGCTTCCGGCGCCTCATCGAGGCGGAGGCGTACGACGAGGCCCTGGAGGTGGCCCGGGACCAGGTCACGGGGGGGGCGCAGATCCTCGATGTGAACATGGACGAGGGCCTCCTGGACTCGGAGGCCGCCATGGTCCGCTTCCTCCGTCTGGTGGCCGCCGAGCCCGACATTGCCCGGGTCCCCGTGATGCTCGATTCCTCCCGCTGGGAGGTGCTCGAGGCCGGGCTCCGGTGCCTGCAGGGGAAGGGGGTGGTGAACTCGCTTTCGCTGAAGGATGGCGAGGCCGAGTTCCGCCGTCGGGCCGAGCTCGTCCATCGCTACGGGGCCGCCGTGGTGGTCATGGCCTTCGACGAGGCAGGGCAGGCCGACACGGTGGAGCGGAAGGTGGAGATCTCGGAGCGGGCCTACCGGATCCTGGTGGAGGAGGTGGGCTTCCCCCCGGAAGAGGTCATCTTCGACCCCAATGTCTTCGCCATCGGCACGGGGATCGCCGAGCACGAGGGGTACGGCGAAGCCTTCCTCGAGGCGGTCCGCCAGATCCGGGCGCGGTGTCCCCATGCCCTCACCTCGGGCGGGATCTCGAACCTCTCCTTCGCCTTCCGGGGGAGCCCCGAGCTTCGGGAGGCGCTCCATGCCGTCTTCCTCTTCCACGCCATCGGGGCCGGGCTCCAGATGGGGATCGTGAATGCCGGGGCCCTTCCCGTTCTGGACGATCTGGAGGGAGAGATCCGGGAGGCGTGCGAGGACCTCCTCTTCCGGAGGCGCCCCGATGCCACCGAGCGCTTCACCGAACTCGCCGATCGACTCCGGGGGGCCGAGGCCCGGCGGGAGGAGGACCTGACCTGGCGGGAAGCCCCGGCCCCGGAGCGCCTGACCCATGCCCTGGTGCACGGGATCGATGCCTTCGTGGACGAGGATGTGGAGGAGGCACGGCTGGGCGCCCCCCGGGCCCTGGCCGTGATCGAGGGGCCGCTCATGGCGGGCATGAACCGGGTGGGCGACCTCTTCGGCTCGGGGCGGATGTTCCTCCCCCAGGTCGTGAAGAGCGCCCGGGTCATGAAGAAGGCCGTGGCCCTCCTCATTCCCCACATCGAGGCGGAAGGGGAGGCAGAAGCGGAGGCGGAGGCCGTCGGGGGCGAGGGGGGCGAGGCGCGTTCCGGGGCGCGCTCCGCGCCGCAGTCCGGCCCGGGCACGATCCTCCTGGCCACCGTGAAGGGCGATGTCCACGACATCGGGAAGAACATTGTCGGGGTGGTTCTCCAGTGCAACGGATACCGGATCGTGGACCTGGGGGTCATGGTCCCGGCAGACCGGATCCTGGAGGCGGCCCGGGCCGAGGGGGTGGATGCCATTGGGCTCTCGGGGCTCATTACCCCCTCCCTCGACGAGATGGAGCATGTGGCCGCCGAGCTGGAGCGGGAGGGGTTCCGGATCCCCCTTCTCATCGGGGGCGCCACCACCTCCCGGACCCACACGGCGGTGAAGATCGGGCCGCGGTACCACGCCCCCACCCTCCATGTGGACGATGCCTCCCGGGCCGTGGGGGTGCTCCAGCGCCTCCTTTCGCCCGAGGCCCCGGCCCGGGAGGCCTGGCTCGCCGAGGTGGAGACCGAAAACGACGCCCTCCGGGCCCGGCACGCCGCCCGGGGGGAACGAAGCGCTCTCCTTTCCCTGGAAGAAGCCCGTCGGCGCGCCTTCGTGCCGGGCGACGGGTGGGAGGGCTTCGTCCCCCCCGTCCCGCGGCACCCCGGCATCACCGTTCTGGACGAGGTCGGGGTGGAGACCCTCCGCCCCTGGATCGACTGGACCCCCTTCTACGCCGCCTGGGAGCTGAAGGGTCGGGACCCGGAGATCCTCGACGACCCGGTGGTGGGCACCGAGGCCCGGCGCCTCCGCCGCGATGCCGAGCGCCTCCTCGACGAGCTGGCCGGCAGGGCCCTCCTCCGCCCCCGGGGGGTGGTTGGGCTCTTTCCCGCCGGGCGGGAGGGGGCGGATGACCTCCTCCTCTTCGATCCGGCGGCTCCCTCCGGAGGAGAGCCGCCCCCCGTTCTCGCCCGCCTCCCTACCCTCCGTCAGCAGTTCGCCAAGGAGGGACGCCCGAACCTGGCCCTGGCCGACTTCGTGGCCCCCCTGGGCGGGGGGTCGGGGGCCACCGGTGGGGGTTCCCCGGTGACCCCCGGCCACCCCACTGATTGGATCGGGGCCTTTGCCGTGACCGCGGGGCATGGGCTCGAGCCCCTGGTGGCCCGGTGGCGGAAGGCCCACGACGACTACCGTGCCATTCTGGCCCAGACCCTGGCGGACCGCCTGGCCGAGGCCTTTGCCGAGTACCTCCATGCCCGGGTCCGGCGCGAGCTCTGGGGGTACGACCCGGACGAGGCCCTCTCTCCCGCCGAACTGGTGGGCGAACGCTACCGGGGGATCCGTCCGGCCCCCGGGTACCCGGCCTGCCCGGACCACCAGGAGAAGTGGACCCTCTTCCGCCTCCTCCAGGTGGAGGCCCAGGCCGGCATCACCCTCACGGAGCACGGGGCCATGCTCCCCACGGCCTCGGTAAGCGGGTGGTACTTCGCCCACCCGGAGGCCGCCTACTTCGGGGTGGGCCGGGTGGGGCGGGACCAGGTCGAGGACTACGCCCGGCGAAAGGGAATCCCCCTGGCCGAAGCGGAAGGGTGGCTCCGGTCGAACCTGGCGTACGACCCGGGGGCCTCTCCTGCGGCGGCCGCGGCTCCCCCGGCAGTGGAGCGGGCAGGATGAGGGCCGGGCCGCGCGCCGCGCCCCCCCCGGGTCCCCTCCCGGAAGCGCGCCCCCTCCCCACCCTGGCCCAGATGCTCGACGGCCCCGGGCCCTGGCTCATGGACGGCGCCATGGGGACCCTCCTCTACGACCGGGGGATCTTCGTGAGCGCCTGCTACGATGCCCTGAACCGGTCCGAGCCCACCCTCATCACCGAGCTCCACCGGGGGTACGTGGAGGCGGGGGCCGTCCTCCTCGAGACGAACACCTTCGGGGCGAACCCCGTGAAGCTCTCGGCCTTCGGCCTCGATGCCGACACCGAGGCACTGAACGAGGCCGGCGCCCTCCGGGCCCGGGAGGCCGCCGGGAACGAGGCCCGGGTCCTGGGGGCCATGGGTCCCCTGGGGATCCGGATCGAGCCCTGGGGGCCCACGGCCCGGGAGGAGGCCCGGGCCTTCTTCGCCCGCCAGGTGGAGGGCCTCCTGGCGGGCGGGGTGGACGGTTTCCTCCTCGAGACCTTCCACGACCCGGCGGAGCTGGGAGAGGCACTGGAAGCGGTCCGGGCCCGATCGGACCTCCCGGTCCTGGCCCAGATCTCCCTGGCCGACGGGGCCCGGACCCCCTACGGCGCCGATGTGGCCACCGTGGTGGAGGCCCTCGAGGCCCGGGGCGCCGATGCCCTGGGCTTCAACTGCTCGGTGGGGCCCGCCGGGATCCTGGAGGCGGTGGAGGCCGCCGCCGCCCTCACCCGCCTCCCCCTCGTGGCCCAGCCCAACGCCGGATTTCCCCGCACCGTGGGCGACCGGACCATGTACCTGGCCAGCCCCGAGTACATGGCCCGATACGCCCGTCGCCTGGTGGAGGCCGGAGCGCGCTTCGTGGGCGGATGCTGCGGCACGACCCCGGAGCACATCCGGAAGATGCGCGAGGCCCTGGAGGAGGGGCGGGGGCCGGCCTCCCTGGAGGCGCCCCGATCTTCGGGGAGCGGGTCCGGGACCCCGGGCGCAGCACGGGCCCCGAGCGTGTCGCGGACCCCGGCCGGGCCCCACCGGGTCGAGGCCGGAGGGACCGCACCCTCCCGCCCCTCGGCCTCCGCCCCCCCGGCACCCGCGCCCCCCGCACCCGCCCTCCCCCTGGCCACCCGCTCCGGGCTTGGAGCGGCCCTGGCCGAAGGACGGTTCCTGACCCTGGTGGAGCTCGTTCCGCCCCGGGGGTGGGAGGTGGGCCCCCTCCTCCAGGCCGCCCGGGAGGTTTCGGCCCATGGGGTGACCGGGGTCACCCTCCCCGATGCCCCCCGGGGGCTGGCCCGGATGGGGGCCCTCCCCGCCGCCGCCCTCCTCCTCCGGGAGTCCGGCGCCCTCCCCCGCCCCGAGGGGATGCCCCCCCTCGAGATCATGGCCCACTACGCCTGCCGCGACCGGAACATGATCGGAATGCTCTCCGACCTCCTGGGGGCCGCCGCCTCCGGCGTCCGGAACCTCCTCCTGGTCACGGGAGACCGGGCGCCCACCGGCCCCTACCCCGATCACACCGCCGTCTTCGACATCGATGCCATCGGGCTCACGAACCTCGTCCGGCGCCTGAACGAGGGGCGGGACCCCGGGGGAAACCCGGTGGAGCCCCCCACCCCCTTCGTGATCGGGGTCTCCCTGAACCAGGGTGCCCCCGACCAGGAGCGGGAGGACCGGCGCCACCGCTACAAGGTGGAGGCCGGGGCCGAGCTCGTGATCACCCAGCCGGTGTTCGATCCGGACCACCTCCTGGCCTTCCTGGACCGGCACCCGGATCACCCGGTTCCGGTGGTGGCCGGGATCTGGCCCCTCCCCTCGGTGGCCAGCGCCGAGTTCCTGGCCAACGAGGTCCCCGGGGTGTCCGTGCCCGCCGCGGTGGTGGAACGGATGCGGGAGGCCGAGGCCCGGGGGCCCGATGCGGCCCGGGAAGAGGGGATCCGGATGGCGGTGGAGACCCTGGAGCGGCTCCGCCCCCGGGTGGCGGGTGTCCACCTTGCAACGCCCCGCGGTCAGACCGCGCCTTCCCTCGAGGTCCTCCGGCGGCTCGGCCTCGTGGAGGGGGTGTGACGGTGGCCTTCCCCCAGCACGCCTTTCTCCAGGCCCTTGCCCGACCCGGCCCCCTGCGGGCGGTGGAGCTTCGCCCTCCCCCTGCCCCCTCGAACCCCGCCGATCCGGCCCAGGCCCGGGCCTCGATGGAGGCCTGGATCGATGCCTTTCACGGGGTGGGACGCCTCCTGGCCGGGGGGCGCTTCGTCCTCTTCACCGACGACGCCGTGGGGAGCCGGGAGGAGGAGAGCCTGGCCCACCTGGCCGGAAATCTGGGGCCCGGGGCCGACCTCTCGCGGGTCCTCCCCTTTCTCACCTGCAAGCACACCCTGGAAACCTGCCTCCTCTTTGCGCGGCGGGCGGCTTCGCGGGGGGTGGGGGGAATCACGGTCACGGGGGGGGATGCCACGGTGGGGCCTCCCCGCTGTCTTCCCCGGGCCGCCGATCTCCGGGGCCGGATCCGGGAGGCCGGGGTGGCCCTTCCCCTGGGGGGGTGGGCCAATCCCTTTCGCGACCCCGACGACCAGGTGCGATGGATCCTGGAGGGGCCCGACCGTCCGGACTGGATCCTGACCCAGGTGGTGAGCCACCACGATCCGGCGCCGGTGGACCGCTTTCTGGAGGCGGCGGCGCGGCGGGGGCTCGATCTCCCGGTGGTCTTCGGCGTCTTCCACTACCGGAGTGCGAACCCCCGCACCCTCGAGCGGCTCGGGGCCTTTCTTCCGGTACCGGCGGCAGGAGTGCACCGGGAGCTGGGCGAAGAGGGGATCACCCCCGAGGAGGCCACCGCCCGGACCCTCCGCATGCTCGCCGCCCGGGGCGTGGAAAAGGTCTACCTGAGCAACCTGGCGGTGGGGGGGGCGGCGCGGACGCTGGCCCGGATCGAAGCCCATGTGCCGGAGGGCGTTTCGTCGGGGAGGCGGGAGGCATAGGTTGGGGCGGGTGAGCGCTGCCCCTCCCCCTTCCCCGCCCCGGCCAGGGTCCGAACCCCCCTGGCGCCTCTCCGTCGACACCGGGGGGACCTTCACCGATGTGGTGGCCACCGGGCCCGACGGGGGGCGACGCCGCCTCAAGGTCCTTTCCACGAGTGCCCTTCGGGGACGGGTGCTGGAGGGGGAGAGGGTGGCGGGGAGGGAGACACGCCTTCGGTTGCGGGTGGCGTTGCCGGGAATGGGGGTGGGCGCCGAGCCCCATCCGGCCCCTCGCTCCCTCCTTGGGTGCACCATTCTTGTGCGCGGTGATTCGGAGGGTGCACCAGAAAAGGGCACCTACCGCGCCCTTGGGGAGGTGGTGGGGTGGGAGGCGGGGGTGCTGGAGGTGGAGGGGGAGGCTCCCGCCCCGCATCCCCTGGCCGCCCCTCCCCCCGGAGCGGCCTTCGAGCTCCGTTCTCCCGAGCCGGCCCCCCTCCTGGCCGCGCGGATCCTCACCGGTACCGGGATCGGGGACCCCCTTCCCCACCTCCGGATGCGCCTCGCCACCACCCGGGGAACGAACCGTCTCCTGGAGCGGAAGGGGGAGGCCTTTGCCCTCGTTGTGACCCGGGGGTTCGGGGACCTCCTCCGGATCGGCGACCAGACCCGCCCCGACCTCTTCGCGCTCCACATCGAGCGCCCCCCACCCCTGGCGGCGGCGGTGGTGGAGGTGGAGGAGCGACGGGGCGCAGGCGGAGAGGTGGTCCGCCCCCTCTCGCGGGAGGTGCTGGAGGCGCTGGAGGCTCCGGTGGCCGATCTCCTGGCCCGGGGAATCCGGGGGGCCGCCGTGGTCCTGGCCCATGCCTGGCGCCACCCCGAGCACGAGGAGGCGGTGGCCGCCTTTCTCCGGGAGCGGGGAATGGACCCGGTGGTGACCTCGGCGGAAACGGCTCCGGTCCAGCACCTCCTCCACCGGGGCGAGACCACCGCCGCCGAGGCCTTTCTCGCCCCCGGGGTGGGGGGCTGGCTCGCCCGGGTGGCGGCGCCCCTCGATCCCGGGGCCCTTCACCTCATGACGAGTGCGGGAGGGCTCGTGCGCGGCGAACGGGTGCGGGCCACCGAGACCCTTCTCTCCGGTCCCGCCGCCGGGGTCCTGGGCGCCGCCCGGGGAGGAGAGGGAGCCGGGTTCACCCGCCTCCTCACCTTCGACATGGGAGGGACGAGCACCGATGTGGCCCGCCACGACGGGGCCCCGGACTGGACCCGGAGTCACCAGGTGGGGGAGGTCCGCCTCCGGACCCCGGCCCTGGCCATCGAGACGGTGGCGGCCGGGGGAGGCTCCCTCTGCCGGTGGACCCCCGACGGCCTGGCCGTGGGGCCCGAGAGCGCCGGGGCCGACCCGGGCCCGGCCTGCTACGGCGCCGGGGGGCCCCTCACCCTCACCGATGTGAATCTCCTCCTGGGCCGGCTGGACCCGGCCCGGATGGGGATCCCGGTGGAGGAGGCCCCGGCCAGGGCCCGGGCCCTGGAGGTCCTGGAGGCCGCAGGGGGCGGGGGCCCGGACGACCTTCCCGCCCTCCTGGAGGGGTTCGTGGCCCTGGCCGACGAGCGGATGGCCGATGCCATTCGTCGCATCTCCGAACGACGGGGGCACGACCCGGCCGAGCACGCCCTCGTGGCCTTCGGGGGGGCCGGACCCCAGCACGCCTGCGGGGTGGCGGCCCGGCTGGGGATCCGGGAGGTGGTCATTCCTCCCGATGCCGGAATCCTGAGCGCCGTGGGGCTCCGGCATGCCCCGGTGGAACGCCATGGGCACCGGGAGGTTCTCCGCCTCCTGGCCGAGGTGGAGGGGGAGCTCCCCGCCTGGGTCGAGGCAGTGGAAGGGGAGGCGCGCGAGGCGGTGGAGGCCGAGGGGATCCCCCGGGACCGGATCCGGGTGCGGAGCCGGACCCTCCTCCTCCGCTACCGGGGGCAGGAGGCCACGGTGGAGGTTCCCTGGCCCGGGGGGGAAGCGGCCTTCCACGAGGCCTACGAGGCCACCTGGGGGCACCGGGCCCCGGGGCGGGCCATCGAGGTGGCAGGGATCCGGGTGGTGGCGGGCGCCACCCTGGACGAGGCACCCCTCCCCCCCGTGGGCGCCGGGTTCCACCCCGCCGGGCGGCGCACCTGCCGGGTGGGGGGGCGGTGGGAGGAGGTGCCGGTGCTGGAGCGGAAAGGGGGCGCCGGGGGGATCCCGGGCCCCGTGGACGGCCCGGCCCTCCTCCTCGAGCCCCATGCCGGGATCTTCCTTCCCCCCGGATGGCGGGCCCACCTGGACCGGGGCGGGGGTGGGGTCGTGCTCGAGGCCCACGAACCGGCAGGGGTGAAGGAGGAGGCCCCCGTGGCAGCCCCGGCCAGTCAGCCCCCCCTGGAGGAGGTGGCCCATGCCCTGGCGGCCCAGCGCCTCGAGGCGCGGGGGGGGGAGGTGGGCGCGCGCCTCGAACGCACCGCCCTCTCGGTGAACATCCGGGAGCGCCTGGACTTTTCCTGCGCCCTCCTCGACCGGGAGGGGTACCTGGTGGCCCACGCCCCCCACATCCCGGTGCACCTGGGGGCGCTCGGGGTCTGCACCCGCGCCCTCGTGGCCCACCTGGACCCCGGCCCCGGCGATGTGATGGTCACGAACCACCCCGCCTTCGGGGGCTCCCACCTCCCGGACGTGACCGTGGTCACCCCTGTTCACGAGGAGGGGGGCATGCTCCTGGGATACCTGGCGAACCGGGCGCACCATGCCGAGATCGGGGGGGAGCGACCGGGCTCCATGCCCCCCCATGCCACCACCCTGGCCCAGGAGGGGGTCGTCCTCCCCCCCACCTTCCTCGTGCGCCGGGGGGAGGCCCGCTGGGAGGCGGTGGAGTCCCTCCTCCGTGCGCCCCCGGAGGGGCAGACCCCGTCGCGGGCGGTGGAGGAGAACCGGGTGGACCTGGCGGCCCAGGTGGCGGCCAACCACCGGGGGGCCGCCCTCCTCCGGGCGCTGGCGCGGGAGATGGGGGGCGGAGCGCCCCTGGCCCGGGCCATGGCGGCCCTCCGCCGCCGGGCCGCCCACCGGATGGAGGTCGTCCTGGACGAACTGGCGGCGGAAGCCGGAGCCGCCCCGGGGGAGGAGGCCCGCTTCCATGCCCGGGAGGAGCTGGACGATGGAACGCCCCTCGAGGTGGCGATCCGCATACGCCGGGGCGAGGAGGGCGAAGGGCACCCCCGGGGCACCCGGGCCCACCTGGACTTTGCCGGATCCGGCCCCGTGCATCCCGGAAACCTCAATGCCACCGAGGCGATTGTCCGGAGCGCGGTACTCTACCTTCTCCGGGTCCTGGCCGGCGCCTCCCTCCCCCTGAACGAGGGCCTCCTGGAGCCCGTGACCCTGCACCTCCCCCCCGGGGAGACCTTCCTGGCCCCGGCCTTCGACCCCGATCCCACCCGGTGTCCGGCGGTTGTGGGTGGGAACACGGAGACGAGCCAGCGCCTGGTGGACGCCCTCCTTCGCGCCACCGGGCGGGTGGCGGGGAGCCAGGGCACGATGAACAACGTCCTCTTCGGAAATGCCTCCCTCGGGTACTACGAGACGATCGGAGGCGGGAGCGGGGCGGGGCCGGGCTTCCACGGCGCCTCCGGGGTGCAGGTTCACATGACGAACACCCGGATCACCGATGTGGAGGTCCTGGAACACCGCTACCCGGTGCGGGTGGAGCGCTTTGCCCTTCGCCCGGGCTCCGGGGGCGAGGGACGGTGGCGCGGGGGCGACGGGATCGTGCGGGAGCTCCGGTTTCTCGCGCCCCTGGAGCTCTCCCTCCTGGGCCAGCACCGGGTGGTCCCGCCCTACGCCCTGGCCGGGGGAAGCCCGGGGGCCGTGGGGCGGCAATGGGTCATCCGGGCCTCGGGGGCGCTGGAACCCCTTCCCTCGCTTGCGGCCTGCCGGGTGGAGCCCGGGGACCGGCTCGTGGTGGAGACGCCGGGCGGAGGAGGGTACGGCGCGCCATGAAGCGAGTTCTCGCCGTGCTCTTCTGGTCGGTCCTGGCCGCCGCCTTCATCGGCCCCGGCACGGTGACCACCGCCGCCGCCTCCGGCACGGCCCACGGCTTCACCCTCCTCTGGGCCCTGGGATTCTCCGTGGTGGCCACCCTCGTCCTCCTGGAGGCCGCCGCCCGCCTCACCATTGTCTCGGGCGAGAACCTGGCCCAAGCCATTCGGGCCCGCTTCCGGGGGCGGAGGAGCGGGGCCGTGGTCCTGGCCCTCGTCCTGGGGGCCGTGGTGGCGGGGAATGCCGCCTACGAGGCCGGAAATCTCCTGGGGGCGGTGGCAGGGGTGGCCCTCGCCCCCGAAGGATGGGGGGGAGGCCTCCTCCCCGGGTGGGGGGTCACCCTCCTCCTGGGCGCAGGCGCCGGGCTCCTCCTCTGGCACGGGGCTCCCCGGCAGGTGGCCCTCCTCCTGAGTCTCACCGTGGGGCTCATGGCCGTGGCCTTCCTCCTCACCGCCCTCCGCCTGGCCCCTCCCCCGGGCGAGGTGGCCCGGGGGCTCGTCCTCCCGCAAATCCCCCCGGGATCCGCCCTCCTCGTCCTTGGCCTGGTGGGGACCACCGTGGTGCCCTACAACCTCTTTCTGGGGTCGGGGCTCGCCCGGGGGCGTGACCTGGGGGAAACCCGCTTCGGACTGGCGGTGGCGGTGCTCCTGGGCGGGGTGATCTCCATGGGAATCCTCGTGGTGGGTGCCGCCGTGTCTCCCCCCTTTTCCTTCGAGGCGCTGGGGGAGACGCTGGCCGCGACCCTGGGCCCGGGCACCACGGGCCTCCTGGCCCTGGGGCTCCTGGCTGCGGGTTTCTCCTCGGCCGTCACCGCGCCCCTCGCGGCGGCCGTGACGGCCCAGGGGCTCTTCGGGGAGGCCGACGCCGGTCCCTGGGGCCCGCGGGGGGTCCGCTACCGCCTCGTCTGGGCGGCGGTCCTCGGGGTGGGCCTCGCCTTCGCCCTCTCCGGCGTACGCCCGGTCCCCGCCATTCTCGCCGCCCAGGCGCTGAACGGCGTGCTCCTCCCCTTCGCGGCCACCTTCCTCCTGGTGGCTGTGAACGACGCGCGAATCCTCCCCCGCGAGGCGCTGAACGGGGTCGCATCCAACCTCCTCATGACCGCGGTCACTCTGGTCACGGTGGTCCTGGGGGTGAGTGCCGTGATCCGGGCACTCTGGGCCGCCGCAGGGGCCGGAACGCCCCACGAGGGGGTGGTCCTGGGGCTCGGGTGCACGGTGGCCCTCGCCCTGGGCCTCCCCGTGGCGCGGGTGATCCGGAGGGTGCGCCGGGAGTGAGGCAGGGCGTGAGGCTCAGGGAACCCGGATCGTCTCTCCCCCTCCCCCATCGGGCCCGCTCGAGGGGCGGCTCTGCTGCTGGGGAGCCTGCCCCAGGTTCAGGGTGAAGCCCAGGCTGATCATGCGCGAGGGGTTCGAGCTTCGGGATTCGAGGAGGAAGGTGGGATCCTGCACGGTGGAATCGAAGCGGTTCATGTTGAAGGGGTCGCTCACCGAGAGGGAGAGGCTCCCCCGCCGGTCCATGATCTGTCGACGGGCCGACATCGAGACGAAGGTATAGGCCGAGGCACTCCCCTGGAGCACGGCCTGCATGGGGAAACGGCTGGCCATGACCTGCACCGTGCTCTGGTCATCAAGCCGGACGCCGACGTTTCCATTGATCCGCCACATCCACGCGCCATTCTCGAGTCCGGGCCGGATGTTCGAGCCATCCCGCTTCTCGTGGTAGACCCCGAGGTTGGCCGAGCCCGAAAGGCGGCCCATGGGTCGAAGGGAGAGGGTGGCGTTCGTTCCGATCTGTCGCGCATTCGCCGTGTTCTCCCACCGGCTCGTGGAGACCCCCTCGGTGTCGACGGTGCGAATCCGCTCCCAGAGCCCGTCGGAAAGGGTGGCGTAGGGCGCCATTCGGAGGGTGCCCCGGTTGCCCTGGACGGACAGATCAAGCGTCCACGTTTCGGAGGTGGCCGGGTCCAGCTCCGGATTCCCCACGAAGACGTTCAGGGGGTCGGTGGAGGGAACGAAGGGGTCGAGATACCCGGCCGGGGGCCGGCTGATGCGACGGTTGAACTGGAGCCGGAGAATCCGCTGGGGGCGGACTTCCCAGGAGAGGTTTGCGCTCGGGAAGAGGTTCCGGTAGGTGTGCTCGAAGGTCTCGTCCACGACCCGGGAGCGGAACTCTGTGGTGGCGAACTCCCCCCGCACCCCGACCTGGGCGCGGAGAGGGCCCCGGGTCAGGGCGAGGGTCGAGTAGACCGAATGGAAGACCTCGTCGAAGGTGTACCCCGTGAGCCGGCTGGTGGAGGGATCCTCGGCCTGGGGGGTGTCGAAGATCTCGAAGAGGTTCCGGGAGTCCTGGTCCCGCCACCAGGCGCGGTACCCCACATCGAGGCGGCCATCGCCGGCCACCGGCCGGAAGTAGTCCGCCTGGAGCGAGAGGTTGCCGTTCGAGGATTCGATGTCATGAAGGGTGAGCTCGATGGGGCGATCGATGGGCTCCCCTGCCAGGATGTGGAAGAGGCGGGCGTCGCGGGTGAAGGTGTCGCCCCCCCCGGTGGTGCGCCGGGCATCGAGGGAGAGTTCCTCCCGGCGAGGCTCCCGGATCCACTTCCACCCTCCCTGGACGTTGTAGTTCGTCATGTCACCGTCGCGGGTCAGCTCCCGGTCGTACCGCTCCCGGTCCCCTTCCCCCTCGCCCCGAATGGCATAGGCCGTGGAAGAGGGACCGCCATGCGTGTTGGCGAAGAGAAAGGCATTGCTCCAGAGCACGTGCCCCTCCCGGACGGTGTATTCCGCAGTCCAGTTCGCATTCCATCCGTTCCCCCGGTTGTTCATGGCGCTGGACTGCTCGATGCGGGTCACCGGGTCGGTGATGAGATTCGTGCGGAGACTCCAGGACTCGCTCTCCATGCGCATCCGGTTCACCGAGGCGCCGGAGAAGAGGGTGAGGTTTCCCCGCTGGACATTGAAACGCCCGCCCACCGCCTGCCGCCCCCGGGAGGAGGCATTCACATTGACGCTCCCCGAAAGGCCGATCTCCACATCTTCCCGGAGGACGATGTTCACGATCCCCCCCAGGCCATCGGGATCGTGGCGGGCGGAGGGATTGGGAAGGACCTCGATGCGTTCGAGCTGGTCACCGGGGAGCTGGCGAAGGAAGGCCGCAAGCTCGTCGCCCCGCAGGGGGAGGGGACGGCCATTCAGGTGAATGGCGGCCGGCTGGTTCCCCCGGGTCCGGACCCGGTCCTCCACATCGACCTCGAGCTCAGGAATGGAGCGGAGCACGTCGGTGGTGGTCCCGGCCCCGGCCACGGGGAGGCTGCGCACATCGTACACGGTGCGGTCGGCCTCGATGACCACGGCGGGGCGGTCGGCCAGCCCCTCCACCCCGTCCACCGCCACCGCCGAGATCTGGAGCACGATGGTGCCCAGGTTCACCTCGGGCGCGGCGCCGGTGAGTTCGATCGTCTCGCTGCTCCGGGACACGTACCCGATCCGGGCCACGTGGAGGAGGTAGCTCCCCTCGGGAAGCCCCTCGATCCGGAAGCGCCCGGCGGGATCGGTGAGCACCCCCGTGACCACCGAGGAGTCCGAAGCCGCCCGGAGGGTGACGCCCACCGTGCCCAGAGGCTGCTCGTCGGGGCCGGCCACCGTGCCGAGAATGCGTCCGGGCCCCCCGGCCGCGGGAGCCCCGGAGGGGGCGGCAGCGGGGGCTCGCGGGGGCTGCTGAGCCTCGGCGGCAAGGGGAGGGAGTCCGGCGAGAGCCAGGAGGAGGAGGAGAGCGGCGCGGAGGGAGGAGGGCGTGCGACCGGGGAGGAGCCGCTTGTCCATGGGGAGCATCCAGGTTCGGGGGGAAGAAGGCCGATCCCGGAGGTCCGACCAAGCGCAAGCGGGCCCGCACGGGCCATGCGGGGAGGGTGTGCCTGGGGTGTCTGGCGTGGGGTGAGCCACGTTGCATCGGCGGGCGGTTCGGTGGGTCCCTGGCGCGTGGGACGAGCCGCTCGCTCGAGCAAATGGAACCGGGCCAGATCAGGTCTATACTACGAGGAGGTGCGTTTGGATCCCTCCCTGTGCGTCGGGGTGTGGGAGGGGCAGGCGCGGGGGCCGGCAGAGGGGAGGATCGTCCTTCCATGGCGGTTCCCCAACGCGTCCTTCGAATCCGGCTGGGCATCGCGGCTCTCGGACCCGGGCGCCGAGCCCGGCCGTTGGGTCTGCCCCGCGCGCCGTCCCCCCCTTTCTCGCTTTCCGACCCCCTCCATGGCCAAGCTCAAGCTGGACCTCCACGACATCTTCAATCGCGGGAGAGAGATCGATGCCGAGCTGGACCGGGTCATGCGGGAGGCGGTGGACCGGAAGATCCCCATGGTGGAGATCATTCCCGGAAAGGGGAGTGGGCAGCTGAAGAAGCGCGTGCTCCGCTACCTCCAGCAGGGACACGTGAAGGCGCTCTACCACCGGGTGGAAAAGGATTCGAAGAATCACGGCCGGCTCTTTGTGCACTTCCGGCATGGGAAGTGAGGGGAGGCGCGTCGACGGGCTCCGGGGGGGTCCCGGGCGGAAGGAGCGAAGGTTCGAGGTGGGCGGCGAGTGGGCAGCGAGTGGGCGGCGAATGGGCAGCGAGTGGGCGGCGAATGGGCGGTGAGTGGGCGGCGAGTGGGCGGCGAGTGGGCGGCGTGACGGACCCCCTCGGGGTGTGGAGGGGCAGCACCCGGTCCTCCCAAGAAGGCGCTTCCGCGGAAGCGTCGGACAGGACGCGGTCGCGGCGCCCCCCATGGTCGGAGGGCCTTGGCTTGACCCGTGGGTTTCGCTCGGCGGCGGGCGCCCGCTGCGAGCTCCTCTCCGATGCCCTTCGCGGCCTGCTGTCGGATCGAATCCGCGGTCCCCTTTCGCGCGCCAGATGACGGCCGACCCTCGGACGCTCGCCCTTCGAACGACAGGGAGGCCCCTGGCCCCGGGGGTCCGGGGAAGGTTGTCCCCTCTTGCCATGCGATCGCCCGAAATCCAGCCGTCAGGGTCTTGACAGCTTTTCGGGTACGGGGAGGGTGCGAGTCCGGGAGGGGCGTCTGGCGCGGCGCTGAAG
>JBJHCG010000019.1:0-75837 GCA_050485885.1 Gemmatimonadales bacterium | reverse complement strand
TCCACGGACCCCTTCGCGAAGCCGAAATCCTACGTTTACGATCCCCAGGTCGGACAGAGTTTAGGGAAAATCCCGGTCAGAGTTTCGGGAACTCACACGTGGGGGTGACCATGGAGTCGTGGCGGGGAGTGGGCCATAGCGGGCTCCCTGGAGGATCCGAGGCTCCACCCAACCCAGCTGCAGGAGAGCTCACCAAGTTGACGCGCCTGCCTTCCTACGCCTTCGGGCTCCAAGGCCGCAGCTACGTTCGGATCATGCACGCGGACGGATCGATCCACCTCCGAGTGCGGCCGAAGGGCCAGAATCCGCGGTACGCAGGATAGGGTAGCTGGCAGGTCATCCGCAACGTTGGACGACAGTTGCCGTTCCGGGACCTGCCCAAGGGGCGGCGGCGCTCTGGTCGGTTCACGCTTCGCGGCGAGTCCGGGCGCCGAATCCGGGCGGCAAATCGCGGGCACCCAACCCCGAGTCGCACATCCCCCGCGGCTACCTTGGCGCCACCATCCCCGCACGTGCTTCGGCCTGCCCCAACGCCCGGGCGATCGTGCCGATCACGGGATCCGGGCCCTTCTGGAGCTGGCGCCAGGTGACCCGCATCACGAGGATCCCGGCGGCGGCAAGGTCGGCATCGCGGGCGCGGTCGCGTTCGAACCCGTCGCGGGTCCCGTGGTGTGTGAACCCATCCACCTCCACGGCGAGGCGAGCCGCGGGCCAGTAGATATCGAGCTCCCACCGCCCCACCCGGACGTTCGTCCGCGGCGCCGGAAGCCCGGCCTTCCGGATGTATGAAAGGAGAACCGACTCCGCCACGGAGCGGGTGAAGGCGGGCCCTCCCTCGAGGTCGAGGATCCGGCGGAGGAGGCGGGTGCCCGCTCTCCCCGCCGAAGCCTCGACCCGGGCCCGAAGTGACGTCAGGCAAACGAGCCCCTCCCGCTCGGCCCGGGCCACCGCCCGTTCCAGGTCGTTGAGCGTGACCGGCGGAAGGGGCAGGACCTCGCCCGGACCTTCCACCGACCGAGTCCTGGCCGAACCGTTCACCCCGGGGGCGGAATCGACCTTCCGACCTGCACCCCGCCCGCAGGACCGCCGCACCGCGATCGCAGCCAGGTCCAGGAGCGTGCGTTCCGGGGTGGTGACGGGGATGCCGTCGATGTCGGTCCGGACCTCATCGGGCAAGTCCTTGACGCGATAGACCCGGATCCCTGCAGCCGCCTGGCCGCGATCCGTCCGGGGGACGGTGATCTCGCACAGGGGGAGGGGTGCCGGCGCCTCGCCTTCTCCGCCTGACGGGACCCGCGCACCCGACCGCAGCCTCGTCCCCGTGCTCGTGCTCGCCGTCGGTTCCTTCCCCTTCCTGTTCCCGGTCTCCCGGAAGGAAGAGCGCCGCTCCGATTCAGGTGCTTCCAACATGCCCCAGAGCGCCGCAGCCGAACGATGACTGAGAAGGGCCCTGGGACCACAATGGAGGACCGCAGCCATCTGGAAACCCCGGCAGGAGAGTCGCGGTCCGACGGCGTATACTCCGCGAAAAACCGCCGCGAAGCGTCCTTTCCTGACCCGGTGGGCCACGATCCGCTTCGTGAACCCGAGTTCCCGGAGCTGGTCGAGGGTCATGACCCCGTGCTGACGGGCCGCCAGACGCTCAGCCTTTAACTCGAAGTCCGGCGCGCGGCAGGCAGGCGCGGAACCCGCGACGGTGCCCCGGAAGGATCGACAGCCCGAGGATCGACCGCCCGAGGATCGATCGCTTGAGGGTCGAACGCTCGAGGATCCTCCCCGCGACGATCGCCCCCGCGGGGATCGACCCTCGGGTGCGCCCGCAGATGCTCCCTCGGCGAGGCCCGACGCCCCAGCCACCGTCCCTGATGTACCTTTCGCCGGGTTCGCACCCCTTCTCGAATGCGATGGCACGGTTCGATACCCCCAGGGTGCCTAACCGTGCATTCGTTCCTTCGGCCGGAGCACGATGGCACGGTTCGATACCTATACGGTTCCTTTTGGTGCCACCGCGTGGGTCACCCCCTGCGAACCCGGCGATCGATACATCGGATGCGCAAGCGTGGCCGACCCTGACCCCGGACGGCGAATCCGGGGGGCCAGCACCGGAACCACGACCCGTTGCACCCGGGCGCACACCCCCCGGCCACCACGCTACCGCAAGCAAAGGGGCGATTCCATGGCAGGCGGGGACTGCGGCGGGCGGGGACTGCGGCAGACGGGGGCTGCGCTGACCCCGCCGCCGACCCAGCCACCGTCCCCTCACGCCGACCCACCCCCACCCCCTCACCCCTCCCCGCCCACCTCCGACCTGGCGATCTGGATCCCGCGCCGCGCGAGCCCGTCCATGTAGGCGCCTGGCTCCACCGTCTCGTCGGGGGTGCGCACGCCCGTCTCGCGGATCTGCCCGCGCCCCTGCATCACCCCGGTCAGGGCGAGGGAGTACCCGGTGGTCCGCATCATGGCGGTGATCCCGGTGGAAGCGTCATAGTAGTCAAGAACGTCGTAGCGGATCGTTCGCGCCTCCCCGTCCTTCTCCCCCCGGATCTCCACACGGAGCGCCACCAGGTCCTTCCCCTCGGGCTTCCGCAGCAGGGGCGTGACCCGATCAATGAAGAACTGGCGGGGTGTGATCTCCGCATCCCCCACCTTCACCGGCGCATCGGAGAGGAGCCCCAGGTCGCGAATCGCCTTCATAATCCCCGCATGCCCGGGGTAGCGAAGGGTCTTGTACTCCATGGTCCGGAGCTGGCCCCGGTACCGGAAGGGCAGGGTCGAGATCCCGCCGGCGGTATAGAAGGCCTCAAGGGTCCCGAGGGGCTCGGGAAAGTCCACCGACTCGAGCTCGGTAAGGGGCTCCACCTCGGCCGGCTCCCCCTCGCGCAGAACGAGTCCCGGGGTGGTGTAGTAGTCGAGCACCCCCTCCATGGAATACACGATCTGGTAGTTGAGCGGGGGCTCGGGATTCTGCGGGAGCCCGCCCACCCACATCCGCACCGAGGTGGTGCTGTCGAGCTCGTCGATCCCGGCCTGGGCGAGAATGTTCACCATCCCCGGCGCCAGCCCGCAATCGGGGATCACGCTCACCCCGGCGGCCTTCGCATCGGCATCGAGCTTCCGCTGCGCCTCCACGATCTCGGTGTTCCCGCCCAGGTCGGCAAAGTTCGCCCCGGCCTCGATGGCAAGCTTCGTCATGGGGAGGTTGAAGTAGTACGGAAGGGCGCACACCACCGAGGTCATTCCCGCCATGGCGGCCCGCACGGAGGCCTCATCGCGCGCATCCACCCGGGCCACCCGGAGCTTCCCGGCCTGGCCCGCACCCCCCGCCGACCCGCCCGCCGCGCCACCGCCGCCCGGCGCCGCGCTCCCCATCGCCGCGCCCCCCGCAGACCCCCCGCCCGCATCCGCCAGGTACGGCCGCAGGAAGGGGGCGACTTCGGTCTGCATGTCGCCGATCACGACCTCGGTCACGCCTTCGTCCTGAAGCAGGTCGTAGGCGGCTGCGGAGCCCTGGGCTCCTCCTCCAAGTACGAGCACCTTCATCGATGTACCTCTGGGGTTGGGTTGCTGTAGGTTGAGTTCGTGGGAATTCGGTCCGCCGGTGTCCCGCGCCTGCCGGGGTCATTCTCGCCCACCGGACGCGCAGATCCGCAGGGGTGTTTTCGGGGATGCGAAGGCCAGGCCCGCATCAGGGCCGCAGGGACCGTCGGGGGATCAGCCGCCGAAGAGGTCCGGCTGGTCCTCTTCCGCGGGGCCGGTGGGACCGCCCCCGGAGCCCCCGGCTCGGGGGCTGCCATCGTCGGAGCTGCCCTCGCCGGGGCTGCCATCGTCAGGGCCGGCCGGGGCGCCGGCGGCCCTGACGGCCGAGGCGCCCTCGCCCTCGGGTTCGCCCACCGGTTCACCCGCTGGCTCACTCGGGTCACGGGGCGCGCCTCCTGACGGCCCCGCCTCCGACAGCCCCTCCGGGTCCGGCGGCGCACCCCCCTCTTCCGAAACGCTCCGGGTGACCTCGGTGATCCGGTCGCCGGCGGTGACCTTCACGAGGCGGCTTCCGCGGGTGCGGCGCCCCTGGAGGGGGATGGTGGCCACGGGGACCCGGGTCACCACCCCACCGGCGGTAATGAGGCTGACCTCCTCGCCTTCCACCACCTCGAGCGCCGCCACCACCGGCCCCGCATCGGCGGAGGCCGGCGAGACGAGGGTCCCCAGGCCGCCCCGCTTCTGAAGGGGGAACTCGTCCAGGGGAGTGCGCTTCCCCCACCCCCGCTCCGTCACCGAGAGAATGCGCGCATCGCGCCGGATGGGGACGATCCCCACCACGGCATCATCGCCCCGGAGGTCGATTCCCTTCACCCCCTGGGCGGTGCGCCCCATGGTCGAAACCTCGCGCTCGTCGAAGCGGATGGCCCGTCCCTCGCGGGTCAGAAGGAGGAGCTCGGCCCGGTGATCCGAGAGGGTCACATCAAGAAGCCGATCCCCCTCGCGCACCCCGGCCCCGATGATCCCCCCGGCCCGGGGATTCGAGAATTCCGACAGCTCCGTCCGCTTCACCAGCCCACCGGCCGAAGCGAAGACGAGCACCTTCTCCGCATCGCCGAGCTCCTCCACCGGGAGGAGGGAGATGATCCGGTCCTCCCGCGGCGCCCCGGCCAGGGCGTACACGGACTGCCCCCGGGAGGCCCGTGCCCCCTCGGGCACATCGAGGACCGAAACAAAGTGCACCTGCCCCCGCTCGGTGCAGGCCAGGAGCCACCCCCGGGTCCGGGCGGTGAAGACGCGCTCGAGCCAGTCGTCGTCGTACCCTTCCATGCCGGCCAGGGCCTTCCCCGACGCGACCCGGCGCCGGTAGAGGTGCACCGGCATCCGCTTCACGAACCCCTGGTGCGACACCGTGATGACCACGTCCTCGTCGGCCACGGCGTCCTCCACCGGGGCCACGTGCTCCTCCGCATCCCGCAGAATCTGCGTGCGGCGGGCATCGCCATGGGCCTCCACCACGGCCGCGAGCTCCTCGAGAACAACCTCGAACTGCCGGGCCTCGTCGCCCAGGATCTCGCGGAGGTGGGCGATCTCCACCTCGAGCTCGGCGAGACGGGCCCGGAGCTGGTCGCGCTCGAGCGAGGTAAGGCGGCCGAGACGCATGTTGAGAATGGCGTCGGCCTGGATCTCCGAGAGCCCGAAGCGCTTCTGGAGTCGCCCCGAAGCCTGGGGGCGATCCTTCGACTGGCGAATGATCTTCACGACCTCGTCGATGTGGTCGAGGGCCACGAGGAGCCCTTCGAGCACATGGCGCTCGGCCTCGGCCTTCTCGAGCTCGTGCCGCGAGCGCCGGACCACCACCTCCACCCGGTGATCCCGGTACTTCTCGAGAAGGGTGCGGAGCCCCATCTCCTTCGGCTCCCCATGGTCCAGCGCCAGGAGGATGGCCCCGAAGGTCTGCTGCAGGTAGGTCTTCCGGAAGAGGACGGCCAGCGACTTCCCCGGGTCGGCCCCGCGCTTGAGCTCGATGACGAGGCGGAGGCCGTCGCGGTCCGACTCGTCACGCACATCGGTGACATCGTCGAGCTTCCCCTTCCGGGAAAGGTCCACGATCTGCTCGATGATCTTCGACTTGGAGACGGCATAGGGGATCTCCGTCACCACGAGCTGCTCCTTCCCCCCCCGGAGCGCCTCCTTCACCACCCGCGAGCGCATGACGATCCGCCCCCGGCCCTTCTCGTACATGTCGCGGATCCCCTTGTCCCCCACGATGTAGCCCCCGGTGGGGAAGTCCGGCCCCGGGAGGTGCTCCATGAGCTCCTCGGTGGTGCACTCGGGGTGGGCCACCAGGTGGGCGAAGGCCCGGGCCACCTCGCGGAGGTTGTGGGGAGGGATGTTCGTGCTCATCCCCACGGCGATCCCCGAGGAGCCGTTCACGAGAAGGTTCGGGAGGCGCGAGGGGAGGACGGTGGGCTCCCGGAGGCGGCCGTCGAAGTTCGGCGCCCACGCCACCGTGTCCTTCTCGAGGTCGGCCAGGACCTCTTCCGCCACCGAGGCGAGGCGGGCCTCCGTGTACCGGTAGGCCGCCGCCGAGTCCCCGTCGATGGAGCCGAAATTCCCCTGTCCATCGACGAGGGGGTAGCGGAGCGAGAAGTCCTGCACCATCCGCACGAGGGCGTCGTAGACCGCCGAGTCCCCGTGGGGGTGGAACTTGCCCAGCACCTCGCCGACTACGGTGGCGGACTTCTTGTGCGCCCGGTCGGGGCGGAGCCCCAGCTCGTTCATGGCGTGGAGGATCCGCCGGTGCACCGGCTTCAGCCCGTCGCGCACATCGGGGAGCGCCCGCTGCACGATCACGCTCATGGAGTAGTCGAGGAACGCCTCCCGCATCTCCTCTTCGATGAGGCGGGGAAGGACGCGCTCTCGCTTCTGGGCCACCGACATCCGGACTCCTGCGTTGCGACGGGCACTCGTCGGCCGGTGGCACGCCGATCTGCGGGGGCGCACGCTCCAGCCGTGACGCGCGTCCGAACCTGGCACACGCATCGAGCGGGGAAGGACAACCGCTCGAAGATGGGCCGCAGGGGCGCGGGGGGGAAGGGAGGGGGATGCGAAGGCCCGGGCGCCGCTGCAGGTGTCCCCGCGCGGGATGCGAGGGGGATGCGAAGGGTCGTGCATCGCCCGCGGGGGCCGGTCCCGCCGGGGGCCGGGCCGGGATGCGAAGGAGCGGGCACCTCCGGCGGGGGCCGGGCCGGGATGCGGGGGCGCCGGGAGGCAGATGCGAAGGCCCCCGACAGCCCCGGGCTACACGAGGAGCCGAATACGACACCTCAGCCTTCGCGCCCTGGCACTCGGCACTCGGCCCCCAGTCCCCCATCCCTCGCCCAACGGCCCCCACCGCCGCGGCCGGTACGCTTTGCCGGTTCGGGTGAGGGTTTCGAGCGCGCTGGCACGGTTGGTTACCGTATGGGTTCCCAACCGCGCACTCGTGTCATGAGCCACTACACGAGTGTGCAGTTCGTGACCACCACGGTTCTTTTCCGTGCCAGCGCGCACTCGTCCGTGCCAGCGCGCACTCGACCCCCCTCAAGCCCGGCGTCGGTTACCCCCCGGGTGGGTGGGGGACCGGTCCAAGCGCCCAGTGAAGAAGGGAGGGCCCGGACGGGGGGGATGCGAAGGCCCGGGCACCGCTTCAGGTGTCCCCGCGCGGGATGCGAGGGGGATGCGAAGGGTCGGACATTGCCCGCGAGAGCCGGTCCCGCCGGGATCCAGGCCGGGATCCGGGGGCGTCGGATCGGGGATGCGTGGGGGCGGGCTGCGCCCGCGGGGACCGGTCCCGCCGGGGGCCGGGCGAGCCGCGGTCCCGGTGGTCCTGACATGTGGCCCCGAGAAGGAGGAGCGCTCCTACAGCGCGTCCAGCGCTTCCTCGAACTCCTCGGCCATGGTGGGATGGCCGTGGGCCAGGGCCTGCTCGATCCCGGTGCGGTAGGCGGCGCGGGCCTCCTCCACCTGGCCGTCTTCGGCGAGGAGGGCGGCCAGGCGCCCCCACCCGTTCCCCTCGTCGTCCGCCAGGGCGAGATAGCGCCGGAGGTGCTCGACCCCGGCCTCGGTCTGCCCCTGGTTCAGGAGTTCGACGGCCACCCCGAAGAGGAGGCGGGGGTCATCGGGGCGGCGAGCGAGCATGCCGCGGAGGGCCTCGAGGCGGGCCCGTGCTGGGTCAGAGGTCATGATGGGGGAAGGTGCCCGGTGTACCCCCGAGCCGATCGGTCCGGAAGGGGAACCGATCCGTCCGGAGAGGGAGCCGGTCGGTCCGGAAAGGGGGCCGGTCGGTCCGGAGAGGCGGCCGATCCGTCCGCAGGGAGGGCCGGTCAGTCCGGGAAGTGGAAGGTGGCGGCATCCACAGGCCCCGGGGGAGCCCCGTGGAGGAGTTCGAAGAGGGCGGTCATTTCGCCCCCCATGAGCTCCATGCGGTGGAGGACGGAGAGGGCATGGGCGTAGTCGAAGTAGGCCGCCACCGCCGGCTCGCCTGCGGGGTGGGTGGCCAGCACCTCCGCATCCATGGTCCGGCGGAGATGCACCACCACGGCCCGGACCGCCCGGGCGGCTGCTTCCTGTTCCGCCAGCGTGTGGAAGGAGAGATCGCCGGTGAGCTGGGGGAGAAGGGACTCCACCGCCGCCCGCGCCGCAGGGGGCGCGGCCACGGCCCCACCGCCCGCGGGCTCGCCCAGAAAGCCCTGCGCGCCCGCGCGCAGGGCGCGGACCTCTTCGAAGGAGCAGGCGAAGATCATCGGGGGCCTCCGGGGGACGGGCCTCGTGCGGTGCGCAGCCCCCGGCGGGACGTCCCCTCCGGACCCGGTCCGCGCGGCGCCGCTCGCGCCCTCTTCCCCCCATACCTACGGCGGGGGGGAACGTTCCGGCAAGGGGAGGCACGGGGCAAGCCCACCGGGAGTCCGGGGGCCCGGGGCCGTGGATCGCCCAGACTCGGTGTGGGGCGGCGGTCCACCCCGGGGCCGTGGATCCCCGGACCTGGGGCGCGGCGGCGGCGACCCACGCGTCGGGCCCCTCCCTCCTCACTCCGGGCCCACCTCCCCCTCCTCCTCCACCTGCACCGGGTCGCCCACCCTTACCCGGCCCTCCGCCAGGGGGACGAGGTTCTGGCCGAAATAGACCTTTCCCCCCGCCCCCCGCCGGTAGGTGGCCAGGGTGCGGAGGGGCTCCTTTCCCTGCTCCCCGGTGGCCTGGTCCACGGTGGTCACCGAACACCGGGCGCACCGCTTCACCCCGGCCATGGGCACCTCCCCCAGGTGGAGGCGACGCCACCGGTCCTCGGCGTGGGGGGCGGCGCCGGCCACGATCACGTTGGGGCGGAAGCGATCCATGGGAAGGGGGGTCTCGAGGCGGGCGTTCAGCCCCTCGAGGGAGGCCTCGGTCACCACGAGGAGGGGGTAGCCATCGGCAAGGCTCACCTCCGCCTCGGGGGCCCAGGCCGGATCGGTGGGGCGCCGCGCCTCCTGGGGCTGCCAGACGAGGCGCACCGGGGCGCCCAGGAGCCCGGAAAACCAGGCATCGGCCTCGGGGCTCGGTGCCACGGCCTCGAGCTCGCTCCCCCAGACCGTGACCGGGAGGGTGGGGCGCGGGCGTCCGCCGGCGTCGTGGGTTCCCGGCGTCGCCTCCACCTCGAGGGGGGCGCGTTCGGGGTGGGTCAGGCGCAGCCGCGTCGGGGATCCCCCCCCGGCCACGAGGGCGGTGCGGACCCGGGCCATGGCCGGGTGCGTGCGCTGCGAGAGAAAGGTCCCGGTGGCATCCACCAGCATGAAACGGCGATCACCGGCAATCCCCCGAAATTCCACCCATCCCTCCTCGATCTCGATCCCCCCCAGCCCCTTCACCGGGTAGAGGAGGAGTCGTGCAATGCGAAGGGGTGGCGGCGCGCCCGCCAGGGGTTCGGATGCGCCGTGCGCGGGGCTCGGCTCAGGTGGAGATGGGACGCGCATCACGCTGGACTGCGACGCGGATGTGCCGTGCGCGAGGCTCGGCCGCGGTGCAGGGGGGCCCTGTTCGGGGCCGGGTCGGGGTGGCATGGGGCGCGCCTCAGGCCTCGGCCGGACCGCCCGGCGCGAAGAAGAGGGGAACGCCCTCCGGACCCGCCGTGCCCGGCGTGGGTCCGCGTCCGCCCTCGCCCGGAGCCCCGGCGGCGGCCTGCAGGATGAGGGGGACTCGGGCCAGGGACTCCCCATCGATGGCCACCTCGAAGTGGTAGGTCCCGGCGGCGGGAAAGACGATCCCGTCGAGGTTCAGGACCTGGGGGATGCGACTCGGCTGGTCGGAGGTGGCGGGGCCCACATGGATCTTCCCGTCGAGACGGACCAGGTCCTCGCCGGCGGGGGTCTGGAGGCGGATCTCGGCCTTCCGGTCCCCGGCATCGGCGGCGCGGGTCTCGAGCCGGAGGACGAGGCAGAGCCGGCCATGGCGCGCGGGAAATTCCCGGGCATGGATCCGGTCGAAGACGCCGAGAACGTTGAGCTTCCCGGAGGGGTCGACGGTGGCGGCGTCGCAGAGGAGGGCGAGGTCGATCTTCATGGTGAATCCGGTGGGGACGGGGGAGAGGGTCGGCGAGGCGACGCGGGCGGGCTCAGGAGGGGCGGTCGGAGGGGTCGCGGTCGGCCGGATCGGGGGCGGCCGGGGTTCGGTCGGCCGAGTTCCGGTCCGCCGGGGCTCGGTCGGCGAGGAGGCGCGGACCCACCACGAGCCCCAGGATCAGGTCGAGAAGGGCGTGGGCGACCATGGCGGGAAAGAGGCTCCCCGTGAGGATCACCGAGACCCCAAGAAGAAAACCGACCACCCCCGTGCGCACCACCCCGACCGGTCCCTGGTAGGCGTGGAGGACCCCGAAGGCGAGGGCGGCGCCGGCCATGGCCGTCCAGGGCCCCAGGCCGGCCAGGACCAGGGCTGCGGGAACGTACCCGCGGTAGGCCATTTCCTCTCCCCACCCGGCGGCCAGGGAGAGCCCGGCGAAGAGGCGGCGCTCCTCGGCGGTGCGGGGGAGGAGGGCGTCGATCATCCCGTCGGCCAGCGTCCCCTCGCCCTCGGCCCCCCTCCCCTCGGGAGCGCGCTCCCAGGCCCGGAGTTCGAGGGGGCGAAATCCCAGGCTGAGGAGGAGGCATCCCAGGGTGAGCCCTGCCGTCCAGGCCAGGAAATCCAGCACCGGGAGAGTGGCGATGCCGGCGGCTTCGGCCCCTGGTCCCATGGCCACGAGCCCCAGGGCGAGCCCGCCCATGACGAGGATCGTGAACCCCGACTGGAGGTAGGCCGGAATCCGCTCGAACCGGATGTGCCGGAGGAGGGGGGTCTGCGCCAGCGCCGCCGTGGGAAAGAGGACGAGGAAGAGGGGGAGGGCCACGGCGTGGAGGAGGGAGAGCTCGGTGCCGAACCCCAGTCCCAGCGCCGCCACGAAGGCGATCCCCGCACCCCACCGGATCCGCCGACCCATGGTCCGGAGCAGGGCCTCGGGGGGATCGCCCGGGGGGAGGGGAGGCGTGGTGCCCAGGAGGGGGCCGGGGACCGAAGGAGGCGTGGAGCCCGGGTCGGGGGATGCCTGGGGGGGGGAGCCCGGCCCCGAACCCGAAGGCGGCGCGGAGCCCGGGTCGGGGTGCGTCGGGGTCATGCCGTGGCCACCAGGGCCTCGGCCCGGTCCAGAACGGCCTCGATCCGGGCGTGATCCACCGCCGGATTGAGGATGCAGAGGCGAAGGGCGTCGCGCCCCCGGATCCGGGTGGAGGAGAGGAAGGCGAGCCCCTCGGCGGCCAGGACCTCCTGGATCCGCCGGTGCAGGGGAGCCGGATCGCCGGGGGTCCGGGCGGCCCAGGTCACGATTCCCAGGGCGGCGGGGGTCACCACCTCCAGGTGGGGGGAGCGATGAAGGCGGGCCTCGGCCCGGCGGGCGCCCTCGATCCCCCGGCCGATGGCCTCGCGAAAGGCATCGAGGCCCAGGGCCCGGATCGACATCCAGACCTTGAGGGCCCGGAAGCTCCGGGTGAGCTGGAGCCCGCGTTCCCCCATGTTCGGCTCCTCCTCCCCCCGGAGGGTGTCCTGGAGGTAGTCGGCCTCGACCTGCCATGTCTGGCGGAGCCAGCCCTGATCCCGCACGAGAAGGCACCCGCACTCGAAGGGCTGGAAGAGCCACTTGTGCGGATCGAGGGTCACGGAGTCGGCCTCGCCGATCCCGGCCAGGGCGCGGGCGCCTCCAGGGTGGAGGGCGGCGAACCCGCCGTACGCCGCATCCACATGGAAGTGGACCCTGGCCTCCCGACACACGGCGGCAAGGGCGTCGAGGGGGTCGACGATCCCGGTGTTCGTGGCCCCCCCGTTCGCCGCCACGATCACGGGAGTCCAACCGGCCCTCCGGTCCGCCTCCACCGCCGCCCGCACGCGTCCGGGGTCGAGGCGGAGCCCGCTGTCGGAGGGGAGGATCCGGATCCCCTCGCGGGGAATCCCGGCCAGGCGTGCACCTCGGATGAGGGAGGCATGGCCCTGGTCCGAGAGGATCACCGAGGGGCGAAAGGGGCCCGGGGAGCCCTCGTCGTGGTGGCGGCGGGCGGCCCGCTCCCGGGCCGTGACCAGGGCCAGGGCATTGGCGGCCGAGCCCCCCGAGGTGAAGAGGCCCCCGGCACTGGGGGGAAGGTCAAGCCAGCTCCGGAACCAGTCCACCACCTCGAGCTCGATGCGGGTGGGGCCGGCGGCCCCCTGCCAGGTCCCCAGGAAGACGTTCGTTCCGGCGGCCAGGAAGTCGGCCACCACGGAGGGCCAGGTGGGGGCCGAGGGGATGTAGGCCATGAATCCGGGGTGATCCACCCGGGCGGACTCGGGGAGGATCCGGCCCACCGCCTCCTCCAGGGCGGCCTCGGCCCCGATCCCCCGGGCGGGGGGGCCATCGCCCACCCCGGGGAGGGCGTCCATCTCGGCCCGGCTCCCCCCTTCCCGGATGGCCAGATCCGGGAGGGCGGTCCACCGCTCGACGAGGGCATCCACGGCCCGGTACCCCAGGGCTCGCATGGCCTCCGGGTCCATGGCCAGGGGGGAGGGAGATCCGTTGACGATGGTGCGCGGTTTCTCTACGATCATCGAGCCGTCCTTCGCCGTGCCGGTGGGGGGATTCACGATTCGAGGGTAGCCCCGATGTCGAAGCAGGAACGAACCGAACTCAAGGTAATCGACGCCCTGGATCACCCCCATGGGGGGCGGATCCTCCGCCTGCGTCTCCTCGAGGGTGCGCCCCCCACGGTGAAGGGGCTGAAGGGCGCCACCCTCCAGGCCACCGGCCCCCGGGGAGAGACCCGCTCGGCCCGCGTCCTGGGCTTTCCCCTCTTCTATGGGAAGGTGTCCGACGCCCGGATTCGCGATACGGGCCGGATCGACGTGCACGTGGAGGAAGAGGGCGAGGGGATTCCCATCACCCTGACCTGGACGGTTCGGGCGGGGTAGCGCGGAGGCCGCCCGACGCGCCGATCGGCGGGCCGCCCGGAACGACGCTCAGCGAGCCGGCTCGGGCGCTCCGGGGAGGTCGTCGGGGGCCCCGGAGGCCTCGGGTGCTCCAGCCGGGTCGGGCGCCCCGGGGGGATCCTCCCCGTCGTCATCCTCGTCGTCGGCGGTGGGCGACACCACGTAGCGGGGGCCGTCGGCCTCGAAGACCCGCTGGAACCATCGCCGGAATTCGGCCTCCCGCTCGGGGCGGTCGCCGAAGTGGGCCGTCGCCTCCGCCTCGAAGCGGTCAGGCTGGGCCAGGAAGATGAACTCCCGCAGCCACCCCCCCTCGCTGGCGTAGAGAATCTCGTCGAGGGGACCGTGGGGCGAGGTATCGAACACCGAACGCCCCAGGAGCCAGAGGTCGGCGATCCGCGCCAGGATCAGCTCCTCCAGTTCGAGTCCCGCCGCCGGGGACCCCTCCTCGGGGAAGGCCTCCGGAAGCCAGGGCTCCAGCGTGCCCTGTTCGGCCATGAGGCGGAAGTGGGCGTAGATCAGAAAGGGCGTCTCGGCATCGCCGTGCCCCTGCTGAACGGAAAGCTGGACGGTGTCGCCCGTGATCTCCAGCATCCCCCACGGATAGAGAGGCCGGTCTTCCTGGAGGAGGCGGACGAGGAAGCCGGGGTTCCGCTCGATGTCGTCGAGCTGGGGCCGAAGCCATCGGTCCACTTGCACCATGGCCTCGGGCTCCGCCTGAACCCGCTCCCCGGTCAGGGTGATGACCGATCGGGTCTGGGGGAGGGGAGGGGTGCCGGCACAGGCGGCCATCGAGCCCCCGAGGATTCCGGCCAGGAAGAGGGCGGTGATCCCCCGCCCGGGGCGGGCCTTCGCCCACATCGTCGTCCGCATCATCCGCTTGGCCTTTCCTCGTGGCGGGCTCGGTGGGTGCAGGTGTTCATGAAGGAACACCGGAGAAGTACACGAACTGGAGACCCGGGGTCGTGAGCGTATGGAGGCCTCAACCCGTGCGCTCCCCTGCGTGGGACCCACAAGAAGGTTGATCCGTTCCGCGATCGGTGAAGTATTGGGTGCGGCGTGCGCTCGTCGGCCTGCCTCCGAATCTCTCCTGCCTCCCCCCTGCGCGCGGTGCGCTCCTTCCCAGGGACACCCCCATGAGAACCCTTTCCCGATGAACCGCTTTCTCGATGCCGCGTCGGTGCAGGCCCTGGGGGATCCCGGACCGGGAGCGCCCCTCACCCCCACCGAACTCGGGGAGCACACGGCCCACCTCGTGTGGGAAAGCTACTCCGATTTCATGACCTCGGAAGAGCTCGGCCTTCTCGTGAGCCGGCTGGCCCTCCCCACCGTGGAAGGCGTTCCGGAAGAGGGCGCGGCCAAGGAGCTCCTCATCTTTCACCTCTGGGCCCACACCCGGGCCATTCAGCTCGGGCTCACCGCACGGGGAGAGTCGCCCGACACGCAGCGGAGGATCCTCGACGTTCTCCACCGGGCCGTCTTCGACGACCTGGCCGACACCGGGTACCCCCGGGGCCAGCTTCCCCTCTTCGAGCAGCGGGTGAGCGCGCGGTACGCCGAACTCTACCTGGCCGCGGAGGAGGGCGACACCCGGGTCGGGGAAGCGGTGACCCTTCGCCTCGCCCCGGCGGCCCCCCCGGAGGCCGTGCGCATCCTCACCCAGCGCGCCATCGAGGTGGCCCGCCCCTTCCGGGATTTCCTGGAAGACCTGGCGCTGGCGCCGGAGCACTGAGGGCCCGGCGCTCCCGGTCTCCCCTCGGCCGATCCCTGCCCCCGCCACCGGACCCTGTCCGCGCCAGTCCCGTCGGAGCAGGAGGCCCGGCGTGTTACGCCGCGCCCCCGCCCGCCCCCGGTGCGGGAGCGTCCGCCGTCCCGTCACCGCCTGAGGCGTGGGCATCCCCCGCCCGCACTTCGTCCATGAGGTCCACCGCCCGGCGCAGGTGGGGAATCACGATGGACCCGCCCACCACGAGGCCAATGGAGAGGGTCTCGAAGAGTTCCTCTTCGGTGACGCCCTCCTCCAGGCAGCGAATCACATGGTAGCTGATGCAATCGTCGCATCGAAGAACCAGGGAGGCCACAAGCCCCAGGAGTTCCTTCGTGCGGCGATCGAGCGCCCCGTCCTGGTAGGCCCGGTCGTCGAGGGCGAAGAAGCGGCGGATCTCCAGGTTCCCCGCCGAGAGGATCCGTTCGTTCATCCGCTCCCGGAAGCTCCGGAAGGCCTCGAGCCGGCTGGCCTCGGGGGGAGGGGCGGCGTCAGAGGCCAAGGGACGACCGGATCAGGGGGCTGATCCGCTCCGGGGTCCAGGGCGGATCGAAGGTGAGCTGGACCTTGGCCGTTTCCACCCCCTCCACCCCGAGCACGGCCTCCTCGGCCATCTGCACGATCTGCTCGGCCACCGGGCACATGGGGGAGGTCAGGGAGATCCGGGTGTGCACATGGGTGTCCTGCACATCCACATCGTAGACGAGGCCCAGAACCACAAGGTTCAGGTTGAGCTCCGGGTCCTTCACGGTCTTCAGCGCATCGAACACGGCCTTTTCGGTCACGGCCATGGAGTGCCTCTCAGGTCTTGCGGGGGGGATTCGTCGGCCAGGTTCCCACCCGAGGGGGTTTCCCTCGGAGAACCGGCCCTTCAATCTAATGCGTCTTCGCCTCCCCTGAATGCCTCCGCCGAATGCCTCCTCCAGGCCCCCGGGCGGCCCTCCCCATGACCCCCGATCCCATGGCCCAGCCACACCCCGACTCCGCGCCCGCGACCGCCTCGACCCCCGCACGCCCCTTTCGCCTGGCCATCAACACGGGGGGCGGCGACGCCCCGGGGCTCAATGCCGTGATCCGGGCCGTAGTCCTCTCCGCCCTCCAGCGCGGGTGGGAAGTGGTGGGGATTCGGCGCGGATACGAGGGGCTCATGGATGGCGACGGCCTGGTTCCCATGCAGTGGGACACGGTGCAGGGAATCACCTCCCGGGGCGGAACGATCCTCGGCACCACGAACCGGGGCAATCCCCTCCAGTGGCCCCATCACCAGCCCGACGGTTCGGTGACCATGGTGGACCGCTCGGGCGAGCTCCTCTCGGCCTTCCGGAATGCCGGCCTCGACGCCCTCGTGGCCATCGGGGGCGATGGCTCCCTCCGCATTGCCGCGGAGCTCCACGCCCGCGGCCTCCCGGTGGTGGGGGTGCCCAAGACCATCGACAACGACCTGGCCGAAACCGATGTCACCTTCGGGTTCCACACCGCAGTGCAGACGGCCTCCGACGCCATCGACAAGCTTCACTCCACGGCCGCCTCCCACTCCCGGATCATGGTGGTGGAGCTCATGGGGCGGGATGCGGGGTGGATCGCCCTCTACGGAGGGCTGGCCGGCGCGGCCGACGTGATCCTCCTCCCCGAGATCCCCTACTCCATGGAGGCGGTCCTCGCCCACCTCAGGCGAAAGGTCCGGCGGGGCCCGCCCTACGCCATCGTGGTGGTGGCCGAAGGGGCCTTTCCGAAAGACGGCGATGTCACGGTCCGGGAAGAGGGTCGCCCCGGGGCCTCGCCCCGGTACGGGGGGCTGGCCGAGCGCGTGGCCGAGGAGATCGCCGACCGAACGGGGCTCGAGACCCGCTCCCTCGTGCTCGGGCATCTCCAGCGGGGAGGCCAGCCCACGGCCTTCGACCGGATCCTCTCCCTCCGCTTCGGGACGGCGGCGGTGGAACTCGTGGGGCGCGGGAGCTTCGGATGCATGGTGGCGCTCGATGCCACCGGGGTCCGCCCCGTTCCCCTTTCGGAGGCGGTGCAACGGAACCGGACGGTTCCCCTCGACGCCGACGAACTCGCCACCGCCCGGAAGCTCGGGATCTGCCTGGGAGACTGAGGAGAGAAGCCACGAAGGGCAGGGTGGCCGCCGGGGGAAGAGCCTCTCGCCGTCGGGCTCGCCCCGGCCATCAGCCCCTCCCCCACCCGTCAACCTTTCCCTGCGGCCACCAGTCCCTATCTTGGCCGTCTGCCCTCCCCTTCCCCTGCCCGGCCTCCTCCTCACGGAGGGGCCTCGGGCCGGGGGCCGTGCCACGAACCCCCTCCAGGAGTCGTGATGTCCTTCCGTCGTCTCTCCCCCTTCCGCCTGGCGGCCGTCGCCGCCCTGGCGTCGGCACCCCTCGCCCTCCCTGCCCAGGCCCAGGCCCAGAATGCCGGCGCCGTGGCGGGGTGGGTCCCCGAGATCGTGCGGCCCCATGCCTTCGAGCTCTCCATTCAGAACTTCATGCAGGGCCCGACCCATGTGGGTCAGACCCCGTCGGCGGTGAACTGGACCGACGACTCCCGCTGGCTGTATTTCCGGTGGCTTCCCGCCGGGGAGGCCTGGGATGCGAATGCCGAGCTCTACCGCGTGCCGGCTGGCGGAGGCGAGCCCGAGCACATCAGCGACCCCCTCGTCGCCGACTCGCTGGCCCTGACCTTTGCCGGAGGCGACCTCTCGCCGGACCGGCGCTACCGGGCCACCGCCTGGCGCGGGGACCTCTACCTGGTGGATCGCCGCTCCATGGAGATCCGCCGCCTCACCGACACCCGCGACAACAAGTCCGGCCCCCGCTTCTCGGCCGACGGTTCGACCCTCTTCTTCACCCAGGGGGGCCAGATCCATGCCCTCGAGCTGGCCTCGGGAACCGTTCGCCAGCTCACGGACATCCGGAGTGGAACGGCCCCCCAGCCACGGGATCCGGAGGGGCTCGCCGCCTTTCTCCGCGACCAGCAGGGTGAGCTCTTCGAGCACATTCGCCGGCAGCGCGCCCGGGCCGACGAGGCACGGGAGCTGGCGGAGATGCGCCGCGAGGGCGAGATCCAGACCGTCTTCACCGGGCGAAATGGGAGCCCGGGCGGGCTCAACGTGAACCCCCAGGGCACCTGGGTGGCCCTTTCCGGCTCCCAGCCGGCCCAGAACACGCGCCGCGTCGGCGTGCCCGAGTGGATCACCGGAGACGGATATACCGCCTTCAACGAGATCCGCACCAAGGTGGGGGACGGGGTGGGCTCCAACCGGACCGGCATTCACCAGGTGGGCTCGGATTCCATTGCATGGCTCGATGTGGGCGCTGCCGTCCGGCGCTGGGCCGAGGCCACCGCCCCCGTGGGCGTCCCGGTCCCGGAGCAGCGGGACGCGGTGAGAAACGGCGACGTGAGCGTGCAGTCCGTGCAGTTCCGGGGGTGGAATGATGCCGGGACCTGGGGCCTCCTCTCGGCGGGGTCCTTCGACAACAAGCACCGCTGGTTCTTCACGGTGGAGGCGGCCTCGGGCGAGATGCACCTCCTTCAGCACGTGGCCGACTCGGCCTGGGTGGGGGGTCCCTGCGGGGGATGTGCCGGATGGATTCCCGGAGAGGACCGGGTGTACTGGGTGAGCGAGGGCGACCGCTTCGCCCACCTCTACACGGCCCAGGCCGACGGCTCCGGGCTCCGCCAGCTCACCTCGGGCGACTGGGAGGTTCACTCGGTCCAGATCCCCGAGCAGAACGACCGCTTCATCCTTCGCACGAACGAGGGATCGCCCTTCGAGCAGCACATGTTCAGCATGGCCTTCGACGGGTCCAACCGCACCCGGCTCACCGAGGGGACGGGGCGGTTCCTCGGCACGATCAGCCCTGACGGGCGTCGCATGGCCATTGTGCACGCCACCCAGACGCGCCCCGACGAACTCTTCCTGGCCGATGCCTCTCCCGGGGCGTCCATGGCCCGGATCACCACCACGCCCTCGGGCGACTTCCTGGCCTTCCCCTGGATCGATGCGGAGATCATCCGCTTCGAAGCCCGGGACGGGGCCCAGGTTCCGGCCCGGATCTACCGCCCCTCCGAAATGGGGGTGGAGTCCAATGGCGGTGCCGTTCTCTTCGTGCACGGGGCCGGATATCTCCAGAACGTGCACCACTGGTGGTCCCAGTACTACCGGGAGTGGATGTTCCACCACTTCCTCGCCGCCCAGGGTTTCACCGTCCTCGACGTGGATTTCCGCGCCTCGGCGGGGTACGGGCGCGACTGGCGAACCGCCATCTACCGGCACATGGGTGGAAAGGACCTGTGGGACTACGTGGATGGCGTGGACTGGCTCGTGGAGAACGAGGGCGTGGACCGGGGACGCATCGGGATCTACGGCGGTTCCTATGGGGGCTTCATCACCCTCATGGCCCTCTTCACCGAGCCCGACGTCTTCCATGCCGGCGGTGCGCTCCGCTCCGTCACCGACTGGGCCCACTACAACGAGGGGTACACCTCCAACATCCTGAACCGCCCCCAGGACGACCCGGAGGCCTACCTCCGTTCCTCGCCCATCTACTTCGCCGAGGGGCTCCAGGGGCACCTTCTCATGGGGCACCCCATGTACGACACGAACGTCCACTTCTCCGACATCGTGCGCCTCACCCAGCGGCTCATCGAGCTGGGGAAGGAGAACTGGGAGCTCTCGGTGTACCCCACCGAAAACCACGGGATGGTGGATCCGGCCTCCTGGGTGGACCAGTACCGCCGCATCTACGAGCTCTTCTGGCGTACCCTCGCCGCCCCGGGGGGCACCGAGGGTAGGGGGGTCTGCGTGTGGCCTGCCTTCTGGGGGTGGTTGTCCCGCCTGACCCTGGCGGGGGTGCACGGTTCTGGGGCACCCCCGCCCACCTCGTGCACCAGATCAGTGCACCTCCACGCCCCGCACGCACTCCGTCCGTGCGCCGGAACCCGACGCGGAAACCGGTCTCCCGCAGACGCCGCGCCCCTCACCACCGGGGAGGGAAGAAGGGCATCCCCTCGATGGCGGGGATCTCGTGCGTCCCCGGGGCGTCACATTCCTCCTCGAGCCACGAGACCCTCCCCAGGAACCCGGGGGCCAGGTCCCCCTCCGCATCGTGGATGCGGCAGAGCTCCCGGATGCAGCTCCGGACCACGGTCCATCCCTCCATTTCGAATCGCATCTGGATGACCTGGCACTTCACCTGGAGGCCCGGACCGTCGCCTCCCTCCGGGTCTCCGCCCTGGCCGGGGTCCGGAGGAAGGACCTGAGCGGCCAGGGGGGATGCGAGGCCCCCGAGAATCCCGGGCGCACCCAGCCTCTCGAAGACCCCGGTCACCCCGGGAGCGTGCGACATCCCCATCCAACCCGCGCCAGCCGCAAGGGTCGAAAGAAGGACGAGGAAGGGGAGGAGGCGGGGGCGGGGGTTGCCGGGGGAACGGGGTTGCATGGCCATGAAACGACTCCGGGGCGAGAGGAAGGGGTCTGAACACCCTTCACCCTCGCCCCGGCTCGTGGGCGATCCCATGGCATCGGGAGCCGACCGGATCCCGGCCCCTTCAGGCGGCGCGCCCGACCCTTCGCATCATCCTCCCAGGAACTCGGTGACGGTCTCCCAGGTCCCCATGATCTGGAAGACGACCACCAGGGCGATCACGGGGGGGAGGAGCCACTTCACGAGGAAGATCACGGCCGGAATGGCCCCGGTGAAGGTGGGCCCGGCACCTCGCATGAGTTCGGCCGCCGGATCCTTCATGACCCATCCCACGAAAATGGCCATCATGAGGGCACCCACGGCGAGGAAGAGCTCGCCGGCGACCTGGTCCACCAGCCCCAGCACGTCGAGGGAGTGGGCCGAGAGAAGCCCGAAGAGGGCAATGAGGATCCCCATCCCCACCGCCGCCTGCTTCCGACCCAGCCCGAACTCGTCGATGATGGACGAGGTCACCACCTCCAGGAGCGAGATGGCCGAGGTCACGGCCCCCACCGCCAGGGCCAGGAAGAAGAGGAGCCCGACGGTGCGCCCCACCGTTCCCATGGCCTCGAAGGCGCCGGGCAAGGCAATGAAGAGGGCGCCCACCGTGCTCTCGCCCACGGAGTCCTGCAGCCCCAGGGCGAAGATGACCGGGAAGACCACGAGCCCGGCGGCGAAGGCCACCGCGAAGTCGGCAAAGGAAATCGTCACCGCCTGCTCGTTCAGGTCCTCGTCCTTCGCCAGGTACGAGGCAAAGGTGAGCATGGCGCCCATCCCCAGCGAGAGGGAGAAAAAGGCCTGGCTCGCCGCCGAGCGGATCACCGCCGGGTTCATGAGCTCGGAGAGTTGGGGTGTGAGGTAGTAGGCGTACCCGGCCCCGGCCCCCTCCAGGGTAGCCGCCCACACGGCGAGCCCCACCACGATGAGGAAGAGGGTGGGCATGAGGATCATGGCCGCCCGCTCGATCCCCTTCTGCACCCCCACCATCACGATCCCGATGGTGATGGCCATGAAGAGGAGATGCCACCCCATGGCATCGGGTCCGGAGGCGATCTCCCCGAAGTGGGCCCCCGGATCGGCGGGGAACCCGATGGTGACCGATTCGAAGGCGAGGCGGAGCGTCCACCCGGCGATCACGGCGTAGTACGAGAGGATGAGGAAGCCCACGAGCACGAAGAGGCCTCCCAGCCAGGCCCATCCCTTCCCCCCCAGCTCCCGGAGTGCGCCAATGGGAGAGAGATGGGTCCGACGCCCCACCACGAGTTCCGACAGCATGAGGGGAATGCCCAGGAGGGCCACCATCACGATGTAGAGGAGGACGAAGGCGGCGCCTCCCCCCTCGGCGGCCACGTAGGAGAAGCGCCACATGTTCCCGAGCCCCACCGCGCTCCCCACGGCGGCGAGGACGAAGCCCCACCGCGATCCGAAGAGCTCACGCGCGGGGGTGCCCGCCGATCCCGATCCCGTTGCCATCTCCTGCCGCTCCCGTGAAGGGTGCAAAAGGGCTCCCGGGGCGGGTGCGGCCGCACCGGGGAACAAAGCCGAGGCAATAGACCGAGCGGGGGGCGATGCGTCAAGCGGAGGCCTTCGCGGAGAGCCTCCGGGAGCGCCGCGCACCTTCGACCTGCCGGTGTGGGCCCCGCCCCCCTCGGGCGGCCGGGGTGGACCCTCCGCAGGTGTCGCGCCTTCGGGTTTTCCCGGAGGTTCTTCCGGAGGCCTTCGCGGCGGTCCTTCCGGCGGTCCTTCCGGCGGCCTTCCCGCCGGTTCTCCCGGCCCTTCTCCCCCTCCCGGACCGGGCAACTCCTTCAAACAGGCACGAAGATCTTTCCCGACTCCGTTTGATCAGCTCCGGGCTCGAAACCCGCAAAGCCCTGTCATTCCTTGCGTTCGGGATTTCGGCATGCCCCCTGCCCCGTATCAGGGCATGAACAAGACCGCATGGATCATCCTGGCCATCGTCCTCCTCGCCCTCGGCGTGGGTTCCTTTCTCCTCCAGTCCGTTTCCTGGGTCAGCCAGGAGACCATTCTCGATGCGGGCCCCCTTGAACTGAGCGTGGAACAGGAGGAACGGGTGGGCATTCCCACCTGGGTCTCCATCCTCCTCGCTGCAGGGGGAGTGGGTGCGCTCATCGTGGCGCTGGCCGCTCGCCCCCAGCGGGGGTGACGTACGGTTGAACGCCGTCCGGGCCTCTGTAGCGAGGGGGGATCCTGCGTCTCTCCTCCCTCCGAGTCCCTTGGCCCTTCGAACCCCTTCCCTTCTCGAGCCTGCGGGCTCTTCCCCTTCCTTCGAGCCTCCGGGCTCTTCGCAATAGATCCGGTGCGCGCCGGGATGCTCGGTCGCCCTGCGTGCCACCCATGGAAATCCACGACCGAATCAGGACTCGTCTCACCATGTTGACCTGGGCGCTCATCTTTCTCGTCGTTGCCATCATTGCCGGTGCTCTCGGCTTCGGTGGCGCGGCTTCGGCCGCCGCCGGGATCGCCAAGATCCTCTTCTACCTCTTCCTCCTCGTGTTCGTGGTCATGCTGATCCTCTCCTTCGTGGGGGGTGCGGCGGCCGCATAGCGCCCAGGCGTCGGCCCGGGCCTCTCCTCTTCCGGAGGGGCCCGCGGCCACGAGCGAGTTCGCATTCCCGAACCGCAGTTCAGGCACCCCGCAGGTGCCCGTGCGAATCGACCGATTTCTCTCCTGAAGGAGTGTTTCCATGAACAACCCACGACCCGTCCACACCGCCTACCCAACCCCCATCCATGGCCACCGGCGCATCGTCCCGGCCTCGCAGGTCACCGGGAACCAGGTCCAGAACCTCTCCGGCGACAAGCTCGGAAAGATCGAGGACGTGATGCTCGACGACGCCTCGGCCACCATCGCCTACGCCGTCCTCTCCTTCGGGGGCTTCATGGGGATGGGCGACAAGCTCTTCGCCGTCCCCTGGAACGCCCTCACCCTCATCGAGGGCGAGGACTACTTCCTTCTCGATGTGGAGGAGGAAGTGCTGGAGAATGCGCCGGGCTTCGAGAAGGACGACTGGCCCGACTTTGCCGACCGGCGCTGGGGATCCGACATCCATGCGCACTACGGCACCACGCCCTACTGGGGCTGAGCCGGCGGAGGCGCGAGGGCCCGGGGGGGTCACACCCCCCGGAGTCCCCACCTCGATCCAGTACGGGACGCTTCGTCCCAGGGCTTGAAGGGGGGCCACCGGGGCTCTAAGGTCGAAGAACCATGCCCCCTGCCGCCGCCCTCCTGGTCTTTGCCATTCTGGGGGTCACCATCGTCCTCTTCGTGAGCGAGAAGCTCCGACTGGACGTGGTGGCCCTTCTGGCGCTTCTGGCCCTCACCCTGACCGGGATCCTCACGGCCGAAGAGGCGCTGGCCGGCTTCGCGGACCCCATCGTCCTCATGATCGCGGGGCTCTTCGTGGTGGGCGACGGGCTCTTCCAGACCGGGGTGGCCCGGGCCATGGGGCGCCTCCCCGCGAAGATCGCCGGCGATTCGGAGGTCCGCCTCCTCGTGGTGATCATGCTCCTCGTGGCCCTCCTCTCGGGGGTCATGAGTTCCACGGGAACGGTGGCCGTCATGCTCCCGGTGGTCATGGGGCTCGCCTGGGCCCGGGACCTCTCGCCCTCGAAGCTCCTCATTCCCCTTTCGGTGGCGTCGCTCCTCGGGGGGATGCTCACCCTCATCGGCACCGCACCGAACATCGTCGTGAGCCAGCACCTCGAGTCGCTGGGCCGCGAGGGGTTCGGCATGTTCGCCTTCACCCCGGTGGGGCTGGCCATGGTGGTGGTCGGGGTGGCCTTCATGGCCCTCGTGGGGCGCCGCTTCCTCCCCGATCGCCCGAGTCCTGCGCGCCCCGCCGCCTCCGCCGACGCCCCCACCCTCTCGGATCTGGCGGGCGACTGGTCCCTGGCCGAGACCCTCTTCCGGGTCCGCATCGAGGCGGGCTCCCCCCTGGTGGGAACCACCCTTGAGGATGCGAAGCTCCCGGCACGCTTCGGGGTCACCGTCACGGAGATCCGGGAGCCGGCGCAGCGCCCCGAGCGCACGGCCCGCTCCCCGCTCCGCAGAAAGCCCTGGGGGTCCATGCGGGCCGAAGGCGCGGGCGGGGGATCCCACGGTGGTACGGACCAGGAGCCTGACCCCGCAGACCTTCCCGAGACCACCGGCGAGGGCGCTCGCGGGGGCACGACCCCCACCTCGACGTCCATCCCCGACCCGGCCTCGACTCCCGCACCGGGCTCGAATCCCGCACCGGGCTCGAATCCCACACCGGGCCAGGCTTCAGAGCCCAGCGCCAGCCCGGCTTCGAGTGCCGTGCCCAACCCCGCCTCCAGACCCATCCCCAGCCCGGCTTCGAGCCCGAGCGCCAGCCCCGCCACCGCTTCCACCACCGGTCCATCGCAAACGGTGGCCCCTGCCCTGGCCGATACCACCCTGCATGCCGGCCAGGAGCTCGTCCTCCAGGGGAGCCCCGACGGGGTGCACCGGATGGTGGCCCGGCTCGGGGTACGCCTCCTCGACGAGGGGGTGGAGGGCGATCCCACGGCCCCGGAAACGGGAATGGCCGAGGTGCTCCTCACCCCCCGTTCCCGGCTCCTGGGGCGGAATCTCAAGGAGATCCGCTTTCGCGATCGCTACCAGCTCGGGGTGGTGGGAATCAAGCGGATGGGGGAGCTCGACTCCGGGAAAGGGGAGGGCCACGATCTCGGCGACACCCCCCTCCGCTTCGGCGACACCCTTCTCGTGCAGGGCCCCTGGGAGAAGATCCGCCTTCTCGAGGGGGAGCGACGGGACTTCATCGTGGCCATGGCCCCCCGGGAGATGTCCGACGCCCTGGCGCCCCTGGGCCGGGCCCCGGTGGCGGTGGCCATCATGGTGGGGATGATGGCCCTCCTCACGCTGGGGGTGGTGCCGGCGGTGACGGCCGTTCTCCTGGCGGCGGTGGCCATGGTCCTCTGCGGATGCGTCACGGTGGAGGATGCCTACCGTTCGGTGAACTGGGAGAGTGTGGTCCTCATTGCCGGGATCCTCCCCATGGCCACGGCCCTCGAGAAGACGGGGGGAATGGCCTGGCTCGTGGAGATCCTCTCGGGCGCACTCTCGGAAGCGGGGCCCCTCCTCCTCCTGGCGGCGATCTTCCTCCTCACCTCGGCGCTGAGCCAGGTCATTTCGAACACCGCCACCGCCGTTCTCCTGGCCCCCATCGCCTCCTCCCTCGCACTGGGGATCGGGGCCCGCCCCGAGCCCTTTCTCATGGCGCTGGCCGTGGCCGCATCCACCGCCTTCGCCACCCCGGTGGCCTCGCCGGTGAACACCCTCGTCCTCGGCCCCGGCGGCTACCGCTTCGGCGACTTCTTCAAGGTGGGCGTCCTCCTCCAGGGAGTCATCCTGGTCGTGACCCTCCTGGTGGTCCCCCTCCTCTTTCCGTTCTGAGGGGGACCGTTTCGGCGGAATCCTTCGACTTGCGGGTGAATCCGCAGGAGGAACCGAAGGCAGGTCCGAGCGGCTGGATCGGACACCTGGCGTGAGTCCGAGTGGGTGAACCCGAGGATGTCCATCGGGTTCGGCCGGCGGTCGAGGGGTGCTCCGCCGCAGGCCCTGGAGGCCCTGACCCCACGGGCTTCCGCCAAACGCCACACGCCCCGCCCCGCGTGCCCCCCGGGCCCCGCGTCAGAGGGCCCCCTCCGGAGGCCCTGCGCCAGATGTACCGCGGCAGAGAGCCCGCTCCAGATGTCCCACGTCAGAAGGCCCGCTCCAGAGGCCCCGCTCCGGAGGCCCCCGCCCCACGCCCCGTTGTAGCCTGTGCATGCGCTGTGTATATATCATGCATGGCTACCAAGACGATCTCCCTGGACCTCGAAGCCTACGAGGCGCTTCGACGCCGCAAGGCCCCCGGGCAGTCCTTCTCCGACGTGGTGAAGGCTCACTTCGGTTCCGCCAGCACGGGTGGGACCCTCCTGAGCGCAATGGATGCCCTCGCGAAGGACGGGACCCTTCCCTCCGAAGAGACCCTTGACGAGGTAGAGCGTGCCCGGTCGGAGCGGGCCCGTTCCCCCGCCCGGGCCGCCGAACTGTGAGCGGGACGGAAAGGGGGCCACGGCGCCTTCATCTCGACACAAGCATCGTGGTGGACCTTCTTCGTGAGACTCGGCGCGGCGAGCGGGGAGCAGCCACCGCCTTTCTCGAACGGCACCGGAACACCCCCCTGGCGGTCTCTGTCATGGTGGCCTGCGAGCTCGACGCCGGAGCCGCCTGCGCCCGCGATCCGGAAGGAGAACGCAAAGCGATCCGCCGGGTTCTATCGGCCATCGAGGTCATCGAGACCGGAGCGGGGTTTGCCGAGCGCTACGGGTCGATCTACGGAGAGCTTCGGCGAAGGGGCGAGTCGGTGGGGACCATGGACCTTCTGATCGCCACTGCGGCCCTCCTTGCCGACGCAGCCCTGGTGACCCGGGACCATCGAGACTTCGAACGCATCCCGGGACTCACGGTCCTGGGACCCTGACCTCCCCCCGGAGCCCGCCATGACCATGCACCGCCGCCGCTTTCTCGCCCTCTCCGCCGCCTCCGCCGCCGGGGTGGCTGCCGCCGGAACGGTCGCCGCGGCTCCCCTCTCCGCCACCGGCCTGGTGGAGGCGACCCCCGGGATGCCGAACCCCGGGAATGCCGGGGCCGGGGCCGGGCTGGACCGCGCCGGGGCGCCGGTCGCTTCGCATTTCCCTCCTCCTTCGGAGGACGCGGAGGCGCAGGGAGCGCTGGCGCCCGAGACACAGGCGGGACACGCCCAGGAAGCCCAGGGGCTCTTCCTCCCCGTTCGGCGAAATGTCGGGATCTTCACCCTGCGCGGAGGCACGGTGGGAACGCTGGTGAACGAGGCCGGGGTGGCGGTGGTGGACAGCCAGTTCGCGGACTCTGCGGAGGTCCTTGTGGCCGGGCTTCGGGAGCGGACCGGGGGGCGGCGGGTGGATCTCCTCGTGAACACGCATCACCACGGCGACCATGTGGGCGGCAACGGGGTCCTTCGTGAGGTCACGGAGCTTCGGGTGGCCCACGCCATGGCGGTGGAGCACCTCCGGAACCCGCCTGCCGGGAATCCGGCCGACGAGGCGCTCATTCCCGAGACCACCTTCGAGACCACCTGGGAGCGCGAGATCGGCGACGAGACCGTGATCGCGCGGCATCAGGGGCGTGCCCACACGAGCGGCGACGCGGTCGTGACCTTTGCCCAGGCGAATGTGGCGCACATGGGAGACCTCATGTTCCATCGGCGGCATCCGGTGGTGGATGGCCCTGCCGGCGCCACCCTGAAGGGGTGGATCGGGGTGCTGGAGCGAACGGTGGAGACGCACCCGCGCGACACGGTGTACATCTTCGGCCATGCGGGGCCGGGCTTCCCCGTGACCGGGAGCTTCACCGACCTCCTTCGCTTTCGCGACTATCTCGATGCGGTGCTCGTGGCCGTGGAACGGGCGATCCGCGCCGGGGAGGACCGGGCCTCGTTCATCGTGGCCGGCCCCACCCTCGAGGGATTCGAGGATTTCGGCCCCTTCGGTCAGCCCGGCCCCCGGGAGGTGCGGAGCTGCGCCTGGAACGAGCTTGCCGGGGAGGAGTGAGGGCCCGGTGGTGAGGCAGAGGGGAGAGGGGCGCCGGGAGAGGGCCGGGCCGAGGGCCGAAGGGAACGGGTGGAGGAGCGAGCCCACGGGACAGGGTGGCGGTCAGGGCGCCACCAGCCGAGGGCAGCCCGGTGCCCTGCTCGGGCTGGAGGGCTGCGGGTCGAGGCCGGAGGCTCCTGTGGTGTCGCCGAGGTCTCGCTGCGATTCAGGGGCCGATGCATCCCGCCGGGCGCGGTTACCAGATCCGGATTCGAGGGGGGTTCGCGCAGCGATGGCACGGACAGGAACCGTGTGGGTTCCTGAGCGTCCACTCGTGCATCGGGCGGGGACACGAGTGGACGGTTGAGAACCCCCACGGTTCCCAACGGCTCAAACGCGACGAAAGGGTGCGCCGAATCCGGCGAAGCGTACCGGCCTGCGATCACCCGCGACCGCATGTGAGGCCCAGAGGCGCCTCGCATCACCGCTCTTGGCCGCGGTTCGCGTCCTTCCGCCCCGCACTGCCGCCCTTGGCTGCGGTTCGCCGCGCCTCGCCCCGGATCACCCCCCTTCGCCCCGGATCCCTCCCGGCGCTTCGGATCGCCCCGGGGTCACCCCCAGCTCCTCGGGATCCATCCGGTCTGCCACCGGCCGGAAGCCCCTTTCCCGATCCGTCCGCGCCACCGCCGGTGACACCGCTCCGATCCGTCCGCGCCACCGCCTGTGACACCGCTTCGATGTATCGTTCGCCGGGTTCGTGGGGGGTCGCCACGACAATGGCACCGAACGATACCGTATAGGTACCCATCCGTGCACTCGTGAAATCCCGAGCGCACGATTGCACCATTCGGACCCTATACGGTGCCGAATGGTGCAATCGCGAGACCGAGGTGCCACGAACCCGGCGAACGATACATGCTGGAGAAGTAACCGGCTCTGGAGAAGTAGCCAGCTCCGGGCCCGCCGGACCCCTTCGGGGGCCCAGGGCCGCCAGGTCGTGTCCGTGGCGGTCGGCTCTGGCGTGGCGCAAGAGCGCATCCTGCCTCATTCCGCGAGCGGCCCCAGCGCGCATCGGGCGAAGTGCCGGCGGTAGACGAGGAAGGTCGCCGAAGGGACGAGGGCGAAGGCCACGAGGAGGAGCGCCGCGAGGGCCGGAAGGAGGAGGAAGAAGGCAAGGCCCGTCGCGGTGGCGGCCGCAAGGAGCCCGCGCCCGACGGATCGAGGACGCTCCCCGCCGGCCAGGAGTTCGAGGGGCGCCTGGAGGGGGAGGGCGGCGGCGAGGGCGGCCAGCACGAAAAGGGGGTGGGGGCCGGACGCCGCCGCGACCCGCTCCGGGGCGACAAGGGCGGCAAGGACCACCCACGCACCGATGACGAGCACGTGCCCCCAACTCTGGAGGAGGTCCGCCGCCCAGGCGATCCAGGCCCGCTCCATCCGGCCCGCCGGGAAGCGCGAATCGAGGACCCGTGGGAGGGGCCCGAGGCGCACGAGCACCGCGAAGGGGAGGACCAGGAGCCAGTTCCCGAACCAGATCGCCATCCAGACCCACGCAAGGGAGAGGACCGCGTCGAAGCCCAGGAAATGGGCCGGGCGTGCGAGCGATCTTGAGGCCCCTTCGATCCACCAGGACCGAAGGCCCGTTCGCATGACGGGTACCACCTCCCGGATGGAGCGCGGCCTGCCTCCAGTCATGCCCTGCGGGCCCTGGAGGGGGCCCTCCTCGACCCGCACCGTTGCCACCGCCATGGGATTCGAGCCTGCCCTCCCCTGAACCGTGCCCGCTCCCTCCTGTTCAGGCCATGGGGTTGCTGTCGAAGATGCCAAGCCCCCGCCCCCTTCGAGTGACGCCTCCGGAATCGCCCCCGGGAACCCCGGAAGGGGACGATGAAGGAGAAGGGCAACCGATCCGGCGAGGAGGGTACCGGCCAGGAGCCAGGGGTGACGGGTCCCGATTTCGGCCGGGAGCCCGGGGGCAAAGAGGACGAGTGCTGCGGGTGCGAGGAGGACCGCCTGCAGGGCCAGGAGGTCCCAATGAAGGGGAAGATCGAAGGAATCGATCCACGCCTGCAGGTAGATCAATCCGGGGAAGAGCGCTGTGGTCAGGGAGGCCAGGGCCAGGGCTTCGACGGCCTTCGCACCGCCGTGGAGCGCCACACCTCCCGCCGCGCCCCCCAGCGCCAGGGCGAGGACGCCGAGCCCGGAGCGGATCCCCTCCTCGAACCCCGGAAGGAGGCGCAGGCGCTCAGACCCGGTCAGGTCCTGGAGGATCTCGACGTACAGAACCACCGCCAGCACCGCAGACAGACAGACGAAAACCAGCCAGTGCAGAGCACCCTCGCCGAGGGTGACGACCGGTGCCCACGACATGCTCTCCCGACTCAGGACGAGCGATGCCACCACAACCGACGGAAGCCCCACTTTTCGGAGCATCCAGACCGGCCGGAAGAGCCGGAGAAGTGGGGCCGGCGAGGGGAGGGGAAGGGGCCAGGAGAGCGTCATGGGCGAATGCGGTTCATGTGGCGTGCTCCGATGGGGATCTGGGAGTCGTGCGGTTTGTCCCATGATTCGGACACCCCTTCCAGCGACCGGCCCCCCGTGACCGCGGGCTCCATTTTCGCGCCCGGGCCCCCTTCCCCCGACGGCCCGAGGCCGCAGGTGAGAACGGAGGAGTCCGAGGGCCATGGCGTGGAGCCGGAGGCTGGCTACCCCGGGGGCCCGAGGGCGCAGCGAGAGTAGTGGAGGCGCAAGAGCCCGAAGGCCAGGGCGTGGAAGACGAGGACCACCCCGGCCACCACGGCACCAAGGAGGGGCCAGGGAGCCCCGGCCAGATGGTGATGGAGGAGGAGGACAAGGGCCGGTGCCAGGAGTGCGGAAACCAGGACCAGGATGAGGGCGCCCAGGCGGTCCGGTCCCAGCCATCCTCCCGGGGACAAGGCACCTCGATGCTCCAGCCTTGCTCCGAGTCCCCCCACCAGGGGGGCGAGCCCGAGGATCACCCCGGCGGGGATGAAGGGAGAGATCTCGCCAAGCCCCCACAGCCGCCCTGGCGCAAGGAGGCTCGCCCCCGCGAGGAAGAGGCCACAGACCCCGGCAATCCCCACCGCCACGATCAGTTCCTGCACCCATGCCCTCCGGGCCCGGTCCCGCCGGGAGAGGGGGAGGATCGCGTGCAGGCTGGGTGCGGGGGCAAACTCGAGCCGTGTGGCCACCAACAGAAGAAGGAGAACCAGGCCATTTCCCAGGAGGAGGGCCAGGATCCCCCAGACCAGGGCGAGGGCAGCACCCGCCAGGAACTCGGACGCCGGAAAGGGGATGCCTCGGGGCCGACCTCTTCCGATGCGGGCAGAGCGGATCCGCCCCCGGAGCCCCGAAGGGAGGTCCATGGGCGTTGGATCTGGCGCAGCGTCTTCCTTCGCCGGGCTCGCCCCCGCCCCCTCGCTGCGGCCCTCGACCTGGGTCGATGGTGCCCGGGAGGAAGGGAGGGGCCCGATCACCACAAGGGGATCCCCGAGGCGGTGAAGGAGGAGGGCGCACAGCCCGAGGGAGATGCCTGCCGGAAGCCAGGGAGGGAGCTCCCCCAGGGCGGAGGGGAGCTCCGGTGCCAGAACGAACACCCCCATGGGAAGAAGGAGGAGAAGGAAGGGCAGGAGGAGCTCGATCCACTCCGGGAGGAAGGCCCGGTCCAGAGCTTCCCATCCGCCGAAGAGGAGGAGGAGGAGGGAGGCGGAGACACTGCCGAAGGCCACGGCTCCCTGCGGGGTCATTCCCACCGCAAGGCCCCCGAGGAATCCCGCACCCCCCACCCCGAGGAGGATCGCGAGAAGGCCCCGGCGAACGCCCCGGCGAAGCCCCGTCAGGCAACGCGAAAGGTTCGTGCGTCGAAGACGGTCGAAGACGGTTGAAAGATCGAAGGCGAGGACGGGGGTAACGAGGACCACGAGGAGCCATGCCACTCCCTCCGGCGTCGGTTCCCAAGCAGGAAGGAGTCCGCCGAGGAGCCTCGTGTTGTAGGAATCGCGCTGATGAATGAGGTAGAAGAGGAGAAGGGCGACGATTGCAGACCGGGTGGGCCACCCCATTCCCAGCAGACGGAGGAGCGCCCCGGGGCCAGCCGGGAGATCCCGGTCATGTGGCGCCATCGCGGCCTGGGGGGAGGGGGTCACCCTTCCTCTCCGGTGAGGATCGGAAAGAGCCGCTCGAGGCCCAGGGGGCGAGCCTCCACCATCACGTCGTGCTGCACCTCGAAGGTCGGGAGCGCCTCCGGGCCCGCTCCCCGCACCACGAGGACGGCCTGGCGGCCCTCGACCCGGGACGAGTGGACAAAGGATTCCGGAAAGGACGGGGGGAGGGCTCCGTTCCGGGAGGTGACAACCCACTCGGCGTGCCCCTCCTTCAGGGTGTCGAGTTCCTCGTCGGCCACGATCCGCCCCTCGCGCATGGAGAGGATCCGGTTCACCACCGGCTCCAGGTCGGTGAGAAGGTGCGATGAAATGACGACGGTCACTCCATCGTCGGCAATCCGCTCGAGGAGAAGCGCCATGACACGGCCCCGGGCCACCGGGTCGAGGTCGCTCAGGGGCTCATCGAGGAGGAGGAGTTCCGGACGGTGACAGAGGGCGAGGAGAAGGGCCAGCCGCTGCCGGTTCCCCGGAGAGAGGGCGCCCACCCTGGGTCGGCGGTCCACCTCCAGGAGCTCCCCGGCCTGGCGCTCCAGCTCCCGGTCCCAGCTGGGGTAGAAGGAGGCCACGTAGTCAATGAGCTTCCCCACCTTCATGAAGGGGAGGAGGGGGTCGCCCTGATGAACCATCCCCATGCGGGTGAGGTGTCTGGAGGTGAGCTTCGAAGCCGGCACGCCCAGGGTGAGGCACCGCCCCGCATCGGCCACGAGGAGCCCTGCGGCATGGCGCAGAAGGGTGGTCTTCCCGGACCCGTTTCGCCCGATGAGCCCGACCACCGAGCCCTGGGGCACGACGGTGGTGACCCCATCGAGCGCCACCGTGCGTCCGAAGCGCTTCGTGAGACCCTCCGTTTCGATGATGTTCACGCCCATCCTCCCTCGGCTCGGCCCCCCACCTCGGCAGGGGGCGGTTCGGTTTCGGCCAGCACCTCGCGAAAGACCTGCGCCGCGCGCTCCGGATCGACCCCCAGCTGGCGGACCGCCCGGGCCGCAGGCTCGAGGGCCCCGCGGAGCTGGACCTCCCGCTCGACCTCGAGGGTGCTCGGGGTGGCCGCGCGCACCACGAGGGGGAGCCCCGGACGACGCTCCAGGAGGCCCGCCTCCTCGAGGAGTCCGTACGCCTTGCTCACCGTCATGGGGTTGATGCCCAGCGTCTGGGCCATGGCCCGGGTGGAGGGGAGCTCGGCGCCGGGCGCGAGAACACCGCCCGCCACCTGGAAGCGGACTTGCTCCACGATCTGCCGGTAGACGGGGACCCCGCTCCCGGGATCGATGACCACCACCACAGTGCGCCTCCTCCCCGATGTGTATTACGCGATGTATACACCCCGAGAGCAAGCTGCAGCGCCTAGGTGTATCTGTCAAGCAATACGGTGGGGCGGGATGCAACCCGCGGAGGCGATCGGCAGGGGGTGGATCGAACGCGATCGCGGCGCGCACATGGACCAGGCACGCGAACGGATCAGGCACGCAAACGGACCAGGCGCGCGCACGGACCAGGGGGGGCGGGCGGACCAGGCGCGCGCACGGACCAGGGGGGCGCGCGGCAGGGAGAGAGGGCCCGCACCGCTCCGGGCTCCTTCGGTGCGGAAGGGTGCCATGCCGAGGGCGGGGTGTCTGGCGCCCGCCCGGGGGCAACCCTCCCATCGGTGCGCCCATGCCCTCGGCGCGCCAATGCCCGAGCCTGGGCATGCTACTGCCCGAGGATGTGTGCTCGCACGGCCTGCTGAACCACCGGTTGCTCCGTGACGGCCACCAGGTGTCCGCCGCGGGGAAACGAGAGAAGGCGCACCGAGGGAAGGGTCTCTTGGGCGAAGCGGGCATTCTCGTGGAGCTGGAGTCGGTCGTCCTCCGCATGGATCACGAGGGTGGGCGCCGTGACCCCCGCGATCCGGTCCCCGGGGAGGGGAGCCCGGTTGTCGAACAGGGCCCCGTGGGCGCGCATCGAGGCGGGTCGCATCCCGTTCACGAGACGGGCAACCCACTCCCGCTCCTCGGGCGTGAGGCCCTGGGCCACCTCCCGTTCCACCCCCATCAGCTCCAGAAAGCGGGTTTCGAAAAGGGAGGTCACGGCCCAGTAGGGAAAGTCCCGGGAGAAGAGCCGCGCGAGCGTCCGGCCCTTCCAGTCGGCCGCGTCCTGGTCGGCCGCGCCGACCCGAGTGACCCCGGCCGACACCAGGGTCAGGGAGCTCACCCGTTCCGGATGGCGAAGCGCAAGGAGGAGGCCGGAGGCGCCCCCGGCCGATAGGGCCACCACCGCCACCTCCGGGATCCCGAGCTCGTCCAGGAGCCAGGCGAAGGCATCGGCCTGCGCGTCGGGGGTCGCATCGCCGGGGAGGGCCGATCCCAGATAGCCGAAGCGCGAGGGGGCCACCCACCGGAACCCGTCGCCCAGGAGGATCTCGCCCATGAGCTCCCCCATGTCGTACCCACCCCCGGCCCCGTGCACGAGGAGGACCCATGGCCCCGCCGTGCCCCCGGCAAGGTACTCGAGGTCGCCCCAGGGAGAGGCGAGGAGGGTGGACCGGCCTTCGACCCGCGCCCGGTCGGCCTGCTGGGTGCTTCGGAAGGTGAGCCCCACGGCGAGGACTCCCCCCGCCGCCAGCATCGCGGCCGCAGCCACGAGCCGGCGCCTCCACCGTCGGGATCCGGTCCGCCCGCCAGACCCCCGGGATCGTCCCGGGTCCCGGGGTCCGGCGTCCACCCTTTGGCGCATCAGTCGGCCCCTCCGCCCGGCGTGGCTGCCCGAAGGGGGCGTTTCGCCGCCCCCACCCTGCACCGGATCCGGGCTGCGCGGACATCGCGGGGGCTGCGGGCGATGCCTGCTCCCCCTGCAACCGGAGTCAGACGAGCGACCGGATCCATCCGCCATCCACTGCCACCGACTGCCCGGTGATGTAGCTGGCCCGCTCGGAGCACAGAAAGGTGGCCAGCGCCGCCAGCTCCTCCGGCTCGCCAAGGCGCCCGGCGGGGATCTCTTCTTCCCAGGATGCGAAGATGTCCGCCTCCGACCTCCCGCTTCGGGCCGCGGCGCCGGCGGCGAGCTCCCCCAGGCGCTCCGTTCGCGTGTACCCGGGGAGCACGTTGTTCACCGTCACACCCTTCGACGCCACTTCGTTGGCCACGGTCCGGGCGAACCCCGTGACCCCGGCCCGCAGCGTGTTCGAGAGGATGAGGCCCTCCACCGGCTGCTTCACCGAGATGGAGGTGACGTTCACGATCCGGCCCCATCCCCGTGCGGTCATCTCGGGGAGGACGAGGCCGGTGAGTTCCACCACGCTCTCGAGGAGCCCCTCGTAGGCGGCCCGCCAGGTGGCGAGGTCATGGGCGGCAAGGGGCCCCGAAGGCGGGCCGCCGGTGTTCGTCACGAGAATGTCGATCCCCCCCATGGCCTGACGCGCCCCCTCCACTGCGGTTCCACGGCCGGCCGAGGCGGAAAGATCGGCCGCCACCGCGTGGATCCGGTCCGCCGGCGGGTCGGAGGCGGGTGCCTTCCCCTCCTCCTCCGAGGCCACCTCCTGGACGAGGGCTTCGCGCGCGTGAGCGAGTCGGTCCCCGGACCGGGAACAAAGGGTCAGGTGGGCACCCTCGCGGGCCAGCTCAAGGGCAATGGCCCGCCCCAGCCCCGAGCTCGACCCGCAGACAAGGGCGCGGCGGCCTTCGAGCCCGAGCCTCATGGCCGGAGCCTCGCTGCGGGCGTTGCCGGGGGTACGGCGGGGTGTGCAGGATCGGCGCAGCGTGGAGACGGGAGTGGCATGGCCTGGGCGGGTGGAGGGGGGGATCAGCCGGTCAGGGAGTGAACGGCCCGGCGAGAGCGTGAGGATGCGCGGGGGCGGGTGAGCGGACGGGCGGGAGCCGGGGGGAAAGATGAAGCCCGGTGCATGCGAGGGCCAGCGAAGGGAGCGGCAGGGTGCAATGAACGGACGGCCGGGCCGAAGCACTCCCCTTCGGCGAGTGGCCAGAGCGGGCGTCAGGGGGTAGCCTTGGAATCAGGGGAGGGGATCGACGGAGGGGGTCACGCCAGGGCCTGCACGTCGGCCTGTCAACCCGGACCCCACCCGGCGCCGCAGCTTGACCATACCGCCCCCGGGCTGGCCTTTCCGCCTTCGGGCGGGCCTTTCCGCCTTCGGCCGGGCCTTCCGGCCTCACGTTCTCACCTGGCCTTCCTCCGGTACCATCGCCACTTCGCCCTCTCCTGCCACGTCCTCCCGCCCCCTTCCCGCGCCGCCTCCGCCCTCCGCCTTCTCCGTCCCCCTGCCCCCCCATGATGGTTCTTCCATGATGCGCCTCCCTCCCCGTTCACCCCGGCCCCCCTCCGCGATCCTGCCCGCCCCCCGACTGGTGGGCCTTCGAAGGGCGCGCTCTTCCATGGCGAACGCTTCGGCCGAGGGTTCTCTGGCGGTCCTCTGGCGAGCCGCTCTCCTCCTGGCTGGAATCTTCCTCCTGGGGGCCTTCACGGGTGCGGGGGATGCCCACGCCCAGGGCGGCCAGACCGGGGGTACCCCTCCCGCACAGGGAGGGCCGGGACAGGGGGGCGGAGCCCAGCGGGTCACGGTCTTCATCGAGCCCGGAGAGCGGTGCCCGGCGGGAATGACCGAGCTTCGACCCCTTGTCTGCATGGCGCCCGAGGTTCCGGCCCCGGCCATCACCGACTACCATCCCCGTTCGACGCTGGTAACGCCCGAGACGCATGTGCCCCGGGCCCGCTTCCCGGTGGTGGATGTGCACGGGCACGCCCGCGGCCTCGCCAATCCCGGGATGATCGAATCCATCGTTGAGGCGCTGGACGGGATCGGGGTGGAAGTCTACATCGCCGCCGACAACCTCCGCGGAGAAGCGCTTGAAAGGACGCTGGCGGCCATTGCCGCCAGCGATCATTCGCATCGTTTCCGGGTCATGACCGGGATCGGCTTTCAGGGGGTGGGAACGCCGGGGTGGGCCGAAGGGGTGGTGGCCGAGCTGGAGGCGGCGGTGGCGGCCGGGGCGGTGGCCATCGGCGAGATCCCGAAGAGCTTCGGAACCTCGATCCGGAAGGCGGACGGAAGCCGGCTCGCCATTGACGACCCGGAGCTGGACCCGATCTGGGAGGCGGCAGCGCGCCTTGGAGTGCCGGTCCTCATCCACACCGGAGAGCCCCCGGCCTTCTACGAGCCCCTCGACCTCGAGAACGAGCGCTGGCTCGAGCTCGCCCTCTTCCCCGACCGCCGGAACCACGGGCCCGAGTTCGTGGACTTCGAGACCCTCATGGCGGAGCGCGACAACCTCTTCCGGCGCCACCCCGAAACCACCTTCATTGCCGCCCACCTGGGGTGGCACGGAAACGACCTGGCCCGGGCGAGTCGCCTCCTCGACGAGCTCCCGAACCTGCACTTCGAGGTGGGCGCCGTGCTGTACGAGCTGGGGAGGCAGCCGCGGGGGGCTCGGGCGTTCATGATCCGCCACCAGGACCGGATCCTCTTCGGGAAGGACGCCTTCCAGCCCACCGAGTACCCCTACTTCTGGCGCGTGTTCGAGACCGCCGACGAGTACTTCGACAACTACCGGGACTACCACGCCTTCTGGAAGCTCTACGGCCTTGACCTCCCCGACGAGGTCCTCCGGAAGCTCTACCACGAGAACGCCCTTCGGCTCATGCCGGGGCTTCCGCAGGAGGGGTTCGTGGAGCGGTGAGGGGTGGGAGGTCCAGGGGGCAGGGCGCACCCGCGGTGAGAGGGCGAAGCCACCGCGCGAGAAGGGCGCGACGCCTCGGTTCGGGAAGGGCGCGCACCAACCCGGTGAGGCCTGCTGTGGGGCGGCCGCGGCCGGGGGCGGGGGCGGGGGCAGTCGTTGGCAGCCGGGGGCGGGGGCGGGGGCAGTCGTTGGCAGCCGGGGGCGGGGGCGGGGGCAGTCGTTGGCAGCCGGGGGCGGCGGCGGCGGTTGGTGACGGGCCTGGCTACCCGCCAGCCCGGCCATGTGCCGGGCGTTGGGCCTCGGGACTTGGGTTCCGGGTCGCAGGCCTCGGGTCGCGCGGCACGAGTTCCCGTCTTTGGCAGCCACCCGAATCGCGACGGAACGTTTGGTGACCGCTTCGGTCACCAACCCTTGCATCGATGTATCGATCGCCGGGTTCGCAGGGGTTGCGACTCACGGTTGCACGGATAGGCACCGTATAGGTATCGAACCGTGCAATCGCGCCACCGCTGAACTCACGGTTGCACGGTTAGGCACCTCTGAGGTATCGAACCGTGCCATCGTTTCGAAAGAGGGCTGCGAACCCGGCGAAAGGGACATCGAATCCGGGCCTTCCCCGGGGATGGGACCACCCGCCCGGCCGGTGCCATGGGCGGCGCGCGGTACGCTTCGCCGCCTCTGGCAACGCTTCAAACTTCAATGGAACGGTTGGTGACCGCTACGGTCACCAACCGTACACTCGTGCTCTCGGCGCGTGCATGAGTGTGCATTCAGGAACCGTGACGGTTCTCAACGGTGCCAGCGCGTCTCGGAAGTGCACCCGAACCGGCGAAGCGTACCGTGTACGGGCCCCATGGCCGGCCCACCCCTCCCACCCGGCCACCCCGGTCCGCCACCCACGCCCCCCCGAGGGCGCCCCCGGCCGCCGCTGGGGGCGCCGCCCCCCTCACCCCCCCCGATGCACCCCCTTCACCGCCCGGCCCGAAGGGTCGGCCGCGGTGGCGAAGGATGCATCCCAGGCGAGGGCCGCGGGCGTGGAGCAGGCAATGGACGGCCCCCCGGGAACGGTCCGGGCGGCGGCATCCCCGGGAAAGTGCGCCTCGAAGATCGAGCGGTAGAGATACGCCTCGGCGGTGGTGGGGGGATTCACCGGAAAGCGCTCCCCAGCCGCCGCCAGGTCGCCCGCGCTCACCACCCGGGCGGCGTGGGCCTTGAGCCCGTCGATCCAGCCGTACCCCACCCCGTCGGAGAACTGCTCCTTCTGCCGCCAGAGAATCTCCGGAGGGAGCGCGCCATCGAAGGCCCGCCGGAGGAGCGCCTTCTCCACCCGCACCGGGGTCCCGGTTCCGGCATCGATCCCGGCTTCGGGGGCGGCCAGGGGCATGCGGAGGGCCGGATCGATCTCCATGGCGAGGTCCAGGAACTCGAGGTCCAGGAAGGGGACCCGCGCCTCCACCCCCCACGCCGCCATGGACTTGTTGGCCCGGAGGCAGTCGTAGAGGTGAAGGGCCTCCACCTTCCGGACCGACTCCTCGTGGAAGGCCGCAGGGTTCGGGGCGCGGTGAAAGTAGAGGTAGCCCCCGAACACTTCGTCGGCCCCTTCACCTGAAAGGACCATCTTCACCCCCATGGCCCGGATCCGCCGTGCCAGGAGAAACATGGGGGTGGAGGCCCGGATCGTGGTCACGTCGTAGGTCTCGATGTGGCGGATCACGTCGGGAAGGGCGTCGAGCCCCTCTTCGAAGGTGTAGGTGAAGCCGTGATGCGCCGTCCCCAGGTGCTCGGCCACCCGCGCCGCCGCCGCCAGGTCCGGCGATCCCTCGAGCCCGATGGCGAAGGAGTGGAGCCGGGGCCACCAGGCCTCCGTCCGGTCGTCGTCCTCCACCCGCCGCCGGGCGAAGCGTGCCGCACACGCCGCCACGATGGAGGAGTCGAGCCCCCCGGAAAGGAGCACCCCGTAGGGCACGTCGCTCATGAGCTGCCGGTGCACCGCCGCCTCCAGCGCCTCCCGAAGCTCCCTGGGCGAGACGTCGCGGGTGGGGATCGCCGGCCGGGCGTCGCGGGCTTCGTGAGCATGGCGGGCGTCATGGGCACCGTGGGCATCGCGGTCTTCGTGGGCGTCGTGGGCACCCGAATGATCCGGGCCTTCGCCTACCCCTCCGGTTGCCGCCGCTGCAGGGTCCGCTTCAGAGGATGCGAAGGTGCCGCCCCCCTCGGCCGGCGCACGCACCGGCCGCCAGCTCCGGGGGCGGAAGGGCTCCAGCACCCCGCGGGCCGAGTCGAAGAGGTGCCCCGGGGGGAAGGCCTCCGGCGCCTCGCATCGGTCCACCAGGGCCTTGAGCTCCGAGGCCACCCACCGCCGGCCCTCGGCATCGACCCCCCAGTAGAGGGGGATCACCCCCACCGGATCCCGGGCCACCACCCACCGCCCGGTGGCGGGCTCGAGGAGGGCGAAGGCGAAGATCCCGTTCAGCCGGGCGAGGCCCTCCCCCCCATGGGCCCGCCAGAGGGGGAGGATGACCTCGCAGTCCGAGCCGGTCTGGTAGGCCCAGGGCTCGGCCGAGGCGGCGCGCGCCTCCTCGTCGAGGGCCTCGCGGAGCTCCCGGTGGTTGTAGATCTCGCCATTCACCGCGAGGGCCAGGGAGCCATCGGCGGCAAGAATGGGCTGCGCGCCCCCGGCCGGATCCACAATGGCGAGGCGCTCATGCACGAGAATCCCCCCCGGGGTGGCGAAGACCCCGCTCCAGTCGGGCCCCCGGTGGCGTTGCCGGGCCGAGCAGGAGAGGGCCAGGGGGCGAAGGGCGGCGAGGTCGTCGTCTGCCGGAAGATCGAAGATGCCGAGGATGGAGCACATGGGATGCGAGGAGCCGAGGGTGAAGGGGGTGAGAAGGGGGGCGATGGCTGCGGGCGTGGAGCGGACCGGGGGCGGTCAGGGTGGCCGCGCGGAGGGCGCTCAGCGTGGGGTCACGGGGTGGTCAGAGTGGGTCGCGGCGGCGGAGGCTCAGGGTGGGGTCGCGGGCATGGCCCCGTCAGGGCGCGGAGGGCAGGGCGCAGCCCCGGCATGGGCAAGGTTCGGCATGTGAACGAAAAACGGCCCGCCAGGGGAGGCGGGCCGCAGGGGCGGGAGCCAGGGGCTCCCGTGTCCGATCGATGCGCGCGTCGCCTACCGCCCGGGAACTCCCGGTCGATTGGAGCGGAGGCAATTCGGCGACGAAGCGCCAAACGCGGGGGCAGAGACGAGCGCGACACGGTTCATGTCCGGAGTATCGGTCGGGGCGGCCCGGGAGACAAGCCCGGGGCTTCAGCGCGCTTCAGGCCGAAGCAGCCCTGGGCAGATGCCAGGGGCGGGAAGGCCCGGGGCCAGGATGGTTTCGCCGATCGCGGCCCCGGGGTGGGCCGGTTCCTCGCGCTGATCCGGCTCAGGACGCGAGGCCGGGGTGGGCCGGCTCCCCGCGCTGATCCGGCTCAGGACGCGAGGCCGGGGTGGGCCGGCTCCCCGCGCGGGGGGCCCGGCACCGAAGTGGAGCCCGCCTCGCCACCCGCCCGGTCTCCCACCCCTCCCCGCCCGGCGCCACCCTCCATTTCGAGCCAGGTGTAGGCGCCGTCCAGGGTCCGGCGGGCGGTGGCGTAGGTGGCCACATCGTCGTTCCGGAAAACCTTCCGGAAGTGGTCGGCGATCCGGCGGCGGGACTGCCGGCAGAAGGCGTCGGCCAGCTCCCCGGGGGAGCGGTCGGAGGGGTTCGCCTCCATGCGGCGGTGGGCGTCGAGGCAGGTGGCCGTCATGAGAAAGGCCTCGGCTCCCACATCGACCAGGCGACCGAGCACGACCTGGCGCCGCTCCAGCCCGGCCCCATGGCGGACCATGGCATGGAAGACGGCGCGGGCCAGCTTCCGGGAGGTCCGCTCCACGAAGCGCAGGTGGGGGGCCAGACGTCCGAACTCCCCGTACCGGGGCCACCGCCCCCACCCGAGCCACCGGGTCGGATACCAGCCCGCGTAGTGCACCCCGGCCCGAAAGAGCGCCCTTAGCCGGGTCGAGGGTGCGGCCTTCGCATCCACGAGATCCCCCGCCACCTGCAGGTGCGGGTCCACCGCCTCCCGGGCAATGAAGAGGTGCATGATCTCCGAGGTCCCCTCGAAGATGAGGTTGATCCGGAGGTCGCGAACGGCCCGCTCCACCGGGATCCCCTCCTCCCCCCGCCCCCGGAGGGAATCGGCGGTTTCGTACCCCCGGCCTCCCCGGATCTGGAGGGCGTCGTTGGCCAGGCGCCACGCCGTTTCCGTGTGCCAGAGCTTGGCGAGGGCGGCTTCGAGGCGGAGGTCGAAGGTGTCCAGGTCGGCCATGCGGGAGGTGAGCTCCATCCCGGCCTCCATGGCGTAGGTGTCGGCCGCCATCCGGCCGAGTTTCTGCGCCACGGCATCGTGCTTCCCCACCGGCTGCCCCCACTGGACCCGCCGGGAGGCCCAGGTGCGCGACGTCTCGAGGAGCACCCGCCCCGAGGTGGCACAGAAGGCCGGAAGGGAGAGGCGTCCGGTGTTCAGGGTCACGAGGGCGAGGCGGAGCCCCTCTCCCTCTCCCAGGAGGACATGGTCCAGGGGGACCTTCACATTCCGAAAGCGGAGCACGCCGTTGGAGATTCCCCGGAGCCCCATGAAGTGGCAGGTATGAGCCACCTCCACCCCCTCCCACTCCCGCTCCACCACGAAGGCGGTAATGGGCCGCCGCCCCCGGACCCCTTCCCGGGGCGGGGTACGGGCCATGACCACGAGGAGCTCGGCCCGGGGACCGTTCGTGCACCAGAGCTTCTCGCCATTCAGGATCCAGTGGCTCCCGTCGTCGGAAAGGTGGGCCTGGGTGGCGAGGTTCGCCGGGTCCGAACCTACCTCCGGCTCGGTGAGGGCGAAGGCCGAGAGGGCCCCCCTGGCAATGCGGGGGAGCCATCGCTCCTTCTGGGCCTCCGTCCCGAAGAGGAGAACGGGCTGGGGCACCCCGATGGACTGGTGCGCCGAGAGAAAGGCCCCGGTGGAAGCGCAGCGCCGGGCCACGATCCCCAGGGCCCGGGCGTAGCTCCACTGGGAGAGGCCGAGGCCACCGTAGCGCTCGGGGATCTTGATCCCGAAGGCGCCGAGTTCCCGGAGGCCGTCGAGGACGGCGTCGGGGACCCACCCCTCCCGATCCACGGCATCGCCATCCAGGTGCTCGGCCACGAAGGCCTCCAGCGCCGCGAGAAAGGGCGCGGCCCGGGCCACTTCTTCCGGGTCGGGAGGAGGGAGGGGGTGGAGGAGGTCGAGGCGAACGCGCCCCTGGAAGAACTCCCGCATGAAGCTGGGTTTCTCCCAGCTCCGCTCCCTCGCGGACTCGGCCACCTCGCGGGACTGGCGGATTCCTTCGGCGGTGGAGGACATGGATTCCCTCCTGGCGTGGGCCTGGCCCTCCCGCCGGGCCCTCGTGAATGAGGTCGATGCGACGCGGGCGGAGCCGTTACCCGTGCGCCGTCCTCCGAAACATGGGATCCGGGCGGACGAAGCGACAGTGCGGCGAACCAGGGCCAGGGTGCCGCGGAGACCCCGCGCTACCCGGGGCGCCGCGTGTACTTGATGAGGTCGGTGGAGGGAGGGATGACACCGACCTGGCGGAAAAGGGTGGCGAGCTGCCCCCGGTGGTAGGTGGCATGGTTCACCACGTGCTGGATCATCTCGCGGAAGGTGGAGCGGTGGGGGTTCCCGGCCCGATCCCCGTAGGCAAGCTCGCGTTCCAGGCCGCCGGCTCCATGTGCTCCCGGCTCCTCCCCCTCCAGGAGCCCGGCCACCACCGCATCCTGCCGGCGGGCCACCCCCTCCAGGGCCTCGACAAGGGCCTCCAGTTCCAGCTCCTCGAACCCCTCCGGGAGGGCGCCGTCCCCCCCTTCCCACCGCCCCACCCAGATGAGTTCCGCCCCCACCATGTGGGCGAAGGTGGCCCGGATCGAGGGGAAGGAGCTGGCGAGGGGGCGATCCAGCACCTCCGGAGGGAGGGCCCGGAGGGCTTCGATCCAGGCCCGGTGGGCCCAGCGGTGGTAGGCCAGGAGTTCGCGAATCCCGTCAGGCGTCATGGGGCAGGACCGTGTCCGAGGTGGGGTAGAAGGGGGCACACCCTGTCAGGTCGAGGAGGGAGGCACCCGGTCAGGGTCCCGTCAGGGTATGGGACCACCCTCCCGACCGGAAGGGGTGGCCCTCGCGGGGGCCCCGGGGGAGCCGGCTGGAGGAACGACGAGGCTCGGGGCCACGGCGCCCAGGGTGGCGGAGGTGGCCGTGGAGGGGGCGGAGGAGGCTGCCGGGGAGGCTCCCGGCGGGGCCGGGGTGTCCGACCCCTCATGGGGCGAAACCCCCGGCGCGTCGACGCGGGTCCGCAGGGGCCGGGGGCTCCCCGCCACCGTCGCACCGGACGGGGGCGGGGTCGCGCCCGAGTCCCAGGCGCCGATGTCGCAGGGCGACGCCCGGGTCCACCCCCGCTGATCCACGGCGAGGCACCGGTCCGGGCGTCCGGCCCCCCGGGCCGCGCTTTCCGCCAGGAGGGGGTGATGGGGCGTGGCGCCCCCGCCGGAGGCGAGCTCCAGCTCCACCCCCGTGGCCGCGTCGTGGGCATCCTGGGCATGTCCCAGGAGGGCGTTGCACGATGCATCGTTCGAGAGATTGTGCCCTTCGGAGGTGGGAGAACCGTTCCCCACGGAGCAGTTGGCGGGGGTGGCATCCGTCCGGACATTCCCCTCCAGAAGCACGTTCACCACGGTCCAGCCACCGGCGTTGAAGAACCGGATCCCGGCCGCTTCGCCATCGGCGCGGTTCCCCACCACCGTGACCCCGTTCAGCGTCCCGCCCCCGTCGGTGAGGTGGATCGCCCCGCCCACTGTGGCCCGGTTCCCCGAGACGGTGCTGTTCGTGAGCGTCGCGCCCGAGCCGAGGTGAAGCCCACCGCCCCACCCCACCCCGGCGTCGTTCCCCACGATGGCCGACTCCGTGACCCGGGCACGGCCGTTCGCGGCGAGGATCCCCCCGATGCTCCCCTCGGCGGTGTTCTCCACCACGTGGACCCGGCGGACCAGGACCTCGCTGGTCCCGGTCACGGCCATTCCCCCCGCCTGGCTCCCCGCCTGGTTGCCGCGGATCTCCACCGATTCCAGGACCACGTCCCCTCCTTCCGTGCCCGCGGACCACAGGCCTCCGGCGGCGGTGGCCGCCCGGTTCTCGGCCACGAGGCTTTCCCGAAGGTGGAAGCGGGTGTCCTGGAAGATGCCGATTCCCCCCACCGAGGCATCGCTGACATTCCCCACCACCTCCATCTCCGCCCCGTCCCAGTCGCTCGTTCCGATCATCTGGAATCCGCCGGACTGGAGGACGGAGGTGTTCTCTCGCACCACGACCCGGGTCAGCGTCCCCCCGCTGGTGCGGGAGAAGAGCCCGCCCCCGGCCCCCACCGCCGTGTTCCCCTCTACCCGGAGATCGGCAAGGGTGGCCTCCACCCCATCCCACATGGCGACCCCGCCCCCCGGTCCCGACCCGGCGAAATTGTCGAGGATCTCCAGCCGGGCCAGGGTGGCCTCGGCCTCCCAGAGGTAGAGGGCCCCACCTCCCCCGCCCTCCTCGGCCTCGGCCCGGTTCCCCTCCAGGCGCACATCCTCCAGGGTGAGGCGCGTGGTCGGGAACATGGCGATTCCACCGCCCCGGGCGAAGCCCAGGGACCGGTTCCCCTCCACCACGCCGCCCCGGTAGACCACCTCGGACCGGGTCTGGGCATAGAGGGCTCCACCCCCCGTTCCCTCCGCGACATTCCCCACGAAATCCACGTCCTCCAGGGTCACCTCCGCGTCGGTCCACACGAAGAGGGCCCCGGCCCGGGTCTCGGCCACATTCCCCTCGAAACGGGTGCGCCGCACCGTGGCCGTGCTCCCCGAACCCACCGTGAAGGCTCCGGCGGTGAGACTCGTATTGCTTCGGAAGACCACGTCCTCCAGGGTGACCTGGCTCTGGACCAGGGTCCGGAGCGCCCCGGCCTCGAAGGCGGAGTGGTTCGCCTCGAACAGCACGTCCCGGAGCTCGAGCGTGGCGGTGCGGGCCCAGATGGCCCCTCCGCCCCCCGTGTCGTCGGCATCGGCCCGGTTGTTCCGGAGCACGGTCCCCTCCATGTGCACCGTGGCATCATCCACCCGGAGGGCACCCCCCCACCCGTCCGGGGCCACATTCCCCTCGAAGGCGCCGCCCACGACCCGGAGGGTGCTCCCCCCCACCACCGACCCCCCGGCCCCTGCGGCCTGGGCGGGTCCCAGGTTCCGGTTCCCCCGCACGAGCACCTCCTCGAGCTCCAGGGTGCTCGCCCCGGTCAGGAGGAATCCCCCGGCACTGGGAGCCGCCGGCACCCCGCGGTTCTCCGAGATCTCCCCCTGGATGAAGCGCACCGTGGCGCCGCCGTCCACCCGGAGGCCGGCCCCCTGGGCCGCCTCTCCCCCGGTCAGGCGCAGGCGGCGAAGCTCCACCGCCACCGGACCCGACACGTCCAGAACCCGGCGCCGTGCCGAGGCCGTGGCCCCCGCATCCACCGTGAAGAGATCCCCTTCGGGCCCGAGGATCCGGAGGTCCCGCGCCACCACAGGGAGGGCCGAGGCAAGGACGAGGGTTTCCCCCGCCAGGGCAGGAGCGATCCGGACCACGGACCGGCCCTCGGCATCGACCGGGGTGCCTTCTTCTGCCGCCGCCAGGAGCGCGGCCCGGAGGGTGCACCCATCCGGGGTGCAATCGCCGGCACCGGCGCCGGCCTCGTCGCTGGCCGTCGTCACGACCCAGTCCGGGAGAAGCTGCAGCGTGGCGGTGCCCGAGGCCTGGGGATCCAGGGTGCTCGTGGCGGTGACCTGGCACTCCCCGGCTTCCCCGGAAGGCGCCCGGAAGGTCGCGGCGTTCCCCGACGCTTCCAGCGTCCCGCAGCTCGCGGTCCAGCTCACCCCGGTCTCGGCGGTCCCGGTGACCTGCGCGGTGAGGGCGGCGGTCTCCCCCCGGAAGAGGGCGCCCTCGGGACCCGATCCCCCACTCGTCGAGAGGGCCACCTGCACCGGGGTCACGGTCACGGTGGCGCTTCCCGAGGCGCCGGGGTCAGCCTGGCTCGTGGCGGTCACGGTAATGGAACCCCCGGTGGCCGGGGCCTGGAGGGTGGCCTGGTTCCCCGAGGGCGTGAGGGTCCCTCCCGAGGCGCTCCAGGTCACTCCGGCGTTGGAGGTTCCGGTCACGGCGGCGCTGAAGCCCTGGGTCCCCCCCGCACCCACCGTGGCCGTGCCCGGCGAAAGGGTCACGCGTACCGGCTCCTGGGGCGCGGTCGGGTCGCCGTCTCCGCACCCTCCGAGGAGGAGGAGGCCCAGGGAGGCTCCGAGAAGCGTCCGCCACCCCCGCGGGTGTGCCCGGCGCCTGCCGGAAGGGCCCGCCAGAGCCCCTCCCGTGAACCCAGCCCTGGTCCTCCCCCCTTCGGTGCTCCGGCCCTGCTTCGCCTGCCTCATCGCTCCCCCTGGTCCGCGCGCTTCGCACAAGTGGGTCGGGAGACGCTCTCCCCCCCCTCGCGTGGTGTCGCCGAAGTCTCGCTGCGATTCGAGGCCCGATGCATCCCGCCCTGCGGCGTTGCTCCTCCTCGCCGTAACCCTTCTACGCCTCGTCGTCCCGCCTTGCAGGATCGCGCACCTCGGTCCTCTCGGTCGCCACCGGACTTCCGGGGCACCACACCGGGTTACGCGCAGGACCGGGCGCGTCGGGATCATCGAATCGAACTCAGCGCATTGAGATCAGCGCACCGCGATCAGCGACCCACCTTCATCGGGCCGGAGGGGGCGCCTTCCCCTCGGTGACGAGGGTGTGCATGGCCTCGACCCAGACCGGGTCCAGGGCGCTGCCGGCCATGTCGCCGAGAATCCCCAGGGCCCGCTCGGGCGGCATCCCCTCCCGGTAGGGCCGATGTGCCGTGAGCGCCTCGTAGATGTCGCACACCGCCAGGATCCGGTCGTCCCGGCCCAGCTCCTCCCCCCCGAACCCCCAGGGGTACCCCTTCCCATCGAGCCGCTCGTGGTGAAGGGCGGCCTTCCGGGCAATGGGGGCGAAGACGGCCACCTGTCCCACGATGGTCCAGGTCAGAACCGGGTGCCGCTCGATGCGCTTCCGCTCCTCCGACGTCAGGGGCCCGTTCTTTTCGAGGATCCGGTTGGAGATGCCGAGCTTGCCGATGTCATGAAGGAGGCCAGCGCGGTAGAGGTCACGGGTCTCCGGGGGGGCGAACCCCGCGGCCTCGCCCACCGCCCGGGCCAGAAGGGCGACCCGGGTGGAGTGCCGGGCAGTGAAGGGGGTCTTGGCGTCGACCACCTCGGCAAAGGCCTCGGCCACCCGGTCGATCCCGTCGTCCTCCACCCGGATCACCCGGTCGGCCGGCTCCTCGGCCGAGAGACGCGAAAGCACGTCGCCCGCGTAGAGGGAGGCCCACCACCCGGCATCGGCCTCCCATCCCTGGAGAACCTGCACGAGCTGCGGATCGAACCACCGGCCGCTCCGCTCCCGGGCCACCGCCAGGGCCCGGTCGAACCCGTTCCGGGCAGCGAAGACCTCAAGCGTCTGCGCCAGAAGGGCGATCCGCGCCAGGAGGGGGATCTCCTCGCCGGTGAGTCCCCGCGCCGCCCCCCGGCCATCCCATTGCTCGTCGAGGTGGCGCACGGCCTCCACCGTGGCCCGGGGAAAACCCAGCGACTGACAGATCTCGGCCCCGCGTTCGCACCGGATCCGGATGAGCTCGTTTCCCGTTCCCTCTTCGGCGCGGGCCATGGCCAGGACCTGCCGCACCCAGGCCCGGGGCCCCCGTCCGATGGCCGCGTTCCGGAGGGCGAAGATCTTGAGGCGCAACGGGTCGGTCCAGTCGGCCAACTTGAGGTTCGACTTGATCTTGTGGTCGTCCGACCCGAAGAATTCCGTGGTGGCCGAGGCATTGCTCGAACACCCCGCATCCTTCATGAGGAGGGAGTAGTAGAGCTGGGAGCAGACGTCGTCGTCGAGCCCCAGCTCCCGGCCGATCCGCATCCCGATGAGGCAGGTTCGGGCGCCGTGGCCGAAGGGCTGGCCCTCGGTAAGGTCGAGGGCGTGGGAGAGAGATCCGAGGATCTCCGACAGGAGAACCCGGTCTCCGCCGAGGCCCCCCTGCTGCACCGGAGCTCCAGGGGCCGGCGGCGGGGGCGGGGAGGGCGAGGTCGTCAGCGGTCGGGACGGGGTCGGAGGGATGGTCAGGTGCCCGGGGAAGCGGTAGCGTGGGGGATGATGCCCTCGAACCCCGATCCTGTCCACTCGGTTCTCCTGGCCCTGGCCGTGGGGTGGGGGACCGCAGGGGCCGGGTGGAGCGTCTCTGCCGGTCTCACCCCGCTCCAGGCCGGAGGGGTGGTGGGGGCCGGGGTGGCCCTCCTGGGGGGCGTGGCCCTTGTCCGAAGCCGGCTCCGGGAGTCCGCAGCCCGCCGCGACACGCTGGAACGGGCGCGCCACATGCTCCAGGGGCGCCTCGCCGACCACCTCCACCTCCTTCTCCGCTCGGCAGCGGCCCCCACCCGCGAGCTAGACGAGCGCGAACGGGCGCGCCTCGCCGCCGTGGTGAGCGCCGCCCGCGAGGTGGATTCCACCCTGGATCTCCTCTCCGAAGCCACCCTCCGCGCCTGGGAGGCGGAAGAGGCGCGGAAGGCCGAGGAGGCGGAGGCGGCCGGGAAGCCGAAGACCCCTCCCCGCTGAAGCCCCCCGCCGAGGACACCCCCTTCCGGAACGGCCGCAGGCCTCCGAGTGCCCCGCACGCCTCCCCTCCTCGGGGGTGCCGGCGCCTCACCCCACCGAGGGCGCCGCCCGCCGCAGGGTCACGAGCCGGTCCCGCCCCTCCTCCTTCGCCCGGTAGAGGGCATCATCCGCCCGGGCCAGGAGATCGGTGGGATCCCGGTCTCCGGACTCGAGAAAGGCGAGCCCGGCACTGGCCGAGATCCGGAAGATCCGCCCCCGTTCGTCGCGGTGTTCGTGCTTTCGAAGGGCCTCGAGGATCCGCTCTGCCGCCCTCTCCGCCGCCTCCGGATCGGCATCGGTGAGGAGAACGGCGAACTCCTCCCCCCCGAAGCGGGCCGGGAGGTCCTGGGGACGTACGGTGGCGGAGAGGACCTCGCCCACCCCCTGCAGGGCCCGGTCACCGGCAAGGTGCCCGCGGGTGTCGTTCACCCGCTTGAAATGGTCCAAGTCAAGGAGGAGAAAGGCGAGGGAGCGACCCCCCCGCTCGGCCCGGGACCACTCCCGGTCCAGTTCCTCGAAGAGCCGGCGCCGGTTGGCAAGCCCGGTGAGGGCGTCGGTCCGGGCCAGCCGCTGGAGTTCCCGGTTGAGGGTGTCGAGCTCGTCGCGGGCCCGGACAAGGTCGGCCCGGGCCGCCCGCTCCTCCGACACGTCGCGCACGAGAACGGCCGTGCCCTCCAGGTCGCGCCCCCCGGAGGCCAGCGAGGAGAAGCCCAGCTCCAGAATGCGCCCCCCCTTCATCCGGAGTTCGAACTCCCCCTCCTCCAGTGCCAGGAGGTCGGGGGGAATGAGGTCGGCAAGACGGGCTCCAAGAAGGGGTGCCCGCCAGTCGGCGAGAAGGAGGGCGGCTGCCCGGTTCGCATCGACGATGATCCCCCTCCCATCTCCCACGAGCACGCCTTCGCGGAGCCGCTCCACCATCATCCCCCGGGCCACGGGGACGACTTCGAAGAGGCGGTGTTCGCGCACGGCCCACCCGAAGGCGGCGTAGACAAGGGCGAGCGCCGTGGGGGTCGGGTCCACGGAGAACTCCAGCACCCGGGTCAGGTGGAGGAGATTCGTCATGAAGAGGAAGCCGGTCCCCGCCACGACCACCGCGAAGGCCCTCCGGTAGAGAGGGGAGGCCCCGAACCGGAGCACGAGGAGCCCGGTCCCAACCAGGATCAGGGCGTAGCTGTAGACCAGGTGGACGATGAACCAGGGGCCGTAGACCACCGCCACCCCGGGTCCCCCACCCGGGAGGTCGAAGGCGGACCAGAGGAATCCGTGCCCCTCGTTCGTGAAGGCCATTCCCACCGTGAGGGCAGGGATCACGAAGAGAAGGAAGGGCCACCGGCCCGTGCTCCATCGGCCCCCCGGGGTGTAGGCCCGAGCCACCAGAAACCAGAGGACCGGGGAGGCCACAATGCCAAGGTACTGGGACGCCACGAGGACCCGCCGGAGTTCCGGGTCTCCAGCCAGGGCGGTTGCCGCCTCGAAGGCACACCACCACCCCGCCGCCACCCCCAGAAGGAAAAGGGCCCGCCACCCCGGCCCGATCCGGTACCGGAGCACATGGAGCGCCACGAAGAGCGCCAGGAGCGCCCCCGCCAGGGCGGGAAGGGCGTGAGGGAGAGACGGGTGCATGGCGCAGGGGATCCATCGCGAGCCAGCGCGGGCGGAGGCGCGCGGCGTGGGGGCACGGGGACACGTACCGCCCCCCGATCATGGCGGACCTCCCCCTCCGGTGTCCAGCATGGCGTGCCCGAGGGTCCGGCCATCCCCCTGTGTTCCCGCGGCCGCCCATCCCCTACCTTGGGTCCGTGCGACGCTTCGGTCTCGGGCTTCTGGCCCTCTTCGGAACCGTGGTCCTCGGGGCCTTCGGGATCCTCCTCCTGGGGGTCCTCTGGGTCCGTGGCTCCCTCCCCCCCCTCGACGGCGCGCGCCCCCTCCCGGGGCTTTCGGCCCCGGTCCTCCTGGAGCGGGACTCCCTGGGCACGGCCATCGTCCGGGCCGAGGGATGGGACGATGCCCTGGCCGGGGTGGGGTTTGCCCATGGCCAGGACCGCTTCTTCCAGATGGACCTCCTCCGGCGCTACATGGGGGGGGAGCTGTCCGGCCTCCTGGGGCAGGGCGCCCTGTCGGGAGACCGGGAGATGCGGAGCTACGGGTACCGCGACGCCGCCCGCCTCCACCTCGCCGCCCTCCCCCTGCACCACCGCCAGGCGCTGGACGCCTACGTGGCCGGGGTGAATGCCGGGCTCGCCTCCCTGGGGCGCCGACCCCCGGAGTACGTGATCCTCCGCTCCCGCCCCCGGGAGTGGACCCCGGAAGACGCGCTCCTCACCTACCTCTACTTCTATCACGCCCTCTCCACCCACTACCGGGAAGAGGTCCAGGTGGAGGCCCTCTTCGCCCATCTCCCCGAGGCGGTGGCCACCTTCCTCACCCCCGAGACCTCCCGCTTCGACCGGGTCACCCCCGGACTGGAGGGCCCGGGCGGCGACCCCACCGGGGGGTATCGACCTCTCCCCGTTCCCCCCGCCTCCGTCCTCGACCTGCGCACGGTGGAGGGGCCGGTTCCCGATGCCCGCCCGGCCCTTCGCATCTATGGAGACCTCCCCGGGGGATCCAACGCCTGGGCGGTGGGATCGGCCGAAGGGGAACCCGCCCTCCTGGCCGGCGACCCCCACCTCCCCCACACCGTGCCGGGCATCTGGTACCGGGCCGAACTCCACTGGCGGGAGCACGGGAGCCAGGCCGAAGCCCGGGGGGTGACGGTGCCGGGCATTCCCGGGGTCTTCGTGGGAATGTCGGCGCACCTGGCCTGGAGCCCCACGGCCGCCATGGTGGACCAGACCGACCTCGTTCGCCTCGAGCTCGATCCCGACGACCCCACCCGCTACCGGGGAACGGAGGGGTGGGTTTCCTTCCGCACCCACCACGACACGATCCAGGTGCGGGGAGGCGATCCGGTGGAGGTGGTCCGCCGGTCGACCCCGTGGGGCCCGGTGGTCCGCACCGCCTGGGACGGCACCCCCCTCGCCCTCGTCTCCCCCGCCTTCCGGGCCGGGGGGCTCACCCTTGAGCACCTGGAGGTGCCCCGTGCCCGCGACGTGGCGGAAGCCGTCGAGGTGGCGCGCCGCCTCGGTGGACCGGGGATCGGCCTGGTTCTGGGAGATGCCCGGGGGCGGGTGGGATGGGTGGTCTCGGGCACCCTCCCCGACCGCACCCCCCCCGAGGACTCGACAGGGGAGGGCGAGCCGGGGGTGGCGGGGCTCCCCGAAGGCCGCATCCCCTCGCCTCCCCGGGGGGCGGGGATCGCCGGCGGACGTCTCCTCCCCGAGTCCGCCCGCCCCCTGGTGATGGACTCCACCGGAGGGTGGGTCCTCGCCGCCAACCAGCGGTTCGCTCCCCTCGAGGCGTCGCGCCCCCTTTCGGGGCAATGGATCTCCCCCACCCGGGCCTCGCGCATCGACGCCCTTCTCTCGGGAGAGGGGGGCTCGGCCCTCCTCGAGGCCATCCACTACCGGCACCAGCTCGACACCCGGAGCCTGGAGCACGAGGTGGTGCGGGACCTGATCCTGGATCTCCTGGAGGAGGACGACCCGGACCCGGCCCTCCGACGGCTCCGGGCCATGGTGGAGGGGTGGGACGGGTTCGCCCGGGCCGATCGGCCCCACTTCCGTGTCATGGAGGCGGCCGGGCGGGCCCTTCGCGATGCGGCCCTGGCCCCCGTCCTGGGGCTCGTGCTCCGGGAGGTGCCGGGGTGGCAGTACGGCTGGCACCTGGCCCACGAACCCGCCTTCCGGATCCTCGAGACCCGCCCCCCCCATCTCCTCCCCCCGGGAGAGGAGGACTGGGAGGGGTACCTTCGCCGGGTCCTGCTCGAGACGGCGCGGGTTCTGGGGGGAGGTGGGGACCTCTTCGGGGGCACCTTCTTCGGTGGCGAGGGGGTGGGAGGAAATGGCGGGCCGGGGTGGGAGGTCCCGTGGGGCTCGGTGAACCGGGCCCGGATCCAGCACCCCTTCAGCCTGGCGCGAGGGGGAGACGCCGCCGCCGAGGGCCCCGAGGGAGAGGTGCCGGGCGCCGGGGCCGGAGAGGAGGAGCGCTCGGCCCTGGGGCGCTTCCTCGACCGCCCCCGGGACCCCCTTCCCGGATGGCTGGGCACGGTCCGGGCCCAGTCTCCGGGGTACGGGCAGAGCCTCCGCTTCGTGGGACGCCCCGGTGCACCCGAGGCAGCCTACCTCGACGTGCCCGGCGGGCAGAGCGGGCACCCGCTCTCCCCCTTCTGGGACCGGGGCCACCGGGGGTGGGTGGAGGGGCGCGCCACCCCCCTGGCCGCAGGCCCTCCCCTCCACCGTCTGACCCTCGAGCCCTCGGGGTAGGGAAGTCGGGCCCTCCCCATGGGTCCCACTCCCCCCCGAAATCCGCGAAGTTGGGTCATGAACTCCTCGCCCGACTCCACCCCCGTTCCTCCCCTCTCCTCCTCCACCCATGGCCCCGCCTCCCCGGGGGTTGGCCCCGATGGCGCACCGCGCCCCGACGGCGCACCGGGAGAGGGTGGCGGCCCGCAGGGGGTCCAGACGAAGCCCATGGCCCGGGCCATCATCACCTGCGCCGCCGCGGTGGTCCTCACCACCCTTCTCGAACCCACCGATCCCGAGTTCTGGAGCCGGGAGCTCGTGCGCCCCGATCCGGTCGTCCCCCCTCTCATGGGCGCCCTCTTCGAGGTTCTCAGGCTCCTGGGGACCATCGTCTTCGGGGTGGTTCTCTACCGGGCCCAGGTGCACCTGGCCCCCTCCCGCCAGTGGGTGGGGTTCGGGGTGGTCACGGCCATCCTCCTCCTCCATGCCCTCTGGAACCCCGTGGTCTACCATGCCGACAGCCTCGCTGCCGGGGTCATCGTGGGGGGGTTCCTCGTCCTCGCCTTCGCCGCCGCCCTGGGGATCTTCCTCCCCCGGGACCGCTTCGCCGGATGGCTCCTCCTCCCCTATGCCCTCCTCGAGCTCCATGAACTCTGGTGGGCCCTCTCCCTGGCCCGGCTGAATCCGGGGGGATGACCACGCCCTCCCCCCCTTCCCCGCACTGGGGGGCCCTCGCCCTGGGAGGGGCGGTGGGCACCCTTCTCCGTGCAGGGGGGGTGGCCCTCGTCCCCCCCACGCCGGGGGGGCTTCCCTGGATCACCCTGGGAGAGAACGTGCTCGGAGCCTTCCTCCTGGGGTGGCTCGCCGGCCTTCTCCTCGTGCGCTTTCCCCGTTCGGCTGCCCTCCGGGACTTCCTCCTGCCCGGGCTCCTGGGCTCCTTCACGACCTTCTCGGCGCTGGCCGTGGACACCGTTCTCCTGGGCCCCGGGGCGGGGGGCCTGTACCTGGCCCTTTCGGTGGTCCTGGGGCTGGCCGCCGCAGCGCTGGGGCTGGGGCTCGGAAAGGCGGGAGAGCAAACGTGACCCCGTCCCTGGCCTCCCCTTCCCCCTGGCTCCTCCTCCTGGCCCTGGCCCTGGCCGGCGCGGTGGGGGCAGTCCTCCGGGTGGCGGTGACCATGACGGTGGCGCGCCTGCAGGCCAGGGCGGCCCGACCGGGCCCGGCCCACGCCCTTCCCCTGGGCACCCTCCTCGTGAACACCTCGGGAACCTTCGCCGCCGGGATCCTGGCCGGGTTCCTCCCGGGGATGGCGGCCGGGGGGGGTGAGTCCCCTTGGGGATGGGTGCTGGGCGTGGGGCTTCTCGGGGCCTTCACCACCTTTTCGACCTGGATGGTGGAGGTGCGCCTCCGTCCGGGCCTTCCCGGACGCCTCTACCTGGGCGCAACCCTGGTGGCGGGTGTGGGGGCGGCCCTGGCGGGGGTGGCGCTGGGGAGCCGCTGATCGGAAGCCGGCCCTGTTCCCAAGCGGTCCTCCCCCCGGTTTCCGCCCGCCTCTCCCCGCGCTACCTTGGCTCCCCCTTCCCCCTTCCCCACGCCAAGGAACCGTCCATGCTCCGCACCGTGATCGGTATCCTCCTGGGGTACGCCGTGCTGGCACTCACGATCATGATCAGCTTCACCCTCCTCTGGCTGGCCATGGGGGAGGGGCGGGCCTTTCACCCGGGCACGACCCGCGTCACCCCGCTCTGGCTCCTCGGGGCGATCCCGCTCAACTTCGTGGCTGCGATCTTCGGAGGGTGGGTGGCCGCCTGGATCGATCGGGCACGCCCCCAGGTGGCCGTCCTGGGGCTCATGGGCGTGCTCCTTCTTCTCGGAGGCGCGGCGGCCGTGAGCCGAACCCTGGCCCTCCCGGCCGATCCGGTGGCATCCCCCCCCACCGGCCTCGGTCCGTTCGAGGCGGCCACCCTGGCCATTCAACCCCTCTGGGTGGCCTGGATCCTCCCCCTGGTGGGGATGGTGGGCATCTGGCTGGGTGGCTCGATCCGGATGCTCCAGGCCTCGAGGCGCACGCAGTTCTGACCCGTGGCAGGGGCCCCGGTAGCGTGGCCCTGTCGCCCCCGGTAGAATGGGCGGATGTCTCGATCCAGCTATCAGGAAACGGCGTCCCGCGGATGGTTCACCCGGTTCCTCGACATTGTCGAGCGCCTGGGGAACCTCCTCCCTCATCCGGTCACCCTCTTTGCCCTCTTCGCCCTTGGCGTGGTGGTCCTGAGCGGCATTGCGGGGTGGTTCGATCTGAGTGTGCCCGACCCTCGCCCCGAGGGTGCTCGGGGCCGGAGTCCCACCGGAGAGATCGTCGCCATCTCCCTGATGAATGGAGACGGGCTGCGGCGAATCATGGAGAACCTGGTCACGAACTTCACCGGGTTCGTACCCCTGGGCACCGTCCTCGTGGCCATGCTCGGGGTGGGGGTGGCGGAGAAGTCCGGCCTTCTCTCGGCCATCATCCGGGCCGTGGTCCTCAAGTCCCCACCCCAGCTCGTGACGGGGGCCGTGGTCTTCGCGGGAGTCATCTCGAACACCGCCTCGGAAATGGGCTACGTGGTGCTCATCCCGCTGGCGGCGGTGATCTTTCATGCCCTGGGCCGTCACCCCTTCGCGGGGCTTGCGGCGGCCTTCGCCGGGGTGTCCGCCGGGTACTCGGCCAACCTCCTCATCGGCACGGTGGACCCCCTCCTGGCCGGGATCACCGAGGAGGCGGCCCAGCTCATCGACCCCGACTACATCGTGCATCCGGCGGTGAACTGGTACTTCATGATCGTGAGTACCTTCGTGGTCACTGGGGTGGGATGGTGGGTCACCGCCAGGATCGTGGAGCCCAAGCTCGGCACGTACGACGACACGAACGCCGACCACCAGGCCCTGGGCGAGATCACCACCGATCCCCTGACGCGGGCCGAGGTGCGCGGACTCTGGGCCGCCCTCGGTGCCACCCTGGTCCTCACCGGTCTCCTCCTCCTGGCCACCGTCCCCGAATGGGGCGTCCTTCGGAATCCCGAAACCGGAAGCCTCCTCGATTCGGCCTTCCTCCGGGGGATCGTGGCCCTGATCTTCCTCTTCTTCGTGGTTCCGGGCTTCGTCTTCGGGTGGGTCACCGGGACGATGCGCTCGGACCGCGACGTGGTGGAGGGGATGTCCGGGGCCATGAGCACCCTGGGGCTCTACATCGTCCTCGTCTTCTTCGCGGCCCAGTTCGTGGCCTTTTTCGGATGGACGAACCTGGGGAGCATCACGGCGGTGGTGGGGGCGGACTTCCTGGAGCGGATCAACCTCACCGGACCCCTCGTCTTCATCCCCTTCATCCTCATGTGCTGCCTGGTGAACCTGAGCCTGGGGAGCGCCTCGGCCCAGTGGGCCATCACGGCGCCCATCTTCGTTCCCATGCTCATGCTCATCGGGTACTCGCCCGAGGTGATCCAGGCCGCGTACCGCATCGGCGACTCCACCACGAACATCATCACCCCGATGATGTCGTACTTCGGTCTCATCCTGGCCTTTGCCGCCCGGTACGACCGGAAGCTGGGAATCGGGACCCTGGTCGCCATGATGCTCCCCTACACGATCTTCTTCCTGATCTTCTGGGTGGCCACCTTCTACCTCTGGGTCTTCGGCTTCGGCTTCGAAGTCGGACCGGCCGCCCCCACCTACTATCAGCCCTGACGGGAGGCGGTCCCTTCCCCGTGCCGGCCCCGTTCCGGCGGGCATCGACCTGTCGGCGCCCGGGGGATCCCCCCCCGGGGGGCGTCGAGGATGGCCTCCGGAAACCGGGCTCAGCGAGCGCCGGTAACCGCCGCTTCCACACTCCGGAGAAGGTCCTGCACCTCGAAGGGTTTCCGGAGGGTCACCTCCTCCGGCTCGATCCCATGCATCCGCAGCTCCCGACCTCCGCACCCCGACATGAGGAGGTAGGGAAGGTCGGGATGAAGGTGCGTCAGCCAGTCCAGGAACTCCCGGGGAGAAAGACCCGGAAGGAGAACGTCGGCCACCACGAGATCCACCCGGTTCCGGGTGAGAAAATGCAGGGCTTCGGCCCCCGACGCGGCCTCCGAGACCTCGTGACCGGCCCGACGGAGAAGTCGGACGACGATGTGCCGGACCTGGGAGTCGTCCTCGACCACGAGGACGCGCCAGGGGCGGCGGGGGAGGGCAGGGGGGGATCCCCGGTAGGCCGAAGGGTCCAGCACGTCGGGCATGGCGCGGAAGGAGTGAGGAGGAAGCAGCACAAGGGCTGCACGCCCCATGCCGTGCGGCAGGCCTGTCAGGGCGTGTCCTTCCCGTAGCACGAATGCAGAATTTTCCCCCTTGCCGGGACAGGACGGGCAGTTCTTTCCGCTCGGAAGGGGTCGGTCCTGCGACGCATGGCGAACTCCGCCCGCCCCCTCCTCAACCCTCGGTGGGGACCGCCCGAGCGCCAAAACGAAGGAGGACCGTCTCCCAGCGGGCCTCCGCGGGCGTCAGGAGATAGAGCCGGTCGTACTCCCAGGCCTCCACGATCTCCCCGAAGGTCTCCCCCCCGAGGTGCCCCGCGAGGCGGTCGGTGGTGTTCGAGTGCCCCACCACCAGATGCCGGCCGGGGAGGGTGGCCAGGTGCGATGCGAAGGCCTCCAGCTCCCGGGCGTCGTACCGCTCGACCTCCACCCCGAGGGCCCGGGCCAGGGGTCGGGCCGTGTCGAGGGTCCGTCGGGTGTCGGTGCTGTGGATGCGCGTGATCCCTGCATCGGCCAGGAGGTCGGCCAGGGCCCGGGCCCGCGCTTCTCCCTCGGCGGAGAGGGGCGGGTCCTGGGCAGGGGCCTCGGCCTTTTCCGCATGGCGCACGAGAACCACGAGCGAGGGCGCGGCCGAGCTGCGCGCCTCCCCTGCCTGAACGGCGCTGGCCTGGGGCCCCGTCCGGGGCGCTGCCTCCTCCACCTCGCACCCCGCGCCACTTCCGAGGAGGAGGAAGAGCCCCAGGCAGAGAACCCGACCGGGGGATGGGAGACGGCCGGACGATGGAACGCGGCGGGGAGGCCCAACACGATCCTTCGCCACGAGTCGACCGGTCAGGGGGCGACCGACTCCCGGTGAGGGGATGCGGGGGCGACTGGAGATGCAGGGGCGAGGGTCGGGGTGCATGGGCTTCCGGTTCCGGAGTAGGGCGTGTGGGGGCGGGGAGCCCGTGGTCGGTGCGTGAAGGCAGGCTTCCTGGCCGCACGACCGGAATCGAGCGCACCACGCCCCATCCCGAAAGGGTGCGGCGCCGACAGGGGGAGGCGCCGAGTGGGCAAGGTGCTGACCGGGCAAGGCGCCGAACCGGGTGGCGACGAAGCGGGACCGGACGTTTCAGCGGAACCGTCGAGGGGCCGGGGCATGACGGAAAGAGGAGACCCCCAGGCCATCGCCGCCGGGCGCCCACACCCGCCCTCTCGCCTGCGCCCCCTGCGGCCACGCCTGTGCCTGCGCCTGTGCCTGCGCCCACGCCCGTGCCCGTGCCCACGTCCCACGCCCGTGCCCACCTCCTCCGTCCGTGCCCACCTCCTCCGTCCCGGAGGCGGGGATGTTCGCCCCGCCTTGCCCGACACCGTGGCCCCCTCCGAGATTCGTTCTCGCGAGATCTGGTTCTCGTTATCTGGTTCTCGTTGCGCCCATCGCCGGTGCAGTCGTTGTGGCGCACCCTTCGCTGCCTCTGCTCCACCCCCGACCTCCTCCCATGCCGATCCTCTCCCCCGCCTCCCCCTCCCCCTCGGCCACCCTCCCGGGCCAGGCACCGGCCACGCGCCTCTCCGCCCTCGTCGGCGCGGCCCTCCTGACCGCCGCCCTCATCGGGGGTGGAATGGCACTGACTCCGGCCCCCCTGGCCGGACAGAATGCCGAGGCACAGCGCGAAGCCGCCCGAGCCACCCTTCCCGAGGGGGAGGCAGCCTGGCTCCGGTACCCGGCCATCTCGCCCGATGGCCAGACCCTGGTCTTCACCTACCGGGGCGACCTCTGGCGGGTCGGCGTGCAGGGAGGCGAGGCCACGCGCCTCACGAACCATCCGGCCCATGACCACGCTCCGGTCTGGAGCCCCGACGGGAGGCACATCGCCTTTGCCAGCGACCGCTTCGGGAGCTTCCAGCTCTTCCTCATTCCTGCAAGCGGGGGAGAGCCGCGGCGCCTCACCTTCCACTCGACCAGCGAAAGCCCCTTCGCCTTCACCCCCGACGGGAGCCACGTCGTTTTCGGCGCCTCCCGCCTCGACCACCCGGACAACCGCCAGTTCCCCTCCGGATCCCTCCCCGAGCTCTACCAGGTCCCGGTGGAGGGCGGACGGGTGAGCCAGATTCTCACCCTCCCGGCCGAGGATGTGGCCTTCTCGGACGACGGCCGCCTCGTCGTCTACCACGACCGGAAGGGAGGCGAGAACATCTGGCGGAAGTACCAGCGCTCCTCCATCACCCGCGACCTCTGGGTCTGGGACCGCGAGGCCGACACCCACCGGCAGCTCACGAATGGCGATCACGAGAGCCGGAGCCCGGTCCTCGTTCCCGGGAGCGATCAGGTCTTCTTCCTGAGCGAGGAGAGCGGAGACTTCAATGTCCACCGCATCCCCCTGGCCGGAGGCACCTCCGAGCCGGTGACCCGCTTCCGGGGCCAGCCTGTCCGGTTCCTCTCGGCCGCCCGCGACGGCACCCTCGCCTTCGGGCATGACGGCCTCCTCTACATCCTCCCGCCCGGCGCCGACGAGCCCCGGCGCGTCCCGGTGCGCATCGCCTCCGACTGGCGCGAGAACGACGAGCGGGTGATTTCGGTCTCGGGCGGGATCTCGGACCTCTCCGTCTCGCCCTCGGGCAAGGAACTCGCCTTCGTCTCGCGCGGCGAGGTCTTTGCCACGAGCCTCGAAACCGGCACGACGAAGCGCATCACGAACACGCCCGAGCGGGAGAACAGCGTCCACTTCCTTCCGGATTCGAGCGCCATCGTCTACGCCTCGGAGCGGGATGGCCGCTGGGGGATCTGGGAGGCCCGGAAGGTGCGAAGCGAGGAGCCCTACTTCTTCGTCTCGACCCTCCTCGAGGAGCACCCGGTGGTGGTGAACGAGCGGAACAACTTCCAGCCCCTCCCCTCGCCCGACGGGAAGCGCCTGGCCTTCGTCGAGGACTACCACACCTTCCGCGTCCTCGACCGGGAGAGCGGTGAGGTCATGACCCTCCTCACCGACGAGCACATTTTCAGCGGGGGGCAGTTCGAGTGGAGCCCCGATGGCGAGTGGATCCTCTTCACCTGGGCCGTCCCCGGGCGCGCCACCCGCGACATCGGAGTCGTGCGCACGGATGGCTCGGGCGAGATCCACAACCTCACCCAGAGCGGCTTCAGCGACACCGGGGCCCAGTGGATCCTGGGCGGGCGCGGGATGATCTGGCGGAGCAACCGCGACGGACTCCGCTCGCTCCAGGCCAGCGGGAGCACCGAGGCCGACGTCTACGCCATGTACTTCACGCAGGATGCCTGGGAAGAGGCGCGTCTTTCCACCGAGGAGCTCCAGCTCCGCCGCGAGATGCGGGGCGAGACAGGGCGGGGTGCCCGGGGCGGAAGCAACGCCGACACGGCCTCGGCGGCCCACCCGGACCCCGATGCGCTGGACTGGGAGAATGCCCGGGAGCGTCGCACCCGCCTCACGATCCACTCCTCCTCGCTCGGGGGGTACCTGGTCTCGAAGGATGGCGAGAACCTGTACTACCTGGCCCGCTTCGAGCGCGGGCTGAACCTCTGGTCCACGAACCTCCGCACGCAGGAGACCCGGCAGGTGCTGGCGCTCAATGCCGGCTCGGCCTCCATCTCGTGGAACCCGGCCGAGGACCGGATCGTCCTCGTGGCCGGGGGGTCCGTCTCCCTCGTGAACCCGTCCAACTGGAGCCGGTCGAATGTGCCGGTGTCGGGCGAGATGGTGGTGAGCCAGGCCGCCGAGCGCGCCGCCATGTTCGACCAGATGTGGCGCCGGGTGGACGACGCCTTCTACACCCGCACCTTCCATGGCGCCGACTGGGACGCGGTGCGCACGATCCACGAGAAGTTCCTCCCGCACATCGGGAACAACCACGAGTTCGCCGAGCTCATGAGCGAGGCGCTGGGCGAGCTCAATGTGAGCCACTCGGGCGCGGGGTACTCGAGCTCTTCCTCCTCCGATGATGCCACCGCATCGCTCGGGATCTTCTTCGACCAGTCGCCCGAGGCCGTGGCCTCTCCGGGGATGCGAATCCTGGAGGTGATGCGCGGGGGGCCGCTGGACCGGGCCGACCTGGACATTCGCCCCGGGGCCGTGATCGAGTCCATCGATGGCGAGGCCGTGACGCCGGAGGTGGACCCGGCCCGCCTCCTCAACCGGAAGGCCGGAAACCGCGTGCTTCTGCGGGTGCGTGACGCCCGGGGAACGGGGTCCGACGAGGTCACCGAGGTGGTGGTCCAGCCCGTGTCGACGGGGGCGGAGAACGCCCTGCGCTACGACCGCTGGGTCGAGATGAACCGCCGCGAGGTGGAGGAGCGGAGCGGGGGCCGCCTCGGGTACGTGCACGTGCAGGGCATGAACGACCGGGTCTACCGCTCCACCTTCGAGGAGGTGCTCGGACGCAACTTCGACAAGGAGGGAATGGTCGTCGACACCCGCTTCAACCCGGGAGGCGACCTCGTGGCCGATCTCGAGATGTTCTTCTCGGGGCGCCACTTCTTCGAGTACACCACCGATGACCGGAGCTCGGGCTTCGAGCCCAACTTCCGCTGGACCCGCCCCTCCGTGAACCTCGTGAACGAGGGGAACTACTCCGATGGCCACTGCTTCGCCTGGGCCTTCCAGGAAATGGGGGTCGGCCCCCTCATCGGGATGCCGGTTCACGGGACCTGCACCTTCGGGGGCGGGAACGCTCTTCTCGATGGCCTCCGCTTCGGCGTGCCCGCCCGGGGGGTGAAGGATGCCCGCACCGGCCGCTTCCTCGAGAACTGGCAGACCGAGCCCGACATTCTCGTGCCCAACGAGCCCGGCGTGGTGAGCCGGGGCCGGGATCAGCAGCTCGAGCGGGCGGTGGAGGAGCTCCTCCGCACGGTGGGCGGGTAGGGCCAGCGAGGGGGGAGGGCGGACGGCCGGGTGACCTTCCGCCGTCCGCCCCCCCCCGGTTCGGCTACGGAGGCCCCTTCAGCGACCGATCTCGAACCCCAGCCGCACGACCCAGAGCTGCGTGCGCTCCTGCGCCTCCTCGAGGGTGGTCCGGACGAGTTCCCCATCCATGAACTCGGCCTCGCCCACGCGGACAGGCACGTCGTACCGGTGCCAGTCGACGAGGGCAGCCAGCGCCACCGGAAGGCCCGGGATTCCGACCGTTGCGTGAACGCCGGCCACCGGCCCCCGCAGGTCCTTGGAGGGGATCCAGGAAAGCCCGCCGCTCACCCCGGCAACCACCCCGAACGCCTCGTCCCGAATGGCCGCGCCCAGGCGCGTGCCCCACACAGCGTAGGGGGAATCCTCAAGGCCTTCGGGGTGCATGCGAAGGGGCCGCACGAAGGGGCCTTCCGGGGGCGGCGGAGGCACCGGTCCACCGACACAGCCGTCACGCACGCCTCCGACCCGTTCCCCGTTCCCCACCAGGAAAAGGTGGCGGGTCAGGTGGAATCGGGCCCGGAAGTCGAGGGAGGAGGGGCGAAATTGGGGGCAGACCGCGCTCGTGAAGGCATCGGGAAGGTCGAGGGGACCCCCGAGGCTGATCGTGAGGCTGCTCCGCTCCGCGATGCCGGTCCAGGGGGAGGCGCCGGCCCACGCGGCGGCGCCTTCCGGCACCCGGGTGTTCGCCCATTCGGCAGGGCCCGTTTGCCCGAGGGCGCTGGATCGCTCCGCGCCCACGGCCCTCTCCTGGGCCTCAAGCTTCGGGCCGGAGGCCAGTGCAAGCAGGAGGAGAGCTGCAGAGACGGTGCGTGGCGGAAGCATCGAGGTCACCTGTGGGAAGAAGGGGGGGGCCGGACCCCGTCCTACCACGCCACCCGGAACTGGATCCCCGCCCCCTGGCCCGACCCCCCGGATGTGTCCTCGCCGGCGGGGGGTGGGAACCAGGGACGAACCGAAACCACCCGCGGCCCCTCGCCAGGAGCGGCCGCCGCCTCCGCGGAGGAGCGCCGGAAGGTCAGCGCTGCGGTTCCCATGCCGAGGGCGCCCACGGCCGCGTTGGCCCACCCCAGGGACCTGGCATCTCCCCCCTCGAAGATCCCGGCCAGCCCCAGGCCGAACCCGGCCGCACCGGCCGCCATTCCCGCCATGGCCCGGCCGGAAGAGGCACGCCGGGCCCGAAGATCCAGCAGGTTGAGGGTGGTCAGGCCAACGGAAAGGGCACCGGTTCCCCCACTGGCCAGAAGGTAGGCGTCGCGAAGCTCCGAGGGTGGGTCGTTCACCGGATCCGGACAGTGGAAGGTGAGTTCCTGGACCTCGGCCGTGCGGAGGTTGCAATAGGCAGGCTGGATCCAGGCCGCCTCCTCCGGAGCGAGCCCATGCGCTTCGAGCCAGGCCGGAAGCCCCGGCTCGTCCAGAAGGTCGGGGAGGCGAGCCAGGTTCCGGGTGGTCCGGATGGCGTGCACGATCTCCTCCTCCCCCGTGATGTGGAGGAGGTGCCCCACCGCGCAGTGAACCCCTCGGTCATCGACGAACACCGGAGAGCGCCCGGGCACCTCGGTGTTCCGGGGAAAGGCCCCGGCTTCGCGATACGCCCTCAACGCATCGAGAAGTGCGACGCGTGCCTCGCGCTGTTCCCCTCCCAGGTGGGGGGTGGGTCGGGCCCGGAGCGCCGCCTCCACCTCTGCCAGGTGCGCCTCGATGGCCAACCGCTCGAGCGTCTCGGGACCCACCGCCGGGGTCGTTCCCGCATCTCCCTGCATGGATCGGGCGCTCCCTTCCGCTGAACCGGCCATCGACGGCTCGGCGGTGCGACCGGGGAGGAACCAGGCTCCGGCGACCAGGAGGAGGGCGAGGAGGGTGGCGCCCACGACCCGCAGCCGCCGGGCCGAGAGGCCCAGGGGTGCGGGGGTGTCGAAGGGGGCGTGCTCGTCGGCCCCGGCGTACGGGCGAGAGGCGGGAGGGAGGGAGGCTCGCATGGGGGGCTCCGGGTTCGGGCGCGGGGTACCGCTCGTTCTGGAAAACGAACCGCGCGCCTGCTTCGTGACGGCCCGGGGCCCCCTTCCGCGAGGGATCTCCCCCGCCCCCTACCGGGCCGCCAGGAGTCCCACGGGGAGGCGGAGGCGCGCCACAAGCCCGGCATGGTCCGAGGGCCAGAGGGGCTGACCGAGGCTCCCCCGGAACCGGTCGGCGGGATCAGCGCCCACCACGTCGAGCTCCGCCGACCCTGCGAACCCCCGCCCGGAAGGGACGTTGCGGGCGAAGACGAAGTCGATCCGCTGGTCGAAGGTGGCGACGGGGTTGTCCAGGGAGGGGGCGTGACAACAGGTGAGCCCGCCATCGGTTGCCTTCTTCCCCCGCAGCCAGAGGTCGTCGAAGCCGGCCTTGAGGATCATCCCGTAGGTGGGGGTCGTCCGATCGGGGGGCGCGGAGGGGTTTGCGGCAGAGTTCATGTCGCCCACGAGGATCACGGGCATGGTTCGATCCGCCATGAGGGCCAGGAGTTCTTCCGTCTGCTGGACCTGCCAGGGCCAGAGGTCCTGGACTTCCAGGTGGGTGTTCACGAAGCGGACCCACCGCCCCGAGACCCGGGCCTCCACCGAGCTCCATCCCCGTACGAAGGGAACGCCGGCGGTGAACTCCGGAGGGGGTGCGGCCTGGTAGAGGCCCGAGGCCTCGTGGCGGGTCTCCATCCCCTCGCGAACGAGGATGGCCTGGCCGTCTTCGTACGTCACGAGAATGGCAGGAGCCCCCGCTCCCAGGGAAACCGGCACGGTGACCCGGGTTCCGCGGAGCTCCACTGCGGCGCGGTACGACACCCCGAGGGCCTCGAGCTCGGCGAGGAGGAGGTCGAAGTTCGTCACCTCCTGGAGCCCCACCAGGTCGGCGCCGGCTCGAACGATCTCCCGGGCCAGGGCCGTGGCGCGGGTCGGGTACTCGGTGAGCTGGATCTGAGCCCAGATTCCGGCCGCGGCCTCTCCCAGGTCACCGCCGTCGAGGAGGGGGGAGATGTCTCCTCCCAGGTAGAGGTTCCGGCTCATGACCGTGAGGGGGCGCCCTGTGGCTGCCGCTCCGGCCCAGGCAGGGGTCAGGGCCTCGGTCTCGGGGGCAGGGGGCGCCACCGGCCCCTCGTCCGCACATCCGGCCAGAAGGAGGGCCGGTACGGCAGAAAGGACAAGGGCTCGGAAGAGGGTCACGGGCTTCGGCGCGAAACGGCGACCGGGTGAGGGGAGCCGGCAGGTGTCCGGGCCGGGGCAGGCGGGGGGGTACGTCATGGGACCTCCTGGGTCAAAAGGAAGGGCAAGCGCCTCGGTCCCTCCACGATGCCGCCCGGAAGCCCTCCCCGGTCTCCGTCCGATGACGCAGATCCGGGGGGCGTGTGACGTAGCGGTCGACCCCCGCCCCGCCCATGGGACGGCGTTCGGTTCCGGAGGACACGCCCGCATGTTTGCTTGTACGCGCATACAAGCAAACATCCATCCTCCGCGCCGCGCACCTTGCCTCCACGCGCGCTTCGAGGCACGATGAGCGGTTCGACGCGTGATGCGGGGCGTTCGGGAGGTGCGTGCAGCGGAGTGGGGACGGATGCCCTCCTCCCGGGGGCGTTTCCTCGAACCTCCAGCCGCGCGCTCCGCCGCCCCTTCCGCCTCGCGCCCCCCGCATGCGTGCGCCCTCGCCATGCACGCCCCCGGCCTGTGCCTCGCCCCGCTCCCCCACGCGCCCGCCCCCCGCGCCACCCCACCCCTTCCATGACCCCCATGCCCTGCCACGCCCCCAGCGACCCCGCCCCTTCCCGTCGGACCCGCTCCCGCCGTGGCCTTGCCCGCCTCGCCGGGGCGGCCCTTCCCCTTGTCTTCCTGGCAGGGTGCGGCGAGGGAGCACCCGATCCCGGGGAGGACGGCGCGCGCGCCGATCCGGCCACCGCAGACCAGCCCCTCGGGGCCGACGCCACGGGGGTCCCCGAGACCTTCAGCGCCGCGCCTGCCGCCCCCGTCGAGGCACCGACCCTGGCCCAGGCCCGGGAGGCGGGAGAGGCGGAACTCGCCTTCTTCTTCGTCCCCTCCAGCGGCTTTGCCTACCGGGATGACGAGGGGAGCCTCACCGGGGTCACGGTGGAGCTCCTCCGGGGCTTCGCGACCTGGGTGGCAGGCACGGAGGGAATCGAGGTCGGCGTGCGGTGGATCGAGGAGCCCCTCTGGGCCGATTTCTACGGCTATGTTCGGGACTCGGAGGGCGGGGCCTTCGGAATCGGCAATGTCACGATCACCGAGGCCCGGGGCGAGGAGCTTGATTTCTCCCCTCCCTACCTTCAGAACATTGCCGTTCTCGTGACGCACGAGGACGTCCCCGAGCTTGCCTCCATGGACGCCATCGGCGAGGCCTTCGCCGGCCTGACGGCCCTGCGGTATCCCGGCACCCTGCACGAGGCTCGCCTCCTTCGCATCCGCGATACGGAGTACCCGGGGCTGGCCTTCCGCGAAGTCGCCTCGAACGACGAGCTGGTGGAGGGGCTCGCCTCCGGCCCCGCCACCTTCGGGTACATCGACATCTACAACTACTGGCGCGCCCGGGAGGCAGGGCAGCCCCTGCGGCGCCATCCGGTGGGGGATGATGCCGCCGAGACCTTCGGGATCATTCTCCCGAACGACTCCGACTGGACCCCCCTTCTTGCCGCCTACATGGATGAGATCGGGGGTGCCGAGGGCGCCACCCTGGATCGCCTCCTCCGGCGGCATCTGGGCGAGGAGCTCGCCGACCTCCTGGGCGGGAGATGAGGGCGGACGGCCGGGGCTGAGCGCGCGGCGCCGGCACCGGGCGCGGGCGGACCAGGGGTGAAGGGCCGCATCCGGATCCCCCTCCGGTTCCCGGCGCGTGCCACCGGGTCACCACGCATCTTCCTTCCCTCTCCGGGGTTGGAGGAGGAATGACAGCTCCCGACGACGACGAAGCTCCGACCTCCGATTCTCCCGCCTCCACCGGGTCCTCCACCGGGCCCTCGGCGGCTTCTCGCGAGGCCTCCAAGGGAGCCTCCGCTGGCCTCCCCCCGGGGCTGGGTCCGGTGCTTCTTCTCCTCTCCGTGGTGGCGTGCACGGTGGCGGGGGTCTGGCTGGGAGCCGGGGTGGCGCGGACGATCCTCACCGCACCCTCGATCCTGGCGGGAACGGTGGTGGACGACGAAGTGCTCTACGAGAAGGGCATCTCGGCCCTCATCCTCGACATCTCCAACTCGGACTTCCTCGGGGAGCTGAACCAGGGTCCCCTCCAGGTGGGGGAGGAGGACGTCTCCCGGATTCTCCACGCCACGTATGACACCGCCGACACCCGCGCCAAGGCCAGGGAGGTGCACGGGGATCTCCTCGACTTTCTCCGGGCCTACCCGGAGGAGGAGATCTTCCGCATCTCCATCGAGGCCGAGCGCCCCGCCATGGCCGACAGCCTGGGGCGGGTCCTGCTCGAACAGTATGCGTCGCTCCCCGAGTGCGGGGTGGGGGAGGACCTTTCCGCGCTGGCCTCGGCGGCCCGGGTCCGGTTCTTCGGAGGGTCGGGAGAGGAGTTCTTCAGCGAGGACCACCCCGACTGCCGCCCCCCCGACATGGTGGCCGAGCGGGTGGAAGAGGGGCTCCGCGAGGAAATCGACGAAATGGCGGACTCGGGCCCCGACTCGGTGGAGGCCTTCCCCAGCGAGGAAGGGGACGAGGACTTCGCCGACCTCGTGGCCCAGGTGAACCGCGCCCTCTTCCTGGCCTACCCGGCCTGGCCCGTCGTCCTCTTCCTGGCCGGGGCGGGCGGGGTTGCCGCACTGCGAAGAAAGTGGGCGCTCTGGGTCCCGGCGGCCGCGCTGGGATCGGGGCTCCTCCTCCATGGCGCGGCGATTCTCGCCCTGGCGCCCGGCCGGATCCGGGAAGCCTTCGCCGATGCCGGAACAGAGGGCGAAGCCAGCGAGATCTGGGGCGAGCTCGGCGCCCATGTCCTCGAGCGCACCGCCACCGTGTCGGGGTGGGTCGCCCTCCTGGCCGGGGGCGGCCTCGTGGTGGGGGCCATCGCAGTGCGCCTCATCCAGGGGTCACGGGAGGCGGCGGAGGGCTGAGCCCCTGGCTCGCCCCGGGCTCCTGCCCCGGGTTCCGGCCCCGGGCTCCTGCCCCGGCCCTACCCCCGCCCTGCCCCCCCCCACGCCGCCAGCACCTCGGCCTCCCGCTCGGCCGAGTACCCGGACCGGAGCTCGGGCCCCCCGGCGGCCACCCGATCCCGGTACCAGGCGAGGGTGTCCATGGCGGTGGCGGCCAGGGGGCGGAAGGTCATTCCGGCGGCCATGGCCCGGGCATTCGAGACCCGCCCGTAGTTCAGGTTCACTCCCGTAGGCGCCCGCCACGCCGCGATCTGCGCCCCACCCCGGATTCCGTTCGCCTCGAGGAAGTCCCAGGGCACCCAGGTGAAGCGCACCGGCGTCCCGGTGGTGGCGCGCAGCCCGTGCAGGAAGGCGGCGGTGGAGAGGGGTGCGCCGGGGCCGGTCACATTGTAGACCCCGAGAATCCGCTCTTCGGCCATCTTCACCACGAAATCGGCCAGATCCCTCACATCCACGTACTGGATCGGGTCGGAAGCGTCCCCGGGAGCCATCACCTCGCCCCCGCGATCCACCCGATCGTACCAGAAGGTGAAGCGGTCCGTGTTGTCGCCGGGCCCGGTAATGATGGGCGGCCGCACGATCCCCGTTCCTTCCGGAAAGGCCGCCCACACCTCCCGCTCGGCCAGCGCCTTCAGGGGCCCGTACCCGGACCACTCCGTGTCGGGAACCCCGGCCATTCCCACCGGCGCATCCTCGTCCATCCGTTCGGCGGTGAACCCCGCGTAGACCCCCCGCGTCGAGGTGAAGAGGTAGTGCCCGGCCCGCCCGGCCAGGAGGCGCGCCGTGGCCCCCACCTGCTCGGGCGTGTACCCGGAGTTGTCGATCACGGCATCCCAGCGGCCCGTCTCGAGCGAGGCCAGATCGCCGTCGCGATCCCCCACCCGCGACTCGAGCGCCGGGTAGAGCTCCGCGTACATCCCCGGCTCGCTCCGCCCCCGGTTGAAGAGGGTGAGTTCATGCCCCCGGTCCACGATCCGCTTCACGAGATGGGGGCCGATGAACCCCGTCCCTCCAAGAAGGAGAATGCGAAGGGGCTGCCCTCTCGGCCGCCCTCGATCCGGACCCGGACCCGGATGGACCATGCCCTGGACCCCGGAGCCCAGCGCGGCGAGCCCTCCCGGGGCGGAAGTGAGGCCGGCAGCCGTGCCGGCAAGAATCGAGGTCCGGAGAAAGTCGCGACGCGTGGGCATGGGAGGGGGTGGGGGCAAGGGGAAGGACGAACGGTGGCCCACCGAGGAGCCAGCGCCGAGGAGAGGGCGTGAAACGAGGGGACCCGCGCCGACCGGCGACCGGTGAACGGCGACCGGCGACCTGCGACCGGCGACCGGCGACCGGCGACCGGCGACCGGCGACCGGCAGGGCGGCCAATCTGGGCAACGGGCAGGCCTGCGGCAACGTGTCGTGTGCCGGAGGCAATGCCCCCGGCAGATGGAAGCTCCCCCGTGTGGCGGAGGCCATGCCGCCGGGCCTACCCTCGCGCCACCAGGAGGTGGTGGTCCCAGAGGGCGTGGCTCCGGCGCTTCGCCAGGTGGACCTCCCTGAACCCGGCCCGGTCCACAAGCGCCCGGAGTTCTCCTCCGCGAAGGACCTTCCGGTGGGCCGGGTCCCGGAAGCGGACCCACCCCTCGAAGATCCGCATGTGGAGGGGATCGGCGGACCAGTCCAGGAGCACGAGCCACCCACCGGGGGCGAGGACCCGGCGGATCTCGTCGAGGCCGGCCCCGGGAGAGGGCCAGAAGTGAAGGGAGCTGGAGGTCACCACGGCACCGAATGACCCCGCCGCAAAGGGGAGCGCTCCGGCCCCGGCCCGGGCCACCCTCGCCCCGGTGCGAGCCACGGCGCCCCGGAGCATCGCGGAATCGGGGTCCACCCCCACGGGCACGAGGTCGGCCCCACCCCTCAGAAACCGCTCCACCAGGAGCCCGGTCCCGCACCCCACGTCCAGAACGCGCGTGGCGGCCGGCAGGTCACAGGCGAGGAGGGCGGGCTCCACCAGGTCCAGGGTGGCCTTGTTGTAGCGCGCCCATCGACGATCGTAGGGGTGGGGCATGAAGAGCCGGAGGGGTGGAGGCCCGGGGGCGGGGGACGAGAGAGTGTGGGGGAACCGGGGGCGAGGATCCGAGGCATGGCGGCCCGGCGGCGCACCGCCTGGCTCCCCGGAGTCCGAGCGAGCGCCCTCCACCTGGCCATCGGGCACCGCCCGGGTGCACACCGCCCGCACCTCCCCGGCACCGCCCGCCTCTCCGGCCCTCCGGCCGCCCGACTGCCCGGAGGCCGCGATCCGCGCCCGGACACACAAAACCCCCGCACCGGATCTCCGGGCGGGGGCTTCATGGTCGCTGCAGGACTCGAACCTGCGACATCCACGATGTGAACGTGGCGCTCTACCAGCTGAGCTAAGCGACCGATGTCGCGTGGGCAACTTCGAGCCCTCTCTTCAGTACCCCCACGGGGAATCGAACCCCGGTTTCCTGGCTGAGAACCAGGTGTCCTAGGCCACTAGACGATGGGGGCGTAGCCAACCCTCGTACGAAGGAGGGCCCCTATGTTACCAACCCGACGAATCGGGGTCAAGGCCCCTCCAGGACCGGGGCAGGCACGGGTTCGACCGCTCCTTCCCGGAGAAAGCCGAGGACTTCCTCGAAGGTGCGCGGGTCATCCACGAGGCCCGCGTGGGTCGGACAGCAGATTTCCACATTCTCCACCCCTTCCCCCCGGAGGATCGCCGAGGACGCGGGAATGACCCGAAGGTCCACCGGGGTCCGAACCGCCAGGGCGCGCACCCCTTCCGGCACCGGGGGCGCGTTGTTCAGACGAAGGAGAAACTCGCTCCCCGGAACCATGTCACGCCCCCCCTCACCCCACGAGAGTACGGCGACCACCGTGCCCCGGTGGGGTGTCCCGAGAAAGACGGCGCGACGCACGCAGGCGGCCTCCCGTCCGTCGCGCAGGAACTCCCGGGTGGCAAGGCCCCCCATGGAATGGGCCACAACGTCCACCGCCGGCGCCCCGGTGAGCCCTCGGAGCACCCGGACAGCCCGGTCGATTTCCGCGGCATGGGCGGCGTTCCCCCCCACCGGATCGCGGAAGGAGAGCGACGAAACCCGGCTCTGCGGCCATCCCGCCTCGGTGAGTCGTCGGCGCAGTGGTTCCATGCTCGTGGCCTGATCTCCCCATCCCGGAACCAGGAGCACCGGAAGGGGCGCCTCGTTCAGCGCGCTCCGCCCCACCGGATCGCAGGCGGGGATGCCCGAGCCCCGGGGTGCATCCGGGGCCGCGGCACCGGGGACTTGAGCTTCGTCGTGGACCGCGGCACCGGGGGCTCGGGCTTCGTCGGGGACGCCGGCACCGGGGGCTCGAGCTTCGTCGGGGACCCCGAGGATCCCGGCCCCCCGGCTGCCCCCCAGGAGCTCGGAGAGCCCCTGGGTCGTGGACAAGCCTCCGGCCAGGACCAGGGTCAGGGTCAGGGCAAGGATGAGGCGTTGCATGATCCAATGAGACGCTCAAGAATGGTGATGCGAGCGGATCCAGGCGTGGGCGGGCGGGGGGCGGGTCGCACATCCCTTGCGCACCGGCACCTCACCCGCTGCAGCGAACGCGGGTTTCAATCGGGGCAGGGGTTTTCTATCTTCCCCGGAGCCGGACGGGTGCCCTTCGCGGGGTGGGTCGGCCCATCGGAAGATCCACCTGGATCCGTCTGGACCTGACCTCGCGCAGGCGCCACGCGCGGGAAGCACGCGGGCAGAGGCATGGTCCGGGCACCGTGGGCGCACCGCCGGTCGACGCTCGACCCCGACCTCCCCTGGGTGGACGCATCCGCGCCACTCTCATCGTTCTTCTTCCTTGTACGTGAGAAGGTTCCCATGACCGAATCCAGGGCCACCGGACGCTGGGCACTCATCCTCGGAGCCTCGTCGGGCTTCGGAGAGGCCTGTGCCCGGGCCTTTTCCGAGGCTGGCTACGACATCTTCGGCGTCCATCTCGATCGCCGGGCCGGGATGGAGCGGGTGGCCGCGCTACAGTCCGAGATCGAGGCCATGGGGCGTCGGGCGCACTTCTTCAACATGAACGCAGCCGACCCCGAGAAGATGACCGCCGCCCTCGACGAAATGACCGCCCATCTGGCCGAGGGCGAGGACATCGGGGTCCTCATGCACTCCCTGGCCTTCGGGACCCTTCGCCCCTTCGTCGGGGACGATGCGGTGACTCCGGCGCAGATGGACATGACGGTCCGGGTCATGGCCCACTCTCTCGTGGACTGGAGCCAGGCGGTGGTGAATCGGGGGATGATGGGGGAGCACGGCCGAATCTTCGCCATGACCTCTTCGGGATCGAACCGTGTGATCCCCACCTACGGCCCTGTCTCGGCGGCCAAGGCGGCGCTGGAGGCCCACTGCCGCCAGTTGGCCTGGGAGCTCGCCCCCCGGCGGATCACCGTGAACGCCCTCCGGGGCGGGGTCACCGACACCCCGGCCCTCCGGAAGATCCCGGGGAACGACATCCTCCTCGACGGCGCCGCGGCCAAGAACCCCTCCGGTCGCCTCACGACCCCGGAAGACGTGGCTGGCGCCGCCGTGGCCCTCGCCTCGCCCCTGGCCCACTGGGTCACGGGGAACGTGATCAACGTCGATGGCGGGGAGGAAGTCACGGTGTAGGAGAGGTGGCGGTGCGGGTCAGGTCATCGTGGCCGGCCCTCGGGGCTCGAGACCTCGCTGGCCTCCCTGGCCCTGCCGGTTCTGAGCGCCCCGGCCCCTCGAAGGGCCTCGGCCACGGCGCCCACCGCGCCCTCGATCTGCTCCGGGGTCAGGCAGAGGGGAGGGGAGAGTTCGACCACCTCCCCCCCGGGGCCGGCGGGAAGCACGATATAGCCTCGATCCAGCGCCGCCGCCGCCACCCGCACCCCGGGGGGCGACGGCGCGCCTTCCCCCTCCAGGACGATTCCGAGAAACGCCCCTCGACCCCGGATCCCCCGAAACCCGGCGGGGGGGTCGGAGGCCAGCGCCGCTTCGAGCCCCCTCCGCAGGTGTGCCCCCACCTCGGTGGCGCGGGCGGGGAGGTCGTCCCCTTCCAGAATCTCGAGGAAGGCCAGGGCCGTGGCGGCGGCCAGGGGATGCCCCAGAAAGGTCGAGGTGTGCAGGGCCTCGCCCCGGGAGGCGGGCCACGCATCCATGACCCGGGCATCTCCCACCAGGGCACTCATGGGGAGGCCCCCCCCCAGCGCCTTTCCGGTGCAGAGAAGATCGGGTCGGGCCGACTCCCCCTCCCATGCCGAGGCCCAGACCCGCCCGGTACGCCCGAGCCCGCAGAAGATCTCGTCGTGGATGACCACGGCACCGTGGGCCCGGGCGCGCTCTCCGACCCCGGCCAGGAAGCCCGGGGGGGGCACCCGGACCCCGGCCCGACCCTGAATGGGCTCGAGAATCACCGCGCCGATCCCTCCTTCCCCCGCGCCCCCCCCCTCCAGCACGGCCTCCACCCGGTCCAGGGCCTGGGCCATGGCGCCCTCGGGGTCCGGATCCGTGAGATCGGGGAAGGGGAGGAAGTGGACCCGGCCGTGGAGCTGGCTCCGGAAGGGAGCGCGGAAGTCCTCCCGGTGCGTGGCCGCCAGGGCACCCAGGGTGAGTCCGTGGTAGCTCCCCTCGAAGGCCAGGATCCCGGACCTTCCCGTGGCGAGGACCGCCGTCTTGAGCGCCGCCTCCACCGCCTCCGACCCCGAGTTCGCAAGGAAGCTCCGGGCCCGGGGCCAGGGGGCGATGCGGGCCAGGGCCTCGAGAAGGCGGACCTTGGTCTCGGGGGGGTGGACATCGCCCATGCCGTGGAGGAGGCGCTCCCCCTGCTCCCGGATCGCCTTCACCACCCGGGGGTGGGCATGCCCCGCCAGGGCCACCCCGAAGGCTCCCGTCAGGTCGACGAAGCAGTTCCCCTCGGCATCCCGGACATTCGCCCCCCGGGCCTCGGTCCAGAAGGGGGGAAGGTCCATCGGGTCGAGAAAGGTCACATTGCGGGACTCCACCCGCCCGAGCCGCGCCGCGAGCACCCGGGTGGCGGGCCCCACCCGCGGGCTCCGGACCTCGGGAAGGAGAGACCCGAAGCCGGACGGAAGGTCGGGCGAAGGAAGGGCCTTCGAGGCGGAGGGGGTCGGGAGTGCGTCGGACATGGTCAGGAGCGCGCCTTCGCCGGGGCGTCGGAGAGGGGAAGTCCAGGAGGGAGGGAACGGTCGGGGAGAACCCCGCGGGCCACGGACGCGGGATCCATCCCTCACCCAGGCCCGCCGTTCAGGGCGCCTTTCCTGCGCGGAAGGCCCCGCATCTCAAGAATAACCTGGCAGGGGCGGCGGCTGCCCGGGAGGGGGAGCTCATGCGTGGGGCCCCCGGGGTGCCACGGGATCGGAGGCCCCCCCGCCCGGAGCAGGAGGCGACCCACGGGGCGACCCTCGGGCAGGGCCCCCCCCCCCCCGCCCGAAGGCGCGGGCGCCCCGGCGCGACCAGGATAGAGCCGATGTCTGCCAGCCCCCGCCGGCCGGCGCGGCCAAACATTTGCAGCAGTTCGTCCGGCCTAACGAGACGTGCCCGTTCGCCGACCCGATACTCACGTCCGGTGACTACCACCGAACGCATGGAGAAATTGATGCCTGCGGCAAGACCCATTGTTGCAACGACGACACGTAATTGCCCGGCTTTTGCCAATGGCTCAATAAGGCCGGCGCGGTGACGGTAGTCCAGACCGCTGTGGTGATAAGCGACCCGTGCGCGGAGCAGGCG
>JBJHCG010000018.1:0-77959 GCA_050485885.1 Gemmatimonadales bacterium | reverse complement strand
GGCCGCGCCCCCCTCGCTCTCCCGATCCCGCATCCCTCCCTCCCGGAGCGCCCTGGTGTCCAAGAAGAAGGTGGTTCTCGCCTACAGCGGTGGCCTCGATACGGCCTGCATCCTGAAGGTCCTCATCCAGCGCGGATACGAGGTGCTGGCCTACGTGGCCGACGTGGGGCAGCAGGAGGATTTCGACGACGTGGCCCGGCGGGCCCTCGAGACCGGGGCGAGCCAGGTCTTCGTGGAAGACCTGAAGGCCGAGTTCGTCACCGACTTCATCTTCCCGGCCATTGCCGGAAACGCCATCTACGAGAACCGCTACCTCCTGGGGACGGCGCTGGCCCGCCCGGTCATTGCCCGCCGTCAGGTGGAGATCGCCCAGCGCGAGGGCGCTGGCGCCGTGGCCCATGGCGCCACGGGGAAGGGGAATGACCAGGTCCGCTTCGAGCTTGCCTTTGCAGCCCTCGGACCCCGGCTCCAGGTGGTGGCTCCCTGGAAGGAGCGGGAGTTCCTCGACCGCTTCCAGGGGCGCCGCGACCTCCTGGCCTTCGCCGCCGAGCACCGGATTCCGGTAGAGGCCACGGCCGAGAAGCCCTGGTCCTCCGACGAGAACCTCATGCATCGGTCCTACGAGGCGGGGCTCCTGGAAGACCCCATGCTCCCGCCGCCGGACGACATGTTCCGGCTCACGCGGGCGCTGGAGAACACCCCTGACATTCCGAGCGAGCTCTCCATCTTCTTCAAGGATGCCCGCCCGGTCCGGGTGGTGAGCCACGACGACGGGGTGGAGCATACCGATCCGGTGGCCCTCTTCACCTACCTGAACGACATGGGGGGGGAGCACGGGATCGGTCGGGTCGACCTGGTGGAGAACCGCTTTGTGGGGATCAAGTCCCGGGGGGTCTACGAGACGCCGGGGGGGACCGTTCTCCATCACGCCCTTCGCGACCTCGAGGGTCTGGCCATGGACCGGGAGGTGCTTCGCCTTCGCGACATGCTCTCCCCGCGCTTCTCCGAGATCATCTACAACGGCTTCTGGTTCTCGCCCGAAATGGACTTCATCCAGGCCGCCTTCGAGCAGGCCGAGCGCCTCATCGACGGGGAGGTCCGGGTGCGCCTCTTCAGGGGGAACGTCATCCCCATGGGTCGGAGTTCCGAGTCCTCCCTCTACGACCAGGAACTCTCCTCCATGGATGTGGCCGGGGGGTACGACCAGGAGGACGCCCGGGGCTTCATCCGCATCAACGCCCTCCGCCTCCGGGCCCACCGCCTCATTCTCCGGAAGACCGGGGAGGAGGAGACGCGCTGACCTCCGGGGCCCCCGGAGCCGGCATCGGGCCCCGGCCGCGCGGCGTCATGGAACCCCGGCTCCCCGGTCTCGCCCGGGGAGCCGGGGAGGGGAAGTCGAGGGGGGGGTGGGGGGATCGCACACGGGAAGGGGAACATCACGAATCCGTTCGGGTTCGGGGCACTATTGCGTAAACCTGACACGATCCCCACAATAAGAGATGCACAGGTGCACGAACCTTCAAAGGTTCGCGGCGCACCCAATCTTCCCTCGTGTCATGGAGGTGGCACTCCCACGCAGCGCCCCTGTTTGCGACGCGCCCGGCTCGGGCTTCCCCTCGGGGATGCATCGTCCGGGCAAGGACAACCCTGGCAGGCTGCAGGGGTCGCCCCACCCAGAGGGCGACCTCCCTTTGCGGTCTGCCGGATCAACGAGGAACGAACGTATGAATCTCAAGCGTTTGATCTGGACTCCGGCCGCCGCGTTCGCGGCTCTCGGAGTGCTCCTCGCTTCGCCCGGCCTTGCCGAGGCACAGCAGGGAGTCGTCACAGGTCAGGTCGTGGACGCCCGCTCGGGCCAACCCGTGGCCTCGGCGCAGGTCTCCGTGGTGGGGACCCAGCTCGGCACCCTGACCGACCGCGAAGGAAACTTCCGCATCCCCAACGTCACTGCCGGCGAGCAGCAGATCCGGGCTACCTTCATCGGGTACCGGAGTACAACGCAGACCGCGAACGTGGTGGCTGGCCAGACCGCGACCGTGAACTTCCGACTCGAGCAGTCGGCCATTGCCCTGGACGAGGTTCTGGTCACGGGAACGGCCGGGCGGCAGGAGCGCCGGGCCCAGGCCGCCTCGGTCTCGTCGCTCGACGTGGCCGCCATCACGGAGGTGGCGCCGGTCACCAGTGTGACTAACATCCTCCAGGGGCGGACCACCGGCGTGTCGATCACCCAGACGTCGGGAACCGCCGGCACCGGCCAGCGGATCCGTCTCCGCGGGCCCGCCTCCATCAACCTCTCGAACGAGCCCATCGTCATCGTCGACGGGGTCCGCCTGGACTCCCGGGTCTCCCAGATCTATGGCGTGGGGGGCCAGGTCTCTTCCCGGTTGAACGACATCGCGCCCGAGGACATCGAGTCCATCGAGGTCGTGAAGGGCCCCTTGGCTGCCACCCTTTACGGGGCCGATGCCACCGCTGGCGTGATCCAGATCCGGACGAAGCGCGGGTCCGCCGGAGCCGGGTTCACCCAGAACCTGAGCTATGAATACGGCAGCATCGACGCCAACTTCACACCGCCGTCGAACTTCGTGCCCTGCACTGCCGCGGCCGTGGGGACCCCCACCAGCCTCTGCAGTGGGCTCCAGGTGGGCGACATCGTCGAAGACAACCCCCTCGTTCGGGACAACATTTTCCGGACCGGGGAGCGGCACGCGGTGGCATACTCGGCTCGCGGTGGTGGGGAACAGTACGGCTACTTCCTCTCGCTGACCTCCGATTCCGAAGACGGCACGCTCCCCGGGAACGAGTACCGGCGCCATACGGCTCGCGTAAACTTCGACTTCACCCCCCGGGATGATCTCCGGCTTGAGGCCTCGATGGGGCTTGGCCGGGTCGATACCCGCCTGCCGCAGAACGACAACAACGGGTACGGCTTCCTGGGTGGAGGGATGCTCGGAAACCCGCTGACGGTAGGGAATAACGTCAACGAGGGGTGGTTTGGTGCATTCCGCCAGCGGGAGGCCATTACCGCGATCGAAAACTCGAACATGTCGGTGAGGGTCACGCCCTCCCTGTCGGCGAACTACACACCCCGCAGCTGGTTCACGAACCGTCTGACGGTCGGGGTCGACGTGACCCGCACCGAGGCCTACGACTTCTTCCCGCTCAACCCCTTCTCTTGGTATGGGAACCCCACGCTCGACGGGGGGAACATCGCCCAGGCCCGGCAGAACCGCGACGAAGTCACCGTGGACTATCTGGGCAGCGTTCGGCGCTCCCTGACCGACAACTGGTCCGCGGATGTGGCCTTCGGCGCTCAGGTGGTCGCGGTTCGATCCGACCTGACGAACGCTACCGGGATCGGGCTCACCACGAACGCCGCCCGGTCCATCAACGCGGCCGCCACGACCACCGGAGGGCAGTCGTACTCCGAGGGCCGTGAGGGCGGGATCTTCACCCAGGCCGACCTGGCCTTTCGGGATCGGATGTACTTCCAGTTCGGAGTCCGGGTGGACCGGAACGCCGCCTTCGGAGAAGAGATCGACACCTTCGTGAACCCGAAGGTCGGAGTGTCCTACGTCGTGTCCGAGGAGGACTTCTACCCTGGGTTCGCCCAGTCCATCTTCCCGACCCTGCGGCTGCGCAGCGGTTGGGGATCGACCGGTCGGTCCCCCGGAACCACGGCAGCGCTGACCACCTTCTCCGCTTCTCCTTTCGCCCTCACGGCCACGGACGTACGCCCTGGCGTAGTTCTCGCGAACCCAGGGAACGCCGATCTCGAGCCCGAGCGTGGCGTCGAGGTGGAGTTTGGGTTCGATGCGGGCCTGCTGCAGGAGCGGGTGGGTCTGGAGGTCACCTACTACAACCGCCGGTCCGAAAACCTGATTCTCTCCCGCCCGATCGCTCCCTCCCTGGGATTCACGCAGAACCCCAACGTGAACATCGGGGAGCTGGAGAACCGGGGTTGGGAAATCGGAATGAACGCGCGGGTCCTCGAAACGCCGAACTTCTCCTGGGACGCCCGTCTGAACATCTCGACCAATACGAATGAGGTGATCGATCTGGGCGATGTGGAGCCCTTCGGCGTTGCTCAGCAAGTGCGTCCGGGGTACCCGGTGCGTGGCTACTGGCAGCTCCCCGTGGTTGAGTACGACCTGAGCAACAACCGGGTCATCATGGGCGACACCGCCGAGTTCTTCGGCAACCCGGAGCCCGGGAACGAGGGGAACTTTTCCTCCACCATCACGCTGCTGCGGAACTTCCGGGTTTTTGCCCAGTTCTCGTGGATGCGGGACTTCCGCGTGTACAACGGGACCGACGAGTTCCGTGAGCGTCAGCTCGTGCGCGGGGAGCGGGCCGCCTTCCCCGACCGGCTCGATCCGGAAGAGCGGCTCCTGCGCTTCGGACCCTGGATTACGACGGAGGGAAGGACTCCGGCTCGGGACAACGTACTGAACGAGTATCTGGAGGACGGCAGCTTCCTCCGGTTCCAGGAGCTTTCCGTGAGTTACACCCTCTCGTCGGACGCGGCCCGCTTCTTCCGCGCCCAAGGGGCGACGGTGACGCTGGCTGGCCGCAACCTCGGACTCTGGACGGACTATTCCGGTCCGGATCCGGAGGTCATCGGAGCGAACCTCGCGGTGGTCGGTGGCGGGGACTTCCGGCGCGTGGATTTCCTCACCCTCCCGCAGACTCGGCGCTTCAGCGCCCGGGTCAACCTCACCTTCTGATCCGGCACGGGAGACCAAGATGATGACAACCAATCGTACCTACCGGCCCCTTGGGTTGGCGGCGCGCGCGCTGGTTGCCCTGGCCGTGGTCGGGACGGTGGCAGCTTGCGATTCCTTCTTCGACGTCCGCACTCCCGGCGTCATTCAGGCCGGGGACGTGGACGCGGTCCAGGACGGGCCGACGTTTGCAAACTCGGCGTTCCAGACGCTGGCCACGGCGGTTCCGAGGATCACGGTGTATGGGTCCTGGTTCACGGGAGAGACGTGGGTGGGTGACACCTTCCCCACCCGGAACGAATTCGGTCGCCGTGATGTCACGGAAACCAATTCCTCCATGCTCGGCGATGTATGGAACCCGCTCGTTCGTGCCATCGCTGCGGGGGAACAGGTCGTCGAGATTCTCGACGGGAATCCGGGCACCGATCTGAGTATTGCTCGGGGCGCCCTGACATCTGGTTTCGGCCTGACGTTCATGGCCGAGGCGTTCTGCGAGGGAACGATGCGGGGTGCGGGAGGAGTCCCGGGGTCCCTCATGTCGCAGACCCAGCTCCTGGAGACCGCGGTGTCTCGCTTCGACCGCGCGATCCAGTCCGGAAGCGCCGCAGGCGGTACGCAGGGAAGCCAGTTGGCTGATGCGGCCCGGGTCGGGAAGGGGCGAGCCCTTCTCCAACTCGGACGGGGTGCTGAGGCGGCTCAGGCCGTGAGCGGGGTAGCTTCGGGCTTCGTCTTCGAGATCCCGTACGTGGATGATGCAGGGAACCGGGGCCGGCTCGGCAACTTCGTTTTCAGCTTCAGCTTTCGTGGGAGCCGCGCGAACCTCGTGGTGGCGCCCTTCATCCGGGAGATCGGTCAGGACGTTACCGGCGATCCATCTTCTCCCTCTGGTGACCCCCGAATCCAATGGGTAGACACTGGCGCGTTCGGTCAGGACGCAGAACTCCCCTTCTTCGATCAGCGCAAGTTCAACTCGTGGGCTTCGTCGATTCGCCTGGCTTCGGGACTTGAGGCGCGGTACATCGCGGCCGAAGGAAGCGGTTCAAGCTCCCAGATCCTGGAGCTTGTGAACGAGCGCCGAGCCGTCGGCGGGGAGGACCCGTATACGGGGAGCAACCCCCTGGCCGAACTCCTCCGCCAGCGAACCATTGATTTCTGGCTGGAAGGGCGCCGCATGGCCGACCTTCAGCGTCACGGCAACCTTCTCCCCGGGCTAACTCAGCCCGGTGGCTATTACAAGTCGGGTGTGGGCGACGTAGGAAGCCAGACCTGCTGGCCCATTCCGCAGGCCGAACGCGTCGGGAACCCGAATATCGACTGATCGGGACTGAAGCGACGAGCTGACGGTCGGGGAAGGACTGCCTGACCGGAGACACGTAAGCCCCCGGGACCTCTTCCAGGTCCCGGGGGCTCTTTTCTTCTCCAAGGGCGACGTGCGCAGGGACTGTCGCATCGACAACCCCTGAATCAGTCGATGAAACAGCGGGGTCCGAGACGCACGAGGTGCACAGGACCCGTGAAGTCAGGATCGCCGCTGGCGGTACCAACCAGGTCCCGTCCGTCGAGTTGGAGGCTCAGGGTGAAAACGGGACCCGGTGCAGGGCGACCTGCCTCAAGATCGGTTCGATCCAGCATGACCGTGCCCGCCGAGAGTGAACCCGAGTAGCGTGACGGGATGATTTCGTCGTCATCGGGGCGACTCACGCTACCGGTACCGAAGAGCGCCATTCCTTCCTGCAGAAGGACAACGCCCATGAAAGAAACGCCAGGTGCCGGTAGGTTGTTCGCGCCAAGCCCGCGCAGGGTACACCACTCCCCGACGACGGAGGTAAGGGACGGGTCCGTCACATCGCCGGAACAGCCCACGAGGAGAGTTCCCGAAAGGAGACCGACGACGAGACGGGCCACGTACGAGGATCGCTCGCGGGTGGCATTCTGGTGGATTGATGGCATGAACTGACGTCGGTGAGAGGGGCATTCCCGGGGGAAGAGGACGAGATAATCCATGTCCCTGGCGGACGGACCTGTCGGAGCAGACGCCTCAGTAGAGTGTCTTTCCGCCCATATGCATTCAGAGGGCCTCTGGTGCGTCGGATTCCAAAGCCCCGGACGGACGGTACGATTCAGTTAGTAAGCCTGTACTCCTACCGGCGCAGATGCGTCAATACCCGTGACGGCCCATCGGGGTCCCGTACGCCGGGGATCCTTGTGGCTACGGAAGGAGTAGCACACGTTTGGGAGTGGAACGCATTGGCAACTCATGGAGGCTCGCTCGTGGCTCGCTTCGCTTCAGTCCTTGCTGTCGTCGGGGTCCTCGTCTGCAACGCCATGGCGGAAGCCCAGCAGGCTGAGCCGGGCGCTCCATCCGACGAGGCCGCGCTCGTGGGACAGGTCATCGAGCAGGGTACCCGTGCTCCCGTCCTCGGCGCCGTCGTGTCGGCCTACCGCGATGCGGGGAATCCGGAGGACCAGGAACTCCTCGCCCTCGGGAGGACCGACGAGGACGGGGTTTTCGTGCTCGAGCTGCCGCCCCGGACCCCAGTCCGCCTCCAGGCCGAATCCCAGGGACGACTGAGCGCATTGAGCGAGGCGTTCCAAGCCGGACTTGATGGGGAGTCTGCGGGCGTGGTCCTTGTGCTTCCCTCGCCCGTCCTGGGGCTCGCCTATTCCTGCGAGGCCGAGTACGGTGACGGGTTTACCGCCGTCGTGGGAGCGGTTCTCGACCCAGCCCAGGAGGTCAGGGTGCCGTTCGCCCGCGTCGTGGTGGAGTGGGATGCACCTGACGGGGTGGAGAGGGCAGCCACCCAGTCCGACGCGGCCGGCCTGTATCGGGTGTGCGGGATTCCGCAAGACGCCCGCTTCCTTCGGATCTGGAGCGAAGGTTGGACCCAGGCGGGGGCGCGGGAAGAGATCGAGGTGCCTCGACCGACCTTTGTCTTCCACGACGTACACGTTCCACTCGGTTCCGCCCCCGAGCAGAGCGTCAACGTTATTCAGGAGTACATTCGCGTTGAAGCCGCCGCCCGGGGCCTCGGCGACCTGGGCGGCGAGGTCCTTGATCAGGTGTCCGGCGCCCCGGTGCAACAGGCGATTGTTCGGCTTGAGGGCACACCACTGCAGGCCCTGACCGACGCCGAGGGGCGGTTCGCCTTCCAGAACGTTCGACCGGGTAGTTACCGGCTCGAGCTCCGGCATCTGGCCTACCGGGTGGAGTCGGAGGCCGTCTCGATCCCGGCAGGCCAGGACCTCTTCCTCCGGTTGAGGGTCGCCCCCCAGGCCATCGAAGTCAGTGGCATCGAGGTCTCCGTCCGAAGTGCCGTTCAGGAACTCTCCCGTCTGTCACCGGTCCGCCGGGACATCGTCTACGGGGATGCTATGGCTCTGGAGGAATCGCGGGGGGCGCAGGCCTTCGAGGTCCTGCGCCGGACCATCCCCGGTCTGACGGTGACTGAGCTGAACAACCCAGGGGACCCGGAACGCCTGTGTGTCCAGAGCATTCGCCGGACCCCTGGGGTCACCGGTGCCGCATGCCAGATGGTGCAGGTCGTGGTGGATGACATCCGGATTCCGCCGGGAGAGGGGGGAGCCCTGCTCCGAACCCTTCCCTCTTCCGAGATCGAGAGCATCGAGTTCGTTTCGCCGACGCAGGCCGTGCTCAGATACGGCGTCGGGGGGGATGCGGGGAACGGGGTCGTTCTCATCTACACGCGGGGCCGGGGCCCGTACGTCTCCCCCCTCCGCAACCGGCCTCCCGGGGAATGAACCGGTGGCATCACGATTTCTGACTCCCTCTTGACGAAACGGGTTCGAGTCCCCCGATTGGAGGGTAACCCTCCCCACATCGATCGTGGGCGCCGCCCCGGCCCGGGCCCGGAACTCCGCCATCGGTCTACCGGCCCGGCCTGAGTTCGTGGTGCCCCCTGTCCCCTCCGAGCCCTTCCGTCATGACTGCAGCCGCTCGACTTCCCCTCCCCCTGGTCATCCAGGGCGGCATGGGGATTGGTGTATCGAACTGGACGCTCGCCCGTGCCGTCTCCTCTCAGGGACACCTGGGCGTGGTCTCCGGTACCTGCATCGACTCCCTCTTCGTGCGCCGGTTGCAGGACGGAGACCCCGGAGGGCATCTCCGGAGGGCGGTGGCGGCCTTCCCCCTTCCCGACATTTCCCGCGAGGCGCTGGAGTCCTGGTTCATCCCGGATGGGAAGGCGCCTGACGCCGCATACCGGCTTCTCTCCATGTGGCGCCAGAAGGTGAACACCGCCCGGGAGCAGGTCGCCGTTCTCTCCAGTTTTGCCGAGGTCTGGCTCGCCAAGGAGGGGCACGACGGCCCCGTGGGCATCAACCTTCTGACGAAGGTTCAGATGCCCAACCTGGCCACCCTCTACGGAGCCATGCTCGCTGGAGTGGACTACGTTCTCATGGGGGCCGGCATTCCCCGGGAGATCCCGGGCATTCTGGACCGTCTGGCCATACACCTCCCGGTGGAGATGCGCCTCGATGTGGAGGGACCCGCAGGGGATTCCGTCGATCTCCTCACGTTCGATCCGGCGGACCACCTGGGCGGTACCACGCCCTCCCCCCTGCACCGCCCAGACTTCCTCCCCATCATCGCCTCCCATTCCCTGGCAAGAATGCTCCAGAAGAAGGCCACGGGCCGGATCGATGGATGGATCATTGAGGGACCCACAGCCGGGGGACACAACGCACCGCCCCGCGGTCGTCTCGAGGTCAACGATCGCGGAGAGCCCGTGTACGGAGATCGGGACCTCGTGGATCTGGACGAGATCGCGGCGCTCGGGCTCCCCTTCTGGCTGGCCGGGGGCACGGGGACGGCCGAAGGGCTCCAGGACGCCCTCGACGCGGGCGCGGCGGGGATCCAGGTCGGGACCCTTTTCGCCTATGCCGACGAGAGTGGGCTCGATCCCATTCTGAAGGCCCGCGTCCTCCGCAAGGCGGCTCGGGAAGGCGGCGTGGAGGTGGTGACGGATCTCCGCGCCTCCCCCACCGGCTTCCCCTTCAAGGTGGTGGAGATGGAAGGGACGAATGCCGCGCCCGACGTTTACGCGGCACGGCAGCGGATCTGCGACCTGGGGTACCTCCGAACCGCCTACCGGATGGAGGGGGGACGCGTCGGCTACCGGTGTCCGGCCGAACCGGTGAAGACCTGGAAGGCCAAGGGCGGTTCCGAGGGCGAGACCCAGGGGCGGAAGTGCCTCTGCAATGCCCTCATGGCCGATGTGGGCCACCCCCAGGTCCGCGACGGAGAAGTGGAGCGCCCCCTCCTTACGAGTGGCGACGAACTCGCCCGGATCGGGGGTTTCCTCGGCGGAAGGACCTCCTACACTGCAGCCGACGTCCTGGACTACCTCCTGGCGGGAGTCCTTGCTCCCGGTGCCACGGCCGCCGCAGGGTAGCCGTGACGCCCATCTGGGGCCGCCGCCCGCCCCTCCTCGACCGCAGGAAGGGCACGGCCGGATCCAGGGGGCCAGGCCGTGGAGGCTTGGGCACGCCCCCTGCATTTCCACTGCATGGACGGTGGATTCACGCGGGGGAGCGGGCGCCTCGGGCTATCGGTTCTCGTACTGCTGGGCCAGCAGTATGAGTCTGCCCCGGTTCCTTCGCCAGATCTCGACGTTGAGGGCCGACGCGAACCCCACCCAGGCGAGGTAGGGCAGGAGAAGGGTGCCGGCCAGCGGCCGGACGCTCCAGAACAGAACCACGAGGACCCAGATCCAGGCCCAGAGGAAGAAGACCTCGATGGCTGCCCAGTCCGGCCGCCTGAGTCCAAAGAAGAGGAAGGACCAGGCCGCATTGACCGGGAGATGGGCCAGGAAGAGAATGAGGGCCAGCCCGCTCGCTCCCTCCCACCCTCCTTCTAGCCACACGAGCCACGCGGCTGCACCCATCAGGGTGAACAGGAGTCCCCACGCCGGGCCGAAAACCCACGCGGGCGGGGTCCACGCAGGGCGGACCAGGCCGTCGAAATACCAGGGCCCCGGGCGGAAGAAAGCCCCGCTCAGGGAGGGGCTCCAGGAGACGGCCACGAAGCCCCCCAGTGCCAGGAGAGAAGGCAAGGTCACGGGAGCCGTACCACCCACACCTGAACATGGGCTGGGAGGGCTCCCCCCTCCGGGGCGGTGACCCGGAATGCCCAGGCTGGCTGGGTGGTTCCACTGACACGAAGGTAGAAGCTGGATCCTGCCGCCACGGTCTGGGTCACGTTCACGTTCCCGAACGAGCGTGAGACCGGAAGGAGGCTTGCCGTTTCGACCAGATTCCCGTCGATCTCTCTCAGGTTCCAGCTGGGGAAGGACAGCCGCGGGTCCGCCCCTGAGGGGAGCCGACCATCGGTGTAGAGGGAGGCGGCCCAGCGAGCGAGGAGCGGGGCCACCGGTTCCCCGAGAACCTGCTCGAAGGCGGCGAATCCCACAGCAGTGGACTGAACGAGCCGACGTTGAAGCTCGGCCTCACCCCCGGTAAAGCCGCTCCCATAGTGATCCATGACCCAGCGCTGGAAGGACCAGGAAGGGCCATAGGCAAGGCGCCCGTAGTTGCAGGGCCCACTCGTTTCCACGCGTCCCAACCAGCTGCACCCGGCTGGAGCGCCCGAGGCCCGAGATGTTGGACTTTGGAAGCCATAGTAGACGGCGAGATCCACGAATGCGTTGGAGAACCAGTCCGTGAGTCGACTTTCGCTCGGGTCGAAGGCCACCTCGAATCCTAGATTCCGTCGGGGACCGGACCCGATGTCGGCATACCCCACCACCTCCTCCGCGACCACGGCCTGGCCCTCCAGTTCCCATACCGTCCCCAGCCCGGTGGCTCCCGGGGTTTCGAGGAGCCGGCGGCCGAACTGGATGACGTGCGTGGCCTCGTGTGCGGCAAGGCGAGGGGTGAGGGAACGGAAGTCGGAGAGAGAGAGCTGAACCGGCTGTGCTCCGGCTGGGGGGGTGATCTGCCCCTGGGGATCCGGTGTGACCGTGTAGTAGAACTCGCCCTCATTCGAGGAGGGGCAGGAGTTCACGCCTGGCGTGCCTCCGGTGGAGGGGAAGAAGTCGGTGGTGACCACGAAGCCCAGCACCCCGCCGAAGCGGTTGACCTCCTGCGAAATCACGACAACGATTCGCCCGTTCCCGTCGATATCGGTGGGTTCGCCGAAGTGCTCGGAAATCACGGGCAGGGTCTGTTCGTCGAACTGGCCCCCGAGGGCAGCGTAGTCGGACCCGCTCAGCCCCGGGGGGGGGGTGGCCACGTCCTCGAGCCAGATGGCGCCCGAACCCACGCGGCGCACCACCGCCCGGATGGGGATAAAGGAAGTGCAGAAGGAGGAGGCTCCGAGATCCGGGATTCGCACGTCGACCGTGTCGTTGACCTGTACCGTGCCGGGCACGGAGGCGGCCGCCGACCGCTTCTCGGGGGACCCGTCCACCTCGACGGGACCGCGGAGGGCGGAGCGGGGTCCAGGCATGCCCTGACTCCGAAGGAAGTTCGCTTCCCGTTCGCGGAGGTCACGTTCTGCGACCCGATGCCTTGCCATGAGAGCTGACCGGGGGTCCGCTGCTCGGAGGCGCTGAGCGACGACCTCCCGGAACGAAGCTCGCGCCGACGGATAGGCGATCGCAGGGGAGACACGTTCCTCAATGCCGGTCAGGACTTCTGCGAGGGCTGCCGGAAGGAGTCCGCGGGCTCGAACAGGAACCGTGGAGGAGGTGTTCTCCGAGATAGACTGGACCCCGATGATGTAGGCTGCTCCAGCGGTGACCGGGGGAAGGCGGAAGCATGGGCGGGCCTCGCCCGAGACCCTGTGGAACTCCCCAGGCTGGAGAGCAAGCTCGGACGTACTCTCGAACGGGACCACGAAGGGAGCGCTCGCTTCCCCCCCTACCGACACGGTGACCTCGAGCGGGCCCACGGGAGCGCAGAGAAAGGGGGGGACCCGGACCAGGAGGCGGGTCTCCGAGGCTTCCAGGACTTCCACCTCCGAGTCTCCCAGCCGGACCTCGTTGAGGAGGCGTTCGGGCGAGAAGCGAAGCCCCTCAATCTCTACGTCGACTCCTTCCCGGATCGGGTCTGGGGTGAGCCCCTGTACGACCGGTTCATCTCCGGGAAGCACCGAGACCGGCACCTGAATCTGGGCGGTCCCGCTCTGCACCTGAAGACTCGTAGTGCCGGCACGGTTCCCGGTGATCTGGCCCGTCGCAGACACCGAGGCGGTCTGTGGGTTGGACATGGAGAAGAGGGGCACACGGCCGTCCAGAACCTCTCCCGAAGCAGATCGGAGGATGACCTCCACCGTCAGGTGGGTTCCCCGCACGACCTCGACGGGGTTCGGGATCACCTCGATCGAGGCCACTGGGATGGGCACAACCTGGAGGGTGCGGGTTCCCACGACCCCGTTGATGTCGGCCCGGACAACGGCCGAGCCCACCGCCCTTCCCGTTACCATCCCCTGGGCATCCACTTCAAGGACCGAGGGGGCCGTGGAACTCCAGGAGGCGGAGAGTCCCGATATGGGCTCTCCCCTCGGGTCGAGGGGGACCGCCTGAAGACTGAGCGTCTCGCCCACGACTACGGAGGAGGCAGGGGCGTCCACCCGGACGGATGCGATCTGGGGAGCAGACGGTCCACCATCGCAGCCGGTCAGAATGGTCAGCACCAGAAGCGGTCGCCAGAAACCCCGTGCCGCGGTCTGCATGCGCAACCCGCTGGAGAGGGGGCGAAGCCATAGCCGGGGCACGGAGAACACGGAAAAGAGACGCATGGAGACGTGGGAACGGAGGTGGGGGATGGAGCACGGGGAGGAGACGCTCGCTCCCTCAATCCACCGGATCCTGCAGGGGGTTCCGGGAGGGGATGCAGCGTGCGAGAACCTTCCGGAGCCACTGGGCCCTGGACGCCGGCAGGTCATGCTGGATCCTACCCCCCCGGATCCGGCCGGGTGCCAGGGGGAATCCGTCGCGCACAAGGAGCACGGAGCGGTCCTCCCCCCCTGCGCTCACCCGGGTGCCGTCGAGGAGACGAAGCCAGGTGGCATCATCGAGCCCAAGCCCCTGCAGGGCAAGGTCCTGCCCCATCCAGCGGAGGAGGTCACCGGAAGGGAGGGTGCGTCCGCGACGATTCACCTCGAAGCCACGAAGCCCCACCGTCAGGATGCGAGGCACCTCGCCGGAGGCTTCCCATGCAGCCAGAGGGGCGGTTTCCATGCGATGAAAGCGGAGCCCCCTGCCCCGGGCGATCCAGTGAAGGCCGCCTGCCGGCCCCCCTGCGTCGGAGGCCGGGGCGCCCAGGCTCGGGGGCGGGAGTTCGCCCAGGAGCTCGCGCAGTCCCGGCGCGGCTTCCTCGAGAGCCGCCCTCTCGTGCAGGGGAGCCCATCCGGGAAGGGGGAGCGGGGGGCGCGACAGGTCCAGGCCCGGGCCGTCCGCCCGCTCCAGGAGGGCGAGGAAGAGCCCACCCGAGTCCAGGTGGTGGGGGTGGATGCGAAGGGCGCCTGCCAGCTCGGGGAGGTAGGTGGCCCCCTCGAAGCGGGTGAGGCCCGGCGCGTGGGGGAGGTCGAGGGAGAGGGGAAGGAGCCGCGCAGGCGGGGAGCCCCCCGCCCCCACCCCGGGGTCCCGGAGGACCCGATCCACCACCGCCTCGTTCTCTTCCGGTGCCAGGGTACAGGTCACGTAGAGGACCTTCCCCCCGGGAACGACGAGGCGGAGGGCCTTGCGGAGGAGTGCCTCCTGCAGGGCCGGGAGCCGGCGCAGATCCCCTTCCGAGGCCACCACGGGGCCCTCGCGCCGGGAGCGCCCCTCGCCGGAGCAGGGCACGTCGGCCAGGACCCGGTGGAAGGGGGCCGACTCCGGAAGGCGGAGAGCATCGGAGAGGACGGGAAGGGCAATGGGGTGGGCCAGTCGCGAGAGGTTTCCCATGAGGGCCCGGGCCCTGGGCTCGGAAAGCTCTGCTGCGACCACGCATCCCCGGTCCTCCATGCGCTCCGCCAGGTGCGAAGTCTTTCCCCCCGGGGCCGCACAGAGGTCCAGGATCCCCTCGCCCGGGCGGGGATCGAGTACCGGCGCAGCGAGGGTCGTGACTGCCTGCTGGATGTAGAAGAGCCCGAGCCAGTGTTCGAGGGTCTCGGAGAGGGGAAAGGGCTCCCGGTCCACCCGCAGGACATGGTCGAGCCCCTCGACCGGGGCCAGCGTGAACCCCTGGCGCGTGAGGGCCTCCACCAGCGCCTCCGGCTCCACGCGCCCCCGGCGCACCCGGAGGGTCCGGGGCTCGGGGCGTTCGAGGGCGCGGTGGAAGGCGGCCCAGTCGGCGTCGGAGAAGAGGCCCCGGTACCGGGCGAAGGGGGAGGACGACATGGGGCCAAAGATGCGGGCCCGGCCGGGGGAAGACCACCCCGACCGGGCCCGTTCATCCTGCCTGCCGCGAGGGGGACTTCAGCGGAGCGGCACCGTGGTCCGGTGCGTCCCGCCCTTGTCCGAAGTGAACTCCACCGTGGCATTGCCCGAGCCCGACACGATCCAGGTCACGAAGACGGAAGAGATCCCCGGGACTCCGCTCGGGATCTCCACCACGGCCGGATCGGACCCTCCCTGGGGGTTGATCTCGTCCCGGAGCTGCCCCGAGGGGAAGCCCCCCACGTGGGCGGTGATCCCGTTCCCCGAGATCCGGAACCGGTCCGGGTGACCCACGTTGTGTCGCTCGGCGGCCTCGATCCGGGTGGGCATGGCCCGGTGGTTCTTGAGCTCCACCGTGACCCGCCAGGTGTTCCCCGAGATCCGTTCGACCCGGGGTTCCTCGAAGGTGAGGAGGGGCATCTCATCGGCATGGAAGAGGGCGAACATGGCGTTCCGGTGGAGCATCTCCTGGATCATGAAGGGGATCGTGGTCCGCCCCCACCACTTGCTCCACCCGCCGATCTCCACCGTGCCCAGTTCGGGGTGGTCGAACTCCTCCCAGTCGTGGAACCAGGCGCCCATCCCCAGGCGGTCATTGAAGAAGAGCTGCTGCATCTCGTTCGGGATGGGGCCGTTCGAGTCCCAGTGACCCTGGTAGAGCTGGGCCTGGCTCCAGAGTTCGTTCGTGAAGCCCACGATTCCGAGAAAGTCATGGGCCCAGTCGAGGGTTCCGCCGTAGACCGTGTAGAGGTCCTTCCAGACCGTCCAGTAGCGGTAGTAGGGGAGCATGAGGGCCCCGCGCTCGCCCAGGTAGTCGTACGTCCGGTTGTCGCGGTTCGTGTAGTTCCCGGTTCCCTGGTAGTACTGGGAGCCGGGACCGCGGAGGATCATGCCGCCGGCGTTGTGCCACGACTGGAGCGCCGAGACGTTGGGGCGCGCCATGAGGAAGTCGGCCACGGCGCGGGTCTCGGGGTGGGAGAAGGGGTACCAGTAGGCCCCACCCTGGATGTAGGAGGGCTGCCAGTCGCCGGGGAAGTCCCGGTTCATGTCATAGCCCCCGCCCCCGTCCTCGTTTCGCCGACCGTCGCCATCGAGGTCGGTCCCTTCGGAGCCGAGAAGGGTGTAGTCCCCGCGCATCCCCGGAGGTGCCACGATGAGGAGACGGTCGTCGATGGGGGAGATCATGTGCGTCCCCTCGCCGGGGGTGTACTTCCGCATCTGGAGGATCTCGCGGTTCCCCGTCAGATCCTGGGGCGGGTCCTCGCTGGCCCGGCCGTCGCCATCCGAATCGGTGGGGCGCATGCCGGAGCGCGACGGGCCGCCGGTGTTGAAGAAGTACTGGCGGGCATCGGGGTTCATGGAGGGGACGATGTAGAAGGCCCGGGTGTCCACGAGCTCCTGCACCTTCGGGAGGTGCTCGTAGTTCTCCATGAGGAACCAGATCAGGTAGAGGTTCGTCTCCGTGCCCTGGATCTCGTTTCCGTGGATGTTCGCGTCGGCGAAGAAGGCCGTTTTCTCGGTGTCGGGCCCGGTGTCGGGGTTGTTGACGGTGACGAGCCAGATGTCCCGGCCTTCCCACGACTTCCCCAGGCTCGTCTTCGTGAGGAAGCGGGGGTAGGCGGCCACGAGGCGGTCAATGGCCTCGGTCATCTGGTAGTAGTCGTAGTACCGGTCCCACCGGAGGTTCACATTCGGCTCCCGGTCGGGCTGGGAGAAGAACTGCCCCTGGGCCGCCTCGGGGGTGAGGGCGCCGGTGGCCAGGCCACCCAGGGCGAGGGCCGCCCCGGTGAGGAGGCCGGTGAGGGCGCGGGGAAGCCGGGAGATGCGTGGTGTGGTCATGGTCGGCTCCTCAGCGCAGCGTGATCGTGGTGGACTGGAGGCCCCCCGCCCGTTCGGCGAAGACCTCGAGGGGGACCTGGGTACCGGCAGGGGCCTGGACGAGCCAGGTGAAGGTGCGCCGGTGTCCCGTTCCCTCGAGGCGGGGGATCTGCTGCTGGATGTTCCCGGTCAGGACCGTCATCCCCTGGGTGGGGAGAAGGCGCACCGTGATGGGACGGTTGAAGCGGACCCGGGCACCCATCTGGGTCTGGGTGGGAAGGTAGCGTTCGTTCGCGAGGATCGCGGTGACCTGCCAGACCCCCTCGCCTCGAGCCTCGACCCGGGTTTCCACGATCTCCACCTCGCCGGTCTGGTTCCCGAGCCAGACGGCGAAGGCAGCGTGCTTCTCGGCGAGCTCCGCCACCTCGGACGCCGGCGGGTTCACCCGCAGGTTGGGCCGGAACCCGCCCACCTCCACCTCGCCAAGCTGGGGGTGGGTGGCCGGGGTCCACTCGACGAAGCCGTCGATCCCCGCCTCGTCGAAGTGGGCAAGCCATCGGGCCTCGAGGTTCGAGCCCTGCCCCGGGTCGAGTGTCCAGACCGGGGTCGTGAAGGTGGGGATTCCCACCTGGTAGTACGCGTACTGGGCAAAGGAGCCCGCTTCGCCGGAGGCGCCATCCCCCCGGAGCCCCGTCATTTCCACGAAGCGCTCGTGGATGAACTGGTAGTACGGCCGGTCCTGGGGCTGGATGTTGGAAGGAATGTTCGGCGGGCCCGAGGCCACCCCTTCCGGAGCCCGCCGGTTCTCGGGCGTCGGGGACCGGAGGTTGTCGTAGGGAGAGAAGACGAGGACCGCCGCGATGTTCGTCTGCTCGAACATGAAGTCGGCCAGGGCCCGGGTTTCCACCTCGCTCACCTGGTGCGGACCGGTGTGGGGCTGGAAGTAGAGGTATTCGTGGGGGAAGTTGCGGTTCAGATTCACCCCGTCGGAACCATGGGGGATGTAGGCGTTCACCTGGGTGGTGTCGATCCCCTCCACGAAGATCCGGAACTCGCCGCGCTCGGCCCGGGCCCGGTTGGCCTGGCGGAGGAGGCGGGGGTCATCGGGATCCTCGATCCACTCTCCTTCGGGGTGACGCTGGCGCATCATCGTCACGATGCCGTCGCCATTCAGGTCGGCACCCCACTCCCGGGCATTCAGCCCGCCCCGATCCGGGGACGAGGGGTGGGGCTTGAAGGCGGTCTCGTAGGCGGTGAGGGTCCAGCTCCGCTCCGCCCCGTCGGGGTTCATCCGCGGAAGGATGTAGACGGTGCGCTCCTCCAGGAGTCGGGTCACCTCTTCGTCGTTCCCGTACCCCTCCATGAGGTGCCGGGCGGTGTGAAGGGCGGCGGCGCTCCCCACCAGGTGGTTCGCCTCCAGGTTCGCCACCACGAGGAGGGCCGGGCGGTCCTCCAGGGGTGTGCCTCCCTGTCGGCCCAGGGTCAGAAGCCAGACATCGCGCCCCTCGGCAGTGCGGGCGAAGCTGGTGACCGAGGCGAGGTTGCCGTGGCGGCCCACCAGCTCCTGCACGTTCCGGGTGAGCTGGTCGTGGTTCAGATAGGGGTCGGCGGGGCCAGCCTGCTGGGCGTGGCCGGCACCGGCCCCGGCCCAGAGGGCCACAGCGGCCAGGGCCGAGGTGGCGAGGGCGGAGGTTCGAGGCATCCGGGGAGACTCCTTCGGGGAGGGTGGAAGAGCGGGCCGGTCACGATACCGTCACCAGCCCCTTCTGTCGACCCTTCCGGGCGCCTCCGTGTTGAGGTACCCCCGCGTGGCCTACCCCAGGATCCGGCCCAGCGCCACCGCCGCCAGAAGGAAGAGCACCCCGGCCAGGAGAACCACCATCATGAGCGTCATGGAGACGCGGTAGGTGGTGGACGCCGTCTCTCCCGGGGCCATCCGCCCCACGGAAACCGGGCGGCCGAAGAGGGCCTGGGTCGTTCCCACCGGGTCCCGACCCCACCGGGCCACCCAGGCGGCCGCATCCCAGGACGCGCGCTCTCCCCAGGCGAAGAAGGCCTCCACCGGGCGGACGATCCCCTGCCAGGCCAGCTCCCGGGGCGCCCGGTAGAACCAGTCGGTGTCGAGCTGGATCTTCGCCTTGGGCTTGAGCCGGGATGCAATGAGGAAGAAGGCCAGGGCGGTGAAGAGGAGGAGCTGGAAGCCCTTCTTCAGGTTCTTGAGTTCGTAGGGGTCGAAGGCCACCTCGTAGGGGAGGATGGCATAGAGCGGATCGGGCCACACCCCGAGAAGGATGTTGAGCCCCACCCCGACGCCCAGCGCCACGTACATGTTCCACGGAAGGGGGCGCACCTCCAACGGCTGGGCCGGCGCCTTCCCGAACCAGGTGAAGAAGGGGAGCTTGAGCCCCACCGAAAGGAAGGTCCCCACCGAGGCCAGGTGGAGGAGGAGGACCACCGCATCGGTGCTTGCGTATTCCGCCGCCGAGATCGTCATGGGCTTGGAGATGAAGCCCGAGAAGAAGGGGGCCGACGAAATGGAGAGGGCCGCCACCATGTAGGCCCAGAAGACCCAGGGCATCCGGGCGTAGAGCCCGCCCAGGTCGGTCATTCGGCTCTTGCCGGTGGCGTGGAGCACCGCCCCGGTGGCCATGAAGAGGAGGCCCTTGTACAGGATGTGGGTGTAGGCGTGGGAGGTGGCGCCATTGAGCGCCATTTCGGTTCCGATCCCGATTCCCGTGACCATGAAGCCCACCTGGCTCACGATGTGGTAGGCCAGGACCCGCCGGATGTCGTTGGAGAGGATCGCGTAGGTGACCCCGTAGAGGGCCATGAGGAGCCCCACCCAGACGAGGACGTCCCATCCCTCGAATCCCCGGGCCAGCGTGTAGACCGCCGTCTTCGTGGTGAAGGCCGAGAGGAATACGCTCCCCGTGACCGTTCCCCGGGGGTAGGCGTCGGAGATCCAGGCATGGAAGGGGACGAAGGCCGAGTTCACCCCGAAGCCCAGGAGAACGAGCCAGGCTGCCAGGCTCCCTCCTCCCGTGGCATCGAAGGCCTCGAAGGCCAGCGACCCGGTGGCTCCCACATGGAGGAAGACCCCGGCCATGAGGAGGCTCCCCCCGAAGATGTGCACGAAGAGGTAGCGCCACGCCGCGGCCGAGGCCGTCTTCGTGCCCCGGGCCCACACCAGGTAGGCCGAGGTGAAGGCCATGATCTCCCAGAAGAAGACCAGGGTGAAGAGGTCTCCGGCGTAGACTGCCCCCAGCGCACTCCCCGAGTAGAGGAGGGCGCTCACCTGCTCGCCCGTGTTCCGGTTGTGGAGGGCGTACACCCCGGCAATGAGGGTGACGAGGGCGAAGATCCACCCGAAGACGTGGGCGAGGGTGTCGACCCGGAGGAGGGTCAGCTCGAAGGTGGCGAAGCTCCAGGTGAGCGAGGTCCCCGCCTCGAGCCCCGAGAGGTGGAAGAGGACGACGATGGCCGGGACCAGGAAGGCCCACGGCCGGACGGCCTTCGGGAGGAGGGGGAGGGCCAGCGCCCCCAGAAAGTAGAAGAGGGCCGGAGGAAGGGCACCGAACATGGCTCAGCCCCTCCCTTCGCTGGAGGGGCGGCTCGAGGCGTGCCCCGAAGCGGCACGATCCGGGCCGGGGGTCGCACCGGCGGGGTGCGCCGGCGTCGGGGTGGTCTCGGCCGCAGGGGGGCGTCCCGAGCCAACCCCCGCGTCGGCATCGCGCCCCTGGAAGCGGGCCTCGACCTCCTCGTACTCCTTCGCGTCGGTGTCGTAGAAGGACTGGGGCCGGTCCAGGACCGGGGCCACGATCCCCTTGGCTACCACCGAGAGGAGGAGGCACCCCACGAGCCCGGCAATGGCAAAGAAGAGAGGCCAGTCCCAGGGGTGCACGTAGGGGCGCTTCTCGCCCAGGAGCTCGAGGGCCAGGGCACCGGCCAGGGCGACCCCGAAAAGGGCGCGGAGGAGGGTGGTCCGGTTCATCAGGAGCCTCCCGGGAAGACGGGGATTACCCCGGTCACGGACGAGACGACGATCTCCGCCAGGGAGAAGAATCGGAAGATCCCATCGGGCCACACCCCGAGGAGAATGGCCAGGAGCATAGTGATCGTGATGGGCACCGTCATGAGGGGGGAGGCCTCGTCGAAGCGGGTATGCTCCGGCGAGGACCGGAAGAAGGCCCGCGTCACGATGGGGAGGAGGTAGGAGGCGTTCAGGATCCCGCTCAGGAGAAGGATCACGAGGAAGATCGTGGAGCCTGCGTCCACCGTACCCTGGGCCAGGTACCACTTGGAGACGAATCCGCCCACCAGGGGGACCCCGGCCAGCCCCACCGCCCCGACCCCGAAGGCGAAGAGGGTGAGGGGCATCTGGCGCCCGATTCCGTCGAGCTCGCTCACCTTCTTCTTGTGGGTGTGCACGTAGATGGCACCGGCACAGAAGAAGAGGGTGATCTTCATGGCCGCATGGGTCACCATGTGGAAGGCGGCGCCCAGCATGGCGGTGGGAGCCAGGAGGGCCACCCCGAGCACGATGTAGGAAAGGTGCCCCACGGTGGAGTAGGCGAGGCGGGCCTTGAGGTCGTCCTTCGTCATGGCGATGAAGGAGGCCAGGAGGAGGGTCGCCCCGGCAAAGGCCGCCGTCATGGCCGCCACCCCCAGGGCCTGGGAGAGCTCGGGCCCGAAGGTGTATCCGATGAGCCGGACGAAGCCGAAGACCCCGGCCTTCACCACCGCCACGGCGTGGAGGAGGGCCGAGACCGGGGTCGGGGCGATCATGGCGTTCGGGAGCCACGAGTGGAGGGGCATGACCCCCGCCTTCACCCCGAAACCGATGAAGAAGCAGAGGAAGATCGTCCAGAGGAGCCCGGTGGGGAGGTCGGCGTCGAGGAAGCCGCCGGCCACGAAATCGGTGGAACCGGCCCCCCCTCCCTGCGCCACCGAAACCAGCGCGATCCCCGCCACGAGCGCGATTCCCGCGGTGATGGCGTAGACCAGGTACTGCCGACCGATCCGGTAGGCCTTCTCCGACCCGGCATGGATGACCAGGGGGTAGGTGGCCACCGAGAGGATCTCGTAGAAGACCACGAAGGTCAGGAGGTTGGCCGAGAAGCAGATCCCGATGGTGGCCGAGAGACAGATGGCCAGCATGGCAAAGAAGCGGGTCTGCTTCTTCTCGTTCGTTCCCCGCATGTAGCCGAAGGCGTAGAACGAGGTCAGGATCCAGAGGAAGGAGGCCGAGAGGGCAAACATGATCCCGGCGGCATCCACCCGCAGCGCCAGCTCGATCCCCGGGGAGAGCTGCATGAGGGAGACCTCGGGGGGCGCCCCTGCCAGTACCGCCGGGACCATGGAGGCCACGAGGGCGAACTTCGCCACCGCCGCCACGATGGTCCATGTCTCCCGGAGGTTTCTCCGCTTCTCGCCGGTGGCGGCAATGGCCACCGCCCCGAAGGCCGACACGAGAATGGCCAGGAGGGGGGCCCAGCTCTGCACGAATTCACCCATGGCTCAGAGCCCTCCCAGGGGAAGGGCCACCCGCTCGAGAAGGGCACGGACAATGGCCACGTTGGCGAAGCCGGCCACCAGGATGGCCACCGCCAGGGCGGCGGCGGGGAGGAAGAGGGAGGGCGGGGTCTCGCCATCGGGGAGGGCGGCCATCTCCTGCGCCGCTTCGTCCGTTTCCGGATTCCGCCAGACCATTTCCAGAACGCGGAAAAAATAGACGGCCGAGAGGAGGGAGGAGGCCACGATCACCCCGAACCAGGTCCACGCCTGCACGTCGGCGGCGGCCAGGAGGAGGTACCACTTGGAGAAGAAGCCCGCCGTGGGCGGGATCCCCACCATGGCCAGGGCCCCGATGGTGAAGAGCCCCATGGTCCAGGGCATCTTCCGGCCCACCCCCTGGAAGTCGGGGATCCGGGTCCGCCCCGAGCGGTACCGCACCACCCCTCCCACGAGGAAGAGGAGCCCCTTCATGAGGGCGTGGTTCAGCACGTGGAGGAGGGCTCCGATCATGCCCAGGGGGTTGGCCATGGCCACCCCGAGCCCGATGTACCCGAGCTGCCCCACCGAGGAGTAGGCCAGCATCCGCCGGTAGTCCTGCTGTCCGATGGCGAGAATGGACCCGTAGAGGATTCCCGCCGCCGAGACCCACCCCAGCGCCGCCAGGAGGGGGATCCCCTCGGCGAAGAAGCCCGGAGGGAAGACATCGAGGAAGAGGCGGATGATGGCGTAGGCCGAGACCTTCGTCATGACCGGGGCAATGAGCCCGGCCACCGCCGAAGGGGCATTCGTGTAGACGTCGGGGAGCCAGAAGTGGAAGGGGAAGAGGGCCATCTTGATGGCCAGTCCCGCCACCATGAAGACCCCCGCCGCCTGCACCGCCCTCGAGTCCATGAGCTCGGGGAGGAGCACGGCAATGTCGGCCATGTTCAGGGTGCCGGCCGAGAAGTACAGGAAGGCGACCCCGATGAGGTAGAACCCGCCGCCCACCGCACCGATGAGGAGGTACCGGAAGGTCGCCACCGCGCCTGCCGCCCCGCCAATGGCCAGAAGGGCGTACGCCGCCAGCGCCGCGATCTCCAGGAAGACGTACAGGTTGAAGAGGTCGCCGGTGAGGCACATTCCGGTGAGGCCGGCCAGTGTCAGCGACATGGCGGGCCAGGCGAGCCCCTCCTTCCCCGGCGCCTCCAGCGCCAGGGAGCGAGGCGCGAAGAGGAAGACGAGAAAGCCCACCGTGAGGATGAGGGCGTTCATGTACGCCGCCAGCCCGTCGAGGACGAACTCGATCCCGATGGGGGGGATCCACCCGCCCAGCGCGTAGCGGAGCGGTTCTCCTCCCTGCCAGAGGTGGACGAGCCCCACGAGGGACACCCCGAGGGCAATGGCCACCCCCAGGAGGGCGGTGACGTATCCGGCCCTTCGGTTCACCAGCCCCGCCAGGAGGCTGATGAGGGAGAAGAGGAGGAGGGTGGCTGGAACGAGAACCGGGACCTGGCTCACGCCGACTCCCTCATCCGCTGGAGGAGGACTTCCTCGTCGAGGGTGCCGTACCGGCGGTAGGCCACGAGGAGGAGGGAGAGTGCCACCCCCGTAATGGCCACGCCGACCACGATGGCCGTGAGGACGATCACCTGGGGGAGGGGGTTGAAGTAGAGCGCCGGATCGGTGCCCAGCTCGCTGGAGCGCACCGGAATCGTGGCCCCCTGCTTCGTGGCCCCCTGAATGTAGAGAAGGTAGATGGCGGTCTGGAAGATCGTCATCCCGATGACCTTCTTGAGGAGATTCCGCTTGATGGTCATGCCGTAGAGCCCGATGCCGATGAGTACGGCGATGAGCACATACGGATACTGACCGAGGAGCAGGTCGACGGTCATTCCATCCCCCCTGTGTTCATGGCGTCATAGATCGCCACGAGGGCGCCCCAGACGAGAAAGCCGATGAAGACTTCGGCAAAGAAGATCCCCCAGTAGCGCAGGTCCACCGGGTCCAGGCCGGGCACGGCGTAGCCGTACTCGAGGAAGTTCCCCCCGAAGGCCATGGAGATGAACCCGAGGAGCGCGAAGAGGAGGGAGCCCACTCCGGCCACCACGAGCCCCGCCTCGCGGGGAAAGCGCGCGTACGACTCCTCCCCGATGGAGATGCGAAGGAGGATGATGGAGGCGGCGAGCATGACTCCGCCCTGGAAGCCGCCTCCCGGAGAGTAGTGCCCGTGGGTGATCACGTAGAAGGCGAAGATCTGCACCAGGGGGACGATCCCCTTCGAGACCACGTGGACGAAGACCGAGTCGTACCGGCTCGTCATGCTGGCCCGCCCGCCCGTGCCCGTTCGGGGAAGGGGAGGGTTCGGGGGGGACACGGGGGCACCGCGCCGCCCCAGGGCCGGGGAGCGAGGGGTGGGAGTCATGATCCCTCCCTCCCGATTTCCTCGGTGGGGAGGGGGTGGGAGTCGGGCGCGGGCGTGTAGAGATCGGGGTCGGCCAGATCGGGAAAGAGCCCGGACTCCGTGCCATCTTCCCGGCGCCGGCGGCGAAGGAGAATGAGGAGGCAGGAAAGGGCCGCCACCGTCACCACCACCGCTTCCCCGAAGGTATCGAAGCCCCGGTAGTCCGCGAGCACCGCGGTGACCATGTTGGGGGTCCGGGAGTCGGCGTAGGCGTTCTCGATGTAGTAGGTGGAGACGCCCACCGACGCAGGGGAGTTCGGGTCGCCCCGGAGGGGGAGGTCCTCGGCGGCCCAGATGAAGAAGCCCGCCAGGAGCCCGATGAGCACGAAGCCGGTAAGGCGCATCAGTCCTCCGATCGACGGTCGAGGAAGGCCAGGGCCACCAGGAGGAACACTCCGGTGAGCCCCGCCCCCAGTGCGGCCTCGGTGAGGGCCACGTCAGGCGCCCCCAGCTCGGCAAAGAGGAGGGCCATGAGGAAGGAGTAGCCGGTGAGGACGCCCACCGCCGCCAGGAGGTCCCGGACCTCCAGCGCCGTGACGGCCGCGGCAATCAGAATGAGGAGAAGCCAGAAATCGAGCTGCCAGATCATCGGCGCTCTCCTTCGTCGGACGTGGATGGGCCCGATGGGTCGACGTCGCCCCGGAGGCTGCCCGGGGGCACACTGAAGACGGCCTCCTCCGGACGTCGGGCCTCCGCCTGGGAGAGGGCCAGGGCCTCCGCCTGAGCCTCCGCCGTATGTCGCCCGGCGAGACGCTCGGCCTCGGCCCGGTCGTCGGGGTGGATCCAGGGCACGAGTCCCTTCCGGAGCGCCGCCCGCGTCAGAACATGGATCCCCGACGGGTTCGTGGCGGCGATGAAGACCACGATGAGGAGGAGCTTGGCGCTCTCCAGCGCGAACCCGTTGTAAATCACGAGTCCCGAGAGGAGGAGGAGCGAGCCCAGCGTCTCCGACTTTCCCACCGCATGCGAGCGGGAATAGAAGTCCGGAAGGCGCAGGAGGCCTACCGAGCTGACCACGAGGAAGAAGGCCCCACCCAGGAGGAAGAGGGCGGCGACCCAGTCCACGGGCGACATTCCGACGTCCGTCATGGGTCGCTCTCCCCGCCGGACGCATCGGAGGGCGCGCTGCGCAGGGGGGCGGGTTGCCCGATGGCCTCCGGGTCCACCTCGCGCTTGGCGTCGAGGAACTTCGCGATGGCCACCACCCCGACGAAGTTCAGAATGGCGTAGGTGATGGCCAGGTCCAGGTAGCCGTCGGGGCGGTCGAAGACGAAGCCGATGATGGCCAGGAGGAGCACGGCATTCGTGCCGATGGCCCCCACCCCCAGGAGTCGGTCGAAGAGGGAAGGACCGAGCACGACCCGGATGAAGTTCACCGAGACGAGCACGGCAATGAAAATGGAAAGGAGAAGGAGGAGGCCGTTCATTCCGGCGACTCCCCGAGCTCGGTGGCCAGCGCGGCTGCCAGAACCTCGTCGGGGACGATGTCCTTCTCCTTGTGGAGTTCGATGGGGGTGTAGGCCCAGGCGACCGTTTCGGGCTGGGCCCTCGCCTCCCCGAAGATGGGGGCCACCACGTTCCGGACTTCTCCGTTCACCACCGCATCGGCCGTGGCCGGGTGGAGGGCATGCACGAGAAAGGTCCCGTTCTGGAGGTCCATGGTCACCGTGCCCGGGGTCAGGGTGATCGTGTTGGCCACCATGACCTGGGCCACCTCGCTCTCGAGCCCGGTCCGGAAGACCATGAGGCGCGGGCGAATGGGGAGGGAGGGGGAGAGGATGCGGCGGGCCACGTCCACATTGGCCACGATCACGCTCCGGACGAGCCAGACCCCGTACCGGAGGAAGGCGCCGGCGCTCCGGAGGTATTCCACCCCTCCCGAGGGCGCCGCCGGGCGGGGGCTTCCGAAGGGGCGCTCGGGGTTCATGATGACGACGATCCCCACGGCGAAGGCCATGAAGATGAAGTACTGGAGCCCGATCCGGCCCGAAAGAAGGAGCCAGAAGGCCGACAGGATCACCACGAGGGCCACGGTCCGGAGAAACGAACCCTTGCCGCCTCCGGAGGGGGGGGCCGGGCGTGGGGTCGAGGCAGAAGCCATGGAGATCGGGGAGCGGGGGCCGGGGGGAGAATCCGGAGCATGCAGTGCGTTCGAACTCCGAGGCGCACCCCCCGTTCGAAGGGAAGCGTCGAGATTCGACCGAATGGCAAAGCCTTGAAGCTGTAGCCCCCTGCAACGGGGGTCAAGACGGCTACGCCCGGGATACGCTCCGGTTCCATGCCCCGGATCGTTGGAATTCTCGGGGCACCGATCCGGTCCCCGGCGGGGTGACGGGGTGAGTTGGAGGGCTGCCCGAGGGGCCTACGGCACCCCCTCGGGCAGTCGCCCGGACTACGAGGAAAGGGCCGAGGCCACCTGGCGGACCGTGTCCACCACCGCATCGGCGGTGATTCCGAGGCGCTCGTAGAGGATCTCGGCCGGGGCCGAGGCCCCGAACCGGTCCAGCCCCACCATGCCTCCGTCGAGCCCGATGTAGCGTTCCCATCCCAGGGGGATTCCGGCTTCGACGGCGACCCGGAGGCGCACCGAGGGCGGGAGCACGGCGTTCCGCCACTCCCGGTCCTGGGCCTCGAAGAGGTGCCACGAGGGGAGGCTCACCACCCGGGTGGGAAGATCGTCTTCCGCTTCCAGGCGCTGGGCGGCCTCGAGGGCGATCTGCACCTCCGACCCGGTGGCCAGGAGGATCGCTTCCGGCGCCACCGCGGCCCCCTCCCGCTGCGCCTCCCGAAGAACGTAACCTCCGCGGTGGAGCCCGGAGCCGACCCCCTTTCCACCTTCGCCCCCTCCCTCGGGGGCCGGAGAGCCCGCCCGGTCCAGAAGGGGGACATCCTGCCGGGTCAGCGAGAGGAAGGTGGGCCCTCCGGTGCGGGCCAGGGCCACGCGCCAGGCCTCGGCCGTCTCCACCGCGTCGGCGGGACGGAGGTCCACCAGGTTGGGAATGGCCCGGAGCGCAAGGAGCTGCTCCACCGGCTGGTGGGTGGGGCCGTCCTCTCCGAGTCCGATGGAGTCATGAGTGTAGACGAAGGTGACGGGGAGCCCCATGAGGGCCGCCAGTCGCACGGCCGGGCGCATGTAGTCGGAAAAGATCAGGAAGGTCCCGCCGAAGGGGCGGACCCCCCCATGGAGCGCCATCCCGTTCAGAATGGACCCCATGGCGTGTTCCCGGACCCCGAAGTGGACCGTTCGCCCCCCCGGGGTGGCCGGGAGGAGGGACTCGGCCCCCGAGAGGTCCGTCTTGTTCGACGGGCCCAGATCGGCCGACCCCCCGACGAGTTCGGGAATCCTCTCCGCCAGGGCGTTCAGGACCTTTCCGGACACGTTCCGGGTGGCGGCTCCCTTCGCAACCGAACTCGGGACGATTCCCGACCCGTCGCCACTTCCCTCGGCCTCGGCCGGGTAGAGCTCCGGGAGGGCCGCATCCCACCCATCGGGAAGACGCCCCTCGAGGACCCGGGTGTACTCGGCAGCCAGCTCAGGGTGGGCCTCGCGGTAGGCCTCGAAGCGGTCGTTCCACGACGCCTGTGCCTGGGCGCCCTCCTCCTCCAGTCCCTTCCAGTATTCCCTTGCCTCTTCAGGCACGAAGAAGGCGTCCTGGCTCGGGTAGTCGTAGAAGGCCTTGGTCTGGCGGATCTCCTCCTCCCCCAGGGGTGCGCCGTGGGCCCCGGCCGTGCCTTCCTTCGTGGGGGCGCCCCAGGCGATCCGGGTCCGGAGCGCGATGAGGGAGGGGCGCTCCGACTCCTGGTAGGCCGAGCGGATGGCCCGATCCAGCGCCACCAGGTCGTTCCCGTCATCCACCACCTGCACATGCCATCCCATGCTCTCGAAACGCCCGAGCTGGTCGGTGGAGGAGGCCAGCGCGGTGGACCCCTCGATCGTGATCTCGTTGTCGTCGAAGATCCAGAGGAGCTTTCCGAGCTTCTGGTGCCCCGCGATCTCCGCGGCCTCGTGGGAGATCCCCTCCATCAGGTCGCCATCGGAGCAGAAGACCACGGTGCGATGGTCCACGATCTCGTGGCCGGGGCGGTTGAAGCGGGCGGCAAGCCACCGTTCGGCCAGCGCCATGCCCACCGAGTTAGCCACCCCCTGCCCCAGGGGCCCGGTGGTCGTTTCCACCCCCGGGGTGTCGTGGAACTCCGGATGTCCCGGGGTCTGGCTCCCCCACTGGCGGAAGTTCTTCAGCTCCTCCAGGGGAAGGTCGTACCCGCTCATGTGAAGGAGAGAGTACAGGAGCATGGAGGCGTGCCCCACCGAGAGAACGAACCGGTCCCGGTCGGGCCACTTCGGGTCGGCCGGGTTGTGCTTCAGGTGATGCCGCCAGAGGAGGGTTCCGGCGGGAGCCAGCGCCATGGGAGTGCCGGGGTGCCCGGAGTTGGCCCGCTGCACCGCGTCCATCGAGAGGACGCGCACCGCGTCCACCGCGAGGCGAAGGGAAGCGTTCTCCCCGAGGTCGAGGTCGAAGGGGTGGGGGGCGGGGGGCCGGGGGAGCTCGGAGGGCGTCTCGGTCATGGGATGGGGGCAACGACGAGGTTCAGGAGACGATCGGGAACATGGATGACGCGGCGCATCGCCATGCCATCGAGGAAGCGTGCCACATTGGGCTCGGCGTGGGCGGCGGCGAGGGCAGCCTCCTCCCCCGTGCCCCGGGGGAGTTCGAGGGTCCCCCGCACCTTTCCATTCACCTGCACCGCCACGGTGACGGTGTCCTCCACGAGGAGGGCGGGGTCGTGGGAGGGCCAGGCATCGGCATCGAAAATGGACCCCTCGTTCCCGAGGCGATGCCAGAGCTCCTCGGCAATATGGGGGCAGAAGGGGGCCACGAGGGGAACAAGGGGCTCCACCTCGGCCCGGCGCGGGGTGCGTCCGCCGGCCCGGACCGCGTTCAGGTACTCCATGAGGGCGGCAATGGCCGTGTTGTAGCCCAGCTCGGGGAGCTGTCGGGTCACCTGTTCGATGGTTCGATGGAGCTTCCGCTCCACCCCGGGTTCGGGGGGGAGGCCGACTTCGTCCGCACCCTCCTCCAGCACGCCGACCACGGTGTCCCAGAGGCGGCGGAGGAAGTTCCAGGGACCGGTGATGCCTGCGTCGCGGTAGTCGCCGCCCTCCTCGAAGGGCCCGAGGAACATGAGGTAGAGGCGGAAGGTGTCGGCCCCGTACTCCTCGATGATGGGGTCGGGGACCACCACATTCCCCTTGGACTTGGACATCTTCGCCCCGTCCTTCACGATGAGCCCGTGGGCCCGGAAGCGGGTGAAGGGCTCCTCGAAGTCCAGGTGGCCCAGATCGTGGAGGGCCATGGTGATGAAGCGGGCGTAGAGGAGGTGGAGCACGGCGTGCTCGTTCCCCCCGATGTACACGTTCACCGGGAGCCAGGCCCGGGTGATCGCAGGGTCGAAGGGGGCATCGTCCACCCCCACCGAGGGGTAGCGGAGAAAGTACCAGGCCGAGTCCAGGAAGGTGTCGGAAACGTCGGTCTCGCGCCGGGCCGGACCATCGCAGGCGGGGCAGGCGGTCTCGTACCACTCGGCCACCCGGGCCAGGGGGCTCACGCCAGAGTCGTCGGGGCGGAAGTCCTCCACCCGGGGGAGGAGCACGGGGAGCTCCTCCTCGGGCACGGGGACCGGTCCGCAGGTAGGACAGTGCACGATGGGGATGGGAGGGCCCCAGTAGCGCTGCCGGGAGATGCACCAGTCATGGAGGCGGTAGTTCACCGTTCCCTCGCCGGCGCCCTGTTCGGCGAGCCAGGTGGTGATGGCAGCCTTGGCCTCGTCCACCGGGAGACCGTCGAAGGCGCCCGAATTCACCAGGTGCCCCGGGCCCGTGTACGCCTCCTCCAGGGGGGTGTCGGGCCCCTCTCCCTCGCCGGCTACTACCCGGACCACCGGGAGACCGAAGGCGTGGGCGAACTCGAAGTCCCGGGTGTCGTGCCCGGGCACGGCCATGATGGCCCCGGTCCCGTACTCCATCAGGACGTAGTCCGAGATCCAGACCGGCACGGGCTTCCCCGTGGCCGGATTCAGGGCATGCCCCCCGGTGAAGACCCCGGTCTTCGTCTTGTCGGTCTTCTTCCGGGCCACCAGGTCCATCTTCCCGGCCGCAGTCCGGTAGGCCTCCACCTCACCCCGCTGCTCCGCCGTGGTGAAGGCATCCACCAGGGGATGCTCCGGCGCCAGGACGAGCCAGGTCGCCCCGAACACGGTGTCGGGGCGGGTGGTGAAGACCTCCACCTCGACCGCCTCTCCCCCCTGGTCCGCCACCTGGCGGAAGCGGAGGTGGGCGCCTTCCGACCGACCGATCCAGTTCTCCTGGGCCTTCCGGGTCGTGTCGGACCAGTCCAGGGTGGCCAGGTTCTCCAGGAGGCGCTCGGCATACCCCGAGATCCGGAAGAACCACTGGGCGATCCGGCGCTGCTCCACCGGGGTGCCGCACCGCTCGCACTCCCCGCCCACCACCTGCTCGTTGGCCAGCACGGTCATGCACGAGGGACACCAGTTGACCGGAGCCTCCTTCCGCTCGGCGAGCCCTCCCTTGTAGAGCTGAAGGAAGAGCCACTGGGTCCATCGGTAGTATTCGGGGCGGGTCGTGTCGACGGTCCGCTCCCAGTCGAACATGCCCCCGATCCGGCGGAGCTGGCGGGTGAAGTTCGCCACATTCCTCGGAATGAGCTCGGTGGGGTGCACCCCCACCTTGAGGGCGAAGTTCTCCGAGTGGATTCCGAAGGCGTCGAACCCCATGGGCTCGAAGACCTGCCGCCCCCGCAGCCGCCAGTAGCGGCCATGCACGTCGGCCCCGGTAAAGGCGTAGATGTTCCCCACGTGGAGCCCCTCGGCAGAGGGGTAGGGGAACATCATGAGGTTGTAGAGGGGGTCCTTCGGAGCGCGGAGGTCCCGGGCCGAGGGGGAGTTCGTGCCCTGGGCCTCCCAGTGGGCCTGCCACCGGGCCTCCACCTCGGAGGGGCGGTAGGTGTCGGCGGCGGAGTCGTTGGCGTGCATACCGGGGGCCGGGAGTCCTGGATTCGTGCCTGGATTCGCGCAGGAGCGTTTCGGAAATGGCGAATCCGGAAGCTAAACCCCGCCCCGGCCGGGACCAAGCCTCTCCTTCCGATGCGGAGAGGGGTGAGGGAGGGATCCGGCCATCCGGGACCGACCCGCGCCGGAGGGCAGGCCCCTCCGGACGGGGTCGCAGCTCGCCCCGGGAGCGTGTCCAGGGAACGCAGTTCGCCCCTTCGTCCGGAGAAGCGCCTATCCTGCCTGCTGCGCCGTCGGCACCTTCGCCTCGTTCTCTCCATGCCCCTGCAGGTCCTTCAGGGTCATGGGGCGGAAGGTGAGGTCCACCCCGAGCCAGAGGGTCTTGGCGAAGGGGTAGGTAAGGAAGGGGGTGGGAATGATGAAGGCCACGAGTCCCCACTTGAGGGCGGTCCAGGGCACCTCGGGCCAGGTGAGGAGGATTCCGGCCAGCCCTGCGGCGCAGAGAAGGAGCTCGGCGGTGATGAAGTTCACCACGAAGCTTCCGATGAAGTAGTCGGGCTCCCCGCGATCGAGGCGAAGATGGCACCCGGGGCAGCTTTGCCGCATCACGGCCCAGCGGGAGAAGAGGCCACCGGATCCGCAGTTCGGGCATCGCCTGAGGAGGGCGCGACCCAGGAGGATCCGCGCCCGGCCCACGTCGAGTTCACGGGGGACCTCGGGGGCCGCCGGAGGGGAGGGAACGGAGGCGTGGGGGCGGGGGTTCCTCATCGATTGAAGATACCCTCAACCCTCCCCAAAGGTCGATGTTCATGCCCGCTCCCCGTCTCCCTGCCCCGGCCCTGGCCGGCGCTTCCCTCCTCGTTGTGGCGGCCATGGCAGCACCGCTCGTTCCCGCAGGCGCTACCCCGCCCGCTCCGGTCACCCTTCCGGGTGCCGAGGCGGCCCCTGCTCAGGCGGCGTCCCCGCGCGCGCCGAGCTCCAGGCCCGCCCCCGATGCCGGAGCCATGTCGGGGCTCCTGGCCGACACCCTCCTGCTCACCGTGGCCGAGGAGGGGAACGAGGCGCGCTACCGGGTTCGGGAGCAGCTCGCCCGCCTCGAGTTTCCGAACGACGCCGTGGGAGCCACGGGCACGATCTTCGGGAGCATCCTCGTGACCTCCGAGGGAGAGATCCTCCCGGGAGGGTCCCGCTTCGTGATCCGACTCGCCGACCTCACCTCCGACTCGGACCGTCGGGACAACTTTCTCCGCCGGAACACCCTGGCCACCGAGTCCTTTCCCGATGCCATCTTCATCCCCACCGGCTTTCGGGAGCTCCCCTCCCCCCTCCCCACCTCCGGAGAGGCCCGGTTCCTCCTCGATGGCGATCTCACGATTCGCGATGTGACACGCCCCGTGACCTGGCAGGTTGGGGCGGCCTTCGAGAACGGCGCCGTGATCGGACGGGCCGAGACGCGCTTCACCTTCGAGGAAATGGGGCTCGAAGTCCCCCGGGTCGGGTCGGTGCTCAGCATTCGCGACGACATCCGGCTCGAGTACGACTTCCGCCTCGTCCCACGATGAAGGACCTTCTGGACCTTCTCGACCTCGAACCCATCGAGCAGAACATCTACCGGGGGCGAAACCGGGACATCGGCACGGAGCGGGTCTTCGGCGGACAGGTGCTGGCCCAGGCCCTCGTGGCGGCCAGACGCACCGTGGAAGACGACGATCCACCCCGGGAGGCGCATTCCCTCCATGCCTACTTCATTCTTCCCGGCGATCTCGAGATCCCCATTGTCTACTTCGTGGACACCCTTCGTGACGGGGGGAGCTTCACGACGCGCCGGGTCACGGCCATCCAGCACGGACGGGCCATCTTCAACCTCTCCGCCTCCTTCCATCGGGCCGAGGAGGGGATCGAGCACCAGGCGGATCCCCCCGAGGTTCCCGACCCCGAGGGGCTCGAGCCCGAGCTGGAGCGGATCCGGGCCGTGGCGCATGCCATTCCGGAATCGGTTCGGGGAGTGCTGACCCAGGATCGCCCGCTGGACTTCCGCCCGGTGGATCCCCCCGACCTCCTGAACCCCGATCCCACCGAGCCCGTGCGTCGCGCCTGGTTCCGGACCACGGGTCCCCTTCCGGACGACCCCCTCCTCCACCAGGCGGCGCTGGCGTACGCGTCGGACTACGGGCTTCTGGCCACGGTTCTCCAGCCCCACGCCCTGACGATCCGTGCCCCCGGGCTCCAGGTGGCGTCGCTGGACCACGCCCTCTGGTTCCACCGCCCCTTCCGGGCCGACGAATGGCTCCTCTACGAGGTGGATTCGCCGGTGGCGGCCGGGGCGCGGGGCTTTGCCCGGGGGCGTGTCTTTACCCGTGAAGGGGTCCTCGTGGCCTCGTCGGCGCAGGAGGGGCTCACCCGACAACGAAGCCCCCGGTAGGACGCGGCCAGGGTGATCGCGAGGACCGTCCATCGCACCTGGGCCCTCGTGGAGGGGGCCTGGCACCGCTGGGAGCGGGGAGGATGGACCGGCACCACCCTCATCGTGGTCTTTCTCGGCACGCTCCTGGCCATCGAGGCCGGAAAGGCGGGCCTTCTTCCCGAACCCTGGGCGGAACTGGTTCCGGCCAGTCGATTCGGGGCCATTACCACGGCCTTCACCGTGTTTCTCGTCTTCGAGGTCGTTGCCCTGGCCTTCGGGCTGGTGGACTCGGTGGCCCGGGTTGCGGGGAAGCAGCTCGAGATCTTCTCTCTCATCCTGCTCCGGAAGGCCTTCACCGAGCTTCAGGAGTTCGATGCGCCCCTGGCCTGGGATGCCATGGATGCACCGATCCAGCACCTCCTGGCCGATGCGGTGGGGGCGCTGGTGATCTTCGCCATTGCCGGCTGGTACGCCTCCATGCAGCGGCACCGTCCCATCGTGCGAAGCGACGAGGAAAAGGCCAGCTTCATCCTGGCCAAGAAGGGGGTGGCCCTCCTCCTCCTGGCCGGGATCGTGGCGGTGGGAGCGAACGCCGGATGGCAGCGGGTGGCGGCCGGGGACCCGGTGAGCTTCTTCAACGCCGTCTTCACCCTCTTCATCTTCACCGACATTCTGGTGGTTCTGGTCTCTCTCCAGTACAACCCGGACTACCGCATCGTCTTCCGGAACTCCGGGTTCGCCCTCTCCACCGTGATGATCCGCCTCGCCCTGGCCGGCCCTCCCTTCCTGAACGCCCTGCTGGGGGTCATGGCCGGGCTCTTCGCCGTGGGGGTGACCTGGGTCTACAACCGGTATGCCCCCGAGCTCGCCGCGGTCTCCGAGCGCGCCGTGCTGGGGGAGGGGAGGATCATGGACCCGGCCGAGCTCCCTCCCCCCGGCGAGGGCTCCCACCCCTCCCACCCTCCCCTGGCCCCCGACCCCGGGTCGCACCCGGAAGGCGATCCCCACGCATGACCCCCCGGAAGCCGCACTCCCACCTGACCCCGGACCCGCCCCCCTCCGGCGCGTCGCCCCCCTCCGCCGGCTCCTCCCCGGCCGACGGAATCGCCTTCGGCCGCGCATCGACCGACCGCGCATCGACCCGGGAGGAGGCCTCCCCACCGGCCCAGGCCCCTCCCCCCCGCCGGCTCTTCAAGGACTGGTTCGATGCGGCGCTGGTGGAGGAAACGGCGCGCCGTTTCGAGGCGGTGGACCCGGCCTTCGACGGGGCTGCCTTTCGCACCCGGGCCCTCGACGGGCTGGAGAAGGGAGAGATGATGGAGCGGGTGGGCCAGATCGCCGATGCCCTCCTGGACGCCCTCCCTTCTTCCCTCTCCCTGGCCATGGACCGGATGATTCAGGCGCTCCCGCCACGCCGTGAGGGAGGGGGCGAGGAGGAGGGGGGCGTGAAGGCGGAGGCCGGGGGAGAGGCTGCGGGAGAGGCCACGGGAGAGGCCACGGGAGAGGCTGCGGGGGCCTCCGGGGGCGTTCTCTCTTCCGGCTATCTCCTCTGGCCCTGGGGGGAGGCCGTGGCCCGGGCGGCCGGGAGGGCCGGCGGCACGGAGGACGAGGCCGAGGCCGACGACGACGCCGATGCCGCCTTCCGGGCCATGGTCCAGATCACCCTCCGCTTTACCTCGGAGTTCGCGGTCCGCCCCTGGCTGGCCGCCCACCCCGACGCCTGGCTCGATCGCCTTGAGCCCCTGGTGACCCACCCCTCGGAGCATGTGCGTCGGTGGGTCTCCGAGGGCACCCGAACCCGGCTCCCCTGGGGAAGGCGGGTGCCGGCCCTCGAGACCGGGCCGCGGACGGAGCGCCGCCTTCGCATCCTCCATGCCCTGCACCGCGACCCCTCGCCGTACGTGCGGCGGTCGGTGGCAAACCACCTCCAGGACGCCCTCCGGGACAACCGCGACCTCGCCTTCCCCACCCTGGCCCGGTGGGCCTGCTCCGGCGACGAACGGGGGGTGGCCACCGCGCGTCACGCGGCGCGCGGGCTTCTTCGCGAGGGCGATGCCGAGACGCTGGCCCTCTTCGGGTTTCCGGCCGGGGGGGGCGGGGTGAGGCTCGCCCGGTTCGAGGTGGCCCCGGGCCGGGTGAGGATCGGGGAGGAGGTCCGCTTCACCCTTCAGCTGGAGGGTCCGGACGCGGGCGAAGCGGCCGGGAGAGGGGGAGTGGGGAAGGGGGGGGCAGCCCCCGACCCTGACACGCCCATTCCCCTCCGCCTGGATCTCCGGATGGAGCACCCCGGGGCGGGGGAACGCGTCCGCCGGAAGACCTTCCGCGTGGCCACCCTCGAGGTCCTGCCCGGGGAGGTCGTGGAGCGGAGTCACACCCATGGCTTCCTCCCCCGGACCATCCGGTCCGTGCGTCCCGGCCCGCACCACTTCGTGGCACGTCTGAATGGCGTGGATGCGGGGCGTGTGGTGGTCATGGTGGTGGTGGTGGAGGAGGGAGGCCCGGGGGCGAGGTAGGCCCCTTTGCCGAGGGGAGGAGAGGGCATCAGATTTCAGGTACCTCAACCGGGAGTTCCCATGCCTTCGATTCGATTCGCCCCCGCCTTCCTCCTCGCCGGGGCCCTCTCCCTGGGGGGAGCCCTGTCCCTGCATGCCGGTGCCCTCCATGCCCAGGGGGCGGGCGATCTCCCCTCCCTCGCCGTGGGCGAGACGGTCTCGGGCTCCCTCACCGCCGAGAGCCCACGGTCCCGGGCCGGGGGCCCCTTCCAGGCGTGGCGCTTCGAGGCACGGGCCGGCGACCGGATCGTGGCCGATGCCCGTTCCACGGCCTTCGACGCCTACCTGGTTCTGGCCCGCCTGGTGGGGGGGATCACCGAGATCGTGCGCGAGAACGACGACGGCGGCGAAGGGACGGACGCCCGGATCCTCTGGACGGTGGAGGACGATGGAAGCTACGTCCTCATGGTGCGGAGCTGGTCCGAAACGGGGCTCGGGCCCTTCACCCTCTCCCTGGCCGATCGGGGGCCGGCCCCCCCAGCCGAGCTTCGCCCCCTTCCCATGGGCACCACGATCCGTGACGAGATCGACTCGAACGGCGCCGCCTTCGTGAGCGACTGGGGCGACGAGATCCCCTTCCACTTCTGGACCTTCGAGGGACGTGCCGGAGAGGGGGTCCGGATCGCCATGGATGCCCGGGGGTTCGATGCCTACCTGGAGCTGGGGAGGATGCAGGGCGGCGAGTTCGAGGCCGAAGCCTGGGACGACGATGGAGGGGAGGGGACGAACGCCCTCCTCCGCCACATCCTCGAGCGCACCGGACCGTATGTCATTCGCGCCCGCCCCCTGGGGCCCTACTTCTCCGAGGGCGCCTACACCCTGGCGCTGGAGCCCTGGGTTCCCTCCCCCCCGGTGCGCCGGGAGCTCCCCGCCGATGGACGGGGCGAAGGGACCTTCACCTCGGAGGATGCCATCCTCCCGGAGGGGCCCTACGTGCAGGAGTGGGTCTACCAGGCCCGGGGGGGAGAGCGGGTCCGGATCCGGATGCGCTCCGACGAGGTGGACAGCTACCTCTCGGTGGGGTGGGAAGACGAGGAAGGGCGCTTCGTCGAGGTGGCCTACAACGACGACGCCCCCGACGATGGCCTGAACAGCCTCGTGGAACTGACCCTGGACCGCGCCGGGCCCTGGATCATTCGCACCCATCCGCTGAGCCAGGGGTCGATGGGTCGGTACACGGTCCACCTGGAGGTGGTGGGGGGGTAAGCCCGGCCAGGCGCCGCTCCAGGAGTCGCCGCTCCGGGGCCTGGCGGGTGAAGGCCAGCGCCGCCCGGAACCCCTCCCGGGCTCCCTCCAGATCGCCGAGACGCCGGGAGAGCTCCCCCCGGACGGCATGGGCCGGGGCATACCGCTCGAGCCCCCCTGCGCGGAGAAGCCGGTCCACCTCGGGGAGGGCCACGGCAGGGCCGTCGCGCATGGCAAGGGCCGCCGCCCGGTTCAGCGCCACCACCGGTGAAGGCGCCATCTGCAGGAGGACGTCGTAGAGGGCCACGATCTGGGGCCAGTCGGTGGCCGCCGGCTCCTCTGCCTCGGCGTGCAGCGCGGCAATGGCCCCCTGCACGGCATAGGGCCCCGGGGTGCCGCTCTGGAGGGCGCCCTCCACCAGGGCCACCCCCTCCCCGATCATTTCCCGGTTCCAGCGGGTTCGGTCCTGGTCCTCCAGCAGGACCAGGTCTCCCCTGGCATCGGTGCGGGCTGCCCGGCGCGCCTCGTGCAGGAGCATCATCCCGAGGAGCCCCCTGATCTCCGCCTCCCGCGGCAGGAGGGCATGCAGGAGGCGCGCGAGGCGGATTGCCTCGGCGGTGAGGTCGGGGCGGGTGGCATCGTCTCCCCCGGAGGCGGAGTACCCTTCCGTGAACACGAGATACACCACCCGGAGAACCCCGGCCAGGCGCTCGGGGAGGTCGGCCGAGGTGGGGACCTCGTAGGGGATTCGGGCGTCGCGGATCTTCCGCTTGGCCCGGACGAGGCGCTGGGCCAGGGTCGGAGTCGAGGTGAGGAAGGCCCGGGCCACCTCGTCCGTGCCGAGCCCGCAGACCTCCCGAAGGGTCAGCGCGATCCGCGCCTCCGGGGCGAGGGCAGGGTGGCAGCAGGTGAAGAGGAGACGGAGGCGGTCGTCTTCCACCGCACTCCCCTCCCACGCATCGGCCTCCACCGAGGTGGCCGCCAGGGGGCCTTCGAGGGTGGCGGTGTGGGCCTCGTGCCGGACCCTGCGCCGGATTGCGTCGATTCCCCGGAAGCGTCCCGCCGAGATGAGCCAGCTCCGGGGATTCGCGGGGATCCCCTCGGTGGGCCACTGGCGGAGCGCGGCGGTGAAGGCCTCGTGGAGCGCATCTTCCGCAAGCTCGAAGTCGCCCAGGAGACGGATCAGGGTGGCGAGCACCGCCCGGGACTCGGTGCGGTAGATCTCCCCGATGGCGTCGTGCCCCTCGGCAGGGGAACGATCGGGCGCTGCGGAGCGCTCGGGGGGAGGGGGGGGCTCGGGCACGGGGGAGCGATGGGGCGCGCGGGAGGGGCCGGTCGCGGGGGAGGGATCGATTACCCGGGAACGTCCGGGCGCAGCGGAGCGATCAGGGCCGGAGTTCACGGATGGGACGGATCTCGATGCTCCCGATTCGGGCGGGGGGGAGCCCGGAGGCGATCTCCACGGCCTCGTCCACGTCGCGGGCCTCCACCAGGTAGAAGCCGGCCAGCTGCTCGCGGGTCTCGGCAAAGGGCCCATCAGTCACCACCGTCTCCCCTGCGCGGACCCGGACCGTGGTGGCCGTCCGAACGGGCTCCAGGGCCTCGGCGGCCAGCCTGCATCCCCGGGCATCGAGGGTCTCGGAGTAGGCCTTGCAGGCAGCATCGGGCACCTCTGCCATGGGGCCCTCCTCGCCGTAGACCAGAAGAAGGTACTTCATCGTCGCATCTCTCTTGCGCTCGGGAATTCAGAAATATCGACATATGTAGACTTGTCGATGCGATGGGTGCGTCCGCCCGGCTTCATCCGGAGCTGGACGAGGTCGCCTCCTCCCCCTTCCCCAGCCAGACCGCCTTCAGCACGGCCACGGTGGGAACGGCGAGAAAGGCGCCCAGCACGCCAAGCAGGAGGCCGCCGGCGGTCACGGAGAGGATCACGGAGAGGGGATGAAGATCGATGGCCCGTCCGAGGACGAGGGGGGCGAGGACATTGCTCTCGAGCTGCTGCACGAGGATCACGAGGCCGGTCACGAGGAGTGCCAGGGTGAGTCCCCCGTGGGCCAGGGCCACCAGGATCGCCACGGCCCCCGTGACCAGGGCGCCCACGATGGGGAAGAGCCCGCCGAAGAAGGTGAGGACTGCCAGGGGGACGGCCAGGGGGACCCCGAGAACCAGAAGCCCGATCCCGATGAAGATCCCGTCGGCCAGGGCCACCACGATCTGCCCCCGGAAGAAGCGGCCCAGCGTGCCCCACGCTGTCTCGGCCCCTTCGCGCACCCGGGCGCGTCGGTCTGCGGGGAGGAGCTTGATGATCCCCTCCGTCATGGAGCGGCCCGAGTGCAGGTAGAAGAAGAGAATCACCACGAGGAGGACGAGGGCCGCCATGACTTCGAAGATCCCCGTGGTCACCCGGATCGCGTGCCCGGCCAGGTCGCCTTCGCCCCCTTCGCCCTCCATCATCTCCAGAAGGTCTTCCACCCCCCCGAAGCTGGCCCCGGGCACCACCTGCCCCACGAGCTCCTCCAGGCGTTCCAGCCCCTCCCCGGCGGACTCCACCACCTCGGAGGCTCCCGAAACGATGAGCCCTGCGGTGCCCGCGAGGAGTCCACCGAAGAGCACGAGGGCAGTGGCAAGGGTGACGAGGGCGGCCACGCTCCGGGGCACCTTCCACCCGCGGATCCTCCGCGCCACCGGCTCGAGGAGGGTGGCCGGAAAGAGGGCCAGCACGAGGGGGATGAGGACGAGGGTCAGGCGGGAGGCCAGGAGCCCGGCCACCACCAGCACCCCGACCACGCCCAGGAGGGCCCACGCGTTTCGGCCCATGCGTCGGAGGGAGGCACCCTCCCGGGGCGGTGCCTCCCTCCCGCCGGACGGTTCGGCGGGGCCGGACTCGGGGTCGGGTTTGTCGGTCATTCATGGAAGCTGTACCCTCGGGCGCGAAAGCGCACGGGGGGGGCGGCCCATCGCGAGGGACGGATCATCCCATGGGGTGCTCCACCACGGGGCGGATCTCCACCGCGCCGTCGATCATCGGGATCTGTCGGGCCCACCGCAGCGCCTCGTCGAGGTCGGCGCAGTCGAGGAGGTAGAATCCCCCCAGCTGCTCCCTCGCTTCGGCAAAGGGTCCGTCGGTGACCACCGTGCCTTCGGAGCCGTAGCGGAGGGTGGTGGCGGTGTGGGTCGGGGCGAGCTCTTCCCCGCCCACCTCCTTTCCTGCGGCCGTGAGGGCTTCGCCCAGGGCCGCATGCCGGGCGTAGAGGGCGCTTCGCTCCGCCTCCGGCAGCTCGGCCCAGAGGGATTCGCGACCGTAGAGGAGAAAGAGGTACTTCATGATGCCTCCTGCGAGAGGGGTGGAGTGGGGGTGCCGAGGCGGGTGGACGTGGGAGAGGAGGGGGCGGGGGAAGCAGAGGGAACCCGGGTTGCCCTCCCGTGGACATGGGGTGCGAGCCGGGCGCACCGCGCCTACCGCACGTTCTCCGCGCACGCACCGCCCCTACCGCACGTCTCCCGCGCGCGCAGCGCGCGATCTCCGCGCTCCCGTTTCCCGCCGGACGCGCTTGTCGTACCCTTGATCGAGCGGAGTCCGTCGGAATCGACAGGGGATCGCCGGTCCCGGGGCCACCGTGTCCGTTTTCTCGCACGGCGTGCGCGCATGCTCCTTCGATCCTCCTCCCACGATGGCCCCCTGGGCACCTGGACGGTGGCCATGGCGCACCCGGGAGCGGGAGATCCGCTTGCCCCCTTCGTCGAAGGGGTCTGGGCCTTCGAGGGGCGCATGACCCTTCTCCGCGAACGACACCTCCCCTCGGGAACCCTCGATCTGGTGGTGCAACTGGGCGCCCGGTACCGACCGGTGCAAGGTGACGGGGTCGGATCCCCCTTTCCGCGGTCCTCCCTGGGAGGGGTCCACCTGGAGCCCGATGTGATCCAGGCGCCCGATGCCCGGAACGGGGTGGTGGGGGCTCGGCTTCGTCCCCTGGGGGCCTGGCGCCTTCTGGCGGGCCGGGCCTCGCTGGCTGAACTCGTGGGCCGCACCGAAGATCTGTCGGCGCTTCTCCCCCCCGGGGATCCGCCCCTCGCTGCCCTCGAGGACGCCTGCCTGGCGGCTCCCGAACCCTGCGCCCGGGTTCGGTCGGCCGAGGGCTGGCTTCGCCGCCGGATCCTCGACGGTCCCGCGGTGGATCCGGGCGTGACCCTGGTGGAGGGCCGGACCCGGAAGCTCCATGGGCGCATCCAGGTGGGGGCGCTGGCCCGGGAGGCGGGAGGGTCCAGGACCCGCCTCACCGCGGCCTTCGTGGAAGCCGTGGGCGTCACACCGCGCCGGTACGCCTCGCTCCTCCGGTTCCGGGCCGCCGTGGAGGCGATCCGCACCGGGGATGCCACCCTGTCGGCCGTGTCCCATGCCACCGGGTATGCCGACCAGGCCCACATGACCCGCGATTTCCGCACCTTCGGAGAGACGACCCCGGCGGCGTACCGACGCGCCCTCCGCTTTCCGGAGAGTGCCAGCCTCCCGGAAGGCGGCTGAGTCGGGCCCGGAAAGGTGTCCGGGGAAAGGGGAAAGGGGTGTGCCCGCGCGCAGGGGACCTCCAGGACGGGCGATGGGAATTCCTTCAAGACCCTCGCCTGCGGGTGGGGTAGGATCGTGGGGCGCCGTCCGCGTCCATCACGACGCCCGACGCCCGACGCCCGACGCCCGATGCCCGATGCCCGCTTCCCGAACCCGGAGTCCAGCGCCATGAATGCACCCGCCCTCCCCGCCTCCGCCCCCGGCGTCCCCCCGGGGCAGCGCACCGTGACGCCCTACCTCGTGGTGGAGGAGCCCGACGCCCTCCTCCGCTTCATCGAAACCGCCTTCGGCGGTGAGCTTCGCTCCCGCCACGAAGACGATACGGGGCGGGTGATGCACGCCGAGATCACCGTGGGCGATTCGGTGATCATGGTGGGAGGTGCGAACGAGGCCTATCCACCCACCCGCGCCCTCGTCCACCTCTACCTTCCCGATGCCGATGCCGCCTGGAAGGCTGCCATCGAAGCCGGCGGCCGTTCGGTGCGAGACCCCGAGAGCATGGACTACGGCGACCGCACCGGAGGGGTGGAAGACCCCTGGGGCACCCAGTGGTGGGTGGCCACGCCGGTGGGGTGACGCCGCGAACCCGATCCACTGGCGCCCGGGGGGCGGGGCGTCGTAGGTTGCGGGTCGCTCCCACATGATCTGCCTTCGACTGCCGGTTCGTGCCGTGGTTCCCTTTCGTACCTCCGTCCTCCTCCTCGCTGGCTCCCTCCTCCTTTCCGGGTGCATGGGAGGGAGTGGCGCCACCGCGCACCCCGACGCGTCGCATTCCCCCAACGCGGCTCCGGAGGGGGCGGACCACGCCGGGCACGGGGACCCCGATGCCCACGCGGGGCACGGAGATCCTGATGCCCACGCGGGGCACGGGGAGCATGATGCCCACGCCGGCCATGACGCCCACGCCGGGCACGCCCACCACGGGGTGGAGCTCCCCGCCACGGCAGGTCCGGGGTGGACGGTGGAAGACGTTCACTTCATGCAGATGATGATCGGGCACCACGACCAGGCGGTCCGGATGGTGGCCCTCCTCGAAGGGCGCGACCCCAACCCCCAGCTCGCGGCGCTGGCGCGGCGCATCGAGATTTCCCAGCGCGACGAGATCGTCGTGATGGAGGGGTGGCTCGAGGAGCGGGGGCAGGCGGTGCCGGACCAGGCCCAGCGCGAGGCCATGGAAATGCCCGGCATGGTCACTCCGGCCCAGTTCGAGGCGCTGGCCGCCGCACACGGGCCCGAGTTCGATCGCCTCTTCCTCCACCTCATGATCGAGCATCACGTGGGAGCCATCGCCATGGTCGACGAGCTCTTCACCTACGTGGATGCCGCCCAGGACTCCCTCCTCTTCCAGTTCGTCACCGATGTGGCGGCCGATCAGCGCGACGAGATCGGGATCATGGAACGGATCCTCCACGCCATGGACCACCCCTGGTGCACGCTTCGCACCCTGACCTCCCCTCGCCCCGTTTCCTCCCTGGAGCCCCTGCCATGATCCGGACGTTCGCTTCCCCGCGCGGGGTGGCCCTTCTCGCCGCCCTCTTCCTCTTCGTGCCCGATCTCGGGGCCCAGGCCCTGACCGGGGCCGCCACCCCGGGCACCACGATCGAGGCCACGATGGACGACCCCCGGGTGGGGCTCGCCCCCGGGATGGCGAACGATGCCGAAATGGTGGCGGAGGGGATGCGCCTCGTGGCATGGCGCCCCAAGCCGCCCGAGCTCGACTCGGCTCGGGGGCTGTCCTTCATCAACTCGGACCTGGCCTTCCGGGGGGACTACGTCTACCAGGGGAACTTCTCGGGCTTCATGATCTGGAATGTGGCCGACCCGACGAACCCCCGCCTCGTGAATACCACCGTCTGCGCCACCGACCAGGGAGACCCCTCCATCTACGGGAACCTCCTCTTCGTTTCGGCCGAGTCCAACCGGGCGAGGAAGGACTGTGGAACGCAGGGAGTGGAGGACGGTGCCGACCGCATGCGCGGGGTGCGGATCTTCGATGTGAGCGATCCGGCGAGCCCCCGCCTGGTGAAGAATGTGCAGACCTGCCGGGGCTCCCACACCCACACCCTCTATCCCGACCCCAATGACCCGGACCTGCTCTGGATCTACGTGGGGGGATCGTCCGGGGTCCGGAGCGCCGACGAGATGCCCGAGTGCTCGAGCGGCCCGGTGGCCGAGAACCCGGAAACGGCCCAGTTCCGGGTGGACATCATCCGCGTGCCCCTTTCCAATCCCGAAGCCGCCGAGGTCCACACCCACACCCGGATGTTCGAGGGGCTGGCCCCGGTGGGGCGGCGTGGGGGTCCTTCCGGATGCCACGACCTGACCTCCTACCCCGAGTACAACCTCATTGCGGGGGCGTGCGGGAGCTACGGGATCCTTCTCGATGCCACGGACCCGGCCAACCCGGTGCGTCTCGACGCCATGTCCGACGAGAACTGGTCGCTCTGGCACACCGCCGTCTTCTCGAATGATGCAAGCTCGGTGGTCTTCACCGACGAGTGGGGGGGCGGCACCCAGCCCCGCTGCCGTGCCGGGGATCCCTTCGAAATGGGGGGGAACACGATTCTCGGGATCGGCGAGGGCGGGCAGCTCACCCGGCACGCCTACTTCAAGATGCCCGCCGTGCAGACCGACACGGAGAACTGCGTTTCGCACAATGGCGGGCTCATTCCGGTGCCCGGCCGCGAGATCAAGGTCCAGGGGTGGTACCAGGGCGGGGTGAACGTCTTCGACTTCACCGATGTGGACAACCCCTTCGAGATCGCCTTCTTCGACCGGGGGCCCCTCGATGCAGAGACCCTCATCCCCGGAGGATCCTGGGGTGCCTACTGGTACAACGGGTACATCTACTCCTCCGACCTGGCCCGGGGGCTCGACGTGCTCGAACTCGTGCCCAGCGAGTTCCTCTCCGCGAACGAGATCGCCGCAGCGAAGCTCGTGATCATGGAGGAGTACAATCCCCAGGCCCAGCCCAAGCTCCGGTGGCCCCCGGCCTTCCCGGTGGTTCGGGCCTACCTGGACCAGCTCGTGCGAGGGGAGGGGCTCCCCGAGACCCGGACCGCCGCCATTGCCGGGGTCCTTCGGGATGCCGAGGCCGCCTCCGGGGCGGATCGGCGCGACCGGCTGACCCGACTGGCCGGCGAGCTCGAGGCCGAGGCCGCGGGATCCGGCGATGAACGCCGGGTGCGGGCCATGGCGGCCGCGGTACGCGACCTGGCAGGGGCCGGTGACTGAGGCTTCGGACGCCGACGGCACCCCGGGCCCCGGCCCCGAGGAGGAGGGGCCCGGGGCTCGGGGAGGGGCGAGGGGCGGCGCCGAAGGGGGGCGCCCCGCGTGGACCCTGAACTTCGGAGGCCCGCCCCAGCCCCCGCTCATCCCGGACACCGACTTCACCGCCGAGGCCGTCATGGACGCCGTCCGGAGTGGAGATCTGGACTTCCTGTCGGCGGCCCTCGACGCTGGCCTCTCCCCCGATTACACGGACGACCGGGGGTTCGCCCTCCTCATGCTCGCCGCCTACTCGGGCCAGCCCGAAGCGGTGGCCCTCCTCCTGGAGCGGGGGGCCCTGGTGGACGGCCCTCCCTCGGAGGCCGGGAACACCCCCCTCCTGGGCGCCCTCTTCAAGGGGCATGAGGGGGCGGGGCAGCTCCTTCTGGACGCCGGGGCCGACCCCTCCGTTCGGGGCACGGGAGGGCTCACCCCCCTCCTCCTGGCCTCCACCTTCGGCCACCTGCAGATGGTCCGGGGCCTCCTGGCCCGGGGCGCCGACTTCACCGTGCCCGGCGGGGACGGGCGCACCCCTCGCCGCGTGGCCGAAGACAACCACCATCACGAGATCGCGCGCCTCCTGGCCGAGGCGGAGGCAGGAGCGGCGCCGGACGGCTGAGCCGGGGCATTTGCGTGGGAGGCCCCATCGGTTATCGTAAATGACCGATGACTCCTCGCGCCTGCCCCCCGACCCCTCCCGTGCCCGAGCCCTCCGATCCGGATGAGGCGCTGGCCCGGGCGGCGGCTGCCCTCGGGCATCCCGTTCGCGTTCGCATCCTCCGCTTTCTCCTCGAGCAGGAGGAGTGCTTCGCCGGCGCGATCGTGGATCATCTCCCCCTTGCCCAGTCCACCGTCTCCCAGCATCTGAAGGTGCTGCGCGAGGCGGGGCTCGTCCGGGGCGAGGTGGAGGGCCCGCGGGTGAGCTACTGCGCCGACCGGGAGGGTCTCGCGCGCCTGGGCCTTCGCATCCAGGCGATTCTCCCGGATCCTTCCCGACCCCGGGAGGCCCGGAGATGAGGGAGGAGGCAGTGGACGGGTCGTGGGATCCGGAGCGCATCGTACGCCAGGCCACCCGCTACCTCTTCTTCACGGGGAAGGGGGGGGTGGGAAAGACCTCCCATGCCTGCGCGACTGCGGTGGCCCTGGCCGATGCCGGGAGGCGGGTGCTTCTCGTGAGCACCGACCCCGCCTCGAACCTGTCCCAGGTCCTGGGGGAGGCGGTGGGTCCGGACCCTGTGGCGGTCCTTGCCGTTCCCGGCCTGGCCGCGGTGAACCTCGATCCTGCGGCGGCCACCCTCCGATACCGGGAAGGGGCCGTCGCTCCCTTCCGGGGGCACCTCCCGGAGGTGGAGGTACGGCAGATGGAGGAGCAGCTCTCCGGAGCATGCACCACCGAGATCGCCACCTTCGATGCCTTCACCGTTCTCCTTGCCGACCCGGGCGCTTCGGCGAGGGCGGACCACATCGTCTTCGACACCGCCCCCACCGGCCACACCCTCCGCCTCCTCCAGCTTCCGACGGCCTGGAGCGATCACATGGCCCGAACCCCGGGGGGCGTCGGGTGCCTGGGGCCCGCCGCCGGGCAGGAGGACCAGCGACGGCGATTCGAGCGGGCCCTCGCGGTCCTCCAGGATCCGGGCCAGACCACGCTCTACCTGGTTGCCCGCCCCGAGCCCCACGCCCTGGAGGAGGCAGCGCGAACGGCCCGGGAACTCGATGCCCTCGGCATTGCCCAGCATCGTCTCGTCGTGAACGGGGTCTTCCGGGCCTCGGACCCCGGCGATCCCCTGGCCCGGGAGCTCGAGCGACAGGGGAGGGCGGCCCTCGCCGGGCTCCCGGAGGCGCTCTTGACCCTTCCGACCTCTTTCGCCCCCCTGCGCGCCGGGAACGTCGTGGGGGTTCCCGCCCTCCGTGCCTTCCACGCCAGGGACGAGGAGGCGCCGCTCCCACAGGGAAGATTCGCCCCGAACCCTGCGCCCGACCCGGGCCGCAGGCCCGACGCGCTCCCGACGGCCGCCCGGCGTCCCGCATCGGACGCGTACCCCCCGCTCGCCTCGCTCGTGGACGAACTCTCCGCCTCCCCCCAGGGCCTCCTCCTCGTCATGGGAAAGGGAGGGGTGGGGAAGACCACGCTGGCGGCGGCGCTGGCCGTGGGGCTGGCCGACCGGGGGCACGCGGTCCACCTGGCCACCACGGACCCGGCGGCGCACCTGGAGCATGCCCTTCCGGAGGCGGTCCCGGGGGTAAGGGTCAGCCGGATCGATCCGGTGGCAGAGGCGGATCGCTACCGGAACCGGGTCATGGAACGGCGGGCGGCGGGCCTCGATCCGGACGCGCGGCGGCTCCTGGCCGAGGATCTGGCCTCTCCCTGCACCGAGGAGGTGGCCGTCTTCCACGCCTTCACGCGCCTGGTCAACGAGGGGCGGCGGGGGTGGGTGATTCTCGACACGGCCCCCACCGGGCACACCCTCCTCCTTCTCGACACGGCGGGGGCGTACCACCGCGAGGTGCTCCGAAATGCTTCCGGCGGTGGCTCCCGGGTCACGACCCCCCTCATGCGCCTCCAGGACCCGGAGCATGCCCGGATCCTCCTGGCCACCCTGGCCGAGAGCACCCCGGTGGAGGAGGCCCATGCCCTGCAGGAAGACCTGCGTCGCGCCGGAATCGAGCCGTGGGGGTGGATCGTGAATCGGAGCCTGGCCGCCGCCGATCCCGCCGATCCCCTTCTCGCTGCCCGTGCCCGTGCCGAACGCCCCCATCTGGACCGGGTCCATCGCCAGCTCTCCTCGCGCCTTGCCCTGGTTCCGCAGGCCCTGGCCGAGCCGGTGGGCGCCCCCCGGCTCCGTTCCCTTCTCGAAGGGGGTTCCGGTACCGGCCACCTCCTCGGCCGTCCTCCCCTCTCTCCCTCCCTTCACGCATGACCGGTCCTGACCGCTCCGCCCCGTCCTCTCCTTCCGGCGATCCCGCCCCCGAAGCCCCCGTTTCTCCAGCCGAACCCCTGGGTCCGGTGGAGAAGGCCGGGCGGGGCGAAGACCCCGGGGACCCTCAGGGGAAGGACCTCGACCTCTTCGGCCGCTACCTCACCGTGTGGGTGGCGCTCTGCATTGTGGCGGGGGTGGCGGTGGGGCGCTTCCTCCCCGCGGTGCCCGAGACGCTCTCGCGCTACACCGTGGCGCAGGTGAACCTCCCGGTGGCCCTCCTCATCTGGGCCATGATCTTTCCCATGATGGTCCAGATCGACTTCCGGAGCATCCTCGATGTCCGGAAGCAGCCCCGGGGAATCACGATCACCCTGGTCACGAACTGGCTCATCAAGCCCTTTACCATGTTCTTCTTCGCCTGGCTCTTCCTCCAGGTGATCTTCGCCCCCTTCATCGAGGCCGGCCTGGCCCGGGAGTACGTGGCCGGGGCGATCCTCCTCGGGGCCGCCCCCTGCACGGCCATGGTCTTCGTCTGGAGCTACCTGACCCGGGGCGATGCGGGCTACACCCTCGTTCAGGTGGCGCTGAACGATGTGATCATGCTCTTCGCCTTCGCCCCCATCGTCCTCCTCCTCCTGGGACTCGGCGACATCACCGTGCCCTGGGACACGGTCGCCCTCTCGGTGGTCCTCTACATCGTGATCCCGCTGGCGGCAGGGGTGGGGGTGCGCCAGTGGCTCATCCGCACGCGGGGGCTCGCCTGGTTCACGAAGGTCTTCCTGGCCCGTCTCGCCCCCTTTCCCATGGTGGGGCTCCTCCTCACCCTCGTCCTCCTCTTCTCCTTCCAGGGCGAGACGATCCTCGCGAACCCGCTCCACATCGGGCTTATCGCGATCCCCCTCACGATCCAGACCCTCTTCATCTTCGCGGTGGCGTACGGATGGGCCCGGCTCTGGCGGGTGAAGCACGCGGTGGCGGCTCCGGCGGCCCTCATCGGCGCCTCCAACTTCTTCGAGCTCGCCGTGGCGGCGGCCATCGTCCTCTTCGGGCTCCACTCCGGGGCGGCCCTGGCCACCGTGGTGGGGGTCCTCGTGGAGGTGCCCGTCATGCTCCTCCTCGTGCGCTTCGCGAACCGCACCAGGCACCATTTCCCTGCGGAGGATGTGAGGAAGGCAACGCCCCTGGCCTCCCCACCGGCCTGACGGCGTCCGCGCCCCTTCTCCTTCCCGCCACACGAGTCACGCCATGCGGATCGCCCTCCTCTCCGACATCCACGGGAACCTCCCCGCCCTCGAGGCCGTCCTTTCCGACCTGGCGGCGCGCGTCGGTACCCCCACGGGGGTGGATGCCCGCTACCACCTGGGCGACCTGGTGGGTTACGCCCCCTGGCCCGACGAGGTGGTGGCACGCCTCCGGGCCGAGGGAATCCCGGGCGTTGCAGGGAACTACGACTCCACCGTCGCCACCGGGTACAAGCACTGCGGCTGCCGCTACGAGGACCCCCGGCAGGAGGAGCTCTCCCATCTCTCCTACGCCTGGACGCTGGAGCATACCGCGCCCGAGACGAAGGCGTGGCTGGGCCAGCTCCCCTTCCGCCTGGATGTGCGCCCCCTGGGCGGGCACCAGGCCGGCCCGACGCTCTTCCTCGTGCACGGTGCGCCCACCCTCAACACCCTCTACTGGACGGAAGACCGGTCCGACGACTTCTGCCGCAAGATGGCGGAGCGCGTCGGGGCCCGCTCCGGCGATGTGGTGGCGTTCGGCCACACCCACAAGCCGTGGCATCGCATGGTGGAGGGTGTCCTCTTCGTGAATACCGGCTCGGTGGGGCGTCCGAAGGACGGGGACCCCCGGGCGGGGTACGTGATCCTCGAATGGGGCGGCGGGCGTGATGCGGCGGGTGCGGGGTCGGTCGGCGTGGCGGATGGCTCAGGCAGGGTCACCGTGGAACTCGTCCGGGTGGACTACGACGTGGAGCGTGCCATGGCGGCCATCCGCCGGAGCACCCTCCCGGACGATTTCGCCGACTACCTGGCCACCGGAGGTGGGGCGGGCTGAGCCCGGGGGGGCCGACACCACACCGACGGACCCCGGGCGGGCCGATGCTGGGCGGGCTGAACCCGGTGCCGGTCCGGACGTGCACGATGGAACGGGACGGCACCCACGACGCCCCGGCCATTCAGGCCGAACCGGGGTATGCGCGGAGACGGAGTCCACCCAGTATATTCTCCCCTGCGGGAGGAGAGGGCGCCGCTCGCGGGGCCACCCTGTCTCCCTCCACCCCTCCGACCCCTTCTGCCATGCGCATCCCGATTCTTCTTGCTGCCGTCGTCTTTCTCCTTCCCGCTGCCGCCGAAGCGCAGGAGCGCGCCCCCGACACCCTGCCGCCCTACATGCAGGTGATCTCGGCGAACCCCTTCGGTCTCCTCCTCGAGTTCTTCAACGCCGAGTTCGAGCGGGTCGCCACCCGCTCCAGCACGGCGGGGGTCGGGGGATCGACCTTTACCCGGAATGACGATCGGTACGTGAACCTCGATGCCTTCTGGCGGTTCTACCCCTCGGGCGTGCCCCTCGACGGGTGGGCTTTCGGCGGCAAGCTCGGCCTGACCCGGATTCCCGAAGAGGGCACCTTCTTCGGGTTCGGGTTCGATGTGAACCACAACTGGCTCCTCGGGGCCCACGACAACTTCTACGTGGGGATCGGCTTCGGCCTGAAGCGCCTCGTGGGAGCCGCCTCCGTGGACGATGCCCCTGCAGTGATCCCCACGATTCGCCTCGTGAACGTGGGATTCGCCTTCTGACGGAGAACTGCGCGTGATCGCTCCCCAGGCCTACCTGGCCGAACTCGAACACGAGGCCGCCGGCACCCGCCGCGTCCTCGCCCTTGTCCCGGCGGACCGCGCCGACTTCAGGCCCCACCCCCGGTCCTACTCGCTGGGCGACCTGGCCGTGCACGTGGCCCAGATGCACCGGTGGATCCCCATCACCGTTCAGACGGCGGAGCTGGATTTCGCCGTCAATGGCGAGCCCGCTGCCCCCTTTGCCGGCACGGATGAGCTCCTGGCCCGCTTCGACGGGTTCCTGGCCGAAGCGCGAGGGGCGCTGGAGGGGGCTTCCGACGCGGACATGGGAGAGAACTGGACCCTCCGGAACGGGGAGCATGTGATCTTCACCCTCCCGAAGGGGGTGTGCCTCCGTACCTTCGTCTTCAACCACATCGTGCACCACCGGGCCCAGCTGACCGTGTACCTGCGCCTCCTCGACATCCCCATTCCCGGGCTCTACGGACCCTCCGCCGACGAGATGTAGCGAGGGGGGCCTTACGCCCCCGTGCTCCCTTCCGGTGCTTGCCGCCGCATTCGGCTCCGTCCCCGCCGGATCGTCCGCTGGACCTCGGCCACCCAGGCCTCCGAGTGGTGTTCCCGGTCCGAGAGCCATGTCTCGAGCGATGCCACCGCGTGGGGGAGTCCGTCGGCTTCGTCGGCCAGCGCCGCGGCCAGGAGGAGGCCGGTGCGGGGCAGGCGGAGCGCCTCTTCGGGGGGAACCCGGGTGTCGAAGGTGCGGGCCATGGCCCGGGCCGCACGTTCCGAGATCCAGGCCGTGCGTCGGGTCCGGAGCAGATCCGAGGCGAGGGGGAGAAAGCCCCATGGGTCCGTGTCTTCACCCGCCTCCGACGGGCCGCCCGGCCCTGTGCCCAGGTCCTGTTCTCGCGGCGATCCTCCCCCTCCCCGCACCGGACCCCCCTTCCCCGGGGGCATCCTCCCCCGCAGCTCCTCGTGGAGCAGGCCCAGGTGCTCCTCCATGAGAAGCCGTGGCATCCCCCGGCTCGTGAGGAGGGCCGCGAGCCAGACCACCTGTTCCACGGCCCCTTCGCGAGGGATCCCCGCCAGGGTGGCCAGCCAGGCACTGTCGCTTCGGGTGAAGGCCCGCCCCCGTTCCCCGTACCGCCGCGCGTAGTAGGGCCAGCGGGCCCAGGAGCGTTCCCCCGCCCGGAGGGCCGCATGGAGCACGCCCTCCTCTTCCGCCACGGGATGGCCCCCGGCGTGGGGGTTCAGTTCGGCGGCAAGGTCCAGCTCCACCTCGGAAAGGACCGGGTGAAGGGCCTGGCCGATCCGGCCCATGTCCTGAAAGACCGAGCGGGCCCCTGCCACCACCCGGTCCCGTGCTTCCCCCTGGAGGGAGTCCGACGCAAGGAGGGTCAGAAAGGCCTTCCACCCTTCCTCCCCCCGGGCGGCGAGGGCGGTGAGCCAGGGGCTTTCCCACCCCGCGGCGCGAATGGCCTCGCCGAGGACCCGGGCCCCCAGCGAGGCGCCCTCGAGCACGTAGAAGGCCCCGAGGAGGCCTGCCCGATCCTCGTGGGCGAGGCTCCGGAGCCGGTGGGCCAGGATCTGGGCCCGGATCCGTGCCACCGGGGCGATCCCGGCCGGTGCCTCGGGCTCCTGTTCCAGGGCATGGAGAGGAAAGGGCGGAACCCCCTCCGGCCGCACCCCGTCGAGTGCCCCGTACACGATTCGCATGGCCGCGAGGTACCCCAGCCACGCGTCCTTCCTGACCTTCCCCTGCCGCAGCCGGTGGAAGAAGGGGAGGGCCTCGAGGGCGCGGTGGTCTCCGTCGGTGGCCTCCTGGAGGACCCGGCGAAGGGAGGGGGGGGAGGTGGCAGGCATTCCCGGGACGCTCGGGGAGACGCGGGAGTGCGTCAACCCGGAGGGCTCCGGAGGCGGCCGCCCTACCCGTCCAATCCCAGGTCGAAGACGCCGCTGGAAACGAGAAGAGGGGCCGTGGCCCCGGTGCCCGGCTGGGGTGGGAGGGAGAAGGTAAAGGTCCCCTGGATGCGCTGCGGGGAGGCGGAGGTCACCGACAGGGTGCCCTGAGCGCCGGGGAGCGCGCCGTTCCAGCAGCACCCGGGCCCGGTGAGGGCGCCCCCGGGGGGAGGGCCGACCTGGACCGATGCCACGCGCCTCGGCCCGGCGCCCAGGGGGTACTCCCCCACACCGTCGAAGCCGGAGAGGGTCACCGTGATCTGGTGTCGGGTGTTCCCGCCGGAAAAGCCCAGGGTTCCCGAGCTCAGCGGTCCGGAGGAGGCCACCGTGGCCGCGTTCCAGGGTGCGCCACCCACCAGGGCCGAGAGCCGGTTCCGGTTGCGTTCCGGCACGGGCCCCGCCGCACCCACCACCTGCACCGGCACATTCACCGTGCCGGCCGTGACCGACCGCGTTCCGGCGGCCCCGCCCGTGACCGCTTCGGCCTCGAAGGAGAAGGTCGCCACGAGGCGTGTGTCGGAGAGGGTGGAGATCGTGATGGACCCGGCCGCTCCACTGAGCGGCGTAAGCCACGCTCCCGAGCCATCGGCGACCACCGCCGTGCCTCCCGAAACGTTGGCACCTGTGCCGAGGGGGTAGGTCCCGGGGCCGGGGATGTTCATCAGCGTGAGGGAGAGGGAACGGGCCGAGCCCCCGCCCAGGGAGCTTCCGGTGACCACGTACCCCCCGGGTCCGCTGGTCTGGGCCGGGGAGGTGAGGGCCCCGGCCCCGCTCTGCCAGGGGGTGCCCTGGATCGTCGCCGTGATCCCGCCGCCTCCCGAGCCTCCCCCGCCGGGTCCCGGATCCCCACCCGGCCCGGCCGGATCGCCGCCTCCGCATCCGACGAGGAGGAGGAGGACGAGAACCGGAAGGGGCGGGATGCAGCAGGGACGAAGGAGGCGCATGGAGGGATCGACCGGGGCCCGACCGCCCGGAGCGGGGCGTGCGCGGTGACCCGTCGCCGACAGGAGATGCGGGACGGAGCCTGCGGGGGGGACAGGCCCGAAATCGCCCCCCCGCATTCTCACCATGCGCAACCGGGGCTTCCCGTCCGTCAACGCTCCCCGTCCGGGAGAGGACGGACCGGGAAGACGCACACCCGCGATCCGTCCCAGTGAAGCTCCACGACCCCGCCCACCTCCGGAAGGAACCCGGGCTCCAGGTCGGCCTCGAGCTGCAGGGCAGGGGCAGCCTTTCCGGCTTCGGGAGGGGCCCGGTCCGGCCCTGATCCCGGTTCGTCCGGCCCGGTGGTCAGGACCTCCACCCGGGCCAGGGGACGGGGTCCCGGATGGTGCAGGCCCACGACCCGGGCCCGGCCGCGGCCGTGCCGTCCGTCCCGGAGGGGCTCCGCCCGGTGGGCCGGGTTCTCGGGCGCCCCCCCCTGGAGCCGCGAGGCGGGGTCCGGGACGGAGGGAAGGGGCCTCACGACTCGCACCGTGCCCGGAGGGAGCACGGCCACGGCGCTCTCTCCGGGGGCGGGGCTTCCCGCCGGCGCCCGGCGATCCGGGGTTGCCGCCGCCCCCCGGGGCTCCGGGCCTCCCGCCGCCCCCCGGCGCTCCGGGCCTCCCGCCGCCTCCCGGCGCCTCGTCGTTGCCGGCGCCTCCCGGGTGAGGATGCCCAGGGCCGGATGATGCCACCCGCCAGGGTCCGGCGCCCACCTCACCGGGACCTCGTTCCGGTAGCCCAGGAAGCGCGACACCGGGAGCGAGGCCGGATGGGCGAAGAGCTGCGACGGGGGGGCGAGCTGGGCCAGGCGCCCGGGCACGAGAATGCCGATGCGGTGCCCGAGGGCCCCGGCCTCGTCCAGGTCGTGGGTCACGAGGAGGAGCCCGGCCCCGGAGGCCTCCTGGAGGGCGACAATGGCCTGCCGCACCTCGTGCCGCAGACCCGGGTCCAGGGAGGAAAGGGGTTCGTCGAGGAGGAGGAGGGGCGGTCGGGCCGCCACTGCCCGGGCCAGGGCGACCCGGTGGCGCTCGCCCCCGGAGAGGGCCTCCGGCGTGCGGGTCGCAAGGGGTTCGAGGTGGACGGCCGCAAGGAGCTCCCGGGCCCGTGCCTCCCGCTCGCCACGGGCCACCCCCCGTACCCGGAGGGGAAAGGCCACATTCTCGAGTACGCTCAGGTGCGGGAAGAGGAGGGGGACCTGGTGGAGGTACACGGCCCCCCGGGCCTCGGGCGGTACCGCGGGCGCTCCCGGGGCGTCCACCTCGCGTCCCCCGATCTCGATTCTTCCCCCGGTGAGGGGGTGAAGTCCGGCCACGGCCCGGAGAAGCGAGGACTTTCCCACCCCCGAGGCCCCCACGAGCACGAGGCGCTCTCCGGCACCCACCTCGAGGGAGACCTCCCGAAGGCCCTCGGGCACAGGGGGGCCGAAGGGGAGGCTCACCCCCTCGAGGCGAAGGGCCGGAGCCTGCGGGACGCCCGGAGCCCCCGGAGTGCCCGGCCGCGATCCGCCTCCCCCGGGTGTGCCCCCCGTCGGGCCGTTGCCTCGTGGCGCGTCACCCCTCATGCCACCACCACCGTGCGCCCGCGAAGGGCGATCCCGGCCAGCGCCATGACCCCGAGGGGTGGCATCACCAGAAGGAGGGCCCCCGCCGCCGCCCGCGCATCCTGCCCCGCCTGCACCAGCGAGAGCACCTCCAGCGGGAGGGCCGGCACCACCCCCTGCCCCACCACGAGGGTGAGGGGGACCTGGGCCCAGCTCACGAGGAACCCGAGGACGAACCCCTCCACGAGGGGGCGGCGAAGGGAGGGAAGGGTCACGAGAAGGAGGGTCTGGCTTCGGGTGGCGCCCAGGGTGCGGGCCTCTTCCTCGAGGCGATCGTCGCGTACGGCGAGGATGCCGAGAAGGAAGAGGGAGACGTACCCGGCGGCGGGGACGAGGTGCGCCACCATGACCCCCGGAAGGGTCCCGCCCAGTCCCACCGAGAGGAGGCCTGCCTGGAGCCCCACCCCCACCGCGAGGGGAGGGGCGGCCACGGGGAGGAAGGCGCACCCCGCTGCCAGATGCCGGCGCCACCCCTGAAGACGGGCCATGGCCCGGGCGGCCGGAAGGGCCACCGCCACGGCCAGGGCCCCCGTTCCGGCGGCGAGCAGGAGGGAGGAGAGGGTGGCCCGGGCCATGCGTCCACCGGCCCCGCGCCCCGGGGCCTCTCCGGTTCCCACGCCGAACCCCCGGGCAAGCTCGTGCCACACCTCGCCACTCCACACCGGCGGGAGGAGGTCGGGCCAGAACCACCCCCGGGCCAGCGAGGTCACGACGAGGGTGGCAAAGGGGAGGAGCGTGGTGACCGCCAGCACGCAGAGGAGCACCACCCGGAGGCCGGCGGGGGGTGTCATGGCCCCCACCCCTTCCGGGTGGCTTTGCGCTGTGCGAGGGCGCCCCCCGGCCTCCCCGCCCGCCTGCGTCCTCCTTCGAGGCATCCGGGTGTTCGTCATCGCGAAAGCACCCCCCAGCGCGCACGGAGGCGCTCGTGCACCCCCACGGCCAGGGCGGCGAGCCCCAGGGCGAGGAGGACGAGGACCCAGGCCTCTCCCCGCCGGGCCAGGGCCGGGTCGGTATGGCGCTCCATGATCTGGAGGGGAAGGGCGAGGGGGTCCGAGGGCGCAAGGAGAGCCGCCATCTCCCAGCTTCCCACCACGAAGGTGAAGACCGCCACCACCGCCGGGAGCATCCCCCGCCAGAGAATGGGCCAGGTCACGAGGCGGAAGGTGTCCCACCGGCCTGCCCCCAGCGTCCGGGCCGCCTCTTCCAGCGCCGTTCCCCGCGAGGCGAGCACCGAGAAGGCCACGAGGGCCAGGAAGGGGACTTCCTTCCACACGAGCGCCGCAATGAGCCCCACCCCCCAGGGGTCGGCCACGAGGGCCGGGAAGTCCGCGGGCACGGCGGCGAAGCCTGCGGCATGGGCCATCCGGGCCAGGATCCCGCTCTGCCCGAGCACGAGCACCGCACCCACGGCGGCCACCACGTGGGGAATGGGCAGGGGGAGGAGGGCCAGGGCCCGGGCCGCCCCGTCCAGGCGCGACCCGCCGCGGAAGACCACGGCCAGGAGCACGGCAACGCCGGTGGAGATCGTCGTGGAGGCCACCCCGATCCAGAGGCTCCACCCGATCCCGGACCCGGTGGCCCGGTCCGTCAGGACCCGAATCCAGCTGGCACCCGAGAGCCCCCGGGCACCCGCCCCGGCCACCCCCAGGCTTCCCGCCAGGGCATAGGCCACCCCCAGGAGGACCGGGGCCGCGAGGAGAGCCCCGGCAAGGAGGCCGAGGCCCGGACCCCGGCGCCGCCCCGGACTCACGGGCTCCCCGGGGGGAGGTGAGCCCGGAGGAGCCCGGGAGCGACGCGGGCTCCGGTGCGGCCCGCCCTCCCCCTGATCCCCTTCCCGCTCGGCTCGCGCGTGACAGGGCAGGGGGGGTGCTGCGCCTGACCCCCGGCGCCCCCGTCTCGCCCCGTTTCCCACGCCCGAGAGACCCCATGCCGAACCGAATGCCAGCCCGATCCCCCCGCCCATGGCGCGGGCCCGATTCGACCGCCGCCCACGCCCGCACCCTGCCCTCGGGCCGGGATGGGATTCCCGACCGTGGACGGCGGCCCTCCCGGGGGGTCCTGACTGCGGCCTTCCTCCTCGGGCCTCTCCTCGCCACCGGGTGCGGCGATGGGGGAAGCCCCACCGACCCACCCCCGCCTCCGCCCCCGGTGCAGGTGAGCATCACCCCCAGCGCGGCCTCCCTCGATCAGGGCGCCACGGCCTCCTTCACCGCCACCGTGACGAACGCCCAGAACACGGCAGTGACCTGGACCGCCACCGGGGGGACCCTCTCGGGGCAGGGAAGCAGCGCGACCCTCACCGCCCCCACCGCCGCGGGACAGGTCACGGTGACCGCCACGAGTGTGGCCGACGGAACCCGGAGCGCCTCGGCCACCGTCACCGTGGCGGCGGTGGGGCTTGCCCTCGACGCACCCGCGGCTCCCGTTCTCCGACATGGAACCGCCACCGTCAGCGCCCAGGTCACGGGCACGGTGGAGACGGGGGTGAGCTGGGAGACGACCTGCGAAGGGGTGACCACCGAAGGGGGCACGGCCACCTGGGCCGCCCCCGGCACCCTTGCCACCTGCCAGCTCACCGCCACGAGCACGGCGGATCCATCGCGCGCCGCCACCGCCGAGCTCTCGGTGGACCCGGCCTTCGTGGTGAATGCCACGAACGACGAGGACGACGGCCGCTGCGATCCGGCCCACTGCTCGCTCCGGGAGGCCCTCGTCCTGGGGCTGGCCGAGCTGGACGAGGGAGAGGACGAGATCCAGGTCCGCTTCGCCCCGGCACTCGAGGGTGGCACCCTGACCCTCGCTGCGGCCCTTCCCACCCTTCGCGGAGCATGGTCGATCACGGGCCCCGGCCCCCAGGCGCTGACCCTCGATGCCCATGCCGCCGAGGACGGCAACCGCCGCCACTTCACCCTCGACGGGGCCCGCCTCCACCTCGAGGGGCTGACCCTCACCGGAGGCGATGTGGGGAACCTCGCCGCCGGGCAGAACCACGGGGGGTCGATCCTCGTGGACCAGGGGGGGGAGTTCCGCCTTCGGAATGCGGTGGTCGAGGGGAACCGGGCCGGTGCCATCGGAGGTGGCATTGCCGGCTTCAACGGAAGCACCCTCGACATCGCGGGGTCGCGTGTGGTCGGGAATGCAGGGGTGACCTCCGGGGGCGGCGTGGCCACCGTGAACGGGTCGCTCCAGGTGGAGGATTCGGAGGTCGCCGACAACACGGCCAACGTCGCCGCCGGGATCCACTCCGTGGGGAGCGAGGTCCTCGTGCGGGAGGTCCGGATTCTCGGGAACGTGAGCTCCGCCCAGGGGGGAGGGCTCTCCGCCATGGTGGGCTCGAACGTCCGGATCGAGGACGCCCTCATCGAGGAGAACCACTCCATCAACAGCTGGGGGGGCGGACTGAACGCCATGACGGGGAGCGCCATCGTGGCCGTGGGGGTCACCCTTCGGGGGAACCGCGCCCTGAACGGCGGAGGCGGCGCCTACCTCTTCGAGTCCTCCCTCGAGCTCACCGACAGCGTCGTGGAGGAGAACGAGTCCGGGAACAACGCCGGGGGCGGGCTCTACTTCCGCGGCGCCCAGGGCACCCTCTCCGGCACCCGGATCGTGGACAACCTGGCAGAGAACGGGGGCGGCGGCGGGGTGGCCATCCTCTTCGAGTCGGAGGTCACGATGGAGGCCATGGAGGTGACCGGGAACGAGGCCCGGGGATCGGCGGCAAGCGGCGGGGGCGTCTTCATCGGGAGCAACTCCCAGGTCACCTGGGCGGGTGGCACGCTCCGGGAGAACCGGGCGGGCGCCCAGGGCGGGGGCGTCTCCTCCGGCTTCAGCCAGACGACGCTCCGGAACCTCGATGTGGCCGGGAACGAGGCCGTCACCTTCGGGGGCGGGATGGCCGTCAGCGGGCCCAGCCCCTTCCTCGCCGAAGGGCTCACCCTCCGGGAGAACGAGGCCGGCAATGGGGGGGGAGGCGCTTCCCTGCAGCCCTCCGAGGGCAATGCGGTGCTCCGGAACCTCACGGTTTCGGGGAACCGGGCGCTGAACGGTGCCGCCTTCCGCATCGGGGGTTCGGTGCTCCTGGAGCATGTGACCGTGGTCGGGAACCTCTCCTCGCCCGCCGATCCCGCCTGGGGGGGCGCCGCCTTCGTCTTCGGCGCCACCACGGAGGCCCGCTTCCGGCATCTTCTCATGGATGCGAACCTCACCGATGGCGAGCCCCGGGGGTGCGTGGTCCTCGCCGGGGGCGCCACGATCGTTTCCGAAGGAGGAAACGTGATCGGGGACGAAGCCTGCAGCACCTGGGTCACCCAGGCCTCCGACCGCCTCGGGGTGGATCCCGGGGTGGCGGCGGACCTCGGCGACCATGGCGGCCCAACCCTCACCCACGCCCTTGCCGCGGAGAGCCCGGCCATCGGAGCCGGAAACCCCGACACCTGTCCCACCACCGACCAGCGCGGCTTTCTTCGCACGAACGGCTGCGATGCCGGCGCCGTGCAGGCCAATGGAAGCGCGCCCTCCGCCGGAGGCTTCGCCCTCCCGCCGCGCTTGCCCCGGAGGTAGCCTCACGACCCCCGCCGCACCCGGGTCCGCCACAGCTCCAGAATGCGCTCATGGTACTCGGGCGCCACTTCCGGACGCGCGTAGCGGTCCAGGGTGTCTCGGGGGATGGCCCGCGGATCCACCTCGAGCGCGGCGAAGGCCTCCACCCACCGGGGATCCAGGCGCGCCGGGTCGAGCACGGTCCCGTCGCCCCACACCTCGGGGTCGGCCTTCCGGAGCTGGGCCTCGGGCGAGAGGAGGAAGTTCGCCACCACCATGGCGCCGGCGGGATTCCGTGCATTGAAGGGGATGCCCAGGTAGTGGGCATTCGCGATCGTCGCATCGCGGAGCACGGTGGCCCGGGAGGTGGGAGGGAGAATCCCCTGGCGCACCTTCGTGATTACCTCGTTCTCGTTGTTCGAGAAGGCGAAATCCACCTCCCGGTTGGCGAAGAGCCGGTGCAGCTCCGCCACCCCCGCCGGATAGGCCGATCCTCCACGCCAGAAGTCGGGGGTGTGCTCCGAGAGCCAGTCCAGGAGGCGTGTGCTCCCCTGGGCGAAGGCCTCCTCGTCGAAGCCTCCGGCAAAGGGCTCATGGCCGCCCGACAGGGCGTACATGACCCCCTTCAGGAAGGTCACCCCGGTAAAGGACTGGTCGTGGGTGAAGCGCCCGGGGTTGGCCCGGATCCAGGCGCCAAGTTCGGCCACCGTGCGCGGGGGCTCGGGGGTGCGCGCCTCATCGTAGATCATGGCGAACTGGACTCGCCCCCAGGGGGACTCCCACCCCTCGATGGGGCGCTCGAAGTCGTGGAGGATCGTGGTGGAGGCCGAATCCAGCGCCGCCGCCCCCGGGATCCGATGGGCCCAGGGGCCCTGGAGGAGCGCCTCCTCCCGGAGCTGGTGGAAGGTCTCGCCATTGATCCAGACGAGGTCGGCAAAGCCCCGGGCCCGGGCCTCCCGCTCCACCACGAGCTGGTTCACGATCTCGGGGCCCTGGGCGTCCACCGCCCGGAGCCGGATCCCGTATTCCTCCCGGAGCCGGGGGGCGACCCATTCCTCCACGAAGGCGTTGATGGAGGGATCCCCGCGCCACATCCGCCAGGTGACCTCGGTGCCTCGCGCCGCCTCCACCACCGCCTCCCACGGGCCCTGGGCCAGCTCGGCGGCATCGCCTCCCTCCGGCGCCCGGGGGCCGTCCTCGCCTCCGCATCCTCCGAGAAGGAGAAGGAGAAGGGAGGCAAGGGCGAGGGGAGCGGCGCGGTGGATCCCCATGGCAGGGCGGTGCATCCCCGCGGCGAGCGAGGTCCGAACTCCCGCCCTGGCCCGGCGGTCCCCGGCCTGGCGGTCCCCGGCCTGGCGGCCCCCGGCCTGGCGGCCCCCGGCCTGGCGGCCCCCGGCCTGGCGGCCCCCGGGCCGGCGCCCCTTCGCTCGGGCGCTCAAAAGTGCCACCTCCCCGAGAGCTGGAACTGCCGGGGCGGGGCGGCCACGGTGAAGCTCACCGGGTCGCCGGGGCGTCCCACCTGCGTGCGGGGGCCGCCCCCGGGAATCCCGTTGGCGAAGCCTGTCTTGAGGGAGCTGTTGAGGAGGTTGAAGACCTCGACCCGGAGGTCCAGGGTGCCGGTGGGGAGGGGGATCCCGTAGGTGGCGCTCCCGTCGAGGCGGAAGGCGGAAGGAAGCCGCTCGGCGTTCCGGGGCACCCCGGGAAAGCGGTCGTGGTTTCCGAGAAAGCCGTTTCCGAAGATCCCGCCGGCACCGTCCAGGTCGCGGAAGAAGGCCACCCGGTTCATGGGGGCCCCGGTCTGGAAGTCGGCGACCCCGCCCAGGCGGAGGCGGGAGAGGGCGCCGGTGGTGGCGGCGGCCCCGTGGGCGCGAAGGGTCAGGTGATGCCGACGGTCATTCACGGCGTCGGCCCGCTCGGCGTCGAAGTCGTTCCCCTGGGTGGCGTGGAAGTTGATGTCTTCCGTGTCGTTCCGGGTCCGGCTCCAGCGCCAGGCCGCCTCCACCCCGCCCCGCTCGCCCAGGGCGCCCCGGAGCGTCGTGTGGAGCGCCAGGTGCTGGCCGCGCCCGCCCGAGTCCGTGGTGGTGAGGCGGCGAAAGCCCGAGGTGGCCGGGTCCACCGGGCGGAGCGCATCCCCGAACTCCGGCGAGCGGTTCACCGTGTCGGCGGCGGTCCGGGTCCGCTCGATGGCATTCAGATCCCAGGAGCGGGGGAGGTTCCGGCTCTCGATCCAGAGGGCGTCCACCGAGAGGGCCCACGCCTCGCCCAGCTCCCGCCCGGCACCGAGGGTGGCGTGGCGGGCCACCGGCTGTTCGAGCCCCCGGGCGAAGAGGCGACGGACCTCGCGGGGGGGGAGGGCGCCCGCCAGCGCCTCGAGTTCGGCGGCCGAGGGTGCCTGGAGATAGGGCGGGGGCGGGAAGGCGGCCCCCTCGAAGGTCACCGCCGCATTCCCCTCGGGCCCGAACTGGATGGCATCGGAGTAGACCGCGTAGGGGAAGGTCCCGGTGTAGAGCCCCCACCCGCCCCGAAGCGAGGTCCGGGGGCCGGCAAGCCAGTTCACCGCCACCCGGGGCTGGACGTTGTCCAGGTCGGGGGTGCTCTCGCCCCGGGAGGTGAGGTCGTCGTAGTCCCAGCGCACCCCGGCCACCACGGTGAGGTCGGGGCGGGGGCGCCACCGGTTCTCGACGAAGGCGCCCACCAGGGTCTGCCCCAGATTCACCTGCTGGGGGCGGACGTCGATGGCGTAGCGAAGCACCCGCACATCGGTGGGGATGTCGCGAATGGAGACGAAGGGGCCCGAGGCGGTGATGTTCCCCTCGTTTACCACCGTCCACGCCCCCTGGGGGTTCGTGTTCGCACCCAGGAGCTCGAAGCGGGAGTGGACGAGGTCGGCCCCGGCCCGGAGGGTGTGGCGCTCGCCGACCCGGGCCTCGAAGACGTTCCGGAGCTGCACCTGCCGCTCCTGTTCATCGAAGATGAAGTTGGACGATCCCACCACCGCCTCCACCGTGGTGAGGTCCGGGGCCACGATCGTCACCTGCGGGGTGGAGAGGTCACTCTCGGAGGGGGGAAAGTCCCACCGGAAGCCCCCCACCTGCACCGAGGCCTCGTTCGCCGCATTCCCCCCGCGAAGGCTCGAGCGGTGGGTGAGGCTGGCGGTGAAGCCCCGACGCACCGTGGTGATGTCGGCCTCGGGCACGATCACCCCACCCCCCTGGCCCACCCGCTCCACACTGCTCCCGGCCAGGCGCAGGGTGGTGGTCTGCGTCGGGCTCCAGCCATGGTCGAGGCGGCCGAACCCCTTCCAGGTGGAGCGGAGCTCGGTGCCGAGAAAGTCGGTCTGGGCGGTGGATCCGATCCGGTCTTCCCGCTCGTCGGCGTATTCGAGGGCGAGGAAGCCGAAGGTCTGCCCCTGGACGAGGGGTCCCCCCACCCCGCCCCCGAGCTGGAAGCGCCGGAAGCCGTCGGGGTCCACCCCGGCGGGGGTGAACCTGGGCGATGCATCGAGGGGGGTGCCGGGGCGGCCGACCAGGAAGAGCTCGCCCTCCCACGCCTCGCCCCCGGCCCGGGTCTCGAGGTTCACGACCCCGTTGGGGCTCCGCCCCAGCCCCGGGCGGTACCCGGCGGCGGCCACCTCGAGCCGGGCCAGCGCCGCCAGGGGGAGCTGGACCCGGGGGCCGCCCAGGAAGCCCTCGTTGTTGTCGAGGCCGTCCACCGTGTACTGGGTGTAGAGGGCGTTGTCGCCGAGGAGGGTCAGGGGCGGGGCATCGCCGAAGAAGGCGGTGGCCTGCGCCACCCCGGGAATGTTGAAGGCCAGGCGAAGGGGGTCCCGGGCATCGGTGGGGAGGGCGGCGAGCTCGGCGGCCTCGACGGACCCGCCCTGCCGGGCGTCTTCGGTGTTCAGGAGGGGAAGCTCCCGCCCCCGGACCACGGTGAGGGCATCGAGGCGAAAGAGGGGCGAGAGGGTGAGGGCCACCTCGCGCACCTGCCCTGTGGCGAGGGCCGGAAGGGCCAGGCGCTCCGGCGCGTGCCCGTCGGCCTCCACCTGGAGATGCCCCGACGTGCCTGCGGGGATGCCGAGGCGGAAGCGTCCCCGGGCGTCGGTGGTGGTGGAGACCGGCGAGGTTGCGGCGCCCGCTCCGCCGCCCATCCTCGTGTCTCCCGTCATCGCGCCTTCCGAGGGCACGAAGCGCACGGTGGCACCGGCCAGGGGGCTTCCCCCCTGCGTCCGGATCGTCCCTTCGGCGGCGGCTTCACGCTGGGATTCTGCCTGTGCACCTGCCACGGGGTCGAGGGGAGCCTCCGGGGTCGGGACCCAGACCGCTCCCGGAGGCGGCGCGCTCCCGGGGATCATCGTCCCGAGCGAGAGGAGGAGGGTGGTGACGAGGGCCGGGGAAGCCCCGAGGAGGGAGGAGGTGAGATTCATGGATATCTGGAGATATGTAAATATGTAGATAACTGAGGGTGAAGGGTTCGGAGTTCTCCTTCAGTGACCCGCGCAAGGGCCGCGGAGTGTTCCCGCCCCGGTGGAGCAGGGAGGGGGAGAGCGGTTCGGGCGGACGGCGGCCTCAGGCCTCCGTGCCTTCCGTCCCCTCCTTCCTTCGCCTCCCTCCCTTCTTCCGTCGCTTTCGACCGCCCTTCGTTTCCTTCCCGGCGGAGGGCCCGGACGAGGCCTCCTTCTTCGATCCCCGGCCCTTCGACCGCCCCCGTGAACCCTTGGCGGCTCGCTCCGGTTCCAGGGGGGGCGAGCCCATGTCCGGCCCTTCCTCCTCCTCGCGACGGATCGTGAAGCCGCGGAGGTGGAGCTCGTCCGAGCCGTCCACCAGGTGTTCGAAGAAGCCGTGGGCCAGAAGCTCCCAGGCGTCGGTGTTCACCCGGTACCGCACGAACTGTCCGTCGCGGCGGTCGGTCACGAGCCCCAGGTTCCGGAGGAGGCCGAGGTGGTGGCTCACATTGCTCTGGGACACCTCGAGAAGCTCCGCCAGCCGCGACACATGGGTTTCGCCCTGGGCCACGAGGAGCACGAGGTGGAGCCGGGTCGGGTGGCTGAGCACACCCAGGATCCGCGCTGCCGCCTCCACGTACATCGTGTCGAAGGGCGCGAGATCGGGAGGAGCCGGACGATCGGAAGGGGAACGGACCATGGCTCCCGAATTGACCCGCTCCCTCCTGCCCCCGCAAGGTGATGCATGCCCTCCAACCCTCCTCTCCCCCTCGTGGGACTCGATGTGGGCACCTCCTCGGTGAAGGTGCTGGCCCTGGCGCAGGATGGCTCGGCGGCCCGAGTCCGTCTTCCCCTTCCGCCCCCCGCCCCCTGGAATGCCCTTTCGGGAAACGCCCCCCTCGTGCAGGACCCCATGGGGATTCTCCGAGTGGTGGAGGCGGCACTGGTTCAGGCCCTCCGGCCCGACGTGGCCCGGGTCCGGGAACCGGAGGCCCGGGCCGTGGCAGGGGGCCACCCGTCTCGGCCGGGCCCCGACATGACCGGGGGCTCACCGCTTCTCCGGGTGGCCCTGGCCACCCAGCGCGATACCCTCCTCCTGGCACAGCAGGGCGCCCCTCTCCCCCGGGCACCCCTGACGCCTCTCCTTTCATGGCGGGAGCGAGCGCACCTGGAAGATCCGGTACTCCGGGCCCGCATCCTCTCGACGGCGGGAGACGCAACCCTCATGGCCCTTCCCCTCGAAGCGTGGCTCCCTCCCTGGCTTGAAGGGAGCGACGGCCCTCTTGCCGCCCGGGGGGTCCAGATGCAGGTGCGCTGGGTGGGGGGCGACAAGAACTGCGAATACCTGGCCATGGGAGTTCATCCGGGCGCTCCGGGGCTGGCGGGAATCTCGCTGGGGTCGGCCATCTCCCTCGGGGTCGCCGTGGCTGCCCCGGCCCTCGATCCCCTCCCCTCCGGGGTGGTGGCCTCCGCCCCCCCCGGGGGGGCTCGAGGCGTGCACCTGGAAACGGGGATCCTCTCGGGAATGTCCGGTCGCGGGGCGGCTGCGGCGCTGGCGGGCACGGCCCCCTTTCCCGGGCCCCTCCCCCGTCCGGACCACCCGGGCCTTCCCCCCGGCGACCCCCTCCGGATCGTTCCCTGGTTCGGGGGGGCGCTCGACGATCTCGACGCACACCCCCGCCTCCTTCCCAGGCCCGACGACCTGCCCGCGACCCTTCGCCTCGAACCGGTGCAGGGGCCGGCCCGGGTGGCCCGGGCCTGGGCCCGGGGGGTGGCGGAGGAGCTGGCCCGCCTCCTTCCCCGGGTGGAGGCGGCGGCGGGGGAGCCCATCACCCGGATCCGGGTGGGGGGTGGGGGGGCCGGGGATCCGGCCTGGCCGCGCTACCTGGGGGAAGCCCTGGGGCGCCCGGTGGAGGTGGTAACCCGCCCTGCCGCGCCTGAAGTCGGGAACCCAGGCGCCTGGCTCGGCGCCTGGGGCGCCCTCCTGGCGTCGGGCTGGCTGGAGGCCGGGGGGGTGCCCCGCCCCCACGGACCACCCGCCCCGCACTCCGAAACCCCGAACCCGCCCCCCGGGTAGCCCTTCCCTCGCGCTCGCCTCGGGGGCCGCCGCCTTCACCGGAGGCGTCGCCTTCCCGAACAGGACCCCTCCCCCTGCTGCAGGAGTCCGTCTGAATCGGATCAGCTTCGGTTGGGCCCTCGCCCTCGCTGCGCTCTGGCTCCTCCTGGCCGCGCCCGATCTCTCGGGGTGGTGGCTCGGGGTGGTGGCCGTGATCGGGGGGGTGGGGGTGCACGCCGGGCTGGGAGGGCGGCAGCCGGGACGGATCCGGGTGCGGGGAGCGGTGCGGTTCATTCCCTGGTTTCTCGTGCAGTCGGTGCGCGGAGGGGTGGATGTGGCGCGACGGGCCCTCTCGCCGAGCCTTCCCCTGGCGCCGGGGTTCGTGACCTATCCGGTGCGCCTCGGTGCGGGACCTGCACGCACCTTCTTCGTGAACTGCATCTCGCTTCTGCCTGGCACCTTCAGCGCCGAGCTCCGGGAGGAGGGCGCCGCCATTCGGGTGCATGTGCTGGCCGAGGCCGACGCCGTGCCCGCACGCCTGCGGGAGGTAGAGGGGCAGGTGGCCCGCCTCTTTGGCGAGACGCTGGGGGGTCGGAACGATGAATGACTTCCTCCTCCTCGTGGCGGCCTTTCTCGTGCTCAATGTGGCCGCCGGCCTCGTGCGGGTGGCCCGGGGGCCATCGCCGGCCGACCGGATGCTCGTGGCCCAGCTCTTCGGCACCACCGGGGTGGCCATTCTCCTTCTCCTCTCGGAGGCCCAGGGGGTGGCCGGACTCCGGGTGGTGGCGCTCGTCTTCGCCCTCCTGGCCGTGGTGATCTCGGTGGCCTTCGTGAAGCGCGGGTGGGTGCGGACCGACGACGGAGGGGAGGAATGACGGGGGCGGCGATGGGGGCTGCCGGAGACCTGGTCTTCATGGGACTCGTCCTGGCCGGGGCCTTCTTCTTCCTGGCCGGAACCGTGGGGATTCTGCGCTTTCCCGACGTCTACTCCCGCCTCCACGCCCTGACCAAGGCCGACAACCTGGGGCTGGGCCTCTTCGTGCTGGCCCTGGCGCTCCGGGCCGGGAGCTGGCACGAACGGCTCCTCCTCGTGGTGGTCTGGCTCCTGGCCATGGCGGCGGCGGCCACGGTCTGCCATCTCCTGGCCCGGACCTCGCTGCGGGAAGGGGTCCCGGCCGTGGGAGACGAGGGGTGAGCCCCGGGGTGGCGGACTGGATCCTCGACGGTGCGGTGGCCCTCCTCGTGGTGGGGCTCGCCGCCCGCCTCCTCACGACCCGGGACCTCTTCGAGGCCGTGGTCCTCTTCGTGGCGTACGGGCTCGTTCTGGCCCTGGCCTGGCTCCGGGTGGGCGCGCCGGACCTGGCGCTGGCCGAGGCCGCCCTGGGGGCCGGGGTCACGGGGGCCCTTTTCCTGAATGCCTGGCGGCGCCTCTCCCTCCGGGCCGAGGGAACGCCACCGGGGGTCGGAACGCCGCCGGGGGTGGAGGATGCAGAGGAGTCGGACCCACCGGGAGGGGAGCCATGAAGAACGAGCTTCCTCGCACCCCCCATCTTCACGACGACGGTCGGGCGGACCCCGGCGTGGGGATTCGCATCGCTGCAGGGCTCGCCGCCCTCGGGGCCGCGGGAGGCCTGGGGGCGCTCCTCCTCACGGCCCCGGAGCGGGAGCCCCATCTCCCCCTCCTGGTGGAGGCCGGGATGGAGGCCTCGGGGGTGTCGAACCCCATTACCGCCGTCCTCCTGAACTTCCGGAGCTACGACACCCTCCTGGAGATTGCCGTTCTCGTGGTGGCCCTGGCCGCCGTCTGGTCCATGGACCGGAAGCGTCGGGCCCTGACCCGGGAGGAGGATCGCCTGGCCGACCCGGTGCTCGGGGGGCTGGCCCGGATCGTGGTCCCCATGGCCCTGGTCACCGCCCTCTACCTGACCTGGGCCGGAACCTCGCGCACGGGGGGGGCCTTCCAGGCCGGGGCCCTCCTGGCCGGGGCCGGGGTCTTCCTTGCGGCGGCGGGCTTCATGCGCCCCCCCACCGCAGCATGGGAGCCGGTGCGGCTGGCGGCGGCGGTGGGGGTCTACGCCTTCGTGGGGGTGGGGGTGGGGGTGATCCCCTTTACCGGGGTCTTCCTCCAGTACCCCGAGGGGGCCGCCTACCCCCTCATCGTGGCGGTGGAGCTCGTCCTCATGGTCTCGATTGCCGTGGTCCTGGTGGAGCTCTTCGTGGATGTCCCCGCCGTGCCCGACCCGGACCCCCGCCTCGAGGGGGTGGACCCCACCGGCGACCCCCTGGGGCGTCTCTTCGACCCTGCCCCCCTGGCCCAGGCCGAGCCTCCGAACCCCGAGGCCGACCCATGACCCCCCTCGACCTCTACACCCTGGTGGGGGCCGTTCTCTTCGTGCTGGGGCTCCACGCCGTGCTCACCCGGGCCCATCTCGTCTGGAAGGTGCTGGGGATCAATGTGGCCGGGGGCGGGATCTTCCTCCTTCTCCTGGCGGCCCCGCCCCGCCTGGACCCGGCGGCGGCGGACCCCGTCCCCCAGGCCATGGTCCTGACCGGGATCGTGGTGGCGGTGGCGGCCACGGCGGTGGCGCTGGGGCTCGCCCTCCGGGTAACCGTGCGGACGGGCTCGCCCTTTCTGGAGGAAGACGAGGGGGAGGGCAACCGCGAGGACGACGGGGAGGAGGCGCGGGAGGCCGCACAGGAGGCCACCCCGGGGACCGACCAGGGGGAGGGTTCCTCCCGGTGAGCGGACCCTTCGAGCCCCTTCTCGCCCTCCTCGCCGCGGTGGATCCGGCCCACTGGACGACGGTGGCCGTCATGGGGCCCCTCCTGGCCGCCCTCGTGGCGCTTCGGGGCACGCCCTGGGCGCTCCGCATCGGCCTCTTCGCGGGCTCGGCCCTCTCCCTTCTCGCCTCCGCCGGACTCCTCCTGGCCCTGGCCCAGATGGGGGGGCTCTCCGGAGAGGCCGGGGCCGTGGTCCGAAACCCCCTGGGGGGGTGGGGCGCGCCGCTCGGAATCGAGCTCCGGGCCGATGGGCTGGCCCTTGTCATGCTCGCCCTCACGGCCCTCACCGGGAGCCTGGTGAGCCTCTATGCCACCGCCTACTTCGGCGACCTCTCCTCGCTTCCCACCGAGGAGGCCCCGGCGGGGCGGGGGGCCCGCTTCTTCGCCCCCCTCTGGCTCCTTCTCTGGTCGGCGCTGAACGGGATCTACCTCTCCGCCGACCTCTTCAACCTCTACGTGATGCTGGAGGTGCTGGGGATCGGCGCCGCCGCCCTCGTGACCCTGGCCGTGACCTCGAAGGCCACGGTGGCGGGCATGCGCTATCTCCTCGTTTCGCTGGCCGGCTCCCTCCTCTTCCTCCTGGGAGTGGCCCTCCTCTACGTGGAGGTGGGGGTCCTGGCCCTCCCGGCCCTGGCCGAGGCCCGCCCTTCCGGCCCTCTCCCGGCGCTGGCCCTGGCCCTCATCACGGTGGGAATGGCGGCGAAGACCGCCCTCTTTCCCCTTCACGCATGGCTCCCCCCGGCCCACGCCGCCGCGCCGGCCCCGGGGAGCGCCGTCCTCTCGGCCCTCGTGGTGAAGGGCTCCTTCTACATCATCGTGCGGCTCTGGGTCGATGTGTACGGGGTGGGGCCGGGAGCGGGGGTCCTCCTCCTGGGGATGCTGGGGGCCGGGGCCATTGTCTGGGGCTCGCTTCTGGCCCTTCGCCAGACCTCCCTCAAGCGCCTCATTGCCTACTCCACCGCGGCCCAGCTCGGCTACCTCTTCGTTCTCTTTCCCCTCCTGGCCGGAGGCGGCGGCGGAGAGGGCCCCTGGGAGGCGGCGGGGTGGAATGTGGATGCCTGGACGGGGGGGCTCTACCACGCCCTCTCCCACGGGGTGGCCAAGGCAGCCATGTTCCTCGCCGCGGGGAGCATGACGTACGCCGTGGCCCGCGATGACCTCTCTGCCATTTCGGGAATTGCCCACCGCCTCCCCATGAGCTTTCTCGCCTTCGGGCTGGGGGGGCTCTGCCTGGCCGGGCTGCCGCCCTCGGGGGGCTTCGTGGCCAAGTGGCTCCTCCTTCGCGCCGCCCTGGACCAGGGGGCCTGGGGGTGGGCGATCCTCCTGACCCTGGGGGGGCTCCTGACCCTGGCCTACGTGATCCTCGTGCTCCGCTACGCCCTGGACCGGACGGAGGCGCCCCAGGCCTTCCGACCGGTTCCCACCCGCATGGAGGGGGCGGCGCTGGCCCTGGCCCTGGCGGCGGTCCTTCTCGGGGTACGGGCCACCGAGATCCTGGCCCTTCTCGAGGCCTCCCTCGCCGCCGCCGTCCCGGGGGGACCATGAGCGGCGCCCTCCCCCTCCTGACCTGGGAGGGCCTCCCCCTGGCCGTCCTCCTCTCCTCCTTCATCCCGGGCATCGGCATCATGCTCCTGGGCGAGGAGCGGCGGAGAGCCCGCACCCTCCTGAACCTGGCCGGGGCGGTGGCCAAGCTCGTCTTCGTGGCCCTCCTCCTCCAGGGGGTGGCGGCCGGGGCCGAGTACGCCTGGGCCATGGAGATCCTCCCGGGGCTCGCCCTCACCCTCCGGGCCGACGCCCTGGCCCTCCTCTTCGTGACCCTTTCGGCGGTGCTCTGGCTCCTCACCACGATCTACGCCATCGGGTACCTGGAGGGGGGAGAGAACCGCCGGCGCTTCTTCTCCTTCTTCTCGCTCTGCGTGACGGCCACCACGGGGATCGCCCTGGCCGGCGACCTCTTCACCTTCGTCCTCTTCTACGAGGCCCTGACCTGGGCCACCTACCCCCTGGTGGTGCACCGGGGGACCCCGGAGTCGGTGGAGGCAGGGCGGCGCTACCTGGTCTACACCCTGGTCTCGGGCGCCGTCCTCGTGCTCGGGGCCGTCTGGTTCCAGGTGGAAACGGGGTCCATTGCCTTCGGGCCCGGGGGGGTGGTGGACCCTGAGGCCGCCGCCGCTGCCCCCACCCGCTACCTCGTCCTCTTTCTCGTGCTCCTGGCCGGCCTCTCGGTGAAGGCCGCCCTCTTCCCCGTGCATGGATGGCTCCCAGTGGCCATGGTGGCGCCGGCCCCGGTGAGCGCCCTCCTCCATGCCGTGGCCGTGGTGAAGGCCGGGGCCTTCGGGGTGACGCGCCTCCTCCACTCCCTCTTCGGAATCGAGGTGTCGTGGGCCATCGGGGGGGCGGGGGTGGTGGCGGTCCTGGCGGCGGTGACCATTCTCTACGGCTCGATTCGAGCCCTGGCCCAGGACGATCTCAAGCGCCTCCTGGCCTTCAGCACGGTGAGCCAGCTCTCCTACATTGCCCTGGGGGTGGCCCTCCTCGCCCCCATGGCCCAGGTGGGGGGGCTCGTGCACCTCGTGCACCAGGGAATCCAGAAGATCGTCCTCTTCTTCTGCGCCGGGCTCCTGGCCGAAACCCTGGGTGTGAAGAAGATCAGCCAGATGGGCGGGGTGGCCCGCCGCATGCCCCTCACCCTCGCCGCCTTCACCCTCGCGGCGCTGGGAATGATCGGGATCCCTCCCATGGCTGGCTTCCTCTCCAAGTGGTACCTGGGGGTGGGCGCCTTCCAGGGGGGAATGCCCTGGGTGGCCGGGGTTCTCCTGGCCTCGAGCCTCCTGAACGCGGCCTACTTCCTTCCGGTGATCCGCACGGCCTACCTGGACGAGCCCGACGAGGCATGGTCCACCGACGCGCCCCCCCGCGGGCGGTGGGGGGCCGAGGCTGACCTGCGCCTCCTCCTCCCGGCGGTGATCGTGGCCCTCCTTGCCCTCCTGGCCGGGGTCTTCGGGGGGGCGGCGTGGAGCCCCCTGGCCTGGTCCGAGCTCATCGTGGGGCGGGGGGACCTGTGGTAGGCGCCGAGGCAGGTGCGGGGGGCCTCCTCGTGGCCGCCGCCGTGGGCCTTCCCCTCCTTCTGGCGATGGCGTGGTGGATGCCACCGCTCCGCCGGGGGGCCACCGCCCTTGCTCCCCTGGCCGCGCTCCCTGCGGCGGTCCTGGCGGGGGTCCACCTGGCGAGCCTGCGCGCGGCCCGACGGGTGGCCGACGAGGCGGGACTCCCGGTGGCGCCGGAGTCGGGCCTCGACCTCACCCTCGAGCTCCCCCTCCTCTTCCTGAACCTCCGCCTGGGGATCGACCTGGCCGGGGGCGCCCTCCTCACCCTCACCGCCCTTCTCTGGGTGGCCGGCGGTCTCTTCGCCCGGCGCTCCCGGGCCGATGACCCCCGAAAGGAGACCTTCTTCGCCTTCTTCCTGGCCACCATGGCAGGGAATGTGGGGCTCGTTCTCGCGGCGGATCTCCTCACCTTCTACCTCTTCTTTGCCCTCATGACCTTTGCCGGGTGGGGGCTCGTGGTCCACGCCCGGAGCGAGGCGGCGGTGCGGGCCGGGCGGGTCTACCTGGTGCTGGCGCTCCTGGGGGAGGTGGCCATTCTCTGGGCCCTCTTCTCCCTCGGGGCGGCCGGAGGGGCGGGCTTCACCGCGAGCGGCTTCGTGGAGGCCGGAAATGCCCTGGCGCTGGTCCCCGGCGAGGGGCTCGCCGCCTCCTGGGAGGCCCTGGGCGAGCGGGCCCCCTGGGTCGCCCTCCTGGCCCTCTTCGGGCTGGGGGTCAAGGCAGGGCTCCTCCCCCTCCACCTCTGGCTCCCCCTGGCTCACCCGGTGGCGCCCACCGCGGCAAGCGCCCTCCTGAGCGGGGTCATGATCAAGGCCGGGGTCCTGGGATGGCTCCGGATCCTCCCCGAGGTGGGCCTTGCCCTCCCTGGGGGCGAGGGCGCGCCGCTGGCGCTGGGGGTCTGGGTGGGGGGGGTGCTTCTCGTGATGGGTGCGGTGGGGGCCTTCTGGGGGGTCGTGTGCGGGCTCGCACAGGACGACCCCAAGACGATCCTGGCCTACTCCAGCATTTCCCAGGTCGGGTACCTGGCCATGGGCACGGGGCTCCTGGTGCTGGCCGGACCGGGCACCGAGGTGGGGCTCCTGGCCCTGGGCGCCGTTCTCCTCTACGCCCTCCACCACGGGGTGGCCAAGGCCGCCCTCTTCCTCTCGGTGGGGGTGGCCGGGGTGGTCTCGGTGGGCCCTCCGCGGGGACCTTCCCGCCCCGGATCCCTACGGGCGCGCCTTCGTGACGACGGGGTCGGGCTCTGGGGGCTCCGGCTTGGCGTTTTCCTCCCGGCCCTGGCCCTGGCCGGCTTCCCCCTCACCTCGGGGGCGGTGGCAAAGGGGCTTCTCAAGAATGCGCTGGCGGAGCAGGGCGGGGGGTGGTACGCCGTGCTGGATCCCCTCCTCCTTCTTGCCGCCACCGGCACCACCCTCCTCCTCCTCCGCTTCGGGGTGAGGCTCGAGGCGAAGGTGTCGGAGCGGAGGGCGGAAGCGCGGGCCGGGGAGCATGGCTCGAACCCCGATGCTTCTGCGGGGCTTCCCCCTGGCCTGGCCCTCCCCTGGGGGGGGCTCGTCCTGGCGAGTATCCTGGCTCCCCTCTGGCTCGCCCCGGGGGCGCTGGGGGCGGCCTTCGTCCCCCCCGGGGTGGAGGTCCCCTCGGCGCTGGGCGGCGGGATGGCCGGCTTCCTCCAGCTGGCCCTTCCGGTGGTGGTGGGGGCCGGGGTCGGGGGGCTGGTGCTGGTCCGGGTCCTGGCCGGGCCGGGGCTTCCGGGAGGGTTTCACCGGCTTCGCATCCCTGCAGGAGACCTCCTCGTGCCGGTAAGCGCCCTCCTGGCCCGCCGCCCTCGCTCCAGCGCCGGGCTCGCCACCCTGGCCGCCGGGGTGCGGGAGGTGCTCCTCCGCTTCGAAGACCGGGTGGCCGCCCTTCATGCCCGCCTCGGCCGGGGCGACCTGGCGCTCATGCGGGGTCCGGCCCTGGGCTTCCTCCTTCTCCTCCTGATTCTCGGCCTCGCCATTTTCGGGTCGGGATAGGGGGGGGCGGGAGGGAGGCCTGTCGACAGATTCTCCCCGCCTGTCTCCCGGGGGGTTCACGAAAGGGCACAACGACCACTGCCTGCACTGCCAGCGCGGGAGAACTCCTTGTCTTGTACCGGTACCGGCCAGGGGGACACGGTGGATGAGCCGGTGCGCAAACGGGGCTCTCGGACTGTCCTTCGCGGTCGGCGGTACCACGAGCACCGATCATCTCCCCCTGCAGTCAGATGATCCTCCCATGAACCGAAATCCTGCAGTGCCAGACGCGCGGGCATCGAATGGGAGGTGGCCTTCGCGATCCCCGATCCTGAGCCTGCTTTGCTGGACCGTCCCGGGTCTTCTCCTCCTCGCCCCTTCCGTGGTGGCCCAGGAGGACCCTACGGAGTGGCAGTTCCCCTGTCCGCCCGTGCGGACCGCCGAGTCGATCGTGGCCCGCATCGATTCCGTGGCGGCCTCGCCGTCAGGCGGTCGGATCGACGGGCACTCGACGGTCATCACGAACGCCGCGGGGTTTCCCTTCACGGTGGCCGGACCCTGTCCGAGTTTCGCCCCAGGGACGGACCTGAGAGCCGTCCCTCGGCGCCTCTACCAGCATGCAATCGAGACATCCGACACACTCACCGCAGCACCGCTGATGTCCGGACTCCACTCGGCGATTGTCTTGAATGAAGACCTCCGCCCACCTCCCCTGGCTCTTCTGGGAGAGGCCGTGGTCACGGGCCGCACGGAGGGCGCCCGGGTCATCGCAATGGGCCACCGCATGCAATGGTCCACGGAGTTTCCCGCAGCCCGGGAGGCGGTGCTCCGGTAGGGGCGCGCCGAGGTGGGACCCCCGGCCTGGCCCGATCTTCTCGAAATCCTCCTCGGCTGGGTCTGGCGCACGCCGCACGACCACCAGGCGGCGATCCAGGACGCTTTCGTGGCGGAGCCGGACCGCATTCGCAACCCACAGGTGAGACGGAGGGCGGAGTGCGGCGAACGGGTTGACGCCTCTTATCACCCGCCAGCGAGCCCGGAGGATCGAGCCGATCCCTGTCATCCTTTCAAAAGTCCCCGAGCCCGATGTGCACGGACGCCATGAGCTTCGCCTCCCGCCCCTCGAGCCGCTCGACCGCCTGGCCCATATCGTTCCGTCGCCTCGCATCCACCGCCGTCGCTACCACGGGGTTCTGGATCCCAACGCTGGCCTGAGGCCTTCCCTGTTTTCCATCGGGCGGACCGGGACCGATGAGTCTCCGGCCGATGCGGAGCCCCCACCGTCGGCCGGCGCTGCCTCCCACCGCATCGATCCGCTGGGCCACGCCCGGAACCGGGAGGAGGGCCCAAAGGATATTGCCGAAGCTCACGCCACAGGAGCGGTGCTAAGGTGCGGCTCGTGCCGACGGTGCGTCGAAACGGCTTTCGGGCGGTTCCCCACGGGGCCGGCCCTCCTTGACCCTTCGGATTCCTTGAGTGGCCTGGGTACAGCACCCGCAGTCAAGGAACCGGCCAGGCGAAGAGAAACAACCGGACTTGGGGGGTCCCATTCGGAACTTCGACTCGTCGCCTCGCTCTCCCCATCTCTCGATCGGCCACTTCCATCTCAGGCCCAAAGGTGGGGTGGTCGAACCGATCCCTAAGGCCCATCTGTTACCATGAGGGCGCGGCGAACGAATCGCCGCGTTGCCAGTCGCCCTTCCAATGCACCGTACCATACACTTTGGAGAGTGTGAGCGCTGTCGAGCAGGTAATGCCGCGGGGAGCCCTCGACTTGGTAGTCGTGGGCAAAGGTCGCAGCGTCGATAGCTGAACCCACGAACATATGGGCGCACCCGGACATCCGAAGATCCCTCCAATAATCATCCACGACTGACAACGGCTCTGCTGACACAATAACAATATCGAGCGCACAGGCACGACTGGCCATATCTCGCCAAGCGGCGAGACTACGTTCACAGAATACACAGGTTGTCCTGTGGGTGATCACAAGCGTGGCGCGCTGGTTCCTAGGTAACTCAACGGTGTCTCCATCCACCGTGGCAAGTTCAAATCCACGAGCTACTTCTCCCAGTAGCGCCGAATCCAGGGCGTCCCAGTCACGGACGACCGACGGACGCTCGATATTCACGCGGAAAAGCGCAAAAATCAACACGGCTGTACTCAGGCTCAGTAGGACGGCTTCACCTAACCGAAAGCGAGACTCACGCATCTCCAATGACTCCGCCAAGGGTAGGACCACTCAGTATCGCCCGACTTCGGAGCGCTGAACTAATCGTGGCCGAACTCGTACAAACCAAGCGAGGGAACAGCCAGGGAATCCGTTACAATGAGAGCCGCAAGTTGTCGACTCACAGCACGTACGGAACTGGTTGCACGCGGGAAGCCGACGCGGCCAACCAACTGGGCACTCGTGATGTCGAAGACGTCGTACTCCCGGAGTTCCGGGGAGGTGCCGCATTCGGCGCGTTCGAGGAAGAGCGTACCATCCGCGCCCGCGACCACACTGGTCCATGTTGGCAGGTAGTCACCATATGTTGACAGGCGCCGAAACACGGATGCAACGGTGTCGGGTGGTACACCGGAAAGTCTGTCCGCAAGGTGTCGGTGTCGCTCAGGGGTGAGGCGCGGGCGGTCACCGGCTCGAAACAGCACCGCGGGAGGCGCGACGCCAGCGTGCCTGCTCACCACCCCTGCCCCCGTGTCGATGCTCATCAACTCACCCGCGCTCATGGCTATGAAGGTCGTCGGCAAGCAGGCAGCAATCCGTGTGTATGAGCTATCGTCAAGAGTTGTGGATTGGGGTGATCAAGCGGCGTCCCTGACCGTGGAGTCCTGGTCCTGCTGGTTCTCGCGCTCGACCTGGAGGCCGTCGACGAAGGAGACGCCGGCCCGGACCAGGG
>JBJHCG010000017.1:0-83521 GCA_050485885.1 Gemmatimonadales bacterium | reverse complement strand
GGCCCCAGCCGCTTGCGAACCCACCCCCCCTTCCCTTCTTGGAGGTTGGACGTTCCAGAAACTCTCGGTCTCTCGACCGAAGGTAGCTCCGGTGCTAACGCCAATTACACCGCCCCCCCCGCAGCCCAAGTACTCCTGGCAGGGCTTATCCTGCCCCAGGCAGGCGATCAGCCCGAACGCGCGCACCGCAAGACTACGCCTCTACGGCACACTTCGCAACAAAGCCTGAATCCTTGCGGAAAGGCGCGGCACACGTCGCCTTCTACCCCCCCTCGCGTATCCTCAGGGCGAAGTCCTCCGCATCGCGCCACTCCCGGGCCCGCTCATTCGCATACCATCGCTCCCGCACCTGGGCGATCGTCCCCTCGGCATCGAGCAGTCCCAGCTCGTGGGCGTAGGCATCGGAGTAACCCGGGAGGAAGACCTTCCAGCTCTGCCGCACCGGGGTGTCGGTCACCTCGTTGATGTGGTCCACGATCCGGGTGGTGCAGTTGTCGAAGAGGGTGTGGTAGAAGGCGGGCTGGGTGCGGAGGCGGTTGGCCTCGTCGGCCATGGCAAGGAGGAGCCTCCGTGCCCCCTCGGCGCTGGCCCGGGCCGGGTAGGTGTAGACCGAGTCCCCCCGGTGGAGCGCCCGGAGCCCCACCAGGTCCCGCTCGTCGCCGGCCACGTAGAGGACCTCGAACCGCCGGAGCATCCCCTTCACCAGCCCGTAGCGCTCGCCCTCCTCCCGGCGGGCCTCCACCGAAATGGCCAGGAAGTCGCCTCCCTCGAACTCGAAGCTCACAAGGGCATGGGCGGGCCCGCGCCACGCCCGCGAGAACGGGGTGAGAATGTACCAGACCCGCTTCAGGCGGTTCAGGTCGTAGGCCCGCTCCTCCCACTGGGGGTCGTAGGTGGAGCTCGAGGCCCAGGCAAAGTTGCGCAGGCCCCGCACCGTGAGCGTGTCGCCCTCCACCACGAACTCCGGGGCCACCCGGTGCTCTTCGGTCCAGTTCCGGTCGGCCGAGGGGCGGGGGCCGAAAAGGGTCCAGGCCCCCACGGCCAGCGCCACGAGCACGATCCCCCCCAGCACGAGGGCGCCCCACCCACCGCCGGGGAGCCACCCCCCGGCCCACCCCCCCGTCCATCCGCCTGTCCCGCCTCCGGCGAGCTCGCTCATGGGCATGGCCCCGACCGAGGCCTCAGGCTGGCCTCACGGCGTGGAATTCGCATCTTAAGGGGATCCTCCATCGGGGGCCTCGCAATCGGTTCTTCGCGGCAGCACGCTCGCCTGGCATCGCCCCTGGCATCCCGCAGCCTCACCCCACCGGAGTCCGGCGCCATGATCGTCACCACGCGGCAGCTCTTCGACCTCGCCTACGGCCGGTTCGCCGTGGGGGCCTACAACATCAACAACATGGAGCAGGCGCTGGGCCTCTTCGAGGGGCACATTCGCGCCCGGGCGCCCTTCATCGTGCAGCTCTCCAAGGGGGCCCGCGGGTACGCCGGGAGCCGGATGCTGGAGGCGATCCTCCGGGCAGCCGAAGAGCGGTATCCCGAAGCGGTCTTCGCGGTACACCTGGACCACGGCGACGAAGCGACCTGCTACGACGCCATCGACTCGGGATTCTACTCGTCGGTGATGATCGACGCATCCCACGACCCCTTCGAGGAGAATGTGGCGGCCACCCGGCGGGTGGTGGAGCGGGCCCACGCCGCGGGGATCAGCGTCGAGGCCGAGCTCGGCATGCTGGGGGGCGTCGAAGAGGACATTGCCGTCGACGAGAAGAACGCCAAGCTCACCGACCCCGAAGAGGCCGAGGCCTTCGTGAAGGAGTCCGGATGCGACGCCCTCGCCGTGGCCATCGGCACGAGCCATGGGGCCTACAAGTTCTCGGGGGGGCAGGGCATTCACTTCGACCGGGTGGCCGAGATCCAGAAGCGCCTTCCCGGCTTCCCCCTCGTGATGCATGGCTCGAGCTCGGTGCCGCAGGAAGAGGTGGAGCGGATCAATGCCGCCGGGGGCGCCCTCGACCCCAACGCCAGGGGGGTCGATGTGGAGCACTTTGCCCGGGCCATCCCCCTGGGGGTGACCAAGGTGAACATCGACACCGACGGCCGCCTCGTCTGGACCCGGGTGCACCGGGAGTTCTTCCGCGACGACCCCTCGGGCTTCGACTTCCGGAAGCCCGGGAAGATCTTCGTCGAGGAGTACGCCCGCTTCATCGAGCACAAGTCCGAGAAGCTCCGCTCCGCCGGCGTCCTGGACGAGGTCCGGGAGAAGCTCTCCTGATGTCGGAGGCCGCTCGCCCGGGGGGGACCGGGGGTGGCGCGGGCGCGTCGGGTGAGGCGGGTGCGTCGGGAGGAGGCACGGGTGGGGCCGCCGGCACCGGAACGCCCGCGGGCCCCACCACCGCCTCCTGGGTCGATCGCCCCGAGGCGGTAGACCGGAACCTCGGGATGGAGCTCGTGCGGGTGACCGAGGCCGCCGCCCTCTCCGCCGCCCCCCACATGGGGCGGGGCGATGGCAAGGCCGGCGATGCCGCCGCCGTGAACGCCATGCGGGCCGTGCTCGGCACCGTGCGCATGCAGGGGCGGGTTGTCATCGGTGAGGGCGAGAAGGACGAGGCCCCCATGCTCTTCAATGGCGAGGAGGTGGGGAGCGGAGAGCCCCCGGCGCTGGACCTGGCCGTGGATCCTGTCGAGGGGACGCGCCTTCTCGCCCTGGGGCGCCCGAACGCCATTGCCGTGATCGCCGCCGCCCCCGCCGGAACCATGTGGGACCCCGGGGCCTCCTACTATGCCGAAAAGCTCGTGGGCCCCGCCGCCACGCGGGGCGCCCTCGACTTGCGCCACTCCCCCACCGAGAACCTCCACCGTGCCGCCGAGGCGCTGGGCCGCCCGGTGGAGCGCCTCACCGTGTTCGTGCTCGACAAGCCCCGGCACGAGGCCCTGGTCCGGGAGATCCGCGCCGCCGGGGCCCGGGTCACCCTTCACACCGATGGCGATGTCATGGGCGCCCTCCTCGCCGCCTACCCCGACACCGGGGTGGACCTCCTCATGGGAACGGGGGGCACGCCCGAGGCCGTCATCGCCGCCGCCGCCGTGAAGGCCCTGGAGGGCGAGATGCAGGTGCGCCGGAACCCCCAGTCCGACGACGAACGCGCCCGCCTCGCCGACGACGACGTGGCCCCCGACCGCCTCCACGACGAGACCCTCGGGGTGGACGACCTCGTGGCCGGCCCCGATGCCTTCTTCGCCGCCACCGCCATCACGGGGAGCCCCTTCCTCCAGGGGGTGCGCTACGAGCGGGGGCTCGGGGTGAGCACCGAATCCCTCGTGATCCGGGCCGCCTCGGGCTCGATCCGTCACATCCGCGGCATGCACCGCCTGAACTCCGAGCACATCTTCGGCGATGGCGGCGGCACGCAGGGGCTCCACCGCGTGGTCGGGGCGGTGACGGGGTGAGGGAGGCTCCCCGGGACCCGGCGCCGGTTCCCCTGCGCCCACCCCCCCTGCGTCCATGCCCCCCAGCCGGGGGTCCCGTGCCGGTGACCTCGTGACCGAAACCCCCGCCATTCGCGCCCGGGCCCTCCACCGCCGCTTCGGCAACCTGGTGGCCGTCCGCTCCCTCGATCTCGAGATCCGCCGGGGGGAGTGCTACGGCCTCCTGGGCCCGAACGGGGCAGGGAAGACCACCACCATCGAGATTCTCGAGGGGCTCCAGCGCGCCGATGGCGGCACGGTGGAGATTCTCGGCATGGACTGGTCCACCGACGCCTCCCGCATCCGCCCCCGCCTGGGGATCGCCCTTCAGGAGACCCGCCTCTCGGACCGCCTCCGGGTCGACGAAACGGTGCGCCTCTTCCGGAGCTTCTACCCCCACGGCCCCTCGGTGGACGCCCTCCTGGACCGGGTCCAGCTCCAGGAGAAGCGCCACGCCTGGGCCCGCGACCTCTCGGGGGGGCAGCGCCAGCGCCTCTCGCTGGCCTGCGCCCTGGCCGGCGACCCCGACATTCTCTTTCTCGACGAGCCCACCACCGGGCTCGACCCCCAGTCCCGCCGCGCCCTCTGGGATGTCTGCGAGGCCTTCCGCGACGCCGGCGGTACGATCCTCCTCACCACCCACTTCATGGACGAGGCCGAGCGCCTCTCCGACCGGGTGGCGATCATGGACCGGGGCGAGATCCTCGTGGAGGGGACCCCGGCCGAACTCATCGGCACCCTGGGCGGAGCCCACGTCATCGAGTTCGAGTCGAGTGTTCCCCTCGAAGATGCCACCCTCGCATCGCTTCCCGGGGTGCGGACCGTGCAGGCCCGCGGCGAGGTGCGACTCCTCGCCGTGGACGAGCTGCACCGCACCCTCCCGGGCCTCATGACGCTCGTGGACCGGGCCCAGGGGGAGCTGCGCCAGCTTCACACCCACCGGGCCACCCTCGATGACGTCTTCCTCGCCCGCACCGGGCGCCAGTTGAGGGACGAATGACGCCGCCGCCTCCTCCTCCGCCGCCGCCCCCACCGCCCCCGCCGCCACCGCCGCCACCGCCCCCTCCCGCGTCCGGCTCGCCGGCGCCCCTCCCCTTTCCCCGGGGAGGTAAGGGCGAAGACGGGAGCGAGGGACCCACCGGGCGCAGCGCCCGCGGCCCCCGGCCCCCGGTGCAGGGAAAGACCCCCCGGTGGGAAGCCCTCCGCCAGCTCTCGCTATCCAGAATCAGAATCCTGATTCGGGAACCGGAGGTGGTCTTCTGGGTCTTCCTCTTTCCCGTGCTCCTGGCGCTGGGGCTGGGGCTCGCCTTTGCCGATCCGGCCCCCGAGGTGCGGCGGGTGGCGGTGGAGGCGACGGCCCTTCCGGCGGCCACCATGCAGGCCCTCGAGGCCCACCCCGAGCTCGAGGTGGTGGTCCTTCCCAGCGGCACCGCCGAGCGGGCGCTGGCCCGGGGCGAGGTGGACCTCTGGCTCCTCCCGGACGATGTGGCCCGCTTCGACCCCACCCGCCCCGAGGGACGCCAGGCCCGGACCCTGGTGGAGGTGGTGCTGGGAGGCGGTGACTCGGGGCTCCGCGACGAGGCCCGCACCCAGCGCGGGGGGCGCTACATCGACTGGCTCATTCCCGGGCTCATCGGCTTCAACCTCATGAGCACGGGGCTCTGGGCCATGGGCTTCTACATTACCCAGATGCGCCAGACCCGGCAGCTCAAGCGCCTGGCCGCCACCCCCATGCGCCGCACCGACTTCCTGGCCTCCCAGCTTCTCGCGCGCTTTTCCTTTCTCGTGGTGGAGGTCCCCCTCCTCGTGATCTTCGCCGCCCTGGCCTTCGGGGTCCGGGTGGAGGGAAGCCTCCTGGCCCTGGGCGCCGTGGTCGTGCTGGGCGCCGCCTGCTTCTCGGCGCTGGGGCTCCTGGCGGCCACCCGGGCCCGGTCCGTGGAGGCGGCGAGCGGGATCATCAATGTGATCATCCTCCCCATGGTGGTCCTCTCGGGCGTCTTCTTCTCGGCCGCCCGCTTCCCGGACGCGGCCCAGCCCTTCATTGCCGCCCTCCCGCTCACCGCCCTGAACGACGCCCTCCGCGGGGTCTACCTGGACGGGGTCGGCCTCGGCGCCCTCCTCCCCGAGCTCGCCATTGTCACCGCCTGGACGGTGGGGTCCTTCCTCCTGGCCCTTCGCCTCTTCCGCTGGCAGTAGGGGGCGGCAACGGGGCCGCGAGACCGGCGGACCCGCCGCCGGTCAGAGACGGCCGCGCCGCACCGACCCCTCGTGCGAGCGCAGGGCTGCGGCGAGGGTCGTGGCCAGGGACGCGGCAAGGGCCCGAGGAAAGGTCCCTCCGGGGCCGAGGAGCCCCTGGTTCACCTCGAGCTCCAACCCGACGTAGGCGCATCCGGGCCGGATCCCTTCGGCGAACGCCTCCCGGAGGGTCGTCACCAGGCCGTCGGAGCGTCCGTCGTAGGGTTCGTTCAGGAGGATGCGAAGGCCCGGGCTCTCCCCGGCCAGCGCCTCCGCCCACGCCTCGGCCACCTCTCGCTCGGATGACCGCGCCGGGTCCAGGAGGATCCCCACCTCCACCGGGCGCTCCTGGCCGTCCAGGACCGGGGTGAAGGAGTGAACGCCGACATGGACCACCCTCGTGCGAGGGGGCGGGCCAGCGGCCGCCCCCTCCACGGCCCGTCGCACCCGCTCCCGATGCCGGCGGTGGTAGCGGCGCAGGAGCCTGCGACGGACCGGCGCAGGGAGCTCCCGGGACCACGGCGAGAAGATTTCAGGGTTCTCCGGGCTCCGGTTCGGCTCCACGACCAGCCGCGAAATGGTGGAGAACCGGAGCGGCGCATCGAACAGGGTGGCCATCTGGCGGGCCAGCCCCAGGGCACCCGGGTCCCACCCCCGGTGCGTGGGGAGCGCCGCGCGAAGTTCCGGGTCGGAACCGGGGTCCAGGCCCGAACCCGCCGGGACCCGGCGTCCTCCATGTTCGCACGAGAATACGAGGCCGCAGGGAAGCGGCGGGGGCATCGGCGGAGGCGATGGCGGGCCCGATGGCGAGGGAAGCGTCACGGGAGGAAGACCCGGTTCCGCCGCAGGGCCTGGGCCATCTCCCCCCACACCTCCCGCATGGCCCCCCGGGGGACGACGGAACCCGGGGTGGTCGGAGCCCCCACCCCGGCCAGCGCCTCGAGGATCCGGCGGGCCAGGGGGCCCCGGGCCAGGAGCTCCGCCACTCCGGGGGCGCGGGCCAGGGCGGCATCTTCGGCCACGGCCCACCAGACCTCCCCGGCCGTACGGGGGCGGCGATCCGCCACACCCAGAAGGTCGACCAGGGCATTGATGGACGCGGTCGCCCCGAGCGCACCCCGGTCGCCGTGGCGGACGGTGGCGGCCAGGAGCGCCTGGAGGGGGGCGGTTTCCGGCCGTTCCAGAGGCGAGGGCCGGCCCGCCCTGTGCTGCGTGGGGTCGAGGCTTCTCTGCTCCCCGCGGTCCACGCCCCCCTCCTTCCCGTGGTCCAGGCCGGTGGCCACCAGCTTCCGCACCGCCGCCACCACAAGGGTCAGCACGGCCAGGTCCAGGAGGGGCGACTCCTGGGCATCCACCACCCGGATCTCCACGGCCCCGCGCTGGAAGCGGGCAATGCTCCCCCGGGCGTTCACCCATTCGTGGCGGAGGATTCCTTCCGGGTCGTGGGGGGCCAGCTCCCGGTAGAGGGGGGCCAGGAGTTCGTCTTCGTACCCCTGCCGGCTTCGCACCACCTGGGGGATCACCCCACCGCAGACCAGGGGGATGCGGCGGGCGTTCAGCCGGTAGCGCTCCATCCGCTCGTCCAGGTTGGGCTGCACCACCCCGTCCAGGACCGGAGAGGCGGCAGAGAGGGCCGGAATCAGCGGCAGGACCAGGCGAATCGCCTGGTGCAGGGCGGCAAACTCCGCATCTCCGGAAAAGGGAAGGTTCAGGTGGGTGGACTGGAGGTTCGCCCAGCCATGCCCCGCCACCCCGAAGATCCGGTCAAAGGCGCGGTAGACCTCGGTGGTCTCGTGGGGCCAGATCCGGGTCTCGGTGCCCGGGTCCATCCAGGGGTGGACCCCTCCCCCGAGGAGCCGGCATCCGAGGGGCTCGAGGCGCCGCTCGGCCTCCAGCACCTCCCCATGAAAGGCATCGGCCAGCCCTTCCAGCGCGGATGCGGGTCCGTGGGTCTTGGCCTCCAGCACATGGAGGACGAGCTCGTTCGACCAGGCCATGGTACCCCGCTCCACCTCCCCCTCGTCGCCGAGAAGGCGGTCTCCCACCGGGCGTACCTCCAGGGAGTCCGCATCCACGATCATCCACTCGATCTCCACCCCGAAACCCTCGAAGAGGCTCAGGGTGGGGCGAGGGGCAGGGGCAGGGGCAGGGCCCGGGACGGAGTTCGGCGCGAGTGCCTCGCCGCGCGCAGGGGCGAGCCCTCGGGCGGGCTCTGGAGGGGCGGGTTCCGGAGGGGCGGGTTCCCGAGGGGTCGCGGGGCTCATCGGCCGGCCTCCAGACGGGTCAGGAAGTGGCGCATCACCCGCAGGTAGAGTTCGTCTCCGAGGACGGCATCCTCGTACCCTGCGTCCAGGTTCGGATTGTCGTTCACCTCGATGACCAGGGCCCGGCCCTCCACCTCCTTCAGATCGACTCCGTAAAGCCCGTGGCCCATGAGGGCGGCGGCTCGCACGGCGGTCCGGACCACCGCGTCGGGGACCTGCTCCAGCGGGACGGTCTCCACCTTTCCGAAGCGCGGGGTGGACGATGCCGAGGGGGATGCAGACGCCCGGATGATCTGCCAGTGCCCCCGGGCCATGTGGTAGCGGCAGGCATGGAGGGGCTCGCCCCCCAGCACCCCGATGCGCCAGTCGAAGGTGGACGGGGTCCAGGCCTGGGCCACCAGGAGCTCCGATTCGGCGAAGAGGGTGGGGAGGAGGTGGGCCAGCTCCCCCTCGTCGGCGGCCCTGACCACCCCCTGCGAGAAGGATCCGTCGGGGCGCTTGAGCACGCAGGGCATCCCCACCTCCGGGGCGATGCGGTCCACATTCCCCCGATGCACCACGAGGGTCCGGGGCGCCGGAATGCGATGGCGCTGAAAGGCCTCGGCCTGGAAGACCTTGTTCGTGCACCGGATAATGGATTCCGGGTCGTCCACCACCACGAGTCCGTCTCGCTGGGCCCGCCGGGCCAGGCGATACGTGCGGTGGTCCACCCCCGTGGTCTCGCGCAGGAAGAGGGCATCATACTCGGCGATCCGCCCGGTCTCGTCCGGCTCCAGCACCTCGGCACGAATCCCCAGCTCGGCGGCGGCCCGCACGAACTTCCGGATGGCCCGTTCGTTGGACGGAGGCTGGGGGTCGTCGGCGCGCCAGAGGATCGCCATGCTCCAGGTGGCCTCCCGGGGGGCCAGGGAGGGGCGCCGTCGGAAGAAGCGGGCCGCCTGCTCCAGCACGAAGGGGATGTGGGCATCGGGGACATCGGAGCCGGCCAGGGGGCGGACCCCGTAGAGGCGCCAGGGGCCGAGGCCTCCAGGCTCGTCCGGGTCCGGATCCCGACGGAAGCGCGCCCGGAGCATGGGGGCGGGAAACTCGTTGAAGAGGGCCCGGGCCAGGGCGTCGTAGCGCCGCGTCATGTTGCGGCCGAAGTAGATGGAGAGCTCGAAGCGGGTGGACCGGAGGGGTCGGAGGGCCTGCGCCACCAGCCCCTCCACCTCGTCCGAGATGCTTCGGAGCAGGGGGGCGGCACGAAGGGCCTGGAGGGTGGCCACCGACGGAAGGGGACGGTGCCCCCGGGCCTCGGCCAGGAGCGAGACGTAGTACCCGAGGGTCTGGTAGCCGTATCGCCGGCAGAGGTTGTAGACGGCCGCCCCCCGGAGGTCGCGAAAGCGGGGCTCGGTGAGATAGTCCCGCGCCGAGACCACCTCCACCCCTTCCAGCTCGAAGGGCCAGCGCTCCTGGGCCTCCACCACGACGAGGGCGATCATGCCGGCCCCCGGAGTGCCCCCCGGTCCTCACGGGGCTCGAGGACCAGGAAGTTGGCGTCGTAGGTCAGAACTCCCAGGAGGATGGCCCCCAGCACCCGCTGCATGGGGAGACGATACCGCTGGGATCCGGTCAGGGGATTGTCGCGGAGGGGGTCGGCAATGAGGACTTCCCGCTCGTCGGGGTCGTAGCCGGCAAGAACGACGAAGTGACCGGTGGGGGTGCCGCGAATGTCGTCGTAGCGGAGCCGGTCGGTGCCGGTCTCCCGGGCGCATCCGTAGAGATAGGTGGCCGAGAGTCCGGTGAGGATGGGACGGCCTCGACGCAGATGGCCGCGGACGAGCTCCGGCGTGAGGTCCTCGTACACGATCTCGCCCCCGAGCCTCAGAAACTCGAGGTAGGCCTCGGTGGCCACCTGGAGGCGGGCGTCCTCGGGCTTGGCGGCCGCCTGGGCTCGGAGGCGGGTCGAGAGATCCTCCACCGGAGGGTCGAACCAGGACGGGTCGAAGACGCTGAGGTTGTAGGTGTGAATCGTGGCGTCGAAGCCCTGGCGAAGGGCATGCTGGGCCAGGAAGACGGCCAGCGTCCCCGAGGTCTCGAGGGCGGGGACCTCCCCGATCAGCTGATCCAGCGGGAGATCGAGCCCGTAGTAGCGGTAGACGGCCTGCAGGCAGGTGGGGCCGCAGGTGCTGTCGTCCGGCTGCGGGAGGATGTGAAGCTCCGGAAAGTCGGAGCCTGTACGAAAGGGCATGGCAAACCCGCGAGGAGGGAGGTCGATGGGTGGCCCGCGGGGAGAGATGAGGCATTCGGCGCCGATGCGAGCCGCGCGGATGGCTTCGCGGTGCGGGCATGCCCGGGGGTTCGACTGTCACCCCCGGGCCCGCTCCTTTCCCCCGGGCTCCCCTGATACCCCGCGTCTTCCAGGTTGGGGCCCTCTGTGTCGGGACGGACTTCCCTGCCTCTGCGCGGTTCTCGCACCCCGACGAGAACCGGACCCGAAGCGGACCCATCGCTCCCCTCGCTGACCCACGGGCTCCGGATGAACCTCTCCTTCAGGCCTTCCCTCCGGGAGGCCCCGGAACCACCTGACCGACCCGGCACTGCACGGCGAGACCGCGCGACACCGGACGCCTACATCCGGACCCCGTGGGAACCATCGTCGGAGACCGTGAACTTGAGCGAGTGTCCGGTCGCGGCATGGCCGGGGGTATGGCAGATCAGCGCGAACGCCCCGGCCCGATCCGCCACGAAGGTCAGCGTCTCGGACTCCCCCGGGCTCGTGGCATCCATGAAGGAGGTCGGGTTGGAGGACATGGCCCCGGCAAAGGCTGGCTGGGGGTCGGAAAAAGTGACCGGGTAAACGGACATCCGCTCGCCCACACCCACGGAGTGCATCATGGCGGGGTCGCGGTTCTCGAAGTGGAGGGTCACCGTGAAGCCCTCGGGCACGGTGATCTCGCCGGCTCCGCCGTGGAGGCCGTTGTAGTTCCAGTAGTTGTTGTCTTGCGTGGCCCCTGCCACGAGTGTGATCGTCACGGTCCGGGCGGCCTCGTCCACCACGAACCAGTCGGGCGAGGTGGGGGCGGCGGCAGGAGGCGCCTCCCCCGGCAGCGGGGTGGGGGCGGCCGGGGCATGGCCGGCGGCTCCATAGGCGAAAGCACCCAGGAAAAGAGCCGTAGAGAGAGCTCTTGCACGCACGGGATCGACCTCCGCTTGAAGGGGCGAGGGGGCGGCAGGCCGGTGGAACCGGCTGCACGACCGGGGGAGGGTGGTGCCGAGGGCGCGAGCGCTCTCGTGCGCCCCTGCTACGACACCTTCCGTTCTATGCTCGGGTCACCGGATTCGTTCCGGCGACCCGAGGGTCAAGCCCGGTTCGAACGACCCGATGGCCTGTCTCCCGACCGGGGCTGCCCCCCCGCAGGCCGGATCTTCCCCGACATCCCCGGGGCCGCCCCGCCCTGCCCCCCCTCTCCGGGCGCTGCACTCTCGCCGCACTCCGGCTGTACTCCGGCTGCACCCGCGCTGATCCCGGCTGGGCCTGCCCTGCGCGTTCCCTTCCTGGAGGCGTCTGCGGGGGAGCCGGACGCAAGGGTTCAGGCCAGCCGGAAGCGGAGGGGAAATGGGCAATCCAGGGGGAGGGATCGTGGGGCCACGGGTACGGCCACGGGTGCGGGCACGGGCCCGGTGGTTCGGGCCATGCGTGGGAGGGGGGATGGCCCTCTGCCTCGCGGTCTCCATCCCCGGCCAGGCGCAGGGGGAACAGGCGCAGGGGGAGCAGGGAGAAGGCGGTGCATCGCCCCCCGTCACCTCGGCGCCCGCGCCTGTCCTGCCCCCGGGCTCTCTCGCCGAGCCCCTCACCCTGGCCGTGATCACCGGCGAGGGGCAGTTCTGGTACGTGGGGCGCCAGCTCCGGGAGCCGGTGGTCTTCCGGATCTCGGGATCGGGGCTCGAAGAGACCGGATGCCACGACCTCCGGGTCTACTTCACCTCGGACGATGCCGAGCGGGTCTCTCCCGTGGTGGGCGACCCGCGGTGGGAGGAGGGGGAGTGCCGGGTTCGGGCCTGGTGGACCCTGGGGTACGGAGTCGGGCGCCAGCACCTCCGGGCCGAGCTCCCCGCCGGGGGGAGGCGGGCCACCACCCACGCCGTGGCCCGGCAGGGGGCCCGCCTCTTCTTCGGCGGGGCCTGGACCCCCCGGCAGGACGGATGGTCCGAACTCCACGAGGAAGCCGATGGCTTCTCCCTCCGGAATGTGCGCCCCACGGGGGCCTTTCGCCCCGTGCTCGGGGTGGACTTTCCGGCCTGGCCCACCCAGGACCGCATTCGCCTGGCAGCCGCCGCAGCCTCACCCCACCTGGACCAGTTCTTCTTCTTCGGCTTCTCGGGGCTCCAGGCCTTTCTCTTCGGCCCCGCCCAGGAGGGATCCCCGGTGGACCTCCACCTGGGATTCCAGCTGAGCCGGAGGGAGGTGGGGCGAAACGGCCCCGCCTGTGATCCGGACCCCACCTGCACGGTGCGCGACCTCCGCTTCGGGGGCTTCTCGGTCCTCGTCACCGTCGATGGCGCCTCCGCCTTCCGGGGGCTCGCGGGCGCGGTCCTGCGGTAACCCGGGCCGGACCAGGCTCCGGAGGTCGTCCGACACCGGATGCCCGGCCCCGAGCCCTTCTTCCGCTTCGGCCAGGGCGGCCCCGAAGGCGGCGCGAGCCCGGTCGTCGATTCCCGCAGCCAGAAAGGCGTACCCCTCGCGCACCAGGCTTTCCACCCGGAAGAGGGGGTGGCGGACGGGGTCGAGCCGGCGCCGGAGCTGCTCTTCCCGGGCCGCCACCTCGAGGCTTCGCCCCAGCGCCATGAGGGCCTCGCTCACGGCCTGTTCGGCCTGGATGACGTCGGCGCCCACTCCCTCTCCCTGCTCCAGCAGGAGCCGCATGGCCCACAGGACCCGGGCCTCGGCGGTCTCCCGTGCCGTGGCATCATCAGAAGAAAGGGCCACCTCCCACCAGGCCACGTTCGCGAGGGAGCGGGCATGCCCCGGGGAGCCGGGGAGGCGGGTTTCCCGAAGGTCGAGGGCGGCGCGGGCGGCGGCTTCGGCGGGGGCGTGGAGGGAGGCCTGGAAGAAGCGGGTCTGGAGTGCGTCGAGCAGCGCGCCCCGCTCCCCCGGATCGGGGAGCGCCTCGCTCAGGCGCAGGGCCCGGCGGGCGGAGGCCCGGGCTTCCTCCACCTCGCCGGCGGCCTCTTCCCGCTCGGCGCGGCGGGCGGCGGCCAGGGCGGCTTCGCCCCACCGGCCACTTGCCGAGTCCAGGGCCACGGCCTGGTCGAAGTGGAGGCGGGCACCGTCCAGATCGCCCCCTTCGGCCCGGAGGCCGGCCAGGTTCTGGAGGGCCACCGAGCGGACGCTGGCGCGGGGCGCTTCGCGCTCCAGATCGACCACGGCCCGGGCCAGGAGGGTGCGGGCCTCGTCGAGGGAGGCCGGGTCGCGGCTCAGGAGTTCGGCCAGGTTCACCCGGGCATTGGCGGTCTGGAGATGCCCCTCGCCCAGGGTCCGGACCAGGTGGGAGAGGGCCTCCCGGAGCCATGACTCTGCCGCACGCCGGTCGCCCAGCGTCCCGGCCAGGAGCCCCAGCCCGGTGAGGGTGGAGCCCAGCGAGGGGTGGTCGGGGTGGATCCGGCGCTGGATCTCGAGGGCCTCCCGGTAGAGCGCCTCGGCCTCGGGCGCTCTCCCCTGCTCGGACAGGTTGTTGGCCAGGACCACGAGGAACTCGGCCCGCTGCGACGGGCGCTGGCCCGGGTGCCGGGTCCAGAGGGTGTCGGCTTCCCGAAGGAGGGCCTCGGCCTCGAGGAGATGACCCTGCTCGCGCAGGTGGATGGCACGGTTCGAGAGGATGGCGGCGCGTTCCAGGCTCTCCTCCCCGGCGCTCTGCAGGGCCTCCTCGAAGTGTTCTTCCATGAGGGCGAGGTAGGCGTCGTGTTCCCCCTGGAGTCGCCGGACGGCGGCCAGGCGCGAGGCCATGGCCGACGCGAGGGCCGGCGATCGGCGATGCCAGACCGCCCGGGCCCGCTCCAGATGCGTGGCGGCGGAGTCGAGCCGGTTCTCGGCCGCATGGATGTCGCCCAGGAGGAGCCATCCCTCGGCCCGCACCGAGTCGGACACCCCGGACCGGGGCGGGAGGAGGTCGTCGGCCGCCCGGGCCAGCACGAGTGCCGGTTCGGGACGCCCGAGCTGGAGGTAGGTGGAGGCGATCTCCCGCATGGCCCACGCCCGGCTCGCCGGAACCTCGGCCATTTCGCCCTCGAGGAGCCGCCGTCCCCCCAGCTCCAGGAGGTCCTCGGCGGTGATGACCCCGCCCCGGGCCAGGTCGGGGCGGGCCGTGGAGAGAAGCCCCACCATGAAGGCATGGGTCTGCCGGGCCGCATTCGCCTCGGCCCGGGCGGATTCGGCCGATCCCCGGGCGGCCCACCCCGACACCCCGGTGAGGAGGGCCAGGAGGGCCAGGGATGCGAAGGCGAGGGCCCGGAGTCGGGTGGCGCGCCGTGCCCTCCACGCGGACTGCCCGAGAAAGTCCCGCTCCAGGGCGGTGAGGTTGTCCGCCTCGGCGGCCCCGGCCCGGGCGTCTTCCAGGGGCTTCCCCCGGGCCAGGAGGAGGTCGGGGTTTCGCCCCTCCTCGGCCCACCGGAAGGCCGCCGCCCGGAGACGGGCCCGGGCCTTCAGCGCCTCGCGGTCCGCCTCGAGCCACGCCGCCACCCGGGGCCAGTGGCGGAGAAGGGCCTCGTGGGCGATCCGGACCACGGCGTTCCCCTCGGCATCGAGGTCCGTCACGAGGAGGCGGGCCTCCACCAGCGCCTCCACGAGCTCGGCCGTGGCGGGGTCCCGCCGGAGCCGCGCCAGGGGGGCCGGGTGGGCCCCGAGCGCACCCCCGTCCGGGGTATCCATGGGATGCACGAGGGCCCGCATGAGCCCCGGGACGGCCTCCTGCACCGCATGGGGGAGCTCCGAGAGCACCTCCTCGGCCCTTCGCGCCAGGCTCCCCTCCACCCCGCCCAGGGCCCGGAAGGCCTCGAGGGTGAGGGTGCCGTCGTCCCGGCGCACCCGGTAGAGCTCCTCCAGGGTGAACTCGAGAAGGGGAAGGAGGTCGGGGCTCCCCACCGCCGCATCGACGAGGCGGTCTTCCAGGCGCTCCCCCGTGTCCGGGTCCTCCTCCAGGGAGAGGCCGGCCGCCAGGGCCGGCTGGCGGATCAGGTCTCCGATCTCGCTGGCGGTGGGGGGGAGGAGGTCGACCTGGCCATGTCCCTCCTTCAGGCGGAGGAGGGTGGGGAGTTCGGCCAGCCGCGGATAGAGGTCGCTTCGCAGGGTGGCCACGACCCAGGTGTCTCCCTCCCGGACCAGGGCTTCCAGCGCCGCACCGAAGGCGACCCGGTCCACCTCGCCCAGCCCGGGCACGGTGAAGAGTTCCTCGAGCTGGTCCACCAGGAGGACGAAGCGGGTGGCGGTGGGGTGCACCGCGCATGCAACCCGGATCCGGGCTGCGAGTCCTGCGGGGTCGTGGCGGGCGAGCCGGGCGAGCTCGGGTGCGGTGGGGGATGCGGAGGGGGATGCTGGGGGCGATGCAGGGAGGGAGGCCTCCCCCCGGTCTCCGGCTCCCCCCCGGAGGCCGGCCTCCAGCGCTTCTCCCAGGGCCAGGAAGGGATCCTCTCCTGCCCCGGAGGGGCGCATGACCCCGCACATCCATCCCTCCACCCCCTCGATGACCCCGGGCCGCACGAGAAGGGGGAGAAGGCCCGCCCGGGCCAGGGAGGACTTTCCACTTCCGCTTGCCCCCACCACCACGAGGAAGGGGGCCCCCCGGGCCGCCTGCCGGCGAAGGTGATCCAGACACTCCCCCACGGCCCGGGTGCGGCCGAAGAAGATGTCGGCGTGCTCCCCATCGAAGGGCTCGAGTCCCCGGAAGGGCGATCCATCGCGCCAGGTGACCGCGGCGCGCGCGCCTTTCCGGGGCGCCGCCTCCCCGCGCACGGGGTGGGGAGCGCGACGGAGGAGGAGGGCACGGAGGTGCCGCTCCAGCGTCTTCTCGAAGCGGGCCGGATCCTCGAAGGGGTGGAAGGCCGCCTTGAGCGACCCGTCGTCCGCATGGTGGAACCAGCGCTCCACGAAGGCGTCGAGGGCCCGGCGCTGCTCCAGCATCCCCAGGAGGCGGTCGGCATCGAGGAGGCTCACCAGGGGCTCGGCCGTCTTCCGGTACACGAGGAGGTCCGGCGTGCCCCGGGCCCGGTGCCCGGCCAGGGCGTCTTCGAACTCGTACTCCGTGCCCGAGGCATAGCGCGTCCCGTCGGGGCGCCGGAAGTTGGGCGGGAGGCGGGTGCCCAGCCGGGACCAGAGAATGCAGATCACGATCTCCGTGTCCGAGGGCCGGACGATCTGATCCTGGAAGGTAGCCGAGGCAAGGAGGGGCTCGTGCTCCCAGAAGATGGGGCGGAGTTCCACCCGGTCGGCGAATTCCCCTGCCAGCCGCCCCAGCACGCGCTCGGCCAGGGCCCGCTCCTCGGCCACATCGCCCGGCGAGGAGACGAAGACCCGGAGGAGGGGGCGCGAGGGGGGCGGGGGTCCGCCGGGGCTCGTCTCGCTCACCGGCCCACCGCGGCGCTGCCGGGCGCGGCCCCGGGGGAGGGCGCTTCCGCACCCCGGAGGAGGTCGAGGAGGGTGATCCTCCAGGGTGCCGGAACGGGTTGGGGCTCCGACGCCCCGGGTGCGAAGTAGTGCACGGCGTGCGGGGGGTGCGCATGAACCCAGATCACCGGGAGGTCCCGGTCCCGGGCCCGCGCCACCACCTCGGCCGTGCCCCCTGGCCCCCGGGGGGGGCCTCCGTCCCAGAGGGCGAGGAGGAGGTCGACCTCGTCGAGGAGGGCGTGGCCCAGGGTGCGGTACGGAAGGGCGGGGTGGGGATGCGAGGGGTCCACAGGGGGCGGGGCCTCGGATCCGGGGGGCTCCCCCTCCGTCACCACCCGGGTGGACGAGGCCTGGGCCAGGAGCCCCCGGAACTCGGCCCGGGAGGTGGTGTCGGCAAAGTCCCGCTCGTACCGGTCGGGGGGAAAGGGGAGAAGCGCCTGAAGATGCCACCGGGCGTGGAGAGCCAGATGGGCCACCCGGCGGTCTGCCCCCTCGGCCAGGGCCGAGACCAGGGTGCGAACGCCCATTCCCTCGGCGGCGGTGAGCACGGCGTCGAGGCGGCGGTCCAGCGCCTCCGCCTCCACCCCGTCCAGCGCTGGGGGTCGATGCCCGGTCACCGCCATGGCCCGCGGGGTGGAGCGCAGAGCCGGTGGGATGTGCGCCGCCCCCCGCCCCTCCCCCTCCCACGGCGCCAGCTCCGGGGGGAAGTGCCCTGCCTGAACCCGATGGCGCGCGGCCGCCTCGCCCACCGCCTCCATGAGGGGGACGTGCCGGTATCCGGCCAGGGACCGGAGCCCGGCCAGCTCGGCAGGGGTGAGCACGAACCCCAGCCCCTCCAGGGCGGCGGGCTCCAGGGGAATGTCGTAGCGGAGGTAGCGGAGGAGGGGCTCGGGGGTGGCGAGGTCGCCGGCCAGATCCCCCACCTGCCGGTCGATGGGCCGAGCCGTGGGGCTCTGCGAGACCCACTGGAGGAGGGTTTCGCCCAGTTCGGAGGCATCCCGCAGGAGGTGCACCATGAGCTGGGAGAGCCACTGCACCTGGCGGTACCCCCGAATGGAGGCGGCGGAGGGCGGCTCCAGGTGTGCCCCCGTGCCCACCGAGCAGAGGAGGAGCCGGTCTTCCCCCAGGGGCCAGCGGAGCCCGAATCCCCCCAGCCCGGCCACGAGGAGCATCTGGAGGGCGGGGTTCGTGTGCATGCTCACCCCTCCATCCACGAAGATCCCGGCATGGCCGTCGCCCACATCGCCGATCCGCTGGGGGTCGAAGAAGGTGGGGGCGGCGCTCGACGCCCGGACCAGCTCCCGCAGGAGGAGGTGGCGGTTCATGTCGTAGAAGCGATGCCCGGGAATGTTCGTGAGCTGCCAGACCGAGGCCGTGTCGGCCCGCTTGGCAACGACCACGAGCCCGGTTCGGAGCTCGGGGGTGTCCAGGCGAAGCTCCCCCAGCTCCCGGGCCAGGGCCGCCTCCAGGGGGCGGACGTCGTATCGCCCCCCGAAGAGGGCTGCCACCGGCCCCAGGAGGGCGTGCCGCGGCCGGAAGATCCCGGCGGCCAGCTCCCGGTACATCCCCGCCACCCGCTCCACCGACCACCCGAGGCTCAGCGCCGTGGCGAGAATGGCCCCCGTGCTGGTGCCTCCCATGAGGTCGAAGTAGTCGGCCAGGACGAGCTCCGGGTCTCCGCTCTCTTCCCGAAGGGTGGCCTCGATCCGGGCCAGAAAGCGAAGGGTGATGACCCCGCGAATCCCTCCGCCGTCCAGCGCCAGGATCCGTTTGGGCCCCGGCGACTGGAGGCGCGCCACCAGGTGCGGAGGGGCGGGCTCCGGAGCAGGGGGAGGGGGAGGGTGGCCGGGCTGGGGGGAAGGCGGTGCAGGGGGCATGAGGCGGAGGGTGGGAGAAGGGGAAGGCCACTCTCCCGAACACGCGTCAGCCCGGGGCCCGGGGGATCAGTCCGCGCTCCGGCAGGGTCCGGGTGCGCGCAGGTGTGCCCCCTCCGGATGGCATGCGGGCGAGGTGTGCGCCCCGGTCCCGGCCACTACCGGGCCTCCACCACCACCCGGTGCGCCTCGCTTCTACCCATGACGTCCGGTCGGCTCGCCTCATGGGCCCGAGCCCCGGGCACGATGTAGTCTCCGGGAAGGGTGGCCCGGGCGACCCAGGACCCCTGGTAGGTGCCGGGAGGGAGTGCGGGGGCCCAGGCGGTGACCTGGTCCCGACCGAAGCGGAGTTCCCGGTACCAGCGGAGGCCGTCGATGGCCAGGAGAAGCCCGGTTCCGCCCGTGAGTCCCCAGCGTCCGTCGACCAGGACCTGGGCCGTGGGGGCCCCCGGAACCAGACCGGCACCCTCGTTTCCGGCGGTTCCCTGTACCGGCTCGAACCCGGCGGGGAAGGGGTCCTCGAACCGGACATCCATGCGGCTCTCCGGGAGGAGGAGCTCGTGGATGACCCGCACCCGGGCGCCCGCCCGGATGCGCCAGGTTCCATCGGCATCGCGGCGCACGTCGTCCGCATCGTCCACCGCCTCGTAGATCCGGCGCACCACAAACCCCCGCATCATGGCGGGCTGGAACGGATCCGACGCGGTCCATGTGAGGAGCACCCGGGCCGAAAGGGCGCCTGGTTCGGGGGCGCGACCGGCCGGGCTTCCGCCTGATTCCCGGGCCTCGACGGCCGCGATGGACTCGATGGACAGGGGAAGGGAGAGAAGCGCACCCGTCGTCCGCTCCGCATCGACCCCCGCAGGGCCATCCTCCGCCGCGGCCTGGGTCTCGAGGAGGCTTGCCATGGACAGGGTACGGAGCGGGGACGGCTCTCCGCTCCGCACCCGGAGCGGCGCATCGCCCTCCGGACCCGGCGCCGGAATCGCTGCCAGGGCCAGGGCCACGGTGGCATTCACCGGCCCGCCGGCGTGCACCTGTGCCCATGCCTCGACGGCAGGGAGGGCCCGTCCCACGGCGTCCGGTCCCCACCACGACGCCCGGGATCCTCCCCCGTCCGCCGAACCCCCTTCCGCCCCAGGATCGGGCCCCGCCACCGAGGCCACGAGCCCCGGGAGAAGGGGATGGTGGGGCGCCACCTCGACCAGGGCCAGGAGCACCTCCGCGTCCTCCCCAGGGCTCGAGGCGCTGAAGTGGAACGCGTCGTCCACCCCCGCCGCTGCGGCGCCCGGAAGGGGAGCACCCCTCCGGAAGGTGACACCCCCGGGCGTGATCATGGCCCGGTTTTCCAGGGCTTCGAGGAAGCGGCGGTGGGTACCCACCGGCACCGTTCTCCCGCCCCGGTCCTCCTCGGCGCGTGCCGCCATGGCCGCCAGCCGCGCGAGCCAGAGGGGTCGCATGGCCTCGGTGTCGAGGTCGGTCACCGCCTGCCGCGCCTGGGGCGAGAGGGCCGTAAGGCCCTGGCCGCTTCGGTGCAGGGTCCAGAGGACCGCCAGGTCCAGGGTGCTCACCACCACAGGGTCGGGGAGGGAGCGGGTGGGGGAAGGTGCACGGGCCAGGTCCCCCAGCAGGGCCCGAAGCACGTGAGGGTCGATGGGAGCCGGAGGGGACCCGTTTGCCTGCGGGGGAAGAAGCCCTGCCCGCCCGGCCTCCTCGAGCGCCTGCGAGGCCTCGAGCACCGCGTGCACGGACCAGCTGCCCATGGCGCGAGCGGCGGTGGTCAGCTCGGAAATCGAGCCCGCGCCGGTGCGCACCCGCCGGAGCGCCTGTCCAAGGGCGGCCATGTCTTCCGTCACGGCGCGGTTCAGCCTGGCCAGCGCTGCCGAATCCAGCGAAGCGCCCATGGAGGGGTCCCGCTCCATGGCCTGGGCCAGGGCTGCCGCGCCCCGAACCCGGGCGATCCGGAGGCCGGCCCAGGGAAGCGTCGTCTCGGAGAGGGCCATGAGGTCGCCGCTCAGGCCTCCCGCAAGCGACGAGCCCACGATCACCTCCAGTCCGCCCCAGCCGGGGCTCACGGGGGTCCGGGGCTCGAGCATCACGGTATGGGCCACGCCGGGCTCCAGGAGGGCCCGGTGGGCCATGCGCTCCGGGGCGGCGGGGATCTCCACGGCCACCTGCATCGCCACGGCGTCGGAGGTCGTCCCCGACACCGCCCGGGCCTGGAGGCCCGCCGTCCCGGGGAGGGAGGCACGGGCGGGGATCCGCACCTCCCGGCGGGCGCCTGCCGGGAGGTGGAGGCGCATGCCCCCCGTGCCCTCGAGCGTGAGACCGCTGGCGCGAAGGGCGACCTCCACCTCCCGGTCCACGTCGCCCCCGTTTGCCACGAGGATGGAAACCTCACCCTGGTCCCCGGCCCTGAGGAAGCGGGGAGGTGTGGCCCGGACCACCAGGTCCCGCCCCACCACCACCTGTCCCTCCCCGGCGCCCGACGAAGGTCCCTCGACCTCGCCCGACCGGGCCACGGCCAGGATCCGGTACCGGGTCAGGGTGTGCGGAAGGCGGAAGGTCGTCCGGGCCACCCCGTCCTGGTCGGTGACCTCCCGGGGCGCCATCCCCGCCAGGGGGGTGAAGTCCGCCCGGAGTCCGCCGGGGTCCAGCGACACTTCCGGCGGAAGGTCAAGGCCGTGAAGGTCCCCCGGCGGTGCAGGAACCTCGATGTCGCGGGTGCGGGACTCCGCGCCCTCCACGGTGAAGCCCAGGCGAGGCGGGGGGAGGTCGTCAGGGGCCGATGCCCGAAGCGCCACCTGGGGCGCCGCCCCCACCTCCGTCTGGGGGGGGGCGCGCGGCTGGAGCAGGAGGGTTCCCAGGTCCACCCCCTCCCCGCCCTTCCGGGTCACCGTGCGATCCAGGTCGACCTCGTGGGAACCGAAGAGGAAACGGACCCGGAGGTCTCCCGGCGGGAGGTCCGCGAGGTGGACCTCCCCGTGCTGATCCGGCCGGAAAGTGCGGGTGACCCCGTCGCTCCCGGTGAGCTCGAGCGTCCCTGTCGGAACCCCCCCGGTGGATGCATCCAGCAGGCGAACCTGGAAGGCGCCCTCGCCCGGCGGCCGACGTTCGCGAAGGGTATGGAGCCACACCCCGCCCCGGGTCTGGATGCCGCCTCCGCCTTGATGGAAGGAAGCCCACGGATCGAGACGTTCCGTGGTGAAGGCCTGGCCTCCCGCTCCCCCGGCGAAGAAGGCGGCCTCGTCCACGAGCCAGATCGTGACCTCGGCGCCGGGTACCGGGGCACCATCTTCCTCGGTCACGGTGACCGCCACCGGAACCGTGGCCCCCGGCTCCAGCCGCTCCTCCGGGGCCACGACCTCCAGGGCGAGCCGCCGGGAATCCGGGCCCACCTCGAAGGCGACCCGCCCCGAGGCCCCCCGGTCGCCCCCGGGGGACTCGAGAAGGACCTCCACGACCCGGGCGCCAGGCGCGCCCTCCACCGGGAACCGGATCCGGTGCTCGGCATCCCCCGGTGCCACCTCCACGGGCAGGATTCGACGGATCCCCCCATGGTCCAGCGCCGCCACGCCGAGGCCTCCCTCGAAGGGTGCGAGAATGCGAAGGGTGACGGTGTCGCCCGGGAGTACGTTGCCTCCGGACGCGTCATCCCCCTCCAGCTCCACCTCGAGGGCCTCGCCGGAAATGCCCGGCACCCCGAACCCGGCGAGGCCCCGACCCTGTCCCATCCACCCCCAGGACGACGCGCCCGGAGCGAACACGGAGAGGTTCGCCTCGCTCCGGCTCCGCCGGCCCCGGGCGTCGGCCACCTCCACCGAGACAAGCCACTCCCCCGCCTCCGGGAGGGGCGCCCGGCAGCGGTACCCCTCCACCGTGGGCCCGTGGGGGCTCCCCAGGGGCGTGGGCACGCTCGACGGCCTGCAGGTCACCGGGGAGGTGAGATCCACGATCCAGCGGGGCGCGCGGCGCCCCGGGTCGGAATTCATGACCACGCGCTCCACCTGCACCTCGGGGCGCGCACGTCGGTCGGCCGGCACGACGGCCCCCTCCGCATCCAGCACCACCACCTCCACCTCCACAGAGTCACCCACCACGAGTCGGCCGGAAGGCGTCGAGGTGAGAGGGAGCACGCGGATGCCCGGGAGCGCCTCGCCGGGGAGGAGGAGGGCGGTGCCCGTGGCGGAGCCGGCCTGGCGGTTCAGGTCCTGCACGGTGACCGAGGCTCGGAGCGCAAGGGGAAACGGATCCTGGTGCGCCGATGGGGTGACCTCGAGCCGGTGGCGCCCCTCGGGGTCGGTGCTGGCCACGTGCACGACGGGTTCCATGGAGCTGCGGCCCGGTGTCCACGCAAGGGGAGAGCGCGCGGCCGAGGCAAAGCCCCAGGGGTGCCGGGCGCCCGATGCAGGGCCGGTGCCGGAGTTCAGCGGCGAGACCGGGTTCCGCCATCCCGGCGGTGCATAGGAGCCCTGCTGGGGGAGGAGGCTCCACCGGAGCTCGGAGCCGGGGAGCCCGGGGCCGTCGAAGTAGCGGGCCTCCGCGGTGACGTGGAAGGGTTCGTCCTGCACGAGGACCTCCGGCGGAAGCGAAACCGTGACCTCGTAGTCCGGGCGTCGGAAGTCGGCCGTACGGAAGTTCAGATCCAGGGTCAGTCCATGGCCGGAGAGGGAATCGCCGGAGGCATCCACGCCCCGCGCGACGAGCCGTACCCTCCCATTGCCCGGCTCCAGGTCGTCCGGCAGATCGACCATGCCGTGGAATCCCCCGGTGGGCGAGACCTCCAGCTCTCCGGAGTGCACCGTCCGGGTGCCTCCCCCCCCGCCCGACGGAACCACGATCTCGTATCCGAGGGTCCGGATCCGCTCCGGCGCTCTCACGTCCCGGGCCTCCCCCTGAACCACCACCTCCTGGACCCACCCCTGGAAGGCCAGGGGCTCGCCAGGCCGGTAGAGGGGGCGGTCCACCGTGGCCGCCCAGACCGGTTCGGGTGCGCCCTCCCGACCCATCCACTGGGGAAACGGCCTTCCCCGTGCGGCGGACGGGACAAGGGTGAGGTGCCCGCCATGCTCCGCCACAAGGAGCCTGGATGCCCGCTCCGCCTCGAAGGGGAGGGGGATGGATGCCATGCCTTCGGGACCGGTGACGGCTTCGACCCCCGCGTGGGGGAGGGCAAGGTGCACGTCTGCGGCAGGGGCTCCGTCGAGGGTTCGGGCCACCACGACGAGGCGCTCCGCATCGGACAGGAGCTGCACCCGCAGCGAGGGAACCTGAACCCAGGAACCGGCCACCACACTGGGCGGGCCCCGGTCCCCATCGGCCGGGTCGATGGGACCCTGATAGCCGGTCAGGACCACGGCCACCTGGCCTCCTGCCGCCTCCAGCGCCCGGGCCAGCGGAAGGTGGAGGAAGGAGAACCCGTCGCCCCCGTCGTCCGGGACCACGTCGTACCGCTCGAGCTCCCGAAGCCCCTCCGCCCGGTCAAGGGGGTCGTGACGGAAGCTGGCGCCCACGGGGATCCACTCGTCCCACCGCTCCGGGTCGGTGGCCAGGATCCTCACCTCCACGAGGTCGAGCGCGCGCACCGGGACCTCCAGCGTCCGGCTCCCCGACGGATCCAGGCTCACGAAGGGGGCGCCCCGGATCGAGAGGAGGGGGGTGGTGCGTCCGAAGTGAAGGGTGACTTCCCGGGTCTCTCCCAGGGCCGAGCCGAACACGTCCACCAGGTCCCCGTCGAACCCGATCCGGTACGAGGTCCAGGGCTGGAACGGGCCATGGAGCCAGAGGTGACCGGTGTTCGAGGAACGGATCTGGAGCCCGGGAACCTCGGGGCTCACCCGGATCCGCTCCCCGAGGGGCTGGGAGGGGTCCACCGGGTTCGAGAACCCGATGACCGGGGGTGTGCCGGGGGAACAGGTTGCCTCGGCGTTGCAGGGGGCATGCAGGAAGCGGAAGGCGTCCGCGGTCCGGAAGGTGAGTTCCTGCCGGCGGCCGGTGGTCAGTGGGCCTTCGGTGGAGGTGAGGTCCGGGCCCACCTCGAGGAGAACCCGGGCACCCGGAGGGAGGGGGTGCTCCGGCGAGAGCGCGACCGCCCCGGCGTACCTCCCGGAGCGAACGGCCTCCCTGTACCCTTCCGGAGCCTCGTCCAGGGTCCTGGCCACCGCCCGCACGACCTGGGACGATTCGGAGGCGCCCGAACGGCCGAGCACCCGGAACAAGGTATGGGAGGCCACTACCGCAGGGTCCACGGCCTGGTCGAATCCGAGCACGAGCACGGGCGTGGTGGGGAGGACCGACCCCTGGCCGACCCCCCCCAGCGCCAGGGGCCCGCGAACCCGGATGCGGGCCTCGTGGGGGAGGGGCACGCTCAGCCCCTCGCCGGTGGGACCCCCCAGCCCCGGATCCACGGTGAGGTGGTACGCCTGGCCCCCCGGGAGCCGGCCCTCACGGGGGACGAAACGGGCCGTGGTGGCATCGAGCCAGTGCCAGCTTCCCGCGACCTCCGGTTCCAGGCGGAAGGGGACCGACGTGGCCTCGCCCACGGCACCCAGCGGGACCACGGGGTGCGAAAAGACGATGGTCAGGTCGGGAACGACCTCGGCATCGCCCGAGGGAAAGACACCGAGGACCCGGGCGGGCTCGGCCGCAGCCGTGCCCCGGACTGCGCCCCGATCCGGGCCCCGATCCGCGCCAGATCCCGGGCCTGGGGCCGCGCCCCGGGCCGCCTCGGGTCCAGCCGCGTCATCCTCCCCGCCGGCCGAGGGGCCGGGGCCGGATCGGGGAAGGGCAGGGAGGGGAGCCAGGATCGCCTCCACCTCCCGGGCCGAAAGTGGGGTCGGGGGGGGGAGCGCCGGCACCGCAGGGGAGAGGCCGGGCGTTCCCGGGGCAATGGGTGCCTCTGCGAGGGCCAGGCGAACCAGCGGAGGCGGCGGGTCCTCGCCGTCGGCGGGGGTGGACGGCCGGGGCACCTGCACCCGCGCCGGCTCGAGGCGAGGAATGGCCCACGGGGCAGGGGGTGCGACCGTACCCGTGTCGGGCGCCGCGGTCCCGGGGTGGAGGACCACCCCCTCCCCTGTGCCCGGCGACACCTCGACCGCCTTTCTCGTGACCTGACCCCGTTCCGCTGCCGCGCCCGCAGCCACGAAGCTCCCCAGCCCCGCGAGGGCCAGGACGAGGATCGACACCGGAGTGCCGGCGCGGCGCGGACCGGACGACGGGGGGGGAGCGGACACCGGGTCCTCCATGGGGTTCGGAGCGGGGGGAACGCGCGTCGGGCTCCGCCCCCCTCGACTCAGGGAATCCCCTCGGCAACGAACGGGGACGTAGAATCCTTAACCCACGCAGCGTCTTCGGGATCCTCCCCCCATTCTCCGGCCCGGTGCGGCGGCGCACCTTCCCCGCGCGCCGACGGTTCCCGGGCGCGGAGTCCGGTTCCCCGGCGCGGCGCCGGCGGTCACGGGAGCCCCCGCCCCACATCGGGGAGGACCTCCAGCTCCACCCAGGCCCGGAAGTAGGGGTTGTCGAAGACCACGCCTCCCTCCTCCCGCACCAGGTGCCCCCGGCGCACGAGGGCATCGAGGGTGCGCGACATGGTCGAGGCCGAGGGGACCCCGAAGTGCTCGAGGGTGGCCTGCGCATGGAGGGCGCCCGGGGAGGCCGCCACCGCCCGGAGGGCATTCTGCTGAAAGGCGGTGAGGGTGTTCCAGAGGGCCAGGTGGAGGGCCCGCTCCGAGCGGACGATGCCCTGGAAGGCGGCGTCCACATCGGCCTCGGTCAGGGAAGGGGCGCTCTCTTGCCGCGTCGACCGCTTTCCTCGGGTTGACCCCGACCCTGCCGTCGATCCCGCCCCTGCCGTCGATCCCGCCCCCGCCATCGATCCCGCCCCCCCGCGCTCCCGGGAGAGCCCTCGCACGAAGAGCTCCCGGGCGAGCTGGATCCGGTCCTGGGTGCGGGGGCCGGCCACCTCGAGAATCCGGGGGGCCAGCCCTGTGGCATCGACCCCATGCGTTCGCATCCGGTCTTCGATCCAGCGGGCCAGGTGCCGGGCCTCGATGGGACCGATGGGAAGGAGCTGGAAGTGCTTGTAGAAGGCGCGTTTCTCGCCGAGAAGGTCCTGGATGAGGGCCTCTCGCGACCCCGCGCAGATGTACGAGAGGTGGGTGTGGCGCTGCATGATGCTCCGGAGAAACCAGTCGGCCCGTTCGCCGCCCACCTCGAGGATCTCCTGGAACTCGTCCATGATCACCACCACCCCGGGCTCCCCCCGCCCGGCCCGCTCCCGGGCATGATCCTCCATGCGGTCGAGCACGGCCTCGAAGGCGGCGCGCTGGTCCTCCACCGGGCGCCTCCGAAGGGTCACTTCCAGGGCCAGGACGGGGTGAGTCTGGGCCGGATCGAAGGTGATCTGCACCCGGGGGCTCAGCGCCTGGGCCATCTCGGTGAGGCGCTCCGGCACCCGCCGAAGCTCGTGCGAGAGGGAGCGGAGGAGGCGGTTCGCCACATCGGCCAGGTGGGTGGTGGAGCTGAAGTCCACCCAGGCCACCCGGACCCCCCGCCGCCGGGCCGCCGCCCCCGCCGAAAGGAGGAGCGAGCTCTTCCCCATGCGCCGGGGGCCGTGCACCAGGAGGCGGGTGGGGGTGCGAAAGGCCTCGCGTACCACCCGGATCTCGGGGGCCCGGTCCGTGAAGTGGGCGCCCAGGGCGTGGCCTCCGACCTGGAAGGGATGGGGTGGGGGAGGGGAGGATAGGGGCATGGTACGAAGACTTGAAAATGAAATCACTGAGTCTAGAATCAGTGAACCAAGAATCACTTGCTGCACGATGAGGGATGGGGATCGGCCTCGCAAGGCGAGACCGTTGCGAACGCCACCCTCGACGGAGCCCCGGCCACGCTGCCTGGCCCATGCTGGCTGGCCCATGCTGGCTGGCGCGACCCTCACTGTTCCCCCTCCGTGGCCGAAACGTGGGGGTCTCGTGCAGGGGCTGTGACATGTGCCGCTTAGGATGTCTGCAGCGGCAGACGAAATCCCGTCGACCCCGTTGCTGGCCCGCACAACCCGGAGGTGACCATGGCCACCCCACCCCGCTTTCCCGTCTTCGCCGCCCTGACCCTTCTCCTGGGGCTTCTCCTCGTTCCACCCTCCGCCCTGGCGCAGGGCGCCGACACCGGTGCCATTCTGGTGCGGGTCGTCACCGACGGCGCAACGCCTGTGGAGGGGGCGGCGGTCCGCGCCGTGGGGCTCGAGCGGGTGGTCATTTCCGACGCCCGTGGGCAGGCCCGCCTGTCCGGTGTCCCGGCAGGGCCCACCGTGGTCCAGGTTTCCCTGTTGGGCTACGGAGAGACGGAGGCCCGGGTCACGGTGGTGGCGGGTGAGGCTGCCCGGCTCGATGTGGCGCTGGAGGCCCAGGCCGTGATCGTGGAGGGGCTCACCGTGCGCGGCCAGTCGCGGAGCGCCGAGGCCTTCAACCGCCAGCAGTCTGCGGCCAACATCCGGAATGTGGTCTCGTCCGAGCATGTGGAGCGGTTTCCCGACACGAACACCTCCGACGTCCTCCGGCGAATCCCCGGCATCGCGGCGCAGGATGACCGGGGTGAGACGGGCATGCTCTTCATGCGCGGGCTCGCGCCCCAGTTCACCTCGGTGACCATGGATGGACAGCGCGTGCCCTCGACCACCCGGGACGACCGGGGAACCTCGCTCAGCAGCCTCCCTGCCGAGATGCTCGGCTCCATGGAGGTGATCAAGGCCCTCACCCCTGACATGGATGCCGATGCCATTGCCGGCTCCATCGAGCTTCGCCCCCGACGCCCCACCTCCCGCCAGTTCGATGGGCGTATCGAGGGGGGCCTCCACGCCACGGCCGAAGGGCCCACCGGGCGCGCCGCCCTCACCTTCGGCGACCGGATCGGAGCCACGGGATTTGTGCTGAGCGGGGACTTCTCCCGACAGAACCGCCTCACGGAAGCCCTCGCCTACGACTGGACGAACCTCGGCTCCGGGGTCCTGAACGAGTCCCATCTGGACCGGCTCCGGGTCCAGTCCTACCCCATTCTCCGGACGCGCTACGGACTGAGCGGACACGTTGACCATGCCCTGTCGGAGCGCTCCTCCCTCTTCCTTCGGGGCTTCTTCACGCGGTACGACACCCGGGAGGAACGTCACCGCATCACCTACCGGCTCGACGCAGGGGACCGCGTTTCCCCCAACGAGATCACCCAGGGGCGGATCGAGACCGAGGGCCGCGAGTACCTCCGGCAGCGTCACATCTATGCCCTCACGGCCGGGGCCGACCACACCTTCGACGGGCTGCGCATGGACTACCAGGTGGGGTGGACCCGGGCCGATCGGACCGAGCCCTACCGCGATTACTACGAGTACCGCCTGGGGAACGTCGACATGCGGTCGTCCACGAGTGACCGCTACCGTCCGCAGGTCGAGGTCCTGAACGGCGATCCCTCGAACCCGGCGAGCTTTGCGCTCCGGCACTTCGACCAGCGGACCGACGACATGCGCGACGGAAGCCTAACCGGCAGCCTGAACTTCGAGGTGCCATGGAGCCCGGGCATGAGCGACGGCTCCGTCCAGTTCGGTGTGCGGGGCACCACCCGCACGAAGGACCGGGACTACAACGAGCGGCGCTGGGGGAGCTTTCCCGGCTCCTTCACCAAGAACGACATCGGGGTCCGGAACAACGGTCGCAACGTGCTTGGCAACTACGACATGGGTGGGATCGTGGACTGGGGGGTGGCCCGGGGGTGGTGGGAGGAGAATGGGAGCATCTTCAGCTTCGACGAGGACGATTCACGAGAAGACTCGGACTCGGAGGACTACAGCGCCCGGGAGTCGGTCCTGGCCTCGTACGGCATGACCACCCTCGAGTTCGGTGCCCTGCAGCTCCTGGCGGGGGTGCGAGGGGAGTTCACTGCCACGAACTACGAGGGGAACCGCCTCGTCTTCGACCGCGATGGAAGCTGGCAGGAGACGGTGCCCGTGGAGGGATCGGACTCCTACCTGAATCTCTTTCCCATGCTCCACCTGCGGTACCGGCTCGACCCCGAAACGAACCTCCGACTTGCGGCCACCAAGGCCATTGCCCGCCCGGGATTCCTTGAGCTGGCACCGAACGAGTTCATCAGCTTCGAGGACGAGGAGATCACCCGGGGCAATCCCGACCTCCCCCCGGCCCGCTCCATCAACCTCGACGTCATGGCCGAACGCTACTTCGGCGGCCTCGGGGTTCTTTCGGGAGGCGTCTTCTACAAGCGGATCTCCGATTTCACCTACCGCTCCCGAACCACCCTTTCCTCCGGAGAGTTCGCCGGGTTCGAGCTCTTCGAACCCCTGGCCGGAGACCAGGCCGACGTCTGGGGCTTCGAGGTGAACTGGCAGCAGCGCCTCACCTTCCTCCCGGGGGTGCTCTCCGGGCTGGGGGTCTTTGCCAACTACGCCTGGACGGACTCCCGCACCGAGCTCGGCCCGGGCTCCGACCGCGACCTCCCCCTTCCCGAGCAGGTCCCCCACATCGTGAATGCGGCCCTCACCTTCGAGCAGGGAGGGTTTGTGGGGGTGGCATCCTTCAACCACCAGGGTGCCTACGTGCGAAGCGTGGGCTCGAGCGATCTGTCCGACGAGTTCAAGGGGGGGCGGCAGCAGGTGGACTTCTCCTTCCACCAGCGCATCTCCCCCACCCTCCGGGTCTTCGCCCAGGTCAACAACCTCCTGGATCGGCCCTACATCCGCTACATCGGAACCCCCGACTTTCCCGATTCCTCCGACTACCACGGGCGTTGGGCTGCGGTGGGGCTTCGCTTCAACTTCTGATGGGTGGCAGGAAGCCCGGCGCGTCTCCCTTCATCGCCTCCGCCGGGGCCCTCGCTTCAGAGGACCCCGGCGCCAGGGGAACCCGACCCTCGAGCCCGAGTCCGGTTCAACGGTCCGTAAGGCAGACGGAAGATCGGGCGAGCGGCTCACCCCGCTGACCCCGCACTTCGATGGCGAGGGAGCACCCTCGCCCTGCGCTTGGAAAACCACCCCGGGGAGGCTGCATGACGAAGTCCGTGGGGATCGCGCCGGCGGAGTTGAAGGTTCCCATGGAGAAGAGGGTGGCTCCTCCGGGGTCGAGCACGACGAGCTCGACGGCGCCACGTACCTGCGCTCGGTCGAGTGCGCCCTTGACCCCGCCGAGTTCGAACTGGCGCGGGCAGTTCAGGCAGTCGGTACCGCTCGAACCGCCACCTCTCGGATCAACGATCTGCCGGAAGCGGATGGCCTGAAGCTCGTCCAGGTGCCCCTTGAGCGTGGCCGCAGGATCCACCTGTCGGAGGGTCCCTCTCGTCGAGGAAACGGGAACGATGCTCCAGTCGCCGTGGGCCAGGGGGAGGATCGGGCCATTCCATGCCACGGCGGTGGGCTCTCCGCCGAACCCGGGGTCGACCATCGGGGCATGGGCCATCATGGGTGGGTTCGGGGGTTGGCTCAGGACCGACACGGCCCGGAGGTTGGTCACGCGGGCCGTGGCGAACCAATCGTGTGCCGAAGAGGCTTCGGATTCGATGGAGGAGAGTGCGGTCCACCCTGCGGTGAGCGCGACCTCCGCGAGCTGGGCGTACCGCCCGGAGAGGGATGCGACCCGTGCGATCAGGGTATTGAACTCCGCCGGGTTCGTCGCGAAGGCCGCCAGGTGGAGTGCGACCTGCGCCGGGTCATTCGGGAAGGGGCCCCAGAGCGAGCTCACGAGCCCCTGGAGCTCGGACTGGATTTCCTGGAACTCGGACTGTGCGGCGGAGGTCGAAGCCTGCGTCGCGGCGGAGGCGCTCTCGACGACGACCTCGAGAACGGCCGCGCCCGTGACCATGTTGCTCAGCGCAGAGTCCAGGCTGTCGGAGATCACCGCCAGCATTTCCTGGCTCACGCTCGAGGCCACGCCCTGCATCATGTTGTGGCACTCGATCAACTGCATGACCCGATCGCCCGATTGCTCGAGGGTCTGCGAGGCAAGCTGCACCGCGTCGTTGGCCACGGGACCCAGAATCTCAATGGCGGTATTCGCTGCGGCTCCAATCTCGTTCAGGTGCGCCGAAATGGCGGCAATCTCGCCGGCCGATTCCTCACCGACGATGTGACCGAGGGCCACGGCCGCGTCGTGCACCGCACGGGCCATGGGCTCGGTCTCGGCGAGGGCCTGCATGAGTTCCCAGCTTGCCATGGCGAACTTCGCGATCTTGTACACGGCCCCGGGCATCTCGGCGAGGCCCGCAGCCACCGCGCCGCAGGTAGCGTTCGCCACGAGGAAGGAGACCCCAGCGACCACCGCCTTGCCACCGCCGGGAAGGGCGGCCCAGCAGGTGCCTCCCGCTGCGGCGGCCGTCGCAGGACAGGAGGTGCCCACCGCCGCCGATGTCCCGGCGCCGATCGCGCCGGAGACCGACCCCGCGATGCTTTGAACGCAGACCCCGCAGGCGCCTGCGAATCCATGGATCTTGACCGCCGCATATCCGGCGTCAATGCCCGCCAGGACCGCCTTCAGGCCCTCCTTGGACCCGATCTTGAGCAGGGTTTCCCCCAGGTCTTCGGCGGCGCTCTCAAGCTCCCTGCGGGCCCGGTCGGATTCGGACCCCGGCACCCAGGGCTTCTCCATGATGGAGCCGACTTCGTTCAGGACCCCGTCCCCGGCATCCCAGATCGGGGTGAGGGCGACGCCGGCGGCGAGGATCTGCTGTCCGAGTTCCTCCATGGCGAGCGCGGTCTGGGCCAATTCTCCGAAGTAGGCCTGAAGATCTCCGAGCGCGGCTTCGGAGCCGCAGACGGGGTGGTCCAGAACCTCCTGCATGCCGTTCGTGATGGGCTGGGCGAGCTCCACCGCGTCGTTGAAGCGCTGGATCGTGTTCGGTGGAATGATGGTCCCGGCGACCCCGTCCACGTATTCCTGGAAGGTGGAAGCGGCGCCGTTGACGATGCTCGTCACATTGTTCGCGAATCCGGAGGCGAAGGCATGCGCTTCTCCGAAGGGACCACACATCCACTGCGGGAGAAGCGGACCCGGGCATTCGGGGGCCGAAACGCTGAAGATGGACTGGGCCTCGCCTTCGGCCGGGGGCGCGAGGAGGAGTCCTCCGACGAGAACGCTCGCCAGGAGGAGGGGGCGGCGGACCCGCACGGCCACGGATGGGGATCGATGGGCGATCATGCGAAAGCTCCGGTTCGGGCTGCAGGGCGGAGGCGGGCAGGCAGGGGCCCTTCGGAACGCGGAGCCTGCTCGGTGCCTCCAGAGGCATCGTTCCGCCTATCGGATTCCGAGGCGAACGAGGATCACTCCCCCTCCTGCGGGAATCCCGTCCCTTACTCCCTCACCCCCCCCCGCCATCCCTCCAGCACCCGCCGCTCCTTCTCCGGATCGAGCCCGGCCTGCATGGCCCCCTGTCGTTCGGCCGGAAGGCTCCGGAACCAGGCCAGGGTGTCCACCGTGGTCTGGGCCAGGGGGCGGAAGGCGAGCCCGGCCTCCACCGCCCGGGCATTCGAGGCCCGTGCCAGTGCGGCGTCCGGGCCGAACCAGGTCGTCATTTCGGACCAGGGACGCACCCCCTCGGCCTGGAGCACCTCGGCTGGTACCCAGGTGAACCCCACCTCCAGGTCGCCGGGAAGGGCGGCCCGGATCCCGTGAAGCTGCTCCGCCATGGTGAGGGTCGAGCGCGGCCCCACGGCGTTGTACGCCCCCGTCGATCCCTCTTCCACCGCGCGCACCGTCCATTCCGCCAGGTCCCGGGCGTCGATGATCTGCACCGGGTCCGTCCCGTCGCCCGGCGCCAGCACTTCGCCCCCGCGGGCGATCCGCACGGGCCAGTACGTGAACCGGTCGGTGGCATCGCCCGGTCCCACGATGAGCCCTGGCCGGATGATCGTGGTCCGCTCCCCGAACCACCGCACCGCCTCCCGCTCCGATGCCGCCTTCATGGGGCCGAAGAGCGCCCCTGCCCGCGCCTGGTAGGCCTCGGGGGTGACCTCCAGCGGATCCCCGTCGGAGTATTCGAGCACGGGGGTCGCCTCGTCCACGGCCCTCACGCCCCGCAGGTCGTACGCCGAGAGACTCGAAATGTAGACATACTGCTCCGTCGCCTCGGCCAGCACCTCCCCGGCATCGCGCACCCAGAAGGGAAGGGTCGTGGGGTTGTCGATCACGGCATCCCAGCTCCGCCCGCGCAGCGCGTCGAGATCCCCCACATTCCGATCGCCCACAAGCTCCTCCACCCCATCGGGGAGCACCCCCGCCCGCCGCCCCCGGTTGAACACGGTCACCTGATGGCCCCTCGCCACCGCGTAGCGGACCTGGTGCGGGCCGGTGAACCCCGTGCCTCCAAGAATGAGAAGGCGAAGGGACCGCCGTGCCCTTCCCCCTTCAGGCCGGACCCCCGCCTCCAGGGAGACGAGGGCCTCGCCCCCGGGGGGATGTGCGCCGAGGCGGGTGGGGCCCCCAAGCCCCGTCGCCCCCGCGAGACCGGTCGTCCCCCCCAGCGCCGCCGCCCCCCCGAGGAGCGCCGACCTGCGAAGAAAGGCCCGCCGGGGGAGGAGGGCGTCGCCGGCCCGGCCCTCGGGCATCTGGGGCGGGTCGTCGGCCTGGCGGGTGGGATTCGGGCCTGCATCGTCGGGCTGACCCCCGGGGAAGGGGGCCGGGTCGTTCGGGGACCGCCGGGAATCACGCATGGGGATCGGCCTCGGTTGCTTCAACGGTGGAGGAAAGGGGGTGTCTGCCCCAAAGAATGCGTGGGGGAGGAATGCGTGGGTGGGAATGCGATGGACAAGAATGCGTCGGAAGGGGGGGGCAGGGCCAGCCCGCCTGGAGCGCACGTCCCGCGTTTCCCGGGCGGGCTTCCAGGGCGCGCAGCCGGGGCGAGCTTACCGGACGCTCTTCCAGGGTGCGTTTCCAGGGCGCGCCTCCGGGGCGAGCTTCCCGGGCGCGCTTCCCAGGCGGGCTCCCCAACGCCGCAGGCAGTTCTCGATCGTGGTTGTCGGATCCGGGCCGCTTCTTCGCCACGGCGCAGGGAGTCCCCTGCCTCCGCCCGTCGCTTGCGGCTCGCGGCCCCTCGGCTCAAGGTCATGGTTCCCCTGGCGTGCCGTCCGCATCCGGATGGAGCGTCGGCTCACGATGCCTGAGTCATGGAGCTGACCATGGAGCGAAAGACACGACTTGCCCAGCAACTCCTCCGCGAAAGAGGCCTCTTCCGAGGCGCCGTTGATGGCGTTTCCGGGCCCCTGACCCGAAGGGCTCTGGCACAGGTGGAGGGGATCGACCCAGGCCTCCCCCTCGACCGTCAGATCGCATTGCTCATTCAAATTACAGCCCGGGAGCGGGGAATCGGCATCGGTCCCATTGACGGGCTCTGGGGGCCCAGAACCGACCGTGCAGTGCGGGTGCTGCAGGGGGGACGCTCGGAGGCATGAGGTCGGGTTGACCGCTTCCTCCCCACCCTTCTCCGGCCTTCTCCGGTTTGCCCGCGACCCCAGCGGGTGGGATCAGCTCTGGAGAGGATCGAGAACGGTAAGGAAGGGAAACCGATGGAAGTGGGTGTCCCGGGTGTAGATCCGACTGATCCCGTGTTCCTGCATCAGGACGGCGGTGTGCAGGTCGTGCACGATGTTCCCCCTGAGGTCGGGGATCTCCCCGAGGGTCTGCTCGAGGATCCGGGCATGGCGGTCGGTCGGAGAGAGCATCGCGAGCCCGGGGGAGGCGAGAAGGGCCTGGACGAACTCCAGCGCAGCTTCTGTGCCCCAGGGGCGTTCGAACACCCGGGGGTGCGTGGCCACCCGGAGAAACTCGTAGCAGATCGGCCAGGTCAGGAACCATGGGGACGACTGTCGGCGCCATGCCTCGAGGAGACCCCTGCAGCGGGCATGCTCGGGGCTCGACTCGTGTGCGGCATAGAGCAGGACGTTCGTGTCAACGACAAACATTCAGCCCTGATCCATCAGGTCGAGGAGGGCGTCCCGATTCGAGAGGTCCACGCGGGTGGCTCCGCCATCCCACCGGGGGAGGGGAGGCAACGCCTCAGCGTACTCGGGGCTTCGCTCGAGGACGAGCCTGAGCCCGGCCTCGACGAGTTCCGACATCGTCGTTCCCCGACGGGCTGCCTCCTCCCGAAGCCGCTGCATGACACTGTCGTCGATGTTGAGGGTCGTCTTCATATGGAAAACCATACGGTGTGTATGGCTGTATGTCAAGCACGGGTTTCCACCCCCTCTGGCCCGATGGCCCAACGCATCGATGCATCGCCCCTTTCGCCCCACGGGTGCCTGCGCCGTTGCCGGTCTCCCTCCAACCTCCGAAGATGCAGTCATGGTCAGCACCGAGCCCTCGCCCCCCTTTTCCTCCGGGCCGGCGCCCTCGTCATGGAAACGCGGGGTGCGGTCTCCCATGGCTCCATCGTGGCCCGCGAGTACGGACTCCCCGCGGTGGCCGGGGTTCCCGACGCCACCGACGCGCTCAACGACGGCCAGCTCGTTCGCGTGAACGGCGAAACGGGGCAGGTCACCCTCCTCGATGACTGAGCCCTGCAGGGTGAAACCACCTCACCCGCCGCTTCGCCTCGGTCCTCCTGGTCCTGGCCGCCGCGAACGAGGCCGTCTGGAGGAACTTCTCCACCGACGCCTGGTTGGCGTACGACACCTTCGTCATGCCCGCCGCCTTCTTCGGCTACCTGGGCTGGCAGATCCGGAAGGCGAAGGCGCTGTCCTGATCAGGGGCCCTGCCCGAGGCGATCAGGCAACTGCCCCAGGGCGATCAGGCCCACCCCGCCCCACCCCGCCTGGGGTCTCCTGCGGCCAGCGGGCCCCCCGGCCCCTGGCCGGCCACATGCACCCCGCCAAAGAAGAGGTTCCGGTCGGGCCAGACCGCGTGCTCGGGCCAGGCGCGGACAAGCGCCTCCACGGCCCCCTCCGACCACCCCCCCTCCCAGGTGGCGCCCCTCGGCGTGCAGGCGGGGGCGGGCCACGGCTTCCTCCACCGGGAGTCCGTGGTCCAGGAGCCCCACCAGCACCTGGAGAATGGCCGACCGGATCCGGTTCGAGCCCCCGGACCCCAGGGCCCATCGGTGTCCATCGGGGCTCCGCACCAGGGTCGGGGCCATCATCGAGGTGAGGCGCACCCCTGGCTTCCACGCCCCGAACCCCCGGGGCTGGAGGTCGGCCTCGCCCAGCATGTTGTTGAGCACGAAGCCGCAGCCGGGGACGACCCATCCGCATCCTTCGCCATTGGAGATGCTGAGGGATGCGGCATTTCCCTTGGCATCGACCACGCTCAGGTGCGAGGTCCCCCGCGGGGCGGGAGGGTGCCCCGCCTTCGCCCTCCGGTAGCGGGCCACCGTCTCCGGGGCGAGAAAGCGTCGGGCCAGCGCCAGGTCCACCTCGGCCTCGAGCCCCTCGCCCCGCCGGGCCTCGCCGGTGGCCACGAGCGCCGTGGCGAACCGGCGGGCCTCCTCGGCGCCCAGGGGGTCGGAGGGGACGGCGCCCAGGTACGAGCCAGCACCGCCCCCGGCACGCCTCCCGCCACCCCCCGCCGCCTGCCCTCCGCCATTGCCCCCGGCACGCCCCCCGCCCTCCAGACACGCCAGCCCGAAGGCCACGAGCACCCCACCCGAGGCCGGGGGCGGATTCGTCCACCCGGCATGCCCCCGGTAGGTGAAGGCCAGGGGCTCCCGGCGCTCCACCGCGTAGTGGAGAAAGTCCTCCCTGCGGAGGTGCCGACCCCCTTCCCGCGAGGCCCGGTCCACCGCTGCCGCTACCTCGCCCCGGTAGAAGAGGTCCCGCCCCTCGATGGCCAGGGTCTCGAGGAGGTCCGCCAGCTCGGGCAGTTGCTGCCGCGTTCCGGCCTGGAGGGGCTCCCCACCGGGGAGAAAGGCGGCCTCCATCTCCGGCGCACCTCGGAGAATGGGGGCGAGGATCGCGGCCAGGTGGGCCTGGAGCGGGGTCACCTCGATCCCCTGCCAAGCCCGGGCCAGCGCCGGGGCCACCACCTCGCGAAGGGGCATCCGGCCCAGGGCGCCATGGAAGTCGAAGAGCCCGGCCACGGCTCCCGGGGTGGCGGCGGAGCCCAGGCCAATGCGGAAGCCCTGCCGCGCCGAGCCGAAGTCCACCTCGACCTCGCGGAAGTCCAGGGCGTTCGAGCCGGCCTCCTCCCCTGCGCCCCACCCGGTTTCCGCGCCTTCTCGCGGCTCCGCCCCGGCCTCCGGCCCCGCACCCCCCACCTTCTCCCGCGGGGTATGCGTGAAGAAGTCGTACACCCGCGGCGTCTCCCCCACCTGTGCGGCCAGGATAAACCCCCCGCCCCCCGGCGACGAGAGGAGGGGCTCGGCCACGAAGGAGGCGCAGAGGGCCGCCGCCGCCGCATCGAAGGCATTCCCCCCGGCATCGAGGACGGCCCGGGCTGCCTCGGCCGTGACCGGGTGACCGCAGGCCACGGCGTGTCCGCGGCGTCCGGTCACCTCAGCGCGTCCGCGCCGGAAGCCCGGTGGTGTTTTCCGGAGCCTGCCGCTGCCAGTGGAAGGCCGGAAGCTCCCGGGGGGTAGGCCAGAGCTCGTTCAGGGTAGCGGCCTCGTAGAGCCTCCCGTTCTTCATGACGTGGCGCACCGAGGCCGAGTTCCGGATGTCCTCCAGCGGATCGGCATCGAGAATCACGAGATCGGCGAGCTTCCCGGGCTCGAGGCTCCCCAGCTCGTTGCCAAGCCCGATCCCCTCGGCGCCGAGGATCGTGGCCACCCGGAGGGCGTCATGCTCCGACATCCCCCCGGCCTGCATGGCCCAGAGCTCCCAGTGGTAGCCGAGCCCGTGGAGCTGGCCATGGGCCCCCACCGCTGCCCGCCCCTCGTCTTCCACGAGCACCCGCACGAACTCGGCATGCCGGTCGAAGATGTGCTCGTCGCGATGGAACCACCCGGCCTGCCCGCCGCCTCCGCGCCGCGACGCCTTGGCCTCGAGCTCCTCCCAGGGCGTGAAGTGCCGCATCCGCGCATTTCCGAAGACGTCTTCGGTGCTGTAGAACCATTCCTCCGCCCACGGCCCCCCGTACGATACCAGGAGGGTGGGCGTATACGTCACCTGCGTCGTCGTGAAGAGCCGCTTCACATCGCCGAAAAGAGGATAGATCGGCAGGGAGTGCTCCAGCCCCGGGTACCCGTCCATGACCTGCGTCATGTTGAGCTTGAACTGGAGCCCGGCCTCCACCGTGGGCATGAGCTCGAGCTCCCGCGCGGCCTGGATCAGCCACTGGCGCTGCTCCCGGTTTCCGGCCATGTACATCTTGAAGTTGTTGACCCCGTAGTGGTCCTTGTACCGGCTCAGGAGCCGCCGGGCATGGGCCAGGTTCCGGACATTCGTGTTCGCGAAGACCCCGGGCCCCGTGTGCGAGATGCGCGGCCCGAGCATGGCCCCCGTCTCCACCAGGTCCTGGTAGGTGAGGATGTCGGTGGTGGCGGTCTGGTTGTCGTGGGCCAGCGTCATGCCGAAGGCCAGGTTGGCCAGGTACTGCCAGACCTGCGTCGTGTGGATGTCGTTCACGAGCCACTGCGTGTGGTAGTGGATGTCCACGTATCCGGGAAGGACGGTGCGCCCGCCCGCATCCACGGCATGCGCTCCCTCAGGGATCTCGACCTGCCCCCGCGGCCCGATGGCCTCGATCCGGTTTCCCCGGATCACGATGTCCGCATTCTCGAGAATCTCGTGGCCCCGCATGGTGATGGCCCGGGCATTCCGGATCACCGCGACGCCCTCGGGGCGGTCGCGCTCCGCCTCCACCTCGATCCGGATCTCCAGCGGGCGGTAGGCGGGGTCGTCGGCCTCGGGGTCGGGTGCGTCTTCCTCCGCGTCGGCCGCGTCGGCCGGATCGTCGGCTGCATCGGGGTCGGCGGGATCATCGGCATCGTCCCGGCGGGCTTCCTCCCGGGCCCGCTCCCGCTCCCGCGCCTCGGCCGCTTCTTCGGCCGCTTTGGCCTCGTCCAGGTCGTAGATCACATGGGTCCGGCCCACGGACCAGTGCACCCGGCGCCCATCGGCGGACCAGGCCGGAAACTGCCCCCCGATGTCGGTGAGGCGCCGGACCGGGAAGGCGGCGTTGTCGGGGTTCGCCACCGAGACCGTCGGGGCCTCGGCGCCCACCTGCGGCACGTGGACCACGTAGAGGTCCATGTTGAACATCACGAGCGCCTCGCCCCCCGTGGGCGACATGAGAAGGGGCGCGGCACGGGGCGGGGCCCCGGTGGCCCCTGGCGTCGGCGGACCCGTCACGATGAGGTGCGCCCGCTCGTCCGTTCCGTCCCACCGGAAGGAGACGAGGCCGGAGCCCCCCGACGAGGCGAAGATCCGGTCCGACCCCCCCGAGAAGTGGGGGGCGGCGCGCCCCTGGGTGGGGCCGATCACCCGGATCGCCTCGCCCCCGCCGGCTCCCGCCGCCGGAACCCAGGCGAACTGCTGGTTCAGCCCGCCCCCGAAGCCGCCACGGTTCTCCTGCACATCGCGGGCGTCGGCGCGAATGAAGACAATGCGTTCCCCATCGGGCGACCAGGCGGGCTGGCGGTAGAGGGCCGGGGTGGCGGTGAGGCGGCGGGGTGCGGCACTCCCATCGGCCGAGACCCGCCAGAGGTGACCCCCCACCTCGTCGTACCAGCTGGCGAAGACGAGCTCGCGTCCATCGGGAGACCAGGCCGGCTGATGCCGGTGCCCCACGAGCCCCCCCGCATCCCCCCCGGCCACGAGGCGAGGGGTCCCGTCGGGGAGGTCCTTCACGTAGAGCTGGTTCAGGGCGGTAAAGGCGATCCGGCGGCCGTCAGGCGAGGGCACCGCATCGCGGATCTGCCGCACGGTGAGGGTCGGGTCGTCCTCCCAGGCGTATTCGAAGCGGACCTCGGGCCCCAGGGGGCGCTCCACCTCGGCCACGAAGGGGATGTTCACCGGCTCGGCCCCCTCCTCCACCGGGACGCGCCAGAGCTTCCCCCCGTACGAGACCACGATGGCGCTCCCATCGGGGAGGAAGGCGTACCCCGGCAGGGCGTCCTTCTCGGCGGTGGACTCCTGGTCGTCGCGCTGCACCGGAAAGGCGAGCCAGCGCTCTGCGCCCGATTCCAGGTTCCGGATGCGGAGTCCGGTCTCGGCGGCGTGGCGGGTGCCGTAGACCAGGTACTGGCCATCGGGGGAGAGTTGCGGGCGAATCGCCGAGCCGTAGCGCGAGGTCATGACGGTGCGGGTGCCCCGTTCCCGGTCGTACACGGCGAGCTGGTACTGGGGGAAGACGGCGTTGTACTGCCAGGACCCGGTGCGCTGGGCGAACCAGAGGTAGCGCGGGTCCGGGCCGAAGGCGAGACCGGTCACCCTCAGGTCGGCGGGCTCGGTGAAGAGGGCGGTTCCCGTGCCTCCCCCCACGTGGAAGAGCCAGGGCTTCTGGGCTCTTGCCCCCCGCGAGACCACCACGTACTCCCCATCGGGGGTGAAGACCGGAGAGAGGTAGCTCTCCGTCTTTCCGCGGGTTACCTGCACCGTGTCGGCCAGGTCGGTGGAGAGGATCCAGACGTTCTCGCCGCCATCCCGGTCCGAGAGAAAGACGATCCGCGAGCCGTCGGGGCTGAAGCGGGGCTGGGCGTTGTACCCCATCCCCGAGGTGAGGCGGGTGGCGTTCCCCCCGGAAATGGGCATCAGGTAAAGGTCCCCCAGGAGGTCGAAGACCAGGGTCTCGCCATTGGGGCTCACATCCACCGAAATCCAGCTCCCCTCCGTGGCGGTGAAGGCCAGGGTCCGGGTCGGTCCCTCCTCGAGGGGGAGGCCCCCCTGGCTTGCACGGGCCGACTGGGAATCCTGCCCCGCGAGCCCCAGGGCCCCGGCCAGGAAGAGGGCCACGCTCACGAGGAATGCGAGGGGGAGGGTGAGGCGTTCGCCCCGGGAGAGGGCGGTCGGGACGGGGGAACCGGGATGGGAGGGGATCATGGGGCGAGCCTTGCGAGGGAAGACGAACGGGGGCGGAGCCGCCGCGGGCAACCTACGCCCCCGCCGGCGCTTTTCTCAAGGAGGGCGGGCGGGGTGTTTCCGGGGCATCGCGGTTGGACCCCGCCCTGATGCGGATTGCGCCCTGTCGGGGGCCGGCACACGAAGGTGGAACCGGTTCGGACGGAGGGGACGGGGGTCTGTCCCTCTCGCTTGCGGGCGGCCGCGGTCGCCCCCTATGCTCACGACGAGCAAGGACGTTCGTGGAAATCGCCGAAGCGTTTCGGGCACCCGGACCGACCTCCTCCATCCAGGAAGGGACGAGATATGCGAGCCATGCCGAGACCCGGGCGCGGCGCGACCGAGAGCGCACGACTGCGAACAGCCCGATGGGGCTCGATTCCCGTACTGGGCATGGTCACTGTGATGATGGGGTGCGAAGCGGGCTCGCCACATGCTTCGGCGGAGCTTCGCGCTGCCTCCCTGCGAGGCGAGATGGAGGTCGTGTGGATGGCCGGGGGCGTGGAAGAAGTGGGCGGACTCGCACTGGTTTCCCTTCCCTCGGGAGGGGCCATTGCCGACGATGGGCGGGTGGCCGTCGTGGATCGCATGGGGCGGCAGGTGGTCGTGCTCGGGGAGGATGGGCGGGTCGAGCGCACCCTCGGCCGGGATGGAGACGGCCCCGGAGAGTTCCGGGACCCCCGATTTGCGGGGTTCTGGGGTGACTCGCTCCTCTGGGTGTCCGATGCCACCTCCGGGCGGATCTCGGTCTTTGGCCGAGATGGGTCCCTCTCCTCTACCCTGACGCGTCCCTGGGAACCGGTGCCGGGATCGAGCTGGTCGGCACAGGGCCGATGGGCACTCCGTGGAGGGGCGGTCCTGGGCTCGGTTTCGGGCCCCAGGGAGCAAAGGGGAGGCGTCTATCCGGAGCTTCCGCTGGTCGTGTGGAGCGCGGAGGGTGCCATGCACGTCGCGGACTGGCTCCCCACCGAGGGCCCCTCTGCGATGCAGATCCTGACCCCCGCAGGGCCATCCATCGGGGGCACCCAGCCCATCAACGCCGCGCCCATCACGGGCGTGGACCGAAGCGGGTCCTGGTTCTTCTCCCTGGATCGATCGCCCCACTCCGGCTCGACTGCGCTCGACAGCATCGTCATCGATCGCCGCGACGGCGAGGGGCGAAGCCTCGGACGGACGGCCATTCCCTACCGCCCGGTCCCCGCGGGTGAGGCGGTACGGACCTGGCTCGCGCACCAGGGGCAGTGGCGCTCCGAGGCCCTCAACGAGAGCCTTCCGGAGAACCTGGGGACGCTCACCCCCGAGGACGTGACCTCCGCCATCTGGGTGCCCGAGTTCATCCCTCCGGTCCGGGAGGCGCTGGCCGACGAGAACGGTTTCTGGCTGCAACGGGAGATGAACTTCCCCACAAGCGCCGATGGACCGAATCTCTGGGAGCGGTACGATCTTTCGGGAACTCTGCTCCGGTGGGTCGAGCTTCCTGCGGGCGTTTCGGGGATCGCCGGTACCGAAGATTCCATCCTTGGCTTTTCCATGGGGGAGTTGCGCGTTCCCACCCTGTACCTCTTCACGGTGTCAGAGCCATGACGGAGTGTGGACGGAAGGACCGCGTCCGAGGTGACCTTGGTGCGCGCCTCTTCGCACCTGCCCTCAGGGCCGTGTGGGGGATGGGGGTGGTCGCCGCGTGTGCCGCGACGACCCTGGCTGCCCAGGAACCACCGCCACTTCCAACCACGAGCGAGCGGGTGGTCTCTGCCGATGATTTCGGACGGCCGAATCAGGTACAGGTGGGGTCCAACGGCGACCTCCACGCGGCTTTTGCCGCCCGGGGCGAGATCCTCGTCGTCTCCGGCGACGGCAGCGGGACGAGGGTGATCGCGGTACCCACGGAAGAGGGATCCGGGATCCCGTTCCGCCTCGGGTGGATGGGTGACACGCTCTACGTTGCGGACTTCCGAGGCGAACGACTCCTTCTCCTGGACGCGCGCGGTCGAATCCTTCAGACTCGGGAGATCGCGGTACCCCGGCGGCATGGGGACTTCCACATTGCATCGCCTCTCCGCTTTCTGTCATCCGACCGGTACCTTGTGCGGCCCGATCCGGGCGGGACTGCGCTTGCAGCGGGAAACCCTCGCAGGGCTCCTCCGTCGTGGGTTCCTGCGGCGGACCCGGTGACGGCAGTCCCCCTCCTGATGATGGATGGGCAAGGCCAGGTCGAACGCGCGCTCGCCGATTTGCCGGTGCGAAACCAGGTGTCGATCCTGGCCCACGACGGAGAGGACTCGGCCATGGCGCGTCGGTTCATCTGGTACGGGGAGCCCTTCGCTGATCAACCCCTCTTTGCGATCGACCCCACCGGAACCCATGCCGTGGTCGTGGAGCGCGCCGTGGCGCCGCACGAGCCCGTCCGTGCCTACACCCTCCATCGGATTGCCCTGAATGGTGACACCCTCGTCTCGCTCCATCACTCCGTGAACGCGGTGGAAAACCGGCGCGAATGGAAGGAGACCGCAGTGGAGGAAGCGGCGAGGGGACTGGGAGGGGATCCTGATGCCGCACGGGAAGTGGCCTGGGAGACCCTCCATTTTCCGGCCTCGCTCCCGCCCGTATCCGAAGTGCGGGTCGACCCCGAGGGGTGGGTATGGATCGGGCGTGAACGGGTACCTGGCGCAGACCTTCAGCGCTGGGAGATCGTGAGCCCGGAGAATGTGCGGTTCGGTACTGTGGAAATCCCATCGAACTTCAGCGTACGCGCCGTCTGGAAAACCACCGCCTGGGCGACCCTTGCCGCCGGGGCACGAGAGGACCCTCAGCTTCATCTCTGGCGCTTTCGGGCGCATCCCCCCTGAAGGCCGGCGAAGGCCTTGAGGAGCATTTCCCTGGACGCCGACGAAAGAATCCGCGCCATCGCCCTCGTGGGGCTAGGGGGCCTTCCGGGAGCTTTTCTGGGTGGGCTGGTCGGGCTCTTCCTGGCTTCGGGAAGCGCCTGGCTCCTCCCCGCCATCGTCGTGGGCGCCCTCGTGGGAGGAAGCCTCGTGGGGTTCACCGCGGCGGCCATTACCTCGGGGGTGGGGGTGTCGGCCGGGCGCCTCTTCTCGCCGGGGAGTGGCCGCCCGGCCCGCCCCGGACTCTCCCGGGCCGAATCCCTCGTGGTGCGAGGTGAGCTCGAGAAGGCCCTGGAAGTCCTGGAGGAGGCCGCTCACGCAAGCCCGAAGGACCCCGCACCTCTCCTCAGGGGCGCTCGGGTTCTGCGCGACGAACTGGATCGACACCCGGAAGCCGTTCGCTGGTTGCTCCGCGCCCGGGAACGGATTGCTCCCGGCACCCCGGAGGCCGCCTTCGTGGAGCGGGAGCTCGAGGACACCTGGTCCAAGGCCCGGAGGGGAGGGGGCTAGAACACCCAGCGAAGCCCGCCGGAAAGCCCCACCACGGATCCGGGGCGTGTCTCCCCCCGATTCCGGGTCAGCCCGAGACCGTATCGGGCCGCCAGGTGAAGCGCGGCCGAAGAACCCAGGCGAAGCTCGTGCCCCGCCGCGCCACCAAGTTCGAGAAGGGTGCTCTCCCCCCTTCCCGGGCGTCCGGAGAGGGCAAGACGCGGCCCGGCCCAGGTGGGGGCAGGCGTGGCCCCGTCGGCGCGCCCCAGGTGGAAGCGAGGCTCCAGGTAGGCGCCGGCCGCCACGGGCCGAAGGGGCCCGTCCGGGCAGGGGCCGACCCCGATGCATACCCTGGACTCTGGCGCGAGGAGAAGATGTGCGCCCACCCCCAGCGACTCGTTGCCGGTCGAATGGCGAAGGCCTCCAACCGAGATGGCCCACACCTGATCCCCCTGGAAGGAGAAGGTCCCGACCCCGATCTCCGCATTCCAGACCCTGGCCGCATCCCCTCCGACGCTCTCCTGCGCCGCGAGCCCGCCAGCGAGAAGGAGGGAAAGCCCCCCAGCGAAAAGGGCAAGCCAACCACCGAAAAGGGTGAGTCCACCACCGAGAAGGACGAGCCCCGCACGCCGCAGGCGGAGTCGTCGGATAGCGGAGGGGACGCGCGGGCTGGGGCCGGAGGGCATCATCGGACCTCGATGAACCGTCGTACCCGGAAGACCTCGTCCGAGGGCGCTCGTCGCCCCCAGATCACCACCTCGCCAACCCCGGGCGTCGAAAAGCGAAGCTCGGCCTCGTGCCGATGGAGGAGGAGGACTGTGGTGCAGACGTTGGGAACGGGGGAAGAAGGCCTTGCGGCTCGAATGTCCACATCGTAGGGCCGGAGAACGGCGCGCCGGGCCGACTGCTCAACCTCCATCTCGCCCTTGGCCACGCATCCCCCGCCGTACGTGGTCACGGTCACGGTGAAGGGCTCTCCCGCCGAGACCACCGTCGGGATCTCCACCTGTACCGGGTCGCCGTAGTGCTCCAGGGCCCCGAGGATTCGGCCGTCCGCGTCGGCCGTGGCCGTCTCGGTGGGGAGGAGGCAGGCGGCCCCGAGGAGGCACGCCGAGGCCGCGAGAAGGCGTGGAAGAAGGCGATGGCTCATGGGTTTTCCCGTTCGGCGGCCGGGCACGGGGTTGCTGCCGCCAGAGGATGAACGAGCGGACGGGCCGGCGCAATGTCCAGTCACCGCCATGCACCTTCTCAAAGCTACGAGCCGTGCAGGAGAGAGGTCAACCGGGGGGTCTGGTCGGGGGGGCACGGGGAGTCGCCCGGCGAAGGACCGCCACGCCCTCTCCGCGTTGCCCCTCCGGAAGCGCCGGGGTACGTTCCCGGGCCCTTCTCGCCCTGTTCGGGCTCGCACGCTTCGGGCTCGCGCCCTCCCGGGTGAGCCAGCGCCTTCGAGGCTCCATCCTGCCCCCCATCTTCCCCCTCCCCGCCCCGGCAAACGACCTCCTCCCCCTGAGGGTGGGGGGGCACCCCATGAGGCTGGGACGGGTCTTCGTGACCGGGGGCACGGGGCTCGTGGGTTCCCACCTCGTGGCCCTCCTGCGGGACCACGGGGTGGCGGTCCGGGCCCTGGTTCGTCCCGGGTCCGATCGGCGGCACCTCCACGCGCTGGGGTGCGAGATCGTGGAGGGGGGCCTCGACGCCGGCGCGAACGAGCTCGGAGAGGCGGTGGAGGGATGCGATGCCCTGGTCCACGCCGCCGCCATCACCTACTCCCGGCTTTCCCTGGAAGAGGTCCGCACGGTCAACGTGGGGGGCACGCGACGCCTTCTGGAGGGGGCGGTGGCGGCAGGGGTGCCGCGCCTCGTCCTCCTCTCGACGGCGGCGGTATACGGTGACCCCCCGGTTCGGCCGGGGGGTGGGGGGCTCGACGAGGAGACCCCCGTGGACGCCCCCCTTCGCCCCTGGGAGCACTACGCCCGATCCAAGCGGGAGGCGGAGGGGGTGGCGCGCCGGATCGTGGAGAACAGCGCCGCTTCCCTCGTCACCCTGCGGCCCTCGGCGGTGTACGGGGAACGGGACCGTCTCTTCACCCCCCTCCTCGGGGCCTGGCTTCGCGCCCCCGTTCACCTCCTGGCCGGGTCGGGTCGGGCCCCCCTTCCCGCCGTGTATGCCGGGAACCTGGCCGGGGCCATCGTGGCCGCGCTCCAGGGTCCGGCCACCCCCGGAACCACCCGAACCTACAACGTGACCTCCGACCACCCCCTCTCCCAGCGGAACTTCTTCGCGGCCCTGGCCCGGGCCACGGGGCGCCCCTTCCGCCCCCTCCCCCTTCCCGCCCCCCTCCTTCTGGCCGGGGCCCGGCTCGTGGAGCGGCTGGGGGGGCGGCTTCCCGGGGCCGAGGAACTCCCCCTCTCCCGCTGGGCCCGATACGCGGCCTACCCGGACCCCTACACCTCGGAGAGGATCCGGCGGGAGCTGGGGTGGACGCCGGAGATCTCCCTGGACGAGGCGCTGGAGCGGACGGGGATCTGGTGGGCGGCGGTGTACGGTGCGAGGGCCGGGGAGGCAGGCGGGCCCCGGGGGCAGGGGTGAGCCGGATTCACGGGGGGCACCTTTCCGGGGCGCGACCCATGATGGCGCTCGGGGTGGTCCCGGCGTTCGGCGTGGTCCTGGCGCTCGCCCTCCTCCCGGCCCCGGTTTCGGGCCAGGCAGGAGCCCGCCTGGCGGCTCCCCCCACCACCCATCCCGAAATCGCACGGGCGGACGCCCTCTACCGCCAGCTCCAGGGCGTGGAGGGACCGGACGGCGTGGCTGCCGTGGAGGCCATTCTCCGCATTCTCGTTCCCGACGATGCCGGGCGCCCCGCCCCCTCTGCCCCTGCCTGGGGTTCGCTCGGTGCCCCCATGGAGGCGAGAGAGGCCGCCCGCCTGGCGGCGAACATGCGATCGGCAGCGGGGGGGACCGGGGGGCGCGGGTCGGGGGCGGCATCCGGGGCGAACCCGGGCGATCCCTCCCTCCGGTTCGAGGGACGATGGCGGGCGGCACGCCTGGCCCTGGGTCTCGGGATGACCGCCCGGACCCGGGAGGCGAAGGCCCACTGGCACCGGTGGGGGATCCTCTGGGCGCTCGAGGCCGTGGCAGCCGAGGCGGAGCAGCCGGGATCCGGCGGGGCCCGTCGGGGCGAGGGGACGGAGGGGCTCTACTGGCTCGTGGCCAACCTCGGCCGGTATGGACTTACCTACCCGGGCCTTGTGGAGCAGGGCAGGGCGGGGCTCCTGGCCTATCGCCTGGCGGAGCAGATCCTCACCCTGGACCCGGACCATGCCGGTGCCCACAACGTGATGGGACGCGCCTACCTCGAACTCCGGCGCCAGAACCTCCTCACCCGCACCCTGGCCCGGGGGTTCGTGGGAGGGGCCTTCGTGACGCGTGCCAGCTGGGAGGGGGCGGAACATCACCTGCGCCGGGCCGTGGAGCTGGACCCCGGCATGCTCTACTTCCACCTCGATCTCGTTCAGCTCCATGGGGCCCGGGGTGACCGGAGGGCGGCACGGCAGGCGCGGGACGCGCTGGAGCGCCGCCCCGACCGACACCCCATCGACGGGTGGATCCGGGCCCGGGCACGCGAGGGGGTCGAGGGGCGCTGATCCCGGCCCCCCATGCAGCCCCCTGCACGCCCCTTCCGGAACTGGGGAGGTGGGTCAGCCGGGGGGCGGAGCCGGGGCCCGCTCGGTCCATGCCCGGCGGAGGCGGATCCATCCCATGCGAAGCGTCACCCCGCCCACCCCGATGACCCACGCCGCGCGTCCTCCCGGGAGGCCATCGAGCAGGAGGAGCACCGGGAGGGTGGCCACCGCCCCGAAGGTCCAGAGAAGGGCCCGGGCAACGGTGCCGCGAAGCTCCGGGTCCAGGTGCAGGGAGGCCCCGAGGAGAAGCCCCAGGTCCAGGACCGAGCGGGCCGCCCAGACCATGGCGGCGCCCTCGATGCCGTACCGGGGGAGGGCCAGCGCCAGGGCTCCGATGTACAGGGGGAACTCCACGAGGTGAATGAGCGCCGTGACCCGGGGGCGCCCCCGTCCCTGAAGGTGCGCGAAGGGAATGTGCGCCACGGCGTTCAGAACCACCCCCACAACAAGCCACCGGGCCACCCCCGACCCGGCCTCGGCGAAGTCGGTCCCCACCCAGAGGGTGAGGCCTTCGGGCGCGAAGGCGAAGAGGAGGAGGGCCGGGGGAAGGAGGAGGAGGAGAATCCCCTCCACCGAGCCCCGGAAGAGGTCGGGGGTCCGCCCCAGCCCCTGGGCGAAGGCGGGAAAGAAGACGGCCATGACCGCCGAGGGCACGATGACGAGCCGGTGTACCACCTCGAAGGGGGTGGAGTAGAAGGCCACGGCCACGGCCCCCAGCGTGGCGCCGATGAGCACCCGGTCGAAGGTGACCATGAGGGGGCCCAGGACATTGCTCACGGTGGCCCATCCCCCGTACCGCAGGAGCTCGAGGGAAGGGGGACGGCGGGGGCGGGCGCCCGGCCCCGGTGCCTCGTCCCCGCGGGGGACCCCGACCAGGGCCCGGCGCGTGGCCCAGGCGTACCCGCCCCACCCGCCCAGGCGGGCCAGGAGGAGGGCCCCCACCAGTGCCCCGAGGTGGTTCGTCCAGGGGAGAACGGCCAACGGGGCGAGGAAGGTGGCCACCCCCAGGGGGATCCGGATGGCATTCACCACCCCGAACCGGTGGAGGCCCTCGAGCACCCCTCGCAGGACCCCGGTGAGGACCACGAAGGGGGAAGCCAGCGCCACGAGGCGAATGGCGACAAGGGCCTCTTCCTGAAGCGCGCCGCCCTCCGTCAGGAGACGGGCGAGAGGGCCGGCCGCAAGGAGGATGAGTCCACCGGCCAGAAGGCCGCACCCCGCCGCCAGGCCGACCCCCGAACGAACGAGCCCCCGAAGCTCCCCCTGGCGCTCCCTTCCCACCCGGTCGGCCACCGCCCAGGTCAGGGCCCGGCTGACCCCCAGGTCCAGCACCCCCAGGTACCCGATCACGGCCCAGGCAATGGCCAGGAGCCCCAGGCGCCCGGGGCCCGCACCGCCGAGAATGAGGGGAATGGCCGGAAGGGCCGCCAGGAGGGGGAGCCCCTGCCCGAGAAGGTTGAGGGCGGCGTTCCGGACGAGGGGGCGTGGGGGGGGCATGCGGAGAGTGTAGCGCCCGGCACCACGGAGCGGAACGAGGCAGCGACTTGCCAATCCCCCTCCGGGCGAGGAGGTTCAACCCCCATGGAACCCTCTGTTCTCCCCCCCTCCCAGGGACTCACCCTCGGAGAGCTGGGCCGGGCCCTCCTCCGTTTCTGGTGGCTCGCGGCCCTGGTGGCGCTGGCCACGGTGGGAGGCGTCATGGCCGTGACCCTCCTCCTCCTCACTCCCTCCTGGGAGAGCGAGGCCTCCCTCCGCGTCCAGCAGGACCGGGGGGGAGGGGGCGGGCTGGGGGCGGCGCTCGGCGGCGGGCTTTCCGGGATGGAGGATGCCCTTCCCCTGGGCGGGCTCTCCCTTCCGGGGATGACGGGAGGCGATGTCACCACCGAAATGGGGGTCCTGGCAAGCCGCAGGATCCAGGAGGGGGTGGCGCTGGACCTGGCCCTCCATGTGCACCTCGAGCGTCCTCGCGGACTCCCCCGATCCCTTGTTCTCCAGGTGCTGGAGGCGGGAGAGGACGACCCTCGGGGGACCTTCACCCTCCGGCGCGGCGCCGACGGCCGCTACGCGGTATCGGCACGGGGGACCCGGGTACCGGTGGCCCTTCCGGAAGCGCCCGTTCAGGTGGGCGAGCCCTTCCGGGTGGGACCCATGGTCTTCCGGATCGTTCCCCCCGACGAGATCCCCCCCCTCCCCCTCACCCTGGCCGAGAAGCGGGCAGGGGTGGAACTCCCCTCGACGATCCGGTTCACCGTGCGTCCCTTCCGCCGGGAGATGCGCGACCTTCGCCGGCGACTCCGGGTGCACCGCACGGACACCGGTTCCCGGATCATCGCCCTCCGGTACCGGAACGCCGACCCCTTCCTGGCCCGGGACTTCGTGAACGGGGTGGTGGACGCCTTCCTGGACTACGCCCTCGACCGGGAGCAGGCCGAGACCCAGCGCGAGGTCGAGGTGCTCACCGCCCGGGTCCTGGAGCACGACGAAACCCTGGCCGAGGCCGAGGCCCGGCTTCAGCGCTACCAGGAACGGGAGCGCATCGTGGCACCCGAGGAGCAGGCGATCCAGCAGATCCGGCGCATTGCCGAGCTGCAGGTGGGCTACGACGGGCTCCGGGTCGAGCAGGCGGCCCTTTCCGCCTTCGTCCAGGGGCTCAAGGCCCGGGAGCCCCGGGCGTGGGAGCTGACCTCGAACCGGAGCCTTTCCTCCTTTCCCACCTTCCTGGCCAATGGCGCGGTCCAGGAGCTCCTCGTGGTTCTGGCCGACCTTGAAACGGAGCGCTCCGAACTCCGGGTGCTGCGGACCGACGAGAACCGCGATCTCATGGCCCTCCAGGGCCGGATCCGCGAAATGGAGGAGCAGCTGGGGGCTCTCGCCCTCGACTACCTGGGGGGGCTCGAGGTGCAGATCCGGTCGGCCCGGGAGGCCCTCGACACCTTTCAGGAGGAGCTGGAGAGCATCCCGGCCGTGGAGCTGGAGTACGCCCGGCTCCAGCGCGAACGGAGGCTTCTGGCCGAGGTCTCGGTACTCCTCCGGGCCCGGCTCATGGAAGCCCGCCTCCAGGAGGCCCTCGATGAAGCCCGGGTCCGGGTCCTGGACCGCGGGGTCATGGAGGATCGCCCCATCTCGCCCCGCCCCCCCATCGCCCTGGCCCTGAGCCTGGTGCTCGGGGCCCTCCTCGGGCTCTTCGCCGTGGTGGTCGTGGCCCTCGCCAGGCGCGAGGACCCGGCAACGCTCACTCCCGGAGCAGCACGAAGGTGAAGGTCCGTACCTCGCCGGGGGTGGTGAGGGAAATGCCATCGAAGTAGGCGTCCCCCGGGCCCAGGCCTCGGAGGCGGAGGCCGGGAGGAGGCACGACCCTGACCCCGAAGCCCTCCCCGCACGCGATCTCCTCCACCAGGGCCTCTCCGTCGGGCCCCGAGAACCGGGTCTCCACCACGCCCGTGGAACGGTAGAGCTCGATGCGGGCCCCCTCCACCGGCGCGCCTGCCTCGTCCTGCACGAGGGCCCGAAGGGTGGCCCGGCACACCTCCACCGTGAAGGAGATCTCGCGGTTCTCCTGGTTTCTCAACCCGATTCCGTCGACGAAACCCTCCGCCGGCTCCAGGGCGCGAAGCCCGGGGGGCAGGGTCATCCGAACGCCGTAGGTTGCACAGGGAAGGTCGGGCCAGATCACCCTCCCGTCGGCCCCCGTCTCTTCGGGGTCCCCCACGGCATCGGGTTCGTAGAGGAAGAGGGAGATCCCTTCGAGGGGGGCGTTTCCGGGGGTCCGGACCCGTGCCGAAACGGACCCCCGGCAGGGCTGGAACCGGAAGGTGGCCACCTCGGTGACCCGGTCTTCCACCAGGAAACCGTCGAGGGCCGCAACGTCGCCCGGGCGCTCGAGGCCCCGGATCCGGGTGGCCCGGACCCCGTAGCTGCCGAAGGGGAGGCCTTCCAGGGTGAAGACCCCGGAGGCGGGGGTCGAGCGGGCCTCCACCACCCCCTGCGGTGAGTAGACCTCCACCGGGATCCCCTCGAGACCCCGTCCCTCCGGGTCGAGCACCTCCACCCTCAGGCTCCCTGGCCCGATCCTCAGGTAGGTGAAGGTGACCACCTCCCTTCCGCCCTCCTCCATGCGGAGCGTGCGCACGAACCCGGCCGCTCCGTCGAGGGGGCGGTACTGGAGGGAGTCCGCCTCGGCATAGACCCCCATGGGTCCGGCGGGGACGCGTTCGAACCGCGCGCGCCCATCGGAGCCCGTGGCTCCGAACCCGAGGTGCCGGGTGCCCGAGTAGAGGGTGAGTGCGACACCCGGGACCGGGTCACCCGACCGGCGGACCGCCTCCACTTCCACCTCCCCGTAGGTGAAGGGTTCGGTGAGGACCTCGTCGCACCCTCCCACCACGAGGGCGAGACCCAGGGCAAGGACCCGTGCGGGCGTCGACGGTGGCGCGGACGCGGCCGGCGCCCCCGGTCGGGCATCGGGAGGCGGGGCCGGGCGCACGGGTACACGGGTCCATGCGGCCAGGAGCACGAGCCAGAACCAGGGTTCGGTGTGGGCCTGCTGGAAGAGGTTGTACACGAGAAGGGCACCGATGAGGGGACGCCACCCCGCGCCCCGGGCCAGGGCGACCCCGAGAACCAGGAGAAGGAGCAGGAGGGCGACGATTCCGACCTCGGCGAAGAAGGTCAGGTAGAGGGAGTGGAAGTTCCCGTAGTCGTTGCCGGGAAAGACGTCCTGAAGCACGAGAAAGGCGTTGCCGTACCCGATCCCCAGCGCCATGGTGGAGAGATCGTCGGTGGCCGTTTCCCACCCCCGGCCCAGGAGGTGGAGGTGATCACTCCCGGACCCCTCGCTGGGCGAAAGGCGCTCGGTGAGCACCCACCCGGCATCCACCACGGGCTCGGTGACCCCCGGGACCGCCAGGACCACCACGAGTGCCGCGGCGGCGCACCCGGCCAGCGCTCCGGCCAGGAGCGGGGTGACCCGGAGCTGCAGGGGACGGAGGAGGGAGGCGAGCACCAGGACCCCCGCCGCGAGCACCGCGGACCGCGAAAGCGACCCGAACACGACCAGGGCGCCCGCACCCATCACCACCGTCCGCGCCGCCGAGGGCGCCGCGAATCCCGCCAGGAGGGCGAGGTGGAAGAGGAGGGTCATGGCGCCGAGGTTGGGGTCGTACCCCAGCCCTGACAGCCGGGGGAGCACCCCCTCGTACCCGTAGGTCTCCAGCGAGAGGGCCCCGCCGAACAGGGCCGAGGGGACCGCCTCCAGCCCCCAGGCCAGGAGCTGACCCAGCGAAGCCAGGAGGGCGAGGCCCACCCCCAGCCAGGCCCCCCGGGCCAGGAGCCTTCGCCCCCCGGGGCCGTGGAGGAGCGACGTGCCCAGAAGGGTCACGAAGAAGAGCTGGACGAGGAGGAGCCCCACCCTCCGACCCGACCACCCGGGGTCGAGGGCGAAGACGGCGGAGAGAATGAGGAGAACGGCCAGGGCCCCCAGGGCGAGGGTCCAGCCCGCCAGGCCGGGGGGAAGGACCGGGCGGGACTGCTCACGCACCAGGCGCCACCCCTCCAGCAGGAGGAGGAGGGGCGAGAGGAGGAGAAAGGGGGTGAGAACGAAGGGTCCCTCCCCCAGGAGGAGGTCCACGCGGGTGGCGCCCAGAAGGGCGATCCAGAGGACGAAGAGTCGGTCTCTCACGACCTCGAATGTACCGGTGGGGACCCCGGGAGGCGAACCTTGTAGTGACTGTGGAGGGGGGATAGCTTGCCGTCATGAAACTCCCTCACCTCGCTCCCGGGCTCCCGGGACGCTGCCTCCGTCCGCTCCGGTGGGGGGCATGCCTCGCCCTTGGAATGCTCCTCTCGACCGTCGGCACAGGGGACGCCGGGGCCCAGACCCCTGCGGGCCCCGTCGATGCACAGGGGCTCACCCTCCTCCCAGGCGACATGGTGGAGGTTCGGGTCTGGCGGGAGGCCGACCTGAGCGGGGCCTTCCAGGTCGACGAGGACGGGGTCCTCACCCTCCCCCTCCTGGGCCGGTGGCCGGTGGCAGGGGTCCCGGTCCAGGAGCTGCGCCGTCAGCTCCTCGAGGCCTACGCGGTCGAACTCCGGAACCCGTCCATCCAGCTTCTCTTTCTCCGGAGAATCCATGTGCTGGGCGAGGTGAACCAGCCGGGGCTCGTGCAGGCCGACCTCTCCCTTTCCCTGGCGGGGGCCGTGGCCCTGGCCGGGGGAGCAAGTGGCCAGGGGAGCCTCCGGCGGCTCACGATTCTCCGCAATGGCGAGGTGCTGGAGGCCGAGGTGGGGCCGGAGCTGAACCTCACGGCCGTCGGGCTCCGGTCCGGGGACCAGATCATGGTGGGGCGGCGTTCCTGGCTGGACCGGAACAGCGGGTTCATCGTGAGTGGTGCACTGGGGGTGGTGGCCGTGTTCCTCGCCCGTCTCCTGTAGGGTGCCCGCCTCCCGGATGGCTTCCCTCGACGAGCTTCTCGCCGAACACCCGGAGTGGTACCACTCCATCGAGCTGGCTCCCGGCATTGCCACGCCGGGGCGGGCGCCCCTCGCCCACTGGGAGGGGGTCTTCCGCCAGCTTCGCCTTCCCCCCCTGGAAGGCCGTTCCGTTCTCGACATCGGTGCCTTCGACGGATTCTTCTCCTTTGCATGCGAGCGGGCCGGCGCGTCGCGGGTGGTGGCGCTGGATCACTACGTGTGGTCCACCGACCTGCCCGGCTACATGAAGGCGTACAGGGAGGCCCGCGCTGCCCGGACCTTCCTTCCGGCGCCGCACGAGTCCCCCTTCTGGAACCCCGAGGAGCTCCCGGGCCGGCGACCCTTCGATGCGGCCCGGCGGTGGCTGGAGAGCCGCGTCGAGCCGGTGGTCGGCGACTTCATGACCCTCGATGCGAAGTCCCTGGGGAGCTTCGATGTGGTTCTCCTTCTCGGGGTCCTCTACCACCTGACCGACCCGGTTGGGGCCGTGTCGAGGGCCTTCGAGCTTACCCGCCCCGGGGGGCTCTGCGTGATCGAGACCGAAGCCATGGAGATCCCATGGAGCGGGTCCCGGCCCCTCTTCGAGTTCTTTCCGGGTGACGAGCTCATGGGCGATACCTCGAACTGGTGGGCGCCGAACCGGGCCGCCCTCCTGGGACTCTGTCGCGCCGCCGGATTCGAGGAGGTGGAGGCCCTTCCCCCGATCCGTCCCTACCAGGAGCCCCTGCGCCGGGTGCTCGGGGCCCTTCGCCGGGGGGCGGCCCGCACCCGCCTCCTTCCCCTTCCCCTTCGCTACCGACTTGCCGTGCACGCCAGGCGACCGGCCTGACCTGTGGGCGGGGCGGGAGGAGGCGACGGGCCCCCTCCCCTGGGCGCGCTCAGGCCGGGGAGTCCGGGGTGGGCTCCCCGTGCAGGTGGAGGACCTCGGTCATCCCGCCGCAGGTGGGCGTGTGGCTCACCAGGTAGGGGCCCGCCCGCGTCACGAAATGGGTGTTCTCGGGAAGATCGACCCCCAGGGACTTCTCCAGCGCCCGGATCACCCCCCGGGCATTGTCCCACCCATGGGCCAGCGATCCGTCGAGCCGGGCCGTGATCCCCGACCGCATGTTCGTGTCGTGAAGGAGGAGCGTGCCCCCCCGGGCCAGGTGAGGGAGCCAGACCTCGAGTTCTTCCAGGGTATGGTCGTGGAGGTGCGAGGTGTCGAGGAAGAGGAGGTCCACCCGGGGCGGAAGGCCCTGGGAGCCCGCCCACACCGCGAAGCCCTCCCGTCCGAAGGCCACATCGTCCCCCTGCACGAAGTGCCATCGATCCCGATGGGGGAGGGGGAGTGCCGAACAGTCCGAGAGATCCACGCTCAGGACCTGCGCATCCACCAGCTGGGCCCCCGCCAGGAGCGCACGGGTGCTCGCCCCCCCCCGGGTCCCCAGCTCCACCACGAGCCTCGGACGTCGCTCCACCACCCGCTGGAAGAGAAGGTTCAGGTGGTCGGAGATGTCGGACGGGGGAACCGGGGCCCCCGCGGGCAACGCCAGGGCCGAAGCGAGAGAGGGGTCCAGGACCACCACCGGATGGTGGCGGCCCTGACGAAGGGTGAACCACGCGCCGCGAAGGGCTCTCCGGATCCCCCCCAGCGTGGAACGCAGGGGGAAGGGACGGGGCGGGGACTCGGGAGATGGGTGCATGGCCAGCCTGGGGGAGAAGACGGGACCGCTCCGGCTGAAGCTGAGGGGGGGAGGCCGGAAGGTCCAGATCCAGGGGGGGCAGGTGGATGTTGCCTTTGGTCCTCCCTCCCTCGACCTTGCCCGCATGTTCATCGCGAAGCAGCTCCTCGGGGCCCTTCTCTCCCCCCTCCCCCTCCTCCTCCTGGGCCTGGCGGGGGCCTGGCTCCTCCTTGGGTCCGAGCGGTACCGGACGGTGGGGCGGTGGGGCATGGCGCTGGGCCTCCTCCTTCTCTGGGCCCTTGGCACCACCCCGGTGGCGGACGCCCTCCTCCGGCCCTTCGAGCACCGTGTGCCGGCCCTCCTGGATCCCTCCGACCTCCTGGGTCCGTCCCACCTCACGGACCCACTCCACCCTCGGGGGGCGGGCGCGGAAGCCCCCTGGATCGTGGTGCTCGGAAGCGGCCACCGCACCGACGCCCGCTACCCCCCCACGACCCACCTCTCCCAGGCCTCCCTGGGCCGCGTGGTGGAGGGGGTCCGACTCCATGCACAGCTCCCCGGGAGTCGGCTCCTCTTTACCGGGTGGGGCGGGAGCGACCCTCGTTCCAGTGCCCAGGCATCCGGGGAGGCCGCCCGGGCACTCGGGGTGGATCCGGACCGGATCGAGGTGGAGCCGGGACCCCGTGACACCCGGGAAGAGGCGGCGGCCGTGGCGGCCCGGCTTCGGAGGGAGGGGGGCGGGTCACCGCCTCTCCTCCTCGTGACCTCGGGCTCCCACATGCCCCGTGCCCTCCTTCACTTCCAGCGCGAAGGCCTGCACCCCCTTCCCGCACCCACCGACATCCACACCCTCCGGCGGGAGGGAAGGGGGCGCCTCCTCCCCTCCGCCGGGAACTACCAGAAGGTGGAACGGGCCACCCACGAGTTCCTGGGGCTTCTCTGGGCCCGGCTCGGGGGGCGATGACCCCGACCATGGGCGTGCCGGCTGCGGTGGGAAGGCGCTCCTGGTGGGGCAACGGGGAGGATGGGGGTACATTCGAAGGTGAACCCCTCGATCCGACTTCCTGCCACGCCGCCCGGAATGCCTGAATCCGTCGCCATCGTGGGACTGTCCTGCCGCCTCCCCGGCGGTGTCCGACGCCCGTCCGACCTCTGGAAGCTCCTTCTGGAGGGGCGCGACGCCGTGACCGGCATCGGTCCCGGCCGCTTCAACCGGTCCGTCTTCCTCCATCCACGACGAGGGGCCGAGGGGCGGACCTACACCTTCGATGCCGGGGTCCTGGACGATGTGGCACGGTTCGATGCCGGGTTCTTCGGGATCTCCCCCCGGGAAGCCCAGCAGATGGACCCGCAGCAGCGCCACCTCCTGGAACTGACCTGGGAGGCCATGGAATCGGCAGGCATCCCTCCGAAGAGCCTCCGGGGGAGCGACACCGCGGTCTACCTGGGGATCTCCGCCGTCGACTACGGGACGGTGCACCTGAGCGATGTGGCGGGGGCGGGCCCCTACTTCATGTCGGGGAACACCCTGAGCGTGGCGGCAAACCGGATTTCCCACGCCTTCGACCTCCGGGGCCCGAGCCTGGCCGTGGACACGGCGTGCTCCTCCTCCCTCGTGGCCTTTCACGAAGCCCACCGGACGGTGGCCGGGGGGCACGCCCCCCTGGCCGTGGTGGCCGGGGTGAACCTCCTCCTGAGCCCCTTTCCCTTCGTGGGCTTTTCCCGGGCCTCCATGCTCGCCCCCGATGGCCGGTGCCGGACCTTCGATGCCCGGGGGTCCGGGTACGTGCGGGCCGAGGGCGGGGTGGTGCTCCTCCTCAAGCCCCTGCGCCAGGCGCGCCAGGACGGGGATCGGGTCCTGGCCGTGGTCCGCGGGGCGGGGGCCAACACCGATGGCCACACCCGGGGAATCGCGTTCCCGAGCGGAGAAGCCCAGGAGGCCCTCCTCCGCCGGACCTATGCCGAGGCCGGGGTGGAGGGGAGGGAGGTGAGCTACTTCGAGGCCCACGGGACGGGCACCCCCGTGGGGGATCCGGTGGAGGCGGGAGCCATTGCCCGGGCCCTCTCCATGGCCCGCGATCCCCAGACCCCCCTTCTCCTGGGGTCGGTCAAGTCGAACATCGGGCACCTGGAGGCCGCCTCGGGGCTCGCCGGGGTGGCCAAGGCCCTCCTCGTTCTGGAGCACGGGGTGGTTCCACCCTCTCTCCACTTCGAGGAACCGAATCCGGACATCGACTTCGAGGGGTGGAATCTCCGGGTCGTGACGCGCCCCACCAAGCTCCCCGTCCCGGGCGCGGCTCCCCTCGTGGGGGTGAACTCCTTCGGGTTCGGGGGCGCGAACGCCCATGTGATTCTCGAGGGGGACCGGGTCCGGGAGGACCGTCCGGTCCGGCCCTCGGCGCCTTCCGGCCCCCTCCCCTCCCTCCCCCTCTCGGCCCGGAGCGAGAACGCCCTCCGGGCCCTGGCCGGAGCAGTGGCGCAGCATCTGGAAGGGACGGGGCCTGCCGGGTACCGGGACGCGGCCTGGACGGCGGCCTTCCGGCGGGAGTGGCACCCCCACCGGCTCCTCCTCTCCACCCCTCCCTCGGTGGCCGAGGCACGGGCCCGCCTCCAGGCCTTTGCGGACCGCCCGGGGGGTGGCGAGGCAGAGGGCCGCACCCCCGGCATCCGCCATGGGTGGACCCCCCATGCGGGGCCCCAGCTCTGGGTCTTCAGCGGGAATGGGAGCCAGTGGCCGGGGATGCTTGGCGACTGGCTTGCCGAGGCTCCCGGCGCCCAGCGGGCCCTGGCCCGGGTCGACGCCCTCCTAGGGCCGCTCCTGGGGTGGTCCGTGGCCGACCTCCTGGCTGCGCCCCCCGAGACCCGGGACATGGCCCGAACCGAGGTGGCCCAGCCCCTCCTCTTCGCCCTCCAGGTGGCCATGACCGACCTCCTCCGGGCCCGGGGGGTGCGCCCCGCCGCCGTGCTCGGCCACAGCGTGGGGGAGGTGGCCGCCGCCTATGCCTCCGGAGGGATGCCCCTGGCCATGGCGTGCCGGGTCATCGTGGCCCGGAGCCAGGTGGCGGCCCGCACCGCGGGGCTCGGGGGGATGGCCGCCGCCGCCCTTTCCGAGGCCGAGGCTCGGGAGTGGATCCGGGAGGCCGGGGCCGAGGATCGGGTCGTGGTGGCGGGCGAGAACAGCCCCGGCTCGGTGACGCTGAGCGGGGCGCGCGACACGCTCGAGGCCATGGAAGCCCGGGCCCGGGAGGCGGGCACCTTCTTCCGGGTCCTGGATCTGGACTACCCCTTCCACACCGCGGTCATGGACCCCCTCGAGGGAGCGCTTCTGGAGGCGCTCGAAGGGGTGGATCCAGGAGAGGGAACGGTGCCCTTCCTCTCTACCGTGACCGGAGAAGCGCTGAGCCCGGCCCTCCTGATTCCGGACTACTGGTGGCACAACCTCCGCCAGCCCGTGCGGTTCCGCGCTGCCATGGCCTCGGCCTTCGACCTGGGGGTGACCGGGGCGCTGGAAATCGGACCCCACGGGATCCTCGGGCGATACATGACGGAGTGCGCCGAACATGTCGGCGTGCCCCTCGATGTGCGCACCACCGCGCGTCGGGGCGCTCCGGAGGTGGAGGGGTGGCAGGCCGCCGAGGACTGGGCCGTCCTCATGGGAGGGAGGGCATCGCTCGAGTCCGAGTTTCCCACCCCTGGAGCCCTGGTCTCCCTCCCCACCTACCCCTGGCAGGGAGAGGACCACTGGTTCGAAGGGACCCCGGAACGGGACCCGCGGGTGCTCGGGGAGGAAGCGGACCACCCCCTTCTGGGCGTGCGCACCCAGCCGGACCCCCTGGCCTGGGAGGTGGACCTGGACCCCGAGCGCCTTCCCTGGCTTGCCGACCACGGGGTGGGAGGAAGCGTGGTCCTTCCGGCCACCGGATTCCTTGAAATGGCGCTGGCCGCGGCCCACCGGGTGGAGCGGGAGGGGGGCACCCCGGCCGTGGCGGGGCTCGAGATCCGCCGCCCCCTCGTCTTTGCCGAGGGACAGACCCGGGTCGTGGAAACGCGGGTCACCGGCACTCCGGGGCGCATCACGATCCGGAGCCGGCCACGCCTTCAGGCCGGGAACTGGGTGGAGCACGCCGTGGCCACCCTCGTCGAAGCCCATCGCCCTCTCGCGCCCCTTCCTCCCCTTGCTCCCGACGAGGGCACCCCCTTCGGCGGAGAGGACCACGCCCGCGAAGCCGCCCGGGCGGGGCTCGCCTTCGGCCCCACCTTCCGTACGGTGCAGGGAGGCCGGGCCTCGGCCGAGGCGGCGGAAGGACGCCTCCTCCCGGGAGGGCCGCATGCGCGGTCCATGGATTCCTTCCTCCTCCCACCTCCCCTGGCCGACGGGGCCTTTCAGCTCCTCCTCCAGATCCTTCTTCGGCGGGGGCGCTCCCCCTCGCGCGGGGGCGTGCTCCCGGTGGCGGTTGCGGAAGCCCGGATCCTCTCCGGGGCCGGGGAGGCGACGGCCGGGCGCGCCCGTTTCCGCCGCCAGGGCGCCCGCTCGGTGGTGGCGGACTTCGACCTCCTGAACCCCCGTGGGGAGGTGGTGGCGACCCTTCGCGGATGCCGCTTCCAGGAGGTGGCTTCCGGGGGGGAGCGCGCGTGGCACGAGGGTCTCCTGCGGTGGCGCGAGGTGGGGGTGTCCCTTCGACCCCACGAGGCCGGCCCCGGGGCCGACGCATCGCCCTCGACCGCTGCGGTCGCCGCGGCCGGAAGCGAGGCAGGTGTGGTGGCGGGGCTTGTGGCGGAGGGGGCTGGCCGGGGGATCACCCCCCGGGTCCTGCTCCTGGCCCCCGCCTCCGGAGAGGAGGTGGGGCGGTGGGTGGTCCATGCCGGTCCCGGCGCGGTGGAATGGACGGTCACGCACCCTGATCCCCAGCGCCTTGCCCGGATCCGGGCCGACCTCCCGGCCCTCCCCCACCTCGCGGTCCGCGCCTGGGACGACCCCGTGCCGGTGGACCGGGTTCTCCCCCTTTCGGAGGCGCAGGCGGCTCGCCCTGACGCGACGAAGGCGGCTCGCCCGACTTCAGGTCGGGGGGAGGCCCTTTCCTGGGTCCTCCTCGGGGAGGCCGCAGGTGCACCCCCCACCGCCTCGCTCCATCGTCACCTGGGGAGCCAGGGGCATCGGGTGCGCACCGTGACCCTCCCGCTGGGAGAGGTGGTGGAGGGCGCCGGGTGGGAGGAGTTCCTCTCCCGGCACCGCGATGCCCAGCGCTGGGTGCTCACCCACGGGCTCACCCCCGGCGCCTCCGCCCTCGCCCTCACCCAGGGAGCACTCCGCTTCGCCCAGGCCCTTCATGCCCTGACCCGTTCGCATCCCACCCAGCTCCTCGTGCTGGTTCCCCCCCGGAGCCAGGCACCCGAAATGGCCGCCCTCGGGGCCCTCTTCCGCACGCTCACGAATGAGCTGGAGGGGCTGGAGTTCCGGGTCCTCGAGGTGGAGGGGGGGACGTCGCCGGCCTGGGAGGCAGGGTGGTTCGACGAGCGGCAGGAGGTGGAGCTGCGGGTGGGCCCCTCGGGAGGACGGGTGCGGCGCATCCTTCCCGAAGCGGACCTCCCCCGCACCCCCGACTCCCGCGTCCGGCTCCGCACGCGCGCTCCGGGCCTCCTGGATTCCCTGGCCTGGGAGGAGGTGTCCCGCGCTCCCCTTGGGCGGGGGGAGCTCCGCCTCCGGGTCGAGGCCACGGGGCTCAACTTCCGCGATGTCATGTGGTCCATGGGCCTTCTCCCCGACGAGGCGGTGGAAGGGGGGTTCGCCGGGGCGGCCCTTGGAATGGAGTGTGCCGGCGTGGTGGTGGAGACCGGGCCCGGAGTCCGCCGCTTCCAGGCGGGGGATCGGGTCCTGGCCTTCTCATCTTCAGCCTTTTCCGACGAGGTGGTCACCCGGGAGGGGGCGGTGGCCGCGATCCCGGGAGGACTCGGCACCGTCGAGGCGGCCTCCCTCCCCGTGCCCTTCTTCACGGCCTACTACGCCCTTCACACCCTGGCCCGCCTCCGGAAGGGAGAACGGATCCTCCTTCATGGGGGGGCCGGTGGGGTGGGGCTGGCGGCGATCCAGTGGGCCCGGTTCGTGGGGGCGGAGATCTTCGCCACCGTGGGGAGCGAGCCGAAGCGGGCCCTCCTTCGGGAACTCGGAGTCCCCCACATCCTCCACTCCCGGAGCCTGAGCTTCGTGGACGAGGTGCGGGCCCGCACCGGGGGCGAGGGGGTGGACGTGGTCCTGAACTCCCTGGCGGGAGAGGCCATGCAGGCGAGCCTGGGGCTCCTTCGCCCCTTCGGCCGCTTCCTCGAGCTCGGAAAGCGGGACTTCTACCAGAACTCGCTCCTGGCCATGCGGGCACTCCGCGAGAACATTGCCTACCACGGGATCGATGCCGACCAGCTCATGGCCCGGGATCCGGCCCGTACGGCGCGCATCTTCCGGGCGGTCATGGGCCACTTCGCACGGGGCACCTTCACCCCCCTCCCCGTGCAGCGGTACGAGGCCGACCGGGTGGGCGAGGCCTTCCGTGCCATGCAGCAGGCACGCCATGTGGGGAAGATCGTGGTGACCCAGGATCCTCCCCCCCGGTCGCCGGTTCCCCGCCCTGTCCCCTTCCGGTGCCGTGCCCGGGCCACCTACCTCGTGGTGGGCGGGGTGACCGGGTTCGGGCTGGCCACGGCCCGCTGGCTCGCCGAACGGGGGGCGGAGGCCCTCCTCCTCGTGAGCCGACGGGGGGTGCCCGATGCCGAGGGCGAGGCCCTCCTCGGCGACCTCCGTGCGAGGGGGGTGCGGGTGGAGGTGCGTTCGGTGGATGCCACCGATCGGGACCAGGTGGAGCTTCTCCTGGCCTCGCTGGAAGGGTGGGGGCTCCCTCCCCTGGCCGGTGTCGTGCACGCCGCCATGGTCCTCGACGACCGGCGCGCCCTCGACATGGACCCGGCCTCGGTGGCGCGGGTCTGGCACGCCAAGGTCACCGTGGCCCGCACCCTGGACCAGGCCACCCGCGCCCTCCCGCTGGACTGGACGGTCTACTTCTCCTCGGCCACCACCCTTCTCGGAAACCCGGGCCAGGCCAACTACGTGGCGGCGAACGCGGCGGTGGAGGCGCTGGCCGAGGCCCGGAGCCGGGCCGGATTCCCCACCCTGGCGCTGGCCCTGGGTGCCATCGACGATGTGGGCACCCTCGCCCTGAACCCGCACCTGAAGGAACTCCTCACCCGGAGGCTCGGCGCCGAGCCCCTCCGCTCGGAGGAGGCCCTCGAGGTCCTGGGGCAGCTCCTGGCGCGTCGGGTGACCGGGGTGCGGGCCCTTCTCCCCATGGCATGGGGGCGTGCCCGGCGCTCCCTCCGGGTGGCCGAGGACGGTGCGTATGCCTGGCTCGACGGTGCGGCGGCCCGGGCGGTGGAAGAGGGAGACCCGGGCGACTTCCTCGACCGGGTGGCCGCTCTCGGCCCCGTGGAGCTGAAGGCCCTCGTGCTCCAGCTCCTCACCGAGCAGGTGGCCGGCGTGCTCCGCCTCCCCCCCGCCGAGGTGGACCCGGACCGGTCCCTCTACGACATGGGCCTCGACTCCCTCATGACCGTGGAGCTGGGGGTGGGGATCGAGCGCCAGTTCGGGGTCCAGCTTCCCACCATGGGGTTGTCGGAAGCGAGCTCCCTGCGGGGCCTCGCGGCCCGCGTGCTCGAGGCCCTTCAGGCCCACGATGCTCCGGAGGGGGAGGATGCGGAGGTCGCGGCCCGGGCGGAGGCGCTGGTGGCCCGCCACGGCGTGGCCGCCGAGGTGGAAGCGGCGGCCCGAGGGCGCGACCTCCACGAGCCCCGGGGCTCACGGGAGGAGGGGGCACGATGAGGACGTCCGGATGACCGGGGGAGCGCACGGTCCCCTTTCGCAGGAGGAGAAGCGGGCGCTCCTTCGGGAACTCCTCCAGCGAAAGGGGCCCACCGGAGCCCCGGACGGGGGGGCGGCCCCCGGGTCGGGGGGGAGGTCGGCCTCCGAGGTGCCTGAGCGTTTCCACCGGATCGAGCGCTTTCCCGCCCTTCAGGAGGTGGAGATCCAGCGCCGGATGGCGGAGACCGTGGGGATTCCGAACCCCTTCTTCCGGGTCCACGACGGGGTGGTGGGAGCCACCACCCAGGTGGAGGGCCGAAGCCTCGTGAACTTCTCCGCCTACAACTACCTGGGGCTCTCCGGCCACCCCCGGGTGAATGCCGCGGTGGAGGCCGCCCTCCACCGATGGGGAAGCTCGGCCGGGGCGAGCCGGGTGGTGTCGGGCGAGCGCTCCGTCCACCTGGAGCTGGAGGAGGCCCTGGCCCGCTTCCTGGGGGTGGAAGCCGCCGTGGTCTTCGTGAGTGGTCACGCCACGAATGTCACCACCATCGGCCACCTCCTGGGGCCGCGCGATCTCGTTCTCCACGATCAGCTCATCCACAACTCGGCCCTGGTGGGAGCCCGGCTCTCGGGGGCGCACCGGAGGAGCTTCCGGCACAACGACTGGGAGGAGGTCGACACCTTCCTCACCCGGCATCGGAAGGAGTACGAGAAGGTCCTCATCGTGGTGGAGGGGCTCTACAGCATGGATGGGGATGTGCCTCCCCTCCCGCGCTTCGTGGAGCTTCGCGCCCGCCATGGCGCCCTCCTCATGGTGGACGAGGCCCACGCCCTCGGAGTGCTGGGAGCGGAGGGGCGGGGAGTGGGGGAACACTTCGGCGTGCCGGGTCAGGAGGTGGACCTCTGGATGGGCACCCTCTCCAAGACCCTGGCCTCCCAGGGCGGGTACATCGCCGGATCCAGGGCCCTCGTGGACTACCTCAAGTTCACGGCCCCGGGCTTCGTCTACTCGGTGGGGATGTCGCCTCCCCTGGCCGCAGCGGCGCTGGAGGCCCTCCGCATGCTCGAGGAGGAACCGGGGCGGGTCCGGCGGCTCCGGGAACGGGGGGCCCGTTTCCTGGAGGAGGCGAAGGGGGCCGGGCTCGACACGGGGCTCTCGGCGGGGTACGCCGTGGTCCCGGTCATCGTGGGGAGTTCGCTCGCCGCGGCCCGGGCCTCGGCCCACCTCTTCGAGGCCGGTTTCAATGTTTCGCCCATCATCCACCCGGCGGTGCCGGAGCGGGCGGCCCGCCTTCGCTTCTTCCTGAGCGCCGAGCACGAGGAAGAACAGCTCCAGGCGGCAGTCCGGGAAACGGTCAGGGCGCTCTCGGCGGAGTGACGGGCGCTGCCGGCGCCCGGGTCCGGCGCCACCCCTGCACCCGCTCGAGCCCCCGCGCCAGCACCCCGTCGGTACGGGCCAGGAAGGGGCCGGCCACGGCCAGGAGGAGGACGTACGCCGCCGCCAGGGGGCCCAGGGCGGGCTCCACCCCCGCCGCCACCCCGAGCCCGGCAATGACGATGGAGAATTCCCCCCGGGGGAGAAGGGCGAGCCCGGCCCGGATGCGTCCCCGGGTCCCCACCCCGTGGCTGGCCGCCGCAACCCACCCGGTGATCATCTTCGTGAGCGCCGTCACGGCGGCCAGGAGGAGGGCGGCCCCGAGGACCGGACCCAGCGCCCCCGCATCCACCTGAAGTCCGAAGAAGAGGAAGAAGACGGCGGCGAAGAGGTCCCGGAGCGGTCCCAGGAGGACCCGGGTCCGCTCGGCCACCTCGCCGGAGAGGGCGAGCCCGGCCAGAAAGGCCCCCACCGCCGTCGAGACCTGGAGCGACCCGGCCACCCCCGCCACCATGAGGACCACCCCCAGCACCGAGAGAAGGACCACCTCTTCCGAGGGGTGCACGAGGGCACGGCTCAGAAGCCCCCCGTAGCGCGTGGCCAGGAAGAGGACCACCCCCACCGTGACTACGGCCACCCCCGTCGAGACCATCCCGGCCCAGACCCCCGTTCCCACGAGGGCCACGGTAATCAGGGGCAGATAGAGGGCCATGGTCAGGTCCTCGAGGACCGACACCGAGAGCACGGCAGGGGTCTCGCGGTTTCCGATCCGGCCCAGCTCGGCCAGGAGCTTGGCCATGATCCCGGTGGAGGTGTTGAAGGTCACTCCCCCCAGGAGGAGGGCCGGGATCCACCCCCACCCGAGGAGGAGCCCTGCCGCCACCCCCGGGGTGAAGTTCAGGACGAGGTTCACGACCCCCGGACGTGCCCCCGTCCGGAGCCCCTGGCGCAGCTCCTCGGCCGTGTACTCCAGGCCGATCATGAAGAGGAGGAGGACCACTCCCAGCTCGGCGCCGGTGGCGATGAAGCCCTCCTCGAGCCCCAGGGGCACGAGCCCTCCCGCCCCGAAGGCGAGCCCCGCCAGGAGGTAGAGGGGGATGGCGGAGAGTCCGAAGCGTCCCGCGGCCCGGGCCAGGAGGGCCAGCGTCAGGACCACCACCCCCAGGAGGAGGAGGGGGTTCACCGTCACGGGGTGCCCCCCCGCCGGAGGGACGGCACGGGGGTCAGCGCTCGCTCAGGAGGGCCGAGGCCCGGGCAATGGCCTCGTCCGAGCCCACCACCACCAGGGTGTCGCCCACCGCGAGGAGGGTGTCGGGGGGTGGGGTGGGGAGGGTCTCCTCCCCCTTCACGATCCCCACCACCAGGACCCCGGTCTTCTCGCGGATCTGGGTGTCCATGAGGCGCTCCCCGGCACAGGGCCATCCGGCCGTGATGGGAATCCAGTCAATGGAGAGGGCCCCGAGCGACTGGCGCACCTCGCGCACGGCCCGGGTCACCGGTGCCGCACCCAGGATTTCGGAGAGGGCCCGGGCGTCGTCCTCCTCCAGCGCGATGGTCCGGGCGCAGGCATCCGGGTCCTCGCGGTCGAAGAGGAGGAGCTCGCGGCGACCGCCCCGGTGGGTGACCATTCCCAGGCGATCTCCCGCGGCGGTCTGGAACTCGTGCCGGACCCCGACCCCCGGGAGGGGGATTTCCTCGATTTGCTTCATGGATTCTCCACGTGAATGCGACGGGCCTGTGGGCTCATCGCCAGAAGGCCAGACCGGCGGACATGGGGGGGAGGTCCACCGATCCCACCCGCTCGCCGGCCGCCAGGTCGAAAACCTCCAGCGTCCCCGGCTCCGAGCCCACCCCCTCCACCGTGACAAAGGCGAAGCGGTCGTCGGGCGAAATCACCACCCCGTGCACCACCGGGCGCAGGGTGTCCAGGCGGGCGCGCTCCTCGCCGGTCTCCACCTCGAAGACCGACACCGAGTTCCCCTGCTTGTTCGTGGCCACCAGCGTCCTTCCGTCGGCGGTCACCGCCAGGTTGTACACCCCTCGCCCGGCCGGGATGCGGCGGACGAGCTCCCAGCCTTCCACCGAGACCTCCACGACCTCGTCGGAAGCATTGCAGGCCACGAAGACGCGGCGCCCGTCGGGGGTGGGCTGGACCCAGGTGGGAGAGCAGACCGGGTCGTGGGATGGGTGCCCGGCGGCGTCGTCATCGGCGGCGTGGGCGCCATGGGCGTCATGCGCCCCGTGCCCGCCTCCATGCCCGGGGCCTTCCACCCCACCCTCCCTTCCCGGGGCCAGGTGGAAGAAGCGGCCCACGCGGAGCCCCCACGCATCCACCTCCACCAGGAGGTCGTCCATCATGCAGGTGGAGAACTGCCGGCGGCCGTCGGGGCTCATTCGGGAGCCATGGGGCATGGTGCACGTTTCGATGCGCGAGATTTCGAGCATGCGCGCGGCATCCACCACCGAAACCGACGAGGGAACCATGTCGCCATGAAGGTTGAAGTTCACGGCGAAGATCGTGGATCCGTCGGGGGTGATGTCGAGGGAGGCCGGAAAGGGGCCCAGCTCCACCCGTCCGAGCGAGCGACCGGTTTCGGGATCGACCTTCCAGAGGTTCCCGAAGGGGCGGCCATGGCCGGTGGTGAGAAAGAGGTGGCGCCCGTCGGGAGACATGGCGAGGCCATGGGGGCCGTCGGCCTCGGTGGGATACATGGAGACCACGAACTCCCGCTCCACCCGGGCCCCCTCGGGTCCGAAGACGACGAGGGAGATCCGGTCCGTGGCCTCGGAGCCCACGAAGACCCGGTACTCCCGGTCCGGGGGCGCAGTGCCCGGCGGCGCAACGCCCGGGGGGGTCATGCCGGGGGGCGCGGCGGAGGCCGCCGGCAGGGCGAGAAGGAGGAGGGCCGTCGCGAGCGCCGACCCCAGCGGAGCGCTGACCTGGCGGGGCATGGATCGATCCAGGGCAAGGGGTGAATCCAGGCGCCTGCGGATCTCCCCGGGATCCCATGGCCGGGGACTTCCGGCGCCGATACCTTCATTCTAACACTCACCCCCGGAGGTTTCCGCATGCCCCGTTTTCCGGCCCCTTCCGCCCTCGGGCTCCTCGCCCTGCTCCCCGCCCTCGTCCTGGTCGATGCGGCCCCCGCGGAGGCGCAGGCCCCTGCCCCGGCCCAGCCCCCGGCCACCGGTCCTCGCGTGGTGGTCTCGCCCGAGGTCCTCACCCTCACCCCCGGAGACTCCCTCCGCGTCGAGGGGCGTCTCGTCTCGGAGAGCGGCGCGCCCGTGGAGGGGGTGGAGTTCCGCTACCAGGCGGCCGGGGGGCGCTTCGAGGGGGTGGTTCGCCCCGATGGCACCGTCCTCGCCGGCGCCGTGGGCACGATCCCGGTGGCGGTGGTGGCGGTCCGGGAGAATGCCCCTCCCGTGGTGGAGGTGGCGAATGTGGTTGTGGTCCCGGGGCCGGCGGCCCGCATCGAGGTGAGCCACACCCCGGCCCGCATGCTCCCCGGACAGCTCCTGCGCGTGAGCGCCGAGAGCTTTTCGGCCCAGGACGATCGTCGCCAGGACGAGGTGCGCTGGAGCTCCTCGGACCCTGCGGTGCTCCAGGTATCGGAGCGGGGGCTCCTCACGGCGGTGGCGCCCGGCCGGGCGACCCTCACCGCCTCGACGGGACCCGCCACCGCGTCCCGGACCATCGAGGTCGTGGCCGCCCAGGTGGCCCGGGTCGAGATCTCCCCCGCCGAGGTCGAGGCCCGGCAGGGCGATGTGGTGGACTTCAGCGCCCGGGCCCTCGACGCCCAGGGGCGCGTCATCGAGGGGGTGGAGCCCACCTGGAGCTTCTCGCCGGGGCAGGGGCTCCTGAGCCCGCAGGGCCGGTTCGTGGGGTACGACGCCGGAGACTACACGGTCATGGCCTCCTTCGGGGCGGCTTCGGGCGCGGCCGCCGTTTCGCTGGCCTTCCGCGACGTGCGCCGCCCGGTGGAGGTGGTGGGGCGCCTCCCCCGCACCCTCTTCACCACCGAAGAGGTCTGGCTCCATCCGAGCGGGGATTTCGCCTACCTGGGCACGGGCGGAGGCGGTGACCGCTTCTACGCCATCGACATCCGCGATCCCTCGAACCCCGTGGTCACCGACTCGGTGGTGGCGAACACCCGCCGCGTGAACGACCTCATGACGACCCCCGACGGCCGCTACATGGTCTTTACCCGGGAAGGGGCGGCCGATCGGCGCAACGGGCTCGTGGTGGCCCATCTCTACGACCCGGCGCATCCCGAGCCCATTGCCGAGTTCACCGAGGGGGTCACGGCCGGCGTCCACTCCTCCTTCGTCTACCGGCAGGAGCCCTGGGGCACCCACGTCTACCTGACGAACAACGGGACGGGGGCCATGCACATCGTGGACCTGAACGATCCCTACAACCCCCGGGAGGTGGCCCAGTGGCGCACCCCGCGCCCCGACGCCGCCCGCACCCTCCACGATGTCGACGTCCAGGACGGCCTGGCCTACATGAGCTACTGGAATGACGGCCTCGTGATTCTCGACGTGGGGAACGGGGTGAAGGGCGGAAGCCCCCACGACCCCCAGCTCGTGGCCTGGGTCAAGTACGACCTGAACGAGGAGTACCGCGACGTGGAGGCCCGCCATGGCCCCGGCTTCATCCGCGGGACCCACACCGCATGGCGCCACGGGAAGTACGTCTTCGTGGGCGATGAGGTCTTTCCGGCGGGCGATGTGGAGGGGGCGAAGGACGCCGCCGCCGCCCGGGCCTTCGGGAACCTCCACGTGTTCGATGTGAGCGACCTGGAAAACCCGGTGCGGGTGGCCTGGTGGCGCCCCGACTACGGGGGCGTCCACAACCTCTGGGCCGCCGGCGACACCCTCTACATGGGGGCCTACAACGCCGGCTTCCGCACCTTCGACATCTCGGGCGAACTCTTCGGCGACCTCGGCGCGCAGGAGCGCGAGATGGTCCATGTCCACACGGGCGACCGCGACGGCTTTGCTCCGAACGACCCCATGACGTGGGGCGTCGTGGTCCGCGACGGCCTCGCCTTCGTGAACGACATGCACAACGGGCTCTGGATCATCCGGATGAAGGCCCGGGAGGAGTCCGTCGTCTTCTGACCCCCCCATGCCGCGCCGCAACCCCGTCGGCGTCGAGGGTGTCGGTGTAGAGCGCCATGCCGAGCACCGCTCCGGCTGCACCGTGGGATGCGAGGAAGTCGAGTTCGTCCAGGGTCGTGACGCCGCCCGAGATCCAGACCGGGTGCGCCGAGGCCCGGAGCACGGCGGTGACGCCATCGCGGTCGATCCCCTCGAGGCGCCCCTCGCGCCCCACATCGGTGCAGAGGATCCCGGCCAGGGGGAGGGGGGCCAGGGTGGCGAGAAAGTCGAGGATGCGAAGCTCGCTGGCCTCCGTCCACCCGCGGCGGAGGACCACTCCGTCGCGAATGTCGGCCGCTACGGCGACCCGCCCCGGGTGCTCCCCGGCGAGTTCGGCGAGCCAGGCCGGATCGTCCACCGCCCGGGTCCCCACGATGACCCGGGCCGCCCCGGCCTCGAGAAGGGCCCGTGCCCGTGCCCCGTCGCGCACCCCTCCCCCCACCTGGAGGTCGCCCGGCGCCTCGGCGGCGATCCGGGCGATCAGCTCCAGGTGGTCCACCGCCTCGCCGGCCTCGTTCCTCGTGCCCAGGGCCGCGTCGAGATCCACCACATGAAGGGTGGCAAAGCCCCGGGCCCGCCATCCCCGGGCCACCGCCACCGGGTCCGGAAGGGAAACCCGCTCGTCTTCCGGGCGCCCCCCCACGAGCTGGACGCAGCGGCCCCCCCTGAGATCGACGGCGGGGATGGCGCGGAAGCGCGGGAGGGGCGCGCTCATCCCTTCACCCCCCCGGCCACCTCGTCAAGGAAGTTCCGCAGAAGCCGGAGCCCCTGGGTGGAACTCTTCTCCGGATGGAACTGCACCCCCCAGGTGCGTCCCTTGCGGACGGCGGCGGCGTAGGTCTCCTCGCCATAGGTGGAGCGGCCGATGATGACCCCGGGATCCTCCGGTTCACAGACGAACGAGTTCGCGTAGTAGGCGGTGAGCCCCGGGTCGTGGAGCCCGTCGAAAAGGGGGTCGTCGGCGGCGTCCACATCGTTCCACCCCATCTGGGGGACGATGGCGGTCCGCAGGCGGCGCACCGGCCCCGGGACGAGTCCGATCCCTTCGCCCGCGCCCTCTTCCGAGCCGGAAAGGAGGAGTTGCATTCCCAGACAGATCCCCAGGCAGGGAAGCCCCCCCTCGAGGGCGGCCCGAACCCGGGGAGCGTGCCCCTCGAGGGCCCGCACCGCCGCCCCGAAGGAGCCCACCCCGGGAAGGATGAGGGCCTCCCCGGCCAGCGCCTCGTCCCACCGGGGGGTGATCGTGACCCGTGCACCGCCGGCCTCGAGCCCCTTGGCCAGGGAGTGGAGGTTGCCGGCGCCGTAGTCGAAGAGCGTCACATGGGGCATGGAGCGAGGCGAGGGAGGAGGGTCGAGAGGAAGGGGGCGGGGGGCGGCGTGGCTCAGCCGTACACCTTGTCGAGGGCGGCGAGGAAGCGGTCGAGCTCGGCGTCGGGGCCGATGCTCACCCGGATCGCATCGCCGATTCCGGGAAGCCCCGGGAAGGGGCGGACCGCGACCCCGTCGTGGCGGAGGGACGCGGTGACGAAGGTGGCGTCATCCACCGGAACGAGGATGAAGTTCGCCTTGGAAGGAAGGGGCGTGTACCCCCGGGAGGCGAGCTCGAAGGCGAGGCGCGCCCGCCCCTCGAGGGTGGCGGCCCGGATCTCGGGGACCCACCCCTCCGCATCGTCCAGCGCAGCCACCGCCGCGGCCTCCGCCAGCCGGTTCACCTTGTAGGGACCCCGCGACTTCTCGATCTCGCGAATCACCTCGGGCCCGCCCACGGCGTAGCCCACCCGGAGGCCGGCGAGCCCGTAGAGCTTGGAAAGGGTGCGAACCACCACGACCCGCCGCGAAGCCGCGGCCACCTTCAGGAAGTGCTCGGGGGCGTAGTCGGCGTAGGCCTCGTCCAGGAGCACGACGGGGGCCTCCTCGCCCCGGGCCTCGGCCGCCGCGAGGAGGGCCTCGACCCAGGCGCGGGGCTGAAGCTCTCCGGTGGGGTTGTTGGGGCGGCAGAGGTAAACGAGCCCGCCCCCCGCCGCCGTCACGCCCGAGCCCGTGAGGACCCCCTCGGAGCGGGCCGCCTCGACCAGGGCCTCGGGGTCGGGAAGGGGAGGGAGGGTGCCGGGGGTGTCGGCGGTCGGTTCCTCCTCCCCCACCCCCACCGGCACGGCCTCGAGCCCGTTCATGCGGGCGAAGATCTCCACCATGGAGAAGGTGGGGGGGAGGTAGGCCACCCTCTCGCCGGGCTCGCCGGCGGCCCGGAAGGTGGAATCGAGAAGGTCGTCGGAGCCGCACCCCGTGCTCACGCACTCCAGGGGCAGATCGTGGAGGCGGGCCACCGTCTCGCGAAGCCGGTCGGCGTAGACGGAGGGGTAGCGGAGAAGCGCCTCCGGATCGGCCCCGCGCACCACCGCCAGGGCCCCGGGGTGGGCGCCCCAGCGGTTCGTGTTGTCGGAGAGGTCCACCTCGATGGGGCGGCGATCCGGGGCGTAGGGCTCGAGGGGCGCGTAGACGGAGCGCGGGAAGGGGCTCATGGGTCGGGTGGGGAGGGGGGTCGGGAGAGGCTGGAGGATCGATCGGCTCAGGAGGCGTGGTCGCCGTCCGCGCCCCGCCGCATCCGGGCGGCGGCGGCATGGGCGGGGAGCCCCTCGGCGTCGGCCAGGAGCCCCACATCGTCGGCGAGGGCGGCCGCGGCCTCGGGCGTGAGCTCCTGCCAGGTGTAGAAGCGGAGAAACTCGAGAACGGAGAGGCCCGAGAAGGCCCGGGAGCGCCCCGAGGTGGGGAGGACGTGGTTCGCCCCCGTGGCGTAGTCCCCGAAGGCCACCGTGCTGGGCTCCCCGAGAAAGACCGTGCCCGCGGTGGTCTGGGTGTCGAGGTCGCGGCGCGGGTCGTCGGTGAAGAGGGCCAGGTGCTCGGCGGCGTACGCCTCGGCGAAGTCCAGCGCCTCGGCCCGGTCCCGGGCCAGGAGAAACCCGCCCCGCTCGGCCAGGGCCACCTGGGCGATCTCCCTTCGGGGGGCCTGGGCGAGCTGGGTGGCCAGCGCCTCGCGAATGGCCGCCAGCGTGGCCTCGGACCACGAAACCACGGCCACGGCAGCCTCCGGATCGTGCTCGGCCTGGGCCAGAAGCTCGCCTGCGGCCCGCGCCGGGTCGGTACCGGGGGCTGCCACCACGAGGACCTCCGAGGGCCCGGCCGGCGAGTCGATGCGAAGCTCCCCGGCCACCTGGCGCTTGGCCTCGGTGACCCACTGGTTCCCCGGCCCCACGATGGCCTCGACCTGGGGCACGGTCTCGGACCCGTAGGCCATTGCGCCCACGGCACCGGCGCCGCCCAGGGCGAAGAGCCGGGTCGCACCTCCCAGGGCGCAGGCGGCCAGGACCTCGGCCGGGGGCTCCCCGTTCGGCCCCGGAGGCGAGCAGACCACGATCTCGGGGACTCCGGCCGCCCGGGCCGGGACCACCCCCATGAGGACGGACGAGGGGTAGGCGGCCCGCCCGCCGGGGGCGTACACCCCCACGGCCGGGAGAGGGGTGGACCGGCGCCCAAGTCGAAGCCCGACTTCGGGTTCAAGCATCACCTCGCCCGGGATCTGGGCCACGTGAAAGGCGTGGAGATTCCGCACCGCCCGCTCCAGCGCACCCCGTACCGCCGGGTCCAGGGCGGCCAGCGCCTCCTCCCACCGGTGTCGGGGCACCTCGAGGCTCGAGAGCTCGACCCGGTCGAAGTCCCGGGCCATGCGGAGGAGCGCCGCGTCCCCCTCGGCCCGGACCTGGGCCAGGAGCCCGCGCACCGCCTCCTGGAGGCGGGACTCGTCGGTGGGACGCCGGGCCAGGAGGACTGTGCGGTCCTGGTCGGTGAGATCGGAGAGGGACTTCTCGATGGCGATCTGCATGGGGGTGCGGGTAGAGAAGGTCAGGGGGGTGAGCGGGGGAGGAGCGGGAGGAGGAGCGCGGGACCGCGTCCCCTCACGCCATGAGGCGCTCGATCCGGGTCACGAGAATGCCCTCGGCCCCCAGCTCCTTGAGGCGCGCAATGGTCTGGTAGACCTGGTCCGCATCGACCACGGCGTGGGCGGCCACCCACCGCCCCTGGTCCAGGACATCGACGATGGTGGGGCCCGAGATCCCGGGAAGGATCTTCCGGACCTCGTCGAGGGAATCGCGGAGCACGTTGGCCATGAGGTAGCGCTTGCTGCGGGCCAGGAGGACGGACTGGAGCGCGGTGACAAGCTCCGTGACCTGCCGCTCCGAAGCGGCCAGGCGATCCGGGTTCCCCACGAGGCGGGCCGACGACTGGAGGATCGTCCCGATTTCGCGGAGGCCGTTCACCCGGAGGGTCGACCCGGTGGAGACCAGGTCCACGATGACATCGGCCACCCCCAGGTGGGGGGCGATCTCGGCGGCCCCCGAGACCGGCACCACCTGGATCCGGGTGCCGAGGCCCTCGAAGTAGCGCCGCGCCACCCCGGGAAAGGAGGTGGCCACCCGGGTTCCCTCGGGGAGTTCCCCGGGCGCCGCCACCGGGGCCTCGTCGCGGGCGGCCACCACGAGACGGCAGCGCCCGAAGCCCAGGTCCAGGAGCTCGGTGAGTTCGGCCCGGTTCGCCTCCTCCACGAGGTCGCTCCCGGTGATCCCCAGGTCGGCGGCCCCATCGGCCACGAACTCCGGAATGTCCTGCGCCCGAACGAAAATGGCCTGGAACGCGTCACCCAGCCGGGCCATGAGGGCGCGGTCGGCGCGGAAGTCGGGGCGGAGGCCCGCGGTTTCGAAGAGCTCGAGGGCGTTGTCCGAGAGGCGGCCCTTGTTGGGAATGGCGATGCGGAGCATGGGAAGGTCGCAGAGAGGGGGAGGGATCCGGGGACGAGGCACAAAAAAACCGCGGCCCGTCAGTGGTCGACGGGCCGCGGCGGTCTGGGGGTGGCTTCCGGCGCCTGGATCAGGCGCACACCTCCTCGACCACGCGACCCGCGAGGGGCGCATGATGCCGATGATGGGAGTGTGCGTGGCAGAAGCTCATGCTCAAGGCTAGGTCGAGGGCCGGGCCCGGTCAACCCACCGGGAGCCCGTGGCAGATTCGTACGCCCTCGGGATCCTGCGACGACCTCCATGGTACTCCGGGAGATGCGAACCCCCGGACCTCCCCCCCGCCGCCCCGGCGCCCTTGTCGGTGCCTTCCTCCGCGCCCTCACGGGCGCCGTGCTCCTCCTCCCCGGGTGTGCACCGCAGGCCGCGCCGGCACCCGGTTCCACGGCGCCTGCCCCGTCTGCGCCCGCCCCCCGCCCCGACGCGCTGTCCGAGGCCCTCCGGATGGACCTGGCCACCACGGCAGCCACCGGGGCTGCGCTGGTGGTGGTGGATGCCCGGGGCGTGCGCCGGGTGGAGGCCCTGGGCTTCGAGGATCTGGATCGGACCCGCCCCCTCTCCCCCACCCATGGCTTTCACCTGGGGACGCTGGGCGAACTCCTCCTGGCCTCCCTCACCCTTCGCCTGGCCGAGGAGGGACGGCTGGACCTCCGCGCCCCGGTGGGGCGGATCGTTCCCGGCCTTCCCGCCCGGGTGGGGGTCCTCACCGCCGAGTCCCTCCTCCTGCACACCGGGGGCCTCGATGCCTCCTCCCTGGTCCCCGCACCTCCGGGAGAGCCTGCCCCCCGCATCACCCCCGAAGAGGCCCTGGGACGCCTCCGCGAATCCACCGTCATGGCCCCGGCGGAGTGGATCCGGTCGCCCACCCCGCACCACCGGCTTCTCCTGGGCGCGGCCGTGGAGGCCGCCGCCGAAGCCTCCTTCGCAGAGGTCGTGGAAGACCGCCTCCTGCGCCCCCTGGGGCTCACGGGCACCGTGGTGGCGGCTCCCGGCGCGGTCCCCCCGGGCACCCAGCCCGGATTCCAGACCTCCACCACCGCCCAGGCCCCCTACCTCCCCGCCCCCTTTCCCGACCCCGCCGTCCTCCAGCCCCAGGAGCGGATCTGGATGACCGCCTCGGACCTGGGGCGGATCGTGGCCTCCTGGCTTGCCGACCCCGATCACCTGGAGGCCCTGGCCCGTCCCCAGGTGGCCGATCCGGGGCACCCCTCCGGCCGGGTGGCCCACGCCCCCGGCTTCCGGGTGGAGGGCAACGGAAGCTGGACGGCCTCCGGGTCGGGGCCGGGATACAGCGCCTGGATCCGGCTCTTCCCCGAGCGGGGGGAGGCCCTGATTCTCCTCACGAACGGAGGGGGGAGTGTCCTTCCCCGTACCCGCGATCACCTCGTCCAGACCCTTCTTGCCGCCCCCCCGGAGCATCCGCCCGCACCGGCCCTGGTCGCCCTTGCCCAGGCATCCCTCCCCACCTGGGAGGACCGGGGATGGGAGGCGATCACCGAACCCGACGCCTCCCTGGCCGGCCGCTACCGGAATGGGAGTCAGGGGGTGATCCTGGCCGAAGTGGGGGGCGCCCTCGTCATCGACACCGGGCTCCCCACACCCCTTCGCCTCCGCCCCGGAAGCGCCGAAGGGACGCTGGAGGCCCACCTGGACGACGGCCGGACGGCCATGGTCCTCCGCCTCCTGCGCACGCGAACGGGGGTCCCCTTCCTGATCTACCAGGGGGTGGCGCACCGGTGGGAGGAGGGGTAGGGCACGCTGCACCGGGGGGGAACGCCCGGGGCGGGGCGCGGTACCGGAGGCGCCGGAGCTCCCGTGACCGCGCCTTCTCCCCCTGAACGTCTCCCCCTGATGCGCCTCTCGCCGGACCGTACGCCCGCGCTCGATCGTTCGCCCCTGGCCCTGCTCCGGGGCCTCCTTCTCGTGGTGGCTGCCCTCGTGTGGGTGGGGCCGGCGGTGGAAGCTGCGGCCCAGCCGGCGGCCTTTCCCGGGGAGCCCTCGGCGGCGAGCACCGACCTGGCCCTCCTCCTTCGCGGGCTCGGCGACGACCGACGGGTCCTCATGATTGCGGCCCACCCCGACGACGAGGACACGGCCCTCCTGGCCCACCTGGCGCTGGGGATGGGGGCGCGGACGGCCTACCTCTCCCTGACCCGGGGCGAGGGGGGGCAGAACCTCATCGGACCCGAAATGGACGAGGGGCTGGGGCTCGTGCGCACCGGGGAGCTCCTGGCGGCCCGGCGCCTCGATGGGGCCACCCAGTACTTCAGTCGGGCCTTCGACTTCGGCTTCTCCCGGACCGCCGACGAGACCTTCGAGCACTGGCCCCGGGAGGTCCTCCTGGAAGATGTGGTGCGCCTGGTCCGGACCCTTCGGCCCCAGGTCATCGTCTCCGTCTTCCATGGCACCGCCCGGGACGGGCATGGGCACCACCAGGCCTCGGGGATCCTGGCGAAGGAGGCCTTCGAGGCTGCGGCCGACCGGGAGCGATTCCCGCACCTGGAGGAGGAGGGGCTCTTCCCCTGGGCCCCCACGAAGCTCTACCACCTCCTCTGGCGGGAGCCCGAGGGGGTGGAGCTCCGGGTGCAGACCGGGGTCCTGGACCCCCTCCTCGGGCGCTCGCACTTCCAGGTGGCCATGGCCGGTCGGAGCCGGCACCGCTCCCAGGACATGGGGGTGGCCGAGGCGCCGGGTCCCTGGGCCTCGCGCCTGGCACTGGCCGCGAGCCGGGGCTTCGGGACCGACGACCCGGAGGCCCCCCTCTTTGCCGGAATCGCCACCGGGCTCCTGGAAATGGCGGAGCTCGCCGGGGGAGGTATGGAAATATCCAGACGTCTCCAGGAGTACGAGGAGGTCCTGGGGCGGGTGCGGGAGCGCCTCCATCCGGAGCGTCCCCAGACCGTGCTCTCGGAGCTGGTGACGCTCCGCCAGACCCTGGCTGGCGCCCTGGAGGAGGCGGAGCGGAGCCTGGGCGTCGCGAGCGACCTGGAGACCCGGGTGGGATGGGGCGCGGTGGTGGATGCCCTGCGCTTCCGGGAGGCCGGCCTGGCCGAGGCCATTCTCCTGGCCGCCGGGGTGGTGGTGGAGGCCCGGGTGGATCGTCCCCTCCTGGTGCCCGGGGAGGAGGTCCGGGTGGAGGCCCTGGTCTGGAATGGCGGAGAGGCCGGGGTGGCGGTGGAGGGGGTGGAGGTGCAGGTCCCCCGGGGGTGGGGTGAGCCACGCGCCGCCGAGACCCCTGCGGCGGCCGGGCCCCCCTCGCCGGTGGGGGTGGGTGCGGCGCCGGCCCCCCTCCCGGGCGCGGTGGGGGCAGGTGCCCTGGGCGCGGCCCCCTTCGTGGTGGGGGTCCCCGACCGGGCCACCCCCTCGGTGCTCCACTTTCTCCGCCTCCCCCGGGAGGGGAGCCTCTACGCCTGGCCCGCGGAAGATCCGGATCGGGGTACGGGGTCGGACGCCCCGCCCCTCCTGGCCCGGGTGACCCTCCAGGTGGCCGGGGCCTCCCTCCAGGTGGAGCGGGCCGTGGGCCATGTCTCGGTGGACAAGGCGCTGGGGCAGGAGCGTACCCCGGTGCATGTGGCGCCCCGCGTTTCGCTGGCGCTGGAACGGGGGAGCATGGCCTGGCCCCTCCATGACGAGGCGCCGCGAAGCGTTCGTCTTCGGGTGTCGAACCCCGGAGTGGAGGGGGTGGAGGGGGAGGTACGCCTCGAGGGCCCGGAAGGGTGGGAGGTCCGCCCCACCGCGCATCCGCTGAGCCTTCCCGGTGAAACCGAAACAGAATTCGTGTTCGAGATTCGTCCGGGGGAGGCCGGCGCAGGAAGCGCCGCCAGCTTCGCCCCCGCCGACGAAGCCCCCTCCGACCCCGGCACCCGCGCCGCCGGCGTCGACCCCGGATCCGGCACCGTCACCTTCCGGGCCCTGGCCGAGGTGGACGGGATCCGGCACGGGGACCACTTCACCCGGGTCGACTATCCCCACATCGACCCCCTCCCCCTCCTGACCCCCGCCGAACTCCACGTGCACCGGTTCGCGGTGCAGGTGCGTCCCGGGATCCGGGTGGGGTACGTGATGGGTCCGGGAGATGGCGGGTTCGACGCACTCCGGGACCTGGGGGTGGAGGTGCGCCTCCTGGACGAGGCCGATCTCCTGGGGGGAGACCTCTCGGGGCTCGACGTGGTGGTTCTCGGCGCCCGGGCCTACGAGACCCGAACGGACCTGGCCCGCGCCACCCCCCGGCTCCTGGAGTGGACCCGGGCCGGGGGGACGCTCGTGGCCCAGTACAACAAGTACGAGTATCCCGAGGGCGACTTCGGCCCCTTCCCCCTCCGGATGAACCGCCCTCACGACCGGATCACCGACCCCGAGGCCACGGTCACCTTCCTGGAGCCCGACCACCCCCTGGTTGTCACGCCCAACCCATTGTCTGACCACGACTTCGAGGGGTGGATCCAGGAGCGCGGCCTCTACTTCCTGGCCGGGTGGGACGGCCCCTTCCTCCCCCTGGTGGAGATGGCCGATCCCGGAATGGAGCCCGTTCGCGGCGGGTGGGTGGTGGCCCCGGTGGGCGAGGGCGCCTACATCTACACCGGGCTGGCCCTCTTCCGGCAGTGGCCCCGGGGGGTCCCCGGCGCCTTCCGGATCCTGGCAAATCTCGTCTCCCTCGAGGGGGGCGAGCCCGCCTTTGTCGAAGCCCACGGGGGGCGTTGACCCCTCGGGGTCGGGACCCGCTTCGCCTTCCCCCCACTGCCCTTCACCCTCCCTCCCGCATTCCATGCCTTCCTCCTCCCTTCTTCCCGAGGCGCGGGCCGGATCCGCTTCGGGTCCGCGCCGTCGCATTTCCACAGCGCTTTTCCTTCTTCTGGGTGCACCCTTCCTTCTGGGGGGCCTCCTGGCCGGGTGTGGAGACGACCGGGAGACCCTCGTGATCTACACCCCCCATGGGCGGGATCTCATGGCCCACTTCGGGGCGCGCTTCGAGGAGGCGAACCCGGGGGTGCGGGTCGAGTGGCTCGACATGGGTTCACAGGAGGTGCTCGACCGGCTGCGTTCCGAGCGGGCGAATCCCCAGGCCGATGTCTGGTGGGGGGCGCCCTCCGACATGTTCGATGCCGCGGCGGAGGAGGGGCTGCTGGAGGCCTTTCGGCCGAGCTGGGCCGAGCATCTTCCCCCCGAGGGGCGGCATGCCGGGGATGCCTGGTTCGCCACCTACCTCACCCCGGAGGTCATTGCGTACAACAGCGCCGTTCTTTCGCGCGAGGAGGCGCCGCAGGAGTGGGATGACGTCCTTGATCCCCGGTGGCGCGACCAGGTCCTGATCCGCGAGCCCCTGGCCTCGGGCACGATGCGGGCCATTTTCACGAGCCTCATCTACCGGGAATCGGAGGGGACGGGCGACCCGGCGGCGGGGTACGAGTGGCTCCTGCGCCTCGACGCCCAGACGAAGGAGTATGTGCTGAACCCCACCCTCCTCTACCAGAAGCTGGCCCGGGAAGAGGGGCTCGTGACGCTCTGGGCCATGCCCGACATCGAGACGCTGCGGGCGAACACGGACTACCCCATCGACTACGTGATCCCGGCGAGTGGGACGCCCGTGGTGGTGGATGGAATCGCCGTGGTGCGCGGAGGGCGCCACCCGGAGCTGGCCCGGGCCTTCGTGGAGTTTGCCGGAGGGGAGGAGGCGATCCGCACGGCCGCCGAGCGTTTCTTCCGGATTCCGGCGCGCACCGACCTGGACCCGGCGGGATACCCCGAGTGGCTTCGGGAGGCGCTCCCCCGAATTCGTCCCATGGAGGTGGATGCGGAGCTTCTGCGCGCGCGCACCCCGGAGTGGATGCGCCACTGGGACACGAACATCCGGCGGCGTGGGCGGGCGCTTGGGTACTGAGGGGGGTGGGTCGGGGGGCGACGGGCCTCTCGTCGCGCTGGAGGGGGTGACGCGGCGCTTCGGAGAGGTCATTGCGGTGCGCGAACTCTCCCTGGCCCTCCAGCCCGGGGAGTTCGTGACCCTCCTGGGCCCCTCCGGGTGCGGCAAGACGACCGCCCTTCGGCTCCTGGCCGGCTTCGAGCGGCCCGACGGGGGTCGGATCACCTTTCGCGGGGAGGAGATCCAGGGGTGGAGCCCCCAGCGACGGGGGTTCGGAATGGTCTTTCAGAACTACGCCCTCTTCCCCCACCTGAACGTGTTCGAGAACGTGGCCTTCGGGCTCCGGAGCCGGAAACGGGTGCCCGCCGACCTGGCCGGGCGGGTGGAGGCTGCCCTGGCACGGGTGGACCTGGCCGGGTACGGAGGGCGCGCCGTGCAGGCCCTCTCCGGGGGGCAGCAGCAGCGGGTGGCGCTGGCGAGGGCGCTGGCCATCGAGCCTCCCCTTCTCCTCCTGGACGAGCCCCTTTCGAACCTCGACCAGACCCTCCGCGTGCGGACCCGGAGCGAGCTGCGGGCCCTGGTGCGGGAGCTGGGGATCACCGCGCTCTTCGTGACCCACGACCAGGAGGAGGCGTTTGCCCTCTCGGACCGGATCGCCGTGATGGCTGCCGGGGAGTTGCGCCAGTTCGCCACCCCCCGGGTGCTCTACGAAAACCCCGCCGACCGGTTCGTGGCGGGCTTCGTGGGGCGGGTCAACGAGTTCGCCGTGCGGGCGGAGGGGGGGCGGGTCGAGGTGGGGGAGGGGGTGTGGTGGGAGGTGAGATGGGGGGTGGGGGCTGGAGAGCGGGTGGGCGAGGGGTCGGGTGAGGGGTCGGGCGCGGCAGCCGGCGTCCCATGGGGTGCTCCAAGCGCGGCACCATCGGGCCCCGGCCACCTCCTCGTGCGGCCCGAGGCGCTCCGGATGGTGGGGCTCGGCGAGGGGAGTGGGGGTCTGGGTGGCGGTCCGGGTGGCGACCCGGGCGGCTGTCCCGGTGGGCATCCTGGCGGGCATCCTGGCGGGCATCCTGGCGGCGATGGGAGGGCGGACATCCTCCCCTGCCGGGTCCTCGATCGACGGTTTGGTGGCGCCGTGACGACGTGGCGGCTCGTGGTGGAGGGGCGGGGGCCGGTGGCCGGCTCCGAGTTGGAGGTGGTGGCGCCCCCGGGGGGCGGCGTGCAGCCAGGTGTCGGGGAGGTGGTGGGGGTGGCGCCGGCAGGCGTGGGGAGCTGCCTCTTCTTTTCGGAGTAGAGGCCCGGGGTCTGGGAGGAGGCGGCCCGGCCTGTGGGGTGGGATGAGAGGGCGATTCAGCGGAAACGTTCAGGGGGCGTTTCCGCGGAGACGTGGCCCAGGGCCCCGAGGGGGTGCCCTATCAGGGGAGGGGCGGTTCCCAAGGAGCGTTCCGGGCGCGGGTGGGCGACGGCCGGGTGGGCGGGGGCTGGGCGGGGGTCGGGCGTTGGTCGGGAGGTTGTCCCCTCTTGCCATGCGATCGCCCGAAATCCAGCCGTCGGGGTCTTGACAGCTTTTCGGGTGCGGGGAGGGGTCGAGTCCGGGAGGGGTGTCTGGCGCGGCGCTGAAGGCCCCTGGCGGCTGCTGAGGGCACGCTGATCCAGCTTCGGTATATTTTCGGGTGGCGTGTGGCTGCCATCGCGCTCCTGCCCCCCTTTCCGGGGGTGGCAAAACCCCCTGTTAGATTCATGTATCTGGTTTTGCTTCATGGGGTTGGAGTGTGTCTTGTGGTGGGGTGTTCCGGGCGTGGCTTTGTGCC